>NZ_JAYGGN010000010.1:0-192540 GCF_036314045.1 Microvirga sp. CF3062
GATGCCGACGGCACCGGCTCATCCGCTCAGATCCAGATCGCCACCCTCTCCAAAAACCTCAAGATGACCCACAAGGACTTCTTCGTCATCTAAGCAACAGGACCGAAGCTCAGGCGAGAGCCCCTGGGCCTGCGGTCTCGTGAGGCCCTGCCAGACACTCCCCTGGCAGGGCTTTTCATTATGCTATCCCAATAAGAGTTGCTGCTTGTTCCTGTCCCATTGCTCAAGCACAACGGCGTAGGATTGTAGCATGATCGGCAGAGATGCCGCGCTCAACCATCACCTCCACGAGATTTCTTAAGCTGCGATTTTAGGCTGAAGTAGAAACGGTACGATCTCGATCTCCTAGAAACTAGCTTCGCCGCCATCTTATCAGCGTCAAAGACGAGAGTGCCGCCCAGCTTTCACCGGGCGGCACATGCTTGATACGTTCTCGTCCGTTTAGATGACGAAGAAGTCGTCGAACTTGAGGGTCGTCTTGTTGTTGATTGTGGCGATCTTCACCTGGACCGAACCGCCGGTACCATCCTTGTCATAGTACAGCGCACCCGTCTTCTTGTCGTAGACAATCCGATCCTCTCGGTCTTGAGCCCTTTTGCCCTCTACGAACATGTCGGACTTGAACTTCTTTGGACGAGCTGCCGTGCCGGAGCCTAACTTGGTGAAAATCGCATTATCGAGATGGAACGTGTCATCCTTGGACTTGAAGTCGTAGATCTTGTCCACGTTCTTGGTCTTGTTCAACCGCGTATCGAACACGAAGGTGTCCCGGCCTGTGCCGCCATAGAGCTTATCGTTGCCGAGCATGCCGTAAATCATGTCGTTGCCGCCATTGCCCTTCAGGGTGTTCGCGACTGCATTGCCTTTCAGGACGTTGTTGCCATTCGTCCCCTGCACATTGAAGGTGAAGCCATCCGCCACGGTGATGTTGAACGAGCCGCGCAGGTTGTTCGGGTCAAGCTGAACGGACGTCACGACCGTGTTGTTGCCGAGATAGTCTTCGACCACGTCCCCAACGTTGTCGACAACGTAGACGTCGTCCCCTGCTCCACCCATCATCGTATCAGCACCGACACCGCCATCGATCCAGTTACCGGCCGCATTGCCGGTGATCCTGTTGTTGAGCTCGTTGCCAGTCAACATAAGAGCAGCGCCGCCAGTACCCTCCAGATCTTGGAGATTGGCGCCGAGGGTATAATGCGTATCGGTGAAGACCTTGTCATTGCCTGCATTGGCCCCTTCGATGATTACGTCCCCGGCGCTGACATAGTAGACATCGTCGCCATTGCCGCCCTGCAGAACGTTGGCGGCGCCGTTGCCGATAAGCGTGTCCCCAAACTGCGAGCCGATGACGTTCTCGACCTCCGCGTAGGTATCGTCTTGTGCCTCGCTGCCGGAGCCGCTGCCGGTGGCGAGATCGACCTTCACGGCACCCCCGGCGGCCGAGTAATCGACCGTGTCGATTCCGCCTCCGCCATTCAGCACATTAGCCTTGGCATCGCCGATCAGCGTATCATTGAAGTTAGAGCCAATGGCATTCTCAATACTCACATAGGTGTCACCCTTAGTGATACCCTGAGCATGCCCGCCCGATCCAGACTTGGCCGCGAGGTTCACGACGACACCAGCATTTGAGCCTGCATACGAGACGGTGTCGTTTCCATCGCCGCCTTGGAGGGTATCTGCTCCTGCACGGCCTTCGAGAATATTGTCCAGATTATTACCAATGAGGATGTCATTGCCAGATCCGCTGATCAGGCCCTCGATCCCGTTGTAAGTATCCCCTACCGCCTCTTCTGTATTCGGACTTGGGTTCGTCTGGCTCGAGTTTACTAACGATACTGTCACGCCCGTTGTCGTGTTCTGGTAGGAAGCGAAATCGGTGCCGGCGCCACCTACAAAATCATCGGCACCCCCGCCGCCTTGAAGGGTGTCGCTGCCATCGCCACCATCCAAATAATCGTGAGCTGATCCGCCAATCAGCGAGTCGTCGCCCTTAAGACCCCTGAACTCGTTGTATTTGTTCCAACCAATTAAGGTATCGGCATAGTTGCTTCCAGAGAAAGCATTGATGTTTATGAAAACGTCATCTTTCGCTTCGCCAGTGCTTTTATTTTCGAGCAGATCAAGTGTGATGCCGACACCAGCTTCCGAATACTCGAAAGTCACACTATTAAAGCCGCCGCCGCCGTCGAGCGTATCGCCCACAGCACCTGCACCGCCATAGAGCCAATCATTGCCTTCAAAGCCAAAAATGTAATTTTTGCCAGCGTTACCACCTAAGACATCATCGCTACCTGTGCCATGCAATCTCTCGATGGATTCGTACTTATCACCGGCAGCATCACCTGTGTTGACGAAATCACCACCCAGACTCGCGGCAAGTCCCGCGCTACCAAAGTAGTCGGCAATATCGTTGCCTGAACCGCCGTTGAGAAGATCTGCATCTGCGCCGCCGTTGAGGATATCGTCTCCAGCATCGCCGTAGAGTTTATCATTACCGCCGAAGCCATACAAACTGTCGACGCCATGTTCGGAGCCGTAGTAAATATCGGCCCGCTCTGTTCCTTCGACTGTGACAGGAGCAATCCGCGGATCGACGATTGAAGTCATAATAGTTGACCCGCCCTTAGTAGGGTCATGCCACGTGATGGCCAGACGCCCATCTGCCATTTCAGAAATTGCGGGTGCTTTCTGTTGCGAAAACTCTTCTAACTTTAAATCGTTGATGAGAATTTTGCCGCCCAGAGGCAGAGTCCCGTCTGCATTAATGATTTGTACGAATATGTCGCCGAGATCGTCTCTACCATTCGGATTCGGCCTGGGAACTTTTTCGCTGAATATGACAGCAACTCTCCCACCCCTTAGTGCAGTTGCACCGACGAAGTCATCCTGGTTCAGTCCTTGAGATGTGATCTGAACACCGGTGTCGCTGATGGTGTCGAACTTTGCTCTGATAGTTGATCCGTCATTATAAATAACAACGAAATTACCTGTTGGAATGCCCGCATCATTTTTAAGAGCGACGACATCGGACCGCATTCCTGTGGCTTTTAGATCAACTTCGGTGAGGCTGGTACCACTGAGAGACATCACACGGTAATATTGCTTATTGCTTATAGAATAGCTGACCACAAACTGGTCGTCGCCTATGGCAGCAACATCGACGTATTTAGCAGTCGAAACAACTCCAACCGATTTCGCAGCGAGGATGATGCCATCTTCATTATGCACCGATAACTGAATGCCGCTACTTGTAGGGTAAGCTGTGACGAAACCACCATCCACCTTGTTTGCAACTGCAGGCCGGTCCCAATCACTTAGGGACTGCTTTGTCGCTAGGGTCTGCGTCTGTTGAACCGTCCCATCCGCTTTGAAGACACGGGATTTGACACTCCACTCATTCGCGCCGGCAGACTCCTGCCAACTCACGACAAAGTCGCCATCCGAACCGTAAGCTTGAATTTCTGAATCGTACTGTTTGTTGCCTGCTGTATCGACAGCCACTCTTGCGCCGTCCATTTGACCGGCGCCATCATATCGTTGGAGATAAATCCGACCTTCCAGCGAATCTGTCCAAGACACGACATAACCACCGTTCGGCAGATATGTAATATTGCTTTTAGCTAAACCGGACTTTGCAGAGACAACGCTCTCGTCGCGCCAAATCTTAAACGTCATATTTTATCCTTCTCTTGACAATTGGATTCCGATCCGCCTCTGGTCGAATCGGAATGCCAGCCCTCGTAGAGAATGAAATGGCACAAATGACGTTGCGTCTCCCTATCTGAACAACTAGGAAGATGCCGAGTAATGGTCTCTTATTGGATCGATGTGCGCTGGCGCACTCATTCCGCTGACTAAGTGGTACTTAGCCGGCCCCGCGATAGACGCTTTGTGGGAGGAGCAGCACAGAATTAAATTAGAGCGGATGGTTCATATTGTCGCGCTAAGCCTTTCGTTAGTCGCAACGTGCGAATTGAGCATCAACCGAACCCACATCGTGCCGTTCTGGCTCATGCACTCAAAGGCATACTATCGATCATGCTGTTCAAAGATCTATTTCTAGTGCTTTGCACCCTTCAGGAAGGCGCCTTAGATCTCGGCCGAGAATACATGTAAGCCTTGGCTCACCTCACGAGTGCATACTTCCAGTTGAACCTACGGCGATAGGTATTCAAAGATAATCAAAGTCCGACCTGACTGATCCAACGACTAGACGCGCAGCCCTTTCCGTTCACCCCAAATCACCGAAATGCTCCTGGGAATTTCGCACGGCGGGTGAGAGCCTGACCTCAGGCCTTCCTAAGGGGAGGCTCCAATCAGAGACCTTTGTTGCTCGGTCCAAGCGAGCGGAGCATCGATGAGTCTCGACAGCCCCGCTCCGTATGGCAGGCGGCCCTCGACGGCTGCCTTGACAATGGCCGGTGAGAGAAAAGCAAGATTAATCGTCATGCGCACGGACCGCTCGCTGCAAGCCTTCCGTGCTGCGATCGCATGTGTGTCCTTCACATCGCCACTGAGCAAATCATTCAGCCACTGCCTTGCCTTCGCAATAGCTTCAACAAGCCGTGCCCGCGTTTCCGACCGAAGGGGCCGCGTCGCACTAGTGGCTTCCACACCAATAATCTCACGCCGACACCGACGTGAGACCGGCGACCAAGGCACAATGATAGGTGCAAATTGTTCTTCGCCTTCTGATGCCCGGCGCACAATCTCAATCGTACCCCGCCTCACGATCACCCTATCGATGAGGGTTGCCATGAGTTCTGCACCACTAGCGTGATCTCTGTCTCCGTTGTTCTGAGAACATGCGCTGTTTCCGTCAGCGATGGCCTTCAGAACCATAGCCTCAAGATCAGGTGCTGGCACCCGCGAGACAGAGCCCGCTTCATCTTTACGTCCCTGCTGCAGGGCCGCCGAGGTGTAGTAGCGATAGCGCGCTCCACCCTTGTTGGATGTGGTCGGCGTCATGCGGTTGCCGCGGTCATCGAAGAGGAGTCCGACCAGAAGGGAGGATCGGTTGATGCGCGGCGTGCCCCGGTTGTGGGCTTTCACTGAGAGTTCATCTTGAACGGCGTCGAACAGGTGGCGCGACACAATCGGCTCCTGCTCGCCAGGATAGTGCTGCCCTTTGTGGATCACCTCACCGACGTAAGTTCGGTTGCGCAGCAGATAGGCCAGCGGCCCCTTCGTGAAAGCAATCCCGCCACGGATCGAGCCATCCCGTCGGCGGGACACCTTGGTGACGATGCCGCGCTCGCGCAGATCCCGAGCCAGAGCGGTCAGACACTTCAGCTCCAGGTATCGGCTGAAGATCAGACGCACCTGCTCGGCCTCGGGCTCATGCACGACGAGCTTCTTGTCTTTCACTTGGTAGCCGAGCGGCACTGGGCCGCCCATGCGCATGCCCTTCTTCTTGCTGGCCGCGATTTTGTCCCGGATGCGCTCGCCGGTGACCTCACGCTCGAACTGCGCGAACGACAGCAGCACGTTCAGGGTCAGCCGACCCATGCTGGACGTCGTATTGAAGCTCTGGGTGACGGACACGAACGAGACCTGGTGCCCGTCAAAGAGCTCAACCAGCTTGGCGAAGTCAGCCAGGGAGCGGGTCAGTCGATCGACCTTGTAGACGACGATGACATCAACCTGCCCCTGGCGAATGGCCGCGAGCAGCTGCTGGAGCGCAGGCCTGTTCATTGACCCGCCTGAGAAGCCGCCATCATCATAGCGGGCCGGCAGCAGCGTCCAGCCCTCATGCTTCTGGCTGGTGATGTAGGCCTCACAGGCTTCCCGCTGCGCATCCAGCGAGTTGAACTCCTGCTCGAGCCCATACTCTGTCGAAACCCGGGTGTAGACCGCACAGCGCAGCCGCTTCGCGGCTTTTGTTGTCATAGGTTCTCCCCGCCTGCCCGGCCCCTCTCCAGCTTGTCGCGAAGGCCAAAGAAGCGAGGTCCGTTCCAGCGCGTGCCGGTGATCAGGCGAGCAACTTCGGACAGGCTGCTGTAGGTAATTCCCTGCCATGCAAAGCCCTCCTGTGTGACCGTCACGCGATGCATGGTTCCGTTGAACTCGCGGGCGAGGAGCGTGCCGGGTTTGAGCCCGGTGTTTGTGGGTACGGGTGGAATGGTGGAGGCGCTTTGACATTCTGCCTCCCGTGCTCTGCCTTGCGCTTTGCACTCTCACGAGCAGTACGGTTGAGATACCGCACTGTCTCGCGATCAAGATCACCGTAGGCGCGCGCCTGCAGCCGATAGGCGAGCAGGCGCAGCAGAAGAGGTCGAGACAGCTGAGGTGGCTGAGTGCGCAGAAGCTTGCGCCAACACACCCGCAGGTCCTGAAGGTGAAGAGTGCTCAACTCAGCAAGCTGTTGATCGACACTGATCTGGCAAGCGGCGTCAGCAGCGGTTTGCCGATGATCGGGAGATTTGAAGTAGGTGTCCATCAGCACACCTCCTCGGCAGCAGTGTCGACCCGGTAGATGGATCCAGCCGTGCTGATTGCTCGTGTGAGATGATAACCCTTTCTGCGCAGGCCCGTGAGGGCAGCCCGGGTGGTGTGGGGCAGCCAGCCTGTGGCGGCCATCATGTCGTTGATGGTGGCCCCCTGTTCCCGGCTCACGAGCTGCAGCAGAAGGTCCTGCTTGGTGCCTGCTCTTGGGGCAGCCTGATGTTGAGGTGGGATGGCAGGCTGATCATCGGGTGTAGCCTCATGGTCGGACTGCTCAGTCGGATCAAGGCCGAGTGCCGCCAGACCAGCGGCCGTGATCCGCAGCCCGATGAGTTGGCCTGCCTCATCTATGCGCCAATGTGGCTGCTGAGCGGAGACGAGCCGCTCCTCGACCAGTCTCCGGCGGATCAGGGATGCCAAGGCACTCTGGACCGCCCTGCCCTTCGGCGTTGCAGGCGGGGTGACGAGGTGTTCCGCGTGCTGAGCGGCAGCGCTGAGCAGGACGAGTTGGGTATCGGTGAGGGTCATAGAGGATCCTTGTGGTGTTACGACGGTCTTCGCCGTCACCACCGCAGCCCCGCGTGCGGCCAAAAGCCTGCGGGGCACCGAATCCCTTGGGCTCACCGGCCTGTCAGGACACCCCCATCACTGCTTGGAGGGCAGCTGAAGTCCAGTCGGAGATACAGGAATGTTGCTTCGACTGGCTGGCTCATCCCCAAGCCAAGATCGATTCGGCTCGGCGGTGCGAACCCCAGTCTTTAAAATCAGCGAACCAGTCTCTGAGCGTGGGCCAACTATGAGCTGGAAAGGGCAATTGTCAGCTGGGAGAATTAGGCCAGACACGGCCCACAGGAGGACCCAGATTATTTACTGGAGACTCGGGTCTGTGCCAGCTGATCTCAACTAAGCCTTTGATATCAGGCCTGTCTCTGGCACCATCTGGAAACAGCGCGGGATCGGGAGAATGGGTGGTGGGCCCGGCAGGACTTAAACCTTCTCACCCTGCAAGTACCTGACGAACCAAGAGGTTTTTTCTGAGGCCGGCTCATGTTTGAGTCGAATGTGACCAGGAATGTGTACGAACCCATCCAAGGCATTGTCAACGGTTGACGGTTGACACTACCTCCAGCGCAGCAACCAAGCGAGGGAAAGCTCTCGCGCCTGACGAGATTGCTACCTCTTGGAGAGGCGCTACGCTCTCGTACTCCGTACCTGCCATCCGGTCCGCTGACATCGACCTGAGGCAGGTGAAGTCGGGCCGTTCAGTCATACTCCTCGACCGAAGGCGCCATCTGGAGTGTCGGCGCGGTGGTCCACCCTTGCCGATCTTGCATTCCATGGACGAAACGGGTCGTATTCCCACGCGTCACAGTTGGATTGAGGCCGCGTCTCACCAACGCGTTGACGACGACCTGTCGAGGATGGGTGGGATCATTGGCACCAGCCGATATTATACATCCTGCTGGATGAAACTGGCCTGGCAGAAGCACAGGACCGACAAGCCGATTAAGAACGCCTGGTGACACATTATTTCGGCTCCCATGGTGGGGCACCTGGAATAGGCTCAGGGAGTGGCCGAGCGGTAGCCCAACGGCGTCGGCATAATTGGCTGCTGCCGTCAGGCCCACAATACCCGCATCGGCTGTGAGCAGAATCGGTCCCGCTCCAAGATCCCCGTACAGCACGACGGAGCTTTCGTTCTCCGCTGCCGTCGTGCCGGCCTCGCGAAGCGTCTCGGTCCACCAATCCTCTTGTACCGCGTAGCGGATTGCTTGACTGAAGCGTCGGCCAACTCCCGAAATGAGGTGGCCGAGTGCTGCAAGGATCCCTCCGTCGTATTGCGGAGTGTCGCGGAACTGAGGAAGCAGTCCGTCGTACATCGCCAGCGTTGGCGAGAGCACTGTAAACGGCCCGATCCGGGCACCCTGAAATGGTCCATCGATCTGGGTGCCCTGAGCCGTAGCCAAGTTAATCAACTCCTCGACCACCGGGTACGCTCGCCGCAGGGCATTAGCCAGGTTTTCGACCTTCCACCGATCACTCCGGAAGAGATGAATAATCCTTGCGGCATGAAAGTGCGGGACGTGGAGCCAGAGTTGGCCAACGCTCATTTCCGATAGAATAACCCGAAGACCACTTATGTGATCGTTATCGGGATGTGTACTGACCACGTAGTCGACGTGATTGGTTCCGTAGAAACTACGAATGTGATCACGGACCTCTTCTCCGGTTGCTTGATACCCGCCATCAATCACCATTACTCGCCAGGCAGATCGGTCCCAGTATCGGAGCGTAATCGCGTCCCCGGATCGTTCGCCGTCGCCGACTGGGTGAAACTCTATTTCGTAAGGCATCGATACTCCCAACACTGGAGAACATCTATATAGAGGGCCGGTTGGCTGATTTCGCTGGGGCAGCATATGCAGGCTGTGGATACCTATGACTACCGAGCGCGGCACCTTCCCGTTGTCTTGGCGGGACTGCCCGTGCTCTGGACATTGGCGATTGTCATCGTGGACTTTGGCTTGTCGCTTTCTTGGCCGCTCTTAACCGCCTCAGGCGTCACAGCAGCCGTATTCATGCTGTTTGGACGCTTCGCCCGGGCCAAGGGCCGTGAGGTTCAAGTGAACCTGTCCAAGGATTGGGGTGGCATGCCCGCGACGGCAATGCTGCGGCATCGTGATACCCGCTTGAATCCGCATACGAAGGCTCTCTACCACGAACGCATACGGGCGCTCGGGCAGCCATTCAGGATGCCGACCCGTGAGGAAGAGGACGTCGACCCAGCCTCCGCCGACAACCTCTACGGAGCTGCGGTGGATGAACTGAGGCGGCGTGCCAAGGCCGGGGACAACAAGGCCGTTGCCCGCGAAAATGTCGGATATGGATTTGCCAGAAACCTTTACGGCCTCAAACCCTACGCCCTTGGACTCGCCGGGCTGTGCTTCATAGCCCTTGCTGCCTTGGCGCTGTGGCGTTCTGGTGGCGCCTTGGCCGCGGTGCGTCCTATCGATGCCCTCGCACTTGCCGCACTGGTCGGCTATGCAGGGGTGTTCGCATTGATCGTAACACCATCATTCGTCCGGCATCATGCCGAAGGATATTCTGCGGCGCTTCTCGAAACGGCCGCAACTCTGCCAGCACGTCCCCGCCGCACAAAGTCGAAATCGACAGATCCCGCATGAGGGAGCCGATCGTCAATGCAGAAAGAAACGCGCGTAATTATAAGCCTGTAAGTCGGAGGCTCCGGGTCGGCTCGGACTCAGGAAGTCGGACTCCGCTCATCCAGAATGTCCGCTAGTCAGGAGACTACGTGGGCCAGTGCCGCGTCGTGTTGGCCACCCGGCAAGCCTGCCAGGCGGCGGTCGGTCTCCGGAAGGGTTGGCTGCCATCGCAGCGATGATCCGCCGTCCGGACTCCCGCCATCGCCGGAGGCAATCGCTTGGTCGGACGCGCACGGCGGCAGCAAGGCGGGACCAGCCGTCTGCCTCGATCGTCTCGAAAAAGGCTTGCAAGGCCACATCGGCAGCGACGCCAATGCGGTTGCCAAGGACCGGGCACCACAGGGCACCCGGCTTGCGCAGACACCGTCGGTACTGGGCCGTGCTGGCCGTCCGTTCGTCGCAGTACAGCCACGCGCCCAAGGCGGGCTCGTAGCGTACCCACTCGGCAGCGGGAACACGTCCGGCCGCTCTTTCGATCACGTACCGCCGCAGCAGCAGGGCCTCCGCATCCCACATACCCATTATTCCAGCACCGGTGCCAAGTCATTGGTGGCCGGATGAGGGTCGGACTTGAGAGGCTCGGACAAAGTGGACTGATTGCGCTTGGCATTGCGGTGCTCAATCCTGGCCAGCTCCTCGCGCCCGAGAGTGCGGAAACGCGAAAGCTCCGGGACGACATCTGCCGTCTCTGATGTCGCGAGTTCAGCGCGCTGGTCGTCATCCAGGTAGCTTGTAACAAAGGCCCGGAGTTCGGGCGGCAGCCTGCCAAGCCCAGCGGGGTCGCCCTGCGCCGCAGCACGCAAGGATTCAGCCTCGCGGGTGCCGACCCGCACTAGGCTCATGGTCTGGGTGTGCACTTCAGTGGTCGCCTGTTCCCGCTCCCACATCCGCCGTACCGAGTCGGACGGCTTACATCCTTCAAGTTGGACGCCGTGACGTTGCGCCTCGATCCAGATGCGATCCTGGTCCCGTTGTGACCATCTGCCTGTCAGTTCTGCGGCCCCACCCCAGGCTTCCTTCGCCTTGATAATAGTCGCACGGATCGCTTCATCGGAGACTGGGCCATGGATTTCCATGTGATCGCCTGTGTCCCTGATCCGGGAGGTCCCGGCCTGCACCCAACAGCCGTCCGGTGCGGCGGTAGCCGAGTAGCCCCGATCCTGCCACCAGTGGACCAGCGCCTCAGCCTGTATCTCGGTCAGGCGTTCGCGGCGCGGAGCATCAGGGCTGCGAGCGATCGTGGTGGTTCGCTCCAGGCGCTGGGTTTCCCAATCACCCGCTTCAGCAAGTGCAGCCGCTAGGGCATCTGCGCGGCCGCGTGTACCCCACGTCCGGACGATTTTGCCGGACCCGTCGATCTCGCACCAGCCGCCATCCCGCAGCAGAATGCGTGTTGTAGGCTGGCCAGGTGAAGGCTGCTTGATCATATGCAGGTCATCGCGCCACGCCGACGCATCGAACCCCTGTGGAGCAGCGTCGGCGAGGAGCTGTGCTTTGAAATCCAGTGCCCGCGCCGTCTTGAATCCTCGTGCCATGCTGTCCTCCCTCAGTGAATCGAGTTCATTGTGTGCCCTATGGCTGCCGGCGGCGAGCGCGGCTGCTTGAATCGTCAGATTGCCGATGTCGAGGCGGCCGAGGGCGGCGGCAGCGATCCGCGCGCGAACGCGGTGTCGAGCCGAGCGAGGATTTCGGATTGATGCCGCAAGACGTCCAGGGTCGAGGTAAGGAGGGCCTTGATCTCGTCCAGCGGGCTGCCCTCGGTCGGCTCCTCCTCGAGGAGTGACAGCAGCGGGTGCAGTCGAAGCACGTCCTCGCGCGTTGCTTGCTGTTCCTGGAACAGGTCGCGGGGTGTCAACGGAGCGGGTTTGTCGGTCATCTCGAACCTCCTCGATGGTGGGAACGGCGAGCCCGGCGAGCCGGGCGCGGACAGCGGCTGCCGTGATGCGGTCGCCGTCCCTCCGGGCGGCGGCCGACAGGCTGCGTGTAAGGGAATGGATTGATCCAGAACGGTCGACCAGGACAGGACCACGGTCGCCTTGGGCGAGCCGCAGGTTCATCATCTGCAAGGCCGCCGCGAAGCCGTGGCCGTTGTCGCTGGAGCGCCACGCGGCCAGTGTGCGGGTCCTCACCTCGGCGAGTGGGACCGCAGTACGTTCGGCCTGAGCGCGTTCGCGTGGGGTAGACTCGGCAATGCGAGGGTGGCCGGCAAGCAGTCCAGCCGCCTCCATCGCTTCGGCGACGTCGGCGCGGCCGTCCCTCCGCAATGCCGTCGCCACAGCTCTGTTGTGTTTGCCTTTCGTCCACGGCAAGCCACGCTCAAATTCCACGAGGCGAGATACTTTCTCTCTGCGCGCATGGTCGTGCCGCAAGTCGACAGTACGACCGTCCGGCCGAACCAGACTCCAGACCACGTGCCAGTGGGTGCGGCCGGCTTTTTCGTGGCGCACGCCGCACCGCGGAGAGTCTTCAAGTCCGAATTCCCGTTCGTAGTGCCTCATGAAAGCTTGCATCACCGCTTCCGGATCGTCGCAACCGGGCGGTGGATCAATGTGAACGTGATGCACAGGGCGATCGGTACGGCCGTGTGCGGCCGATGCAACCAATTCGCGGAGCTGCTCAGGGAGATCGGCGGCGGCGAGGTCGCGCGGCTCCATGACCTCGACATGCTGCCCACCCTTCCGCGACAGGAGATGACGAGCGAGAGCCGGGCCGCCTAGGCCCCGGGTCGCGCCGGCAATCATGATTTCCCCTCACCGTGTGCGCTCGCTGCGGCGCTGATATGACGTCGCAGGGCACTCGCGACTTCGACGAGCTGGGCCTGCAAGGACCGCAAGTCCCGCAGTACCAGTTCGGCATCCCCGTGGGCTGGATGTCCAGCCTCACGAAGCGCCCTCGCGAGTTGGATCGTCGCCCCGGAGCAAATGCCGACGGCACCGACTAGGCGCGCAACTACTGTCACATCCTCCGGTGGGATCGTAGTGGGCCTACGCCTTGGAGACGGCGGCAGTGAATGGATTTCACTATGAGCCGGGAGCGCACGAACAAGAACTGCGCGGACCCAGCCGGTCGGACTAATCCCCTCCGCCGTTGCAACGGCTTCCAAAGCCGCCGCATGATCGGGAATGAGACGGACATGGATCGCGCGGAGCGTCACGCTGCTGTCCTCTTTCCCTGCTCTGCACCGCGCGCTCGATGGGCTTGGAGCCAAAGCGCATGCACTTCCTTCCATCGGGCCTGAGCCGCATCACGTCTGGCTTCACTGACAAAACCGAGAAGGAAGTGATGCTCGGCAATCATCGCCTCATCGATGGCCTCTCTCATGAGGCCATCAAGAACCTCAATATCGGCGTCACACATCATTGCTTGTTCCTTTTACTGGCCGGATCGGCTGCCGTGGGGTCAACGGGGAGGCATGCCTCCCCTTGCCAGTTTGGGGATCTGCGGAGCGGATATCACCATGGCTGGCTATCCTACGGTGACTGCCGGCGAAGAACGGCACAAGCCATGGTGATATCGATAGCCGCCATCGTTCCTTCATCAGCGTGACGCTTGGCTGGAAGGATGCTTATAGCGCGAGCACCGCCCTGACTCTGATCTGCCATTGGGGCAGGCCCGTTCAAGGGCCGTGAGTTAAATTGGTTGAAAACCTCGCCCCAGATCGGGAGGAGTTGGTGAGGTTGACAAAGGCAGCGGGCCTTGATCGAGGGAACGTGACTTCCCTGAATTCCGCGCGGCGTGTTGAGTGACGGCATGCGACACCGACTGAAATCCTGGCTCGGCCTTCTCCCCTTCGCCTCAATCCTCATGGCGGCGCCTGCCACGGCCTCGCCGGAGCCGCACGCGGTCCTCGAGCTCTTCGTGAGCCAGGGCTGCTCGGCCTGCCGGCCCGCGAACGAGCTCATGGCGGAACTGGCCCGCGATCCAGGCCTCGTCGTGCTGAGTCTGCCCGTGAACTACTGGGACTACATGGGCTGGAAGGACACCCTGGCCGATCCACAGTTCACCGTGCGGCAGAAGGGGTACGCGCTCGCACGGGGCGTCCGCCGCGTCTACACGCCCGAACTGGTTGTCAGCGGCTTCCTGTCCTCCGTCGGCTCCGCGCGGGACCAGGTCATGGGCGCGATCCACCATGCCACCCACGGCCAGGCTCCCGTTCCCGTCGACGTGCGTGAGGAGGACGGCATGATCATGGTCGACGTCGGCGAGGGTGCCGGGGACGCCACGGCCTGGCTGTTGCCCGTCCGGCGGAAGATCGAGGTGCCGATTCATCGCGGGGAGAACGCAGGCAAGACGGAGACGTACGTGAACGTCGTCCGAGGGCTGATCTTCCTCGGGCCCTGGTCGGGGGCCCCGGCCAGCTTCCGGGTGCCGCTGGAGGCCATCGCGGTGCAGGAAGCCGATGCCTACGTGGTGCTGCTCCAGCAGTCGCAGGACGAAAAGCCCGGCCGGATCATTGGCGCGGCCAAGGGGTCGGGCCTGTAGGACTGCCGGTCACCACATTGGGAGTTGCCGGAATCCGCGAACGGCGCGAACTTGCGCGGAGTCATTCCGGAGGAACGCCATGAGAAAGCTCACCCTGGCCATTGCCGCAGCGGCTGGCTTCGTCGCCGCCCCGGCCCTCGCCTGCCCGATGCACCAGGCCGCGGCCCAGACCACGGGATCGACCGCCACGGCCGGCCCGATGATGTGCGGCACGCCGACGGCCACAGCCCAGGCCCAGCAGCCGGGTCAGACCACCCAGCCCGCTCAGCCGGGCCAGTCCGCAGGCGGCATGTGCCCGTGCTGCCGGAACATGGCCATGATGCAGCCCCAACAGCCGGGGGGCATGCAGGACATGCCCGGGATGCGGAGCATGCCCGACATGCAGCAGGGTGCGCCCACAAGTCCTCCGGCACCATCCCCGTCACCCGAGACGCCCAGGCGGAATTGATCCTCTGGGATTTCACCACGCCTGATCGAGCATTGCGACTGGCCGGGCTGAGCGGCCATGGCGGATCCGGTGGGCACGGACCTAGCGCGACGGCGTCAACGGCCTGCCTCGATCCGCGGTCCCCGCCTGATGCAGGACGGCCGTCGGGATGGCTCATGACGGGGCCATGCAGTGCGGACTACCGGGCACGGCCTAGTATCCTCGCTCGCCTCCCGGGGTTCGGAACCTTTCATGGCAGGCGAGACAGTGGCGCCGCACCACGGTGAATTGCTGACGCAGTGCGGGCAGGGTCCTTGTGCCTGCGGCCTCGACGAGCCTTTCTGTGGCGGCATCGTAGGCCCGGGTTAACTGCTGGAAGCCGTCCCGCTGTGTCCAGATCTCCGGACGGGCATAGGTGTGGCCCTGGTCGCTGCCGGGCGGGAACATGGCGTGGAGGTCGTGCGCGAGCGCATGGATGCGCTCCGCCCGGGCACGAAGGTCCGCATCATCCGGCGATGATGCCTTCAGGGCCCGGTCGAGGGCCTTGGCCTGGGCTGCGGTGTCCTCCATGGCCTTCATCCGCGCGGCCACGATCCCGGTCGCCTTCTCGTGGGCGACCGCTGTCCCGGCGACGAGCAGTGAGAGTGCCGCGAGCCTGAGGCGGAACCTTGTGGACGTGGCGGCCATGCGGGGGAACCTGGGTATGGGGAACGACCTTGCCCGAAAGTCACGTAGGCCAAGCCGTGGTGCCTTCAATGCCTGCCTGGCGCTGCCCGCCCAGCCCTATTTTCGCGTGTTCGCGATGACCTGCCTCAAGGGTTCGGCCCCGACCGCGCCGGCAATGACCTCGTTGCCGATGACGAAGCCGGGCGTGCCGTTGATCCCCAGCCGTTCCCCAAGCGTCATGTTCTCCTGGAGCGTGGCATCGATCTCGTTGTTTTGCAGGTCCTTTTCCAGGCGGGCCATGTCGAGGCCCATCTCCTTGGCCACGGCCTTGGCGGATTCCCCATTGGCCTGCCCGCGTCTCTCCATCAGCCTGGTGTGGAACTCGTAGGCCTTGTCGCCAGAGAGCTGGGACTTGGCCGCCAGTGCGACGCGGCTGGCCTCAACCGACCCTGGGCCGAGCACTGGGAAATCCTTGATCACCACCCGCAGCTTGGGATCGGCCTTGATGAGCGCCTTCACGTCGGCGACGGCCCGCTTGCAGTAGCCGCAGTTGTAGTCGAGGAACTCGACCATGGTGACGTCGCCCTGCGGGTTGCCGATCACGAAATCGCGGGGCGAGTTCTCGAGCTTGGCACGCTCGGAGGTCAGGACCTCCGCCCGGCCCGCCTGCTCGGCCTCCTGCTGCCGCTGCTGAAGCTCGGTGAAGGCCTCCTGCAACACCTCCGGGTTCTTGAGGAGATATTCCCGGATGACGCCTCCGATGGCGTCGCGCTGCTCCGGCGTGAAGGTAGCCGGCTGGGCCACCGCCTCCAGGGGTAGGACGAGCGCGGCGAGGAGCGCAACGCGTCGCATGACAGGGGCATTCAAGGGCATGGCAGGAGATCCTTGCGTTCGGGCCGTCCCGCTCGCGAGTCCGCGATGGGCGCGTCACCCACGTGCCGACTGCAAGCTCCCCGAGGACTACCGCTTCGGATCCGCGCTGTCGATCATGAGACCTGGCCTCCGACCCTGCGGAACGCCGTGCAGGCGGCATGCGGGGTTGGCCGACCCCCGGGATAGGCCGGAGGCCCGGAGCCGATCCAGTGAACGCCACGTCGCAGGTTCATCCAGCCGCCGCGGAGGTCACACTTCACAACCGGGGCGAACTGTGCCATTTTCTTGCAAATCACTTGCAACTGCAATAACGCCGGAGTTGACCATGGACGCCCGAGCCCCCGATCTTGACGACGGACTGACGGGCTGGCGCCAGCCGCGGCGGGACGCACCACTCTCGGAGGTCTATCGCACGGTGGCGGTGCCCCGGATCGGGGGCAACCTGCGCAAGCTTGCCGCGTTCGTGGGCCCGGGGTACCTCGTCTCCGTGGGCTACATGGACCCGGGCAACTGGGCGACCTCCATCGCCGGTGGCTCGAAGTTCGGCTACACGCTCCTTGTCGTTGCACTCGTTTCGAACATCATGGCCATCGTGCTGCAATCGCTCTGCGCGCGTCTCGGCATCGCGTCAGGACGTGATCTCGCTCAGGCCTGCCGCGATGCCTTTCCCAAGGCCATCGCCATGCCACTCTGGCTCCTAGCCGAGCTGGCCATCGTGGCGACCGACTTGGCGGAGGTGATCGGCACGGCCATCGGCCTCAACCTCCTGTTCGGGATCCCGCTCGAGATCGGCGTCATCATCACCGCACTCGACGTGTTCCTGATCCTCTACTTGCAGAGGCTCGGGTTCCGGTACCTGGAGGCCTTCGTGATCGCCTTGCTCGGCGTCATCGCCGTCTGCTTCGGCGTGCAGATCGCGCTGGCGGATCCGGATTGGGGCGGGGTGATCCGCGGGTTTGCTCCCACAACCCAGATCGTGACGAATCCAGAAATGCTCTACTTGGCGCTTGGCATCCTGGGCGCCACCGTAATGCCCCACAACCTCTACCTGCACTCGGCCATCGTGCAGACGCGTTCGTACGGGCGCTCACTGCCTGAGAAGCGCGAGGCGCTGAAGTTCGCCACCATCGACTCGACGGTCGCGCTGATGTTTGCGCTTTTCATCAATGCCTCGATCCTGATCCTCGCCGCGGCGGCATTCCACACAACCGGACGCCCCGAGGTGGCGGAACTCGGGGAAGCACACAGCCTCCTCTCACCGCTCCTGGGCGCCGCCATCGCGCCGACGCTGTTCGGCATCGCGCTTCTCTGCTGCGGCCTCAATTCAACGGTCACCGCGACCCTTGCCGGCCAGGCGGTTATGGAGGGCTTCCTCAACATCCGCCTGCCGGCGTGGCTGCGCCGTTTGGTCACCCGTTTGGTGGCGATTGTTCCGGCAGCCATCGTGACGATCTGGTACGGTGAGAGCGGCACCGCCCAGCTCTTGATCCTCAGCCAGGTCATCCTGAGCCTGCAACTCTCCTTCGCCGTGATCCCGCTCATCATGTTCACGTCAAGCAAGGCGAAGATGGGCGCACTCGTCGCTCCGGTGTGGCTCGTGGGCTTCGCGGGGATCATAGCCGCGGTGATCGTGACCTTGAACGTCAAGCTCCTGGTGGATTTTGTGGTAGGCTGACCTCGGCCACCTGGGAGTCAGTGCATATGACCAACAGGATTGAAGCTCAGATCCGGGCCAAGGGCCTCCGGCTTACGGGCCAGCGCAAGCTCATCGCGCAGGTTGTTGCCAGCGCCCACGACCATCCCGATGTTCCCGAACTGCACCGCCGCGTTGCCGAGGAGGACGATCGTATCTCCCTCGCGACTGTCTACCGGACCATGAAGCGTTTCGAAGAACTTGGCATCCTTGAGCGACATGAGTTTCGGGACGGGCGGGCGCGGTACGAACCAGCCGCAAAGCGGCACCACGACCACCTGATTGATGTGGATACGGGCACAGTGATCGAGTTCCGCTCCGAGGAGATCGAGCGGCTTCAGGCTGTGGTCGCGCGGGAACTCGGGTATGACCTCGTCGGCCACCGCCTGGAACTCTACGGCCGAAAGACGACCCGCGAAAGGGTTCCTGAACGCCGGGAAGCAATCGGCACCTGACTCGTCCATTGGGTGGTTTCCGCCGGACCTCAGCCCAACGTCGCAAGAGCCGGGAACGTCTCCAGGAGCCAGTACGACATGTTGGTGATCCAGCCCGTCAGGAAGGCGATCCCGGTCAGGACGAGGAGGACGCCCATGACCTTCTCCACCAAGGGAAAGCGCGAGCGCATCCGCTTCAGGAGCGCCACGAAGGGCTTCATCGCGAAAGCGGCGAGCAGGAAGGGAATGCCGAGGCCCGCCGAATAGGCAGCGAGCAGCAGGGCCCCCTGCGCGACGCTCTGCTCCGATCCGGCCACCGTCAGGATCGCGGCCAGCACCGGGCCGATGCAGGGCGTCCAGCCGAAGGCGAAGGCGAGTCCCATCACGTACGCGCCCCAGAGACCGACGGGCCTTGTCACGCTGAACCGTGCCTCGCGGTAGAACAGCCCGATCCGGAACACCCCGAGGAAGTGCAGCCCCATCACGATGATCGAGACCCCGGCAATGGTGCTCAGGACATCGAGGTATTGGCGGATCACTTGTCCGAGCGCCGAGGCGGTCGCGCCGAGCAGTATGAAGACCGTGGAAAAGCCCGCGACAAACAGGAGCGCGGCCAGAACCGCCCGCCAGCGAACGGCGCTGTCGCCCGCATTCAGCCGGTCGAAGGTTGTGCCCGCCAGGAACGATAGGTAGGGCGGCACCAGCGGCAGGACACAGGGGCTCAGGAAACTGATGAGGCCGCCGAGGACCGCAGCCGGAATCGAGACGCTGAGCATCGAACCTTCAATCTATCATGGGACCGCCGCACAAAGCCGCGGCGGTCGTCCTTGCGGAGCACGTGAGCATACGGCGGATCAAGATCCCTTCCGCACCTGGTCGACCTCGCGTTGCACCAACTCGCGGAGCTGCTGCGGCCCGAAATTGGTCAACGGCTTGCCGTTGACGAAGAAGGTCGGCGTCTGCTGGACGTTGTTGGCCTTCACGTCGGCGATGTCCGTCTCCAGCATACGACCCATAAGGGGTGTGGATGCCAACTTCTTGCCCTGCTGCACATCGAGGCCCGCGGCCGCGGCGAAGCGCCAGGCCTTGTCGAGATCCGGCGCGCCATGTGCGGCCCATTCCGGCTGGTTCGCCAGCAGGGTTTCGAGAACCGGCTCAAACTTATTTTGTCCTCGAGCCGCCTCAAGGATGAAGACTGCGATGTCGGACCCTTCATGGAAGGGCGTGTACCGCAGGACCAGGCGCACGTCCTTCGGGAAGTCCGCGAGGATCTGCTTGACGATGGGATAGAAGGCCCGGCAGGCCTCGCACATCGGATCGAAGAACTCCACGATGGTGACCGGGGCCTCTGGTGGGCCGATGACCGGCGAGTGCGGCCGGACCAGGGTGCCGTTGGCGACGGTGGCCGCGGAGGCAGGCTCGGCGCCCTTGCCGGAGCGGTCATACAGGAACGCGCCACCGGCGAAGGCGGCGACCACGATCAGGGCGGTCAGGATGACGAGGAGGCGCTTAGACATTGGAGACCTTTCGGCGAATGGGGGCGAGAAGAACGGCGATGGCGGTGAAGGCCGCGAGCGACAGGTAGGGAAGCGGCAGGCCCAGAACGGTCATGTCGGCGCTGGAGCAGGACGGACCCTGTCCGCAGGGCTTGATCGCCTCGGGAATGATCCCGGCGTAGAGCAGCGAGTGGAAGGCGGCGATGAGCCACCCGAGCGCGGCGATTGGCAAGGCGTAGCGCCAGACGCCGGTATCCTCGCGGAACGTCGCCACGGACAGGATGACGGCGAGCGGGAACATGAAGACGCGCTGGTGCCAGCACAGGTTACAGGGCGCCTGCCCCATGACCTCGCCGATGAACAGGGCCCCGAAGGTTGCGGTAAGCGCGATGATCCAGGCGGCGAACAGGTACGCCCACGTGTGACGGCCTGAGGTTGTGAGCAGCCCATCGGGCATGGTCACGTGACGAGTGGTGGCGGTTTGGCTCATGTCCTATCCCCGGATCGCTCGTTTGAGTTTCGCGAGCGCCGTTGCCTTGTCTTCGTGGTAGTCGATCAGGCTGACGAACCCGCCCTGTGCGTCCGTGACGATCACTGAGGCCGAATGCTCCATCGTGTAGTTGCCGCCCTCGGTGGGGACCTTGCGGTAGGCGACGCGGAAGGCCTTCGTCGCCGCGGTCACTTCCTCCGGCGTGCCGGTGAGCGCGACGATGCGGGGATCGAAGCTTTCCATGTAGGTCTTCAACAGCTCGGGCGTGTCCCGCTCCGGGTCGACCGTCACGAAGACGACGTTGAGGCGGTCGGCATCGGGACCGAGATCCTTCAGGTGCTGCGTCATCTCGAACAGCGTCGTCGGGCACACCTCCGGGCAGTGGGTGAAGCCGAAGAAGTAGACCGTCGGCTTGCCCTTGAAGGTGTCCTGCGTGACGCGTTCCCCCCGGTGGTTCACCAGCGAGAACGGGCCACCGACGTCCGGAACTCCGGTCGTCGTGATGATGGGTTGGGCGAACCGAGAACCGGACGTCTCCCCGCGGTACCAGTGCCAAGCGAAGAAACCGATCTGGAGCAGCAGGACGGTGATGAGCCCAAATGCGATCCAGCGAATGATCTTGAGAGTTGATGACATTGCACCGCCTCAGTGGCCCTGGTGAACGTTGGCAGCCGCCGGGGCGGCCTGTGCCCCGATGCCGCCGACCCGGTATTCGATCTTGAGCACGCCCGCCTTCTCGAAGATGAGCATGCCCTTCACCGTGTCGCCCGGGTTCAATCCCTGCCGCAGGTTGACGAGCATGGCGTGCAGCGCGCCCGGCTTCAGCTCCACCGTCTGACCGGGGCCGATCTCCAGGCCTCCGGTGACGGGCTCCATGCGGGCGACGCCCTCGACGACCGTGGAGCGGTGCACCTCGAAGCGTTCGGCAACAGTTGTGGAGCCGCCGACGAGGCGGTCGGGCTCCGACCCGGTGTTCTTGATCCGCATGTAGCCGCTGCCCACCTTGGCGCCACCGGGCGTGGCACGGGACCAAGGCGCCTCCACCACGATGGCTCCGGCGCGATAGGTTTCAGCGACCTGTGCCATCGCAGACGGCATGCTGCCGATGGCCAGGGTAGATAGGAGAGCAACGAGAAATCGCTTCGTCATTTTGATGTCTTTCGCCCCTCGTTGGGGACTTCATCACATTTGCAACCAGGTAACGGGGTCGGTCCGGTACCATGGGAACGGGCAACCCGAGAGAGCGTGCCCAGGGTTGACGGCGGCCATGACATGAAGGGGCCAGCCTCGGCGCGCAGTGACGGCCGCGCGGCTTCCGGCACTTGCGCCGGCGGTATCCTCAGGCTTGTGGGGGCCGTGCAGGCGGAGCCTGGGCCAGTGTCTCCGGAGCGGCATCATCCCCGGGAACCAGAGCCTGTGCGGGGCTGAACCAGCGCACCACCACGCTGGCGATCGAAACGCCCTCGACGATCTTGGCATGGCACAGGGCCGCAAGCGGGCAGGCCATCGAGCCTTCAGGCATGGACGGCCGCTCTGGCATGCAGCACGGCACCTCGATCGTCGTCACGCCATGGCCTGACGCCACCGATTCCATCTGGGTGCCGGCTCTCGTCATGGGCGCAGTCATCTCGCCGGCCACCGCGGGAACGGTGAACGGGGCAAGCACGAGCCCAACGATCGCAAGGATCGAGAGCAGACGTATGATGGCGAGCCACGGCTTCATGCCGGGAACCTCTCACATGCCCCCTGAAATGTGAAGCGCGGCACAATCAACAGCTTGTGTCCGGCGGAGAGGTAAAACGACCCATTGCAACCGGGACATTGCAGCCGTTGAGCCGTGCTCAATTTTTACGGGGAAAACGGCATCCGAAATGAAAGGTGGGTCATGCGCGTGCCATGATGCTCAGGTGGCATATCGGCAGTATTCGGAGGGGCCATGCGACCAGTCCTTGCCTTTTCCATAGCAACGTTCGCCCTTGCGTCCCAAGCCACGGCCGAGCCGTTTGATGGTCCGCCGTCGACGTATGCGGAAACTGTCAATCCGGCGCTGCGACAGGTCGGCACCGATCTTCGTGTCCGGCAAACCTCATGTGTAGCCAGCAGCCGCTGCCGTTTCGCCGCGCGTCAGGTCGACATCGAAGTGGTTGGCCCGCCGGACCGTCCCGGCACCGAGCGGATCATGATCGCGGCCACGTTTCGCCAAGGAGACAATGCGGCGGCGACGAAGCTCGTCGACGACACCCTGACCGTGCTCGGGGCGACCATGGTCGTCTACGATCCCGGGATGGTTGCGGACCGACGCAGTGAGGTTCTTCTTGAACTGGGCGACGCCGCTCTCACGGTTGGCGAAGCGCACCAGGACAGCACGGACGTCCACTATGCCCTTTCATTCGATGACGTCAGCGGGCGTCTGGAGATCACCGCTGCGACATTGCGCGCAGGACATGGTTAACGAAATCTCCGGAACGAAACAGGGTGCGACCAGTTAACTCTCGTTTAACTTTTGCCTTGAGCGGCTCCGGCCCGTTGTGTCAGGTTTGATGAACAAAACCTTAACGGCACATCGGTGGGGCAATGCGGCAACCTCTCTTCGGGTCTCTGAACACTCGGCCTTCTCTTCGGAACACGCTTCGCCTTGCGGGCTTCGCCTTGGGCCTTGCGTTCATCGGCACCGGGGTGCAGGCGCAGACCGTAACCGCCATGCCGTCCGTCTCAAAACCCGTCGCGATGGTCGGCACCGCGAAGCCGATCGTGGGTTGGGTGCGCCTTTGCGAGCAGAACCCGTCCGAATGCGCCGTCGATGTTTCCGAACCAACCACGATTACCCTTTCGGCCAAGGACTGGCAGACCCTGAACCGGATCAATCGGCAGGTGAACGCTGAGATCAAGTCCAGAACCGACAAGGACCACCTCGGCGTCGAGGATCTCTGGGGCTACGCCGAGGATGGCTACGGTGACTGCGAGGACTACCAGCTCGTCAAGCGCAAGCGCCTGGCCGAGGCTGGCTTCCCCCGCCGCGCGCTCCGGATGACCGTGGTCATCGACGAGGAGGGCGCGGGGCACGCGGTCATGATGGTTCGCACAGACCGGGGCGACCTCATCCTCGACAACAAGCGCGACGCCATCCTGCCCTGGCACAGGACGGGCTATACCTACATCAAGCGCGAAGGCGACAATGGCTCGACCTGGGCCTCGCTCGGTGGCGCGTTCTTCTCCCCGACAGCCACCGCAGGTCAATAACGGCATCGTTCGCTTCCCGAGGGCAGTTCGGGTCATCCGCCGAGCTGGCCCTCGCCTCCGGCGCCCAGACCCGGCGGCTTGCATTCCCGTGCCTGCCGGCAGGGCCAGCGCCCTGTTCCGGAAAAGGGCCTTGAACCTCTGCTGGCTTGAGGTGCTAGGTCCGCATGCCCGATATGCCGGAGGGACGCGAAGATGGACGACTGGCAGGAACGGAGACGTCGCAGGAATCTTGCGTTGGCCCTGACGCTTCTTGGCCTGGTCGTCATGCTTTACGCAGTCTCGTTCGTGAAAACCCGTGAGCTTGAGGACCAGCGCCATCGGGAGGATCCGCAGGCCCATTCCCTTGCCCCCAAGGCGCCCCCCTAGGTCGAGGGTGCCCGGCCACGACACAGTGCCATTCCGGAAACATTGAAGCCGCACCTGTTGGGGCGCGGCTCCTGTGTCTGGTTTTGCGGGGCAGCCTCTTTCGCGGATGTCCGGCTAGCCGCCGAAGAACGCGAGCACGCGCCCGAAGGTGGAAGGCCGCTCACCACCTGAGGCAGGAGCCGCTGGCTCAGGCGCTGCCGCGGCAGCAGGTGTCTGCCATCTGCCGGACTGTTCCGCTGCGCGGGCTTGGCCTGCGGCCGGCTTCTGCGAGGCATAGGCCAGTGCCGACGGGGGTTCCTGCCTCGGCTTCCCATTGGCGGCAAGGACGATCTCCTGCGGCCCCGCGGCCAAGGCCTCCGGCCGGCTCACGTCTCCAAGGCGGTTTCGGGCGCTCACGTCGACGGCAAGCGAGCTACCGTCTGCCGAGGTGTCACCGGCAAGCGCCTGCCGGAAGGTCTGGTGCTGGCCGCCGTCGTCGTAGACGAGCCTGATCGGTTGCACACCCTTGGCCACCAACTCGGCAACCTCCTGCTCGTCCTCCTGGCGCTTCTGCGCGACCGCGGCCATCACGGAGGCGTTGCCCCCGAACGCATACTGCCGGTTAGCAACAGAGACCTGCGGCTCCTCCTTAGCGACCTCGAAGATATCCGAGCCCTCCTTGAGGTTCCTCCAGAACGCGATGTTCGGGTCGTAACGGTGCTTGGCCAGGTTCTCGGCGGTCATCCGGAACGGAAAGCTCTGGAACTGGAAGCCGCGCTGGCCGCTGGCGAAGGACTCCCGCGCCAGGGCGTAGACCTCGGAGATGGCCTCGTCCGTCATGGCGAAGCACCCCATCGACGAGCACGAGCCATGCACCATCAGGTGGGATCCCGTCCGGCCATGGGCGCGGTCGTACGCGTTCGGGTAGCCGAGGTTGAACGACAGGTAGAGCTGCGAGTTCGGGTTCATGGCCGCCGGGGTGACCGTGTAGAAGCCCTCGGGCGCCTGGCGGTCGCCCTCGCGCACCTTCGGCCCAAGCTGGCCCGACCAGCGGCACATCGGGTAGGTCTTGAGGAGCGCATACTTGCCATCACGGCCGCGCTTCCAGACCTCGATCTCGGACTCCTTCTTGAAGGACCGCATCAAGATCGGATCGTCCTTGGACATGCCCTTGGTCGACATCAACGCCATGGTGGCGGGCGGGATCGGCGCCAGGTGGCGCGTGGAGCTTACGGAGCCGCCCTCGCCTTGGCAGGCGGCGAGCGCGAGCACGAGGCTCGCAGCCATTGCGATACGCTTCATCATGGGGATCCCCGCATTCCTTGACGATCCGCCCGGACGTTTCTCCTGGACGGTTCCCCGCTTCACTTAACCCATCCGCCTTAACCCTGCCTTACCGCAAGGACATCGACTTGCGGAAAGCAGGACCTTGTGACGCACAGACTGCCTGTAAGTCAGGCAGGATTGAGGCATTCGCCTCTGTCTCATCCAGGATTCACAGATTGGTCCCTCTCCACCCGCGCTGCGCCCAATATCCCACGCGGGAGTATCCAGCGCGGAACGGCGTCTCTGTACCGTTCGTAGTCGGCACCGTGCATGCGCAGCAGATGCTCCTCTTCCATGCGGATCTGCACCGAGAAGGAGATCCATGCGACAGTGACGACGGACGCGGTAACGGCTGTTGGTGCGACAAGGAACACGCCTGACACCACCACGAGCATGCCGAGGAATGTCGGGTTGCGTGACCATGCGAACAGGCCAGTCGTTACGAGGCCCGTTCGATCCTGATCGAGGCCGATGCGCCACGACGTGCCCATCTGCACCTGGGAGATGAGGATGATGGCGCTGCCGCCGACCATGATTGCCAGACCGCTCCACGCGAGGAGCGGCCGCGTCAGCCCCGGGATGAGGCCGGCGAGGCCGTCCGCCTCCGGAATTGCCACTCGCGCCATCATGAAGAGGAACAGGACGGAGCCGCCGACGCGGTAGACCCGCCCGACGAAGTCATGAGCGGTGTCGCCCCTGCCGAACCTGTCCGCCGAGCGGCCGAGGCGCTGCGACACGCGGCGCGTGAGCACCGCGAAGGCCGCACCGAGTCCGACGAGCAGCAGGACGGGAACGATGGCGGGAGGCATCATGCCGCCTCCCTCCGGCGGGCACCGATCCCGAGGCTGTCCGCCACGAGCCATATCGCGCCGAACGTGATGGCGATATCGGCCACGTTGAACGTCGGCCAGTGGTAGCTCGCGACATGGAGATCGATGAAGTCGGTCACCATGCCGTCCCTCACCCGGTCGATCAGGTTGCCGACGGCGCCGGAAAGGATCAGGGCCAGAGCCATACTCTCCTGCCAGGCCTGTGCCCTGACGCTCCAGACAGCCATGCCGATGGTGATGAGGACGGTGATGCCAATCAGGGCAAGCACTCCCCACGCCTCGTCGGCCGGCAGCAGGCCGAAGCTGATCCCCCTGTTGAATCCCAGCCGCAGGTTCGCGAACGGCAGGATCTCGTGGACTTCGCCAGGCGTGAGGGATGCCCGGGCGAGCCCCTTGGCGACTTGATCGAGCACAACCACAGGGACCGTAACCTCCAGGAGGCGGCCGATCCTTCTTGCGACCGCCATCACACCCGTCCCCCCGCTGCGAGCAGGCGCATGGCGTTGGCCGTGACCAGCACCGTCGCGCCCGTGTCGGCGAGGATCGCGGGCCACAGACCCGTGATGCCGAGGATGGTTGTCACCAGGAACACGGCCTTGAGGCCGAGCGCGATGGTGATGTTCTGGCGGATATTGGCCATGGTGTCCCGCGACAGGCGCACCATGCGAGCCACGTCCGTCACGCGGCCGTGCAGGACGGCGGCGTCGGCGGTCTCCAGCGCCACGTCGGTGCCGCCTCCCATGGCGATGCCGACGTCGGCGGCGGCCAAGCCCGGGGCGTCGTTGATGCCGTCGCCAATCTTGGCGACCACCTGCCCTTGGGCTTGGAGCTCGCGGACGATGGCCTGCTTGTCCTGCGGCAGCAGCTCGGCCCGTGGCTCGATTCCGAGACCAGCAGCGATGGCCTGCGCCGTGCGGCGGTTGTCGCCGGTGACCATCACGGCCTCCACGCCGGCCTTCTTCAGGGCCTCGAGGCCGGCCTTGGCGTCGGGCCGCGGCTCGTCACGCATGGCGATGAGTCCCGCGACCTGATCCCCGGCCAGGAGAACCGAGACGGTCTTGCCTTCCTCCTGCAAGGCTGCGATCCGAGCCTCAGCCTCGGGCGGGAGCGCGACCTTCTCGCCCGCGGCCTTGGGCGAGCCGAGGAACAGCGACACCCCACCGACGCTGCCGGTCACGCCCTTGCCGCCGACGGCGGCGCCATTGGCCGCCGGAGGGATCGGGGCCTTGGCCTCCGCGGCCTTGGCCAGGATCGCCGTGGCGAGCGGATGGCTCGATCCGGTCTCTAGGGCCGCCGCCAGCGACAACACCTCGCGTTCGGAACGTGCCATCGGGATCACGTCCGTGACCTTGGGCCTGCCCTCGGTCAGCGTGCCGGTCTTGTCGAAGGCCGCTATCGTGATCTTGCCGAGGCTCTCCAGCACGGCCCCACCCTTCATGAGCAGGCCCCGGCGGGCGCCCGCCGACAGGCCGGCGGCGATGGCAGCCGGGGTCGAGATGACGAGCGCGCACGGGCAGCCGATCAGCAGGATCGCCAAACCCTTGTAGACCCACTCACCCCACGGTGCGCCGAAGAGGAGCGGCGGCACGATGGCGACAAGGGCGCCGACGACGAGGACGGCCGGAGTGTAGTAGCGCGAGAAGCGGTCAATGAAGCGCTCGGTCGGGGCCTTGGCCTCCTGCGCCTCCTCAACGAGGCGCACGATGCGCGAGATGGTGTTGTCCTGAGCCGCCGCCGTGACGCGCACGCGCAGCGCGCCGTCGCCGTTGATCGTGCCGGCGAAGACGGTGTCATCGACGCCCTTGCGCTTGGGTACGCTCTCGCCGGTGACGGGCGCCTCGTCGACGGCGCTTTCGCCCGAGACGATCTCACCGTCCGCGGGAACGCGGTCGCCAGGGCGCACCAGGATGACGGAGCCAACGGCAAGGCTCTCGGCCTGGACCTCCTCGGTCCTGCCGTCGCGCTCCAGCAGAGCGGTCTTGGGGACCAGCTTGGTGAGACCCTGGATGCTTGCGCGCGCACGCCCCGCGGCAACGCCTTCGAGGAGCTCGCCGACGAGGAACAGGAAGACCACCATGGCCGCCTCCTCGGTGGCGCCGATGATCACGGCGCCGACGGCGGCGATGGTCATGAGCATCTCGATGGAGAACGGGGTGCCGAAGCGGGCTGCCACGAGCGCGCGCCGAGCAATCGGCACCAGTCCTATGGCCATGGCGGCAAGGAACGCCCAACGCTCCGTTGCCGGCACGAGCTGCCCGATGACATAGGCCGCCACGAGCGCCAGACCGCAGGCGATGGTCAGGAGGCCGCGCTGGCTCCTCCACCAGGGCCCTTCGGCGGCGCCATGATCATGCATGTGCCCATGCAGGCCGGCCGTGGCCTCGGCACCGTGATCGTGGTCACCATGAGCATGATCGTGATCATCACGATCATGATGACCATGATCGCCGGATTTCGATGGCGAAGCCGCGACATCCGCGGGTCCTTGCCCCGTGACCTTGTACCCGAGCGTCTTGATCTTCTGGGCCAAGGCTGCCGGGACGACCGTGTCGTCATGGGCAACGGTCACAGTCCCAGCCGGAACCGACACGTTCACGTCCGCGACGCCCGGGGTGCGCCGCAGGGCGTTGTCGATCTTGGCGGCGCAGGAGGCACAGTCCATTCCGGAGACCCTGTAGCGGGTGCGCTGTTCCTTTGGGGGCCCAGCCTCGGTCTTCTCCTCGGCGGCGCTGGGCATGTTGCATGCCTCACACATCACAAACCTCTTCACTTTGATTCGCCCGCACGCTACATCCTCTAGCGGCTAGAGGTTCAAGAGGTTTTTTTTCGATGTCCCTGACGATTGGCGAGCTGTCCCGGAAAACTGAGGTGAAGATCCCGACCATCCGGTATTACGAGCAGATCGGACTGCTAGCCGAGCCGACCCGGACTGAGGGCCAGCAGCGGCGGTACCGTCCCGAGGACGTCCGCCGGCTGAACTTCATCCGTCATGCCCGCGAGCTCGGGTTCGAGGTCGAGGCGATCCGGCAGCTTCTGGGTCTCGCCGGGGATCCCGACCGCTGCTGCGGCGAGGTGCATGACATCACTAAAGCCCATCTGGATGAGGTGAAGGATAAGATCGCACGCCTGACCGCCCTTCGCGACGAATTGGAGGCCATGGTCACCTGCGACCATCGACAGATCTCCGAGTGCCGGATCATTGAGGTCCTTGCGGATCACCGGAAGTGCCACAACACTCAGCACTGAACCTAGCCGTTGGGGTGCTGCTCAGGTCAGTGATTGACTGTGCCTCGCCCCCGGGAAGCTAGGTAGTGCCGCTCGAATGGTCCTATTCTTCAACCAGCCCATTGATATTGATATAAAGAAAACGGGACACGATGCGGAATCATATTCGATATCAATAAGTTACTCGTTCCATACCTGTCACGCGCATCCTAAAAAGGTATGTCGTCCCGGACTTCGAGGGCATTCCTGTACACGGGCTCAGGCTTGAGGACGTGCCCGTCCGCGGGCGTCCATTGCCCAGCCTCTTCAGCCCGAGCAAGCTGCCTGCACATTGCAATGGCAGCCTTGGGATTTGTACTGTCGTCCTGCTCCCACATCGCCTCGATAATCGCCCCCAACATGCCTATGCGGGTACGGGCATCCTCGCCAACATGCTCCAGGTATCTCGTCTCTCGTAGAGCCGTGTCCAGAGCATCGGGTGCAGGCCGCCCCCAATATCCATCCTCGGTAAGCATGTGGACGCTGTTGGCGAGCTTGCGCAGTGGTATGGCCAAGTAGCGGCGTCTATCCTTCCATCGCGGCTTGTAACGGCGTCTTACATTCCGTGGCTCAAGGAGTTCGGAAGCCTTGCGACGCACCCGCTCCAGCATGTCATCCCGGGAGTACTCTGGCTGGCTGTAGCGCCACATGATGTCTAGCAGCGGTTGAGGGTCGATCACGAGCCTATGGGCATGGATAAAGCGACCGAGGTCGAGGTACGGGAGTCGCTCCTGCGCTGCCACCCGCAGCATGGTCATCACATCCAGCACTTCGGGCGATGTCCAGAATGGTCCGCCGATCGCGCGCTCTGGAAGCGCATCGCTCGGGTAGAGAAGGTTGGGCGAAGCCTCGGCCGCCGCTAATGTGGCTTCCGCCTCATTGGGTTTCCAACGGCGTCCCCGTCGCACGGCGGCAAGTGCAGAGGACGTGACAATGTTGAGGCCCAGACCAGCCTTATCGATCTGGGACAGTGCATCACTGAGTCTCTTCCGGTGCTGCCGGATCGTTGCAGCATTGGCAGACTTCTGCCAGATCCTGCTGGCGAGATCATCGAGCCTCACTGTAGTGTCCCGTTCCCGGGGTAGCATGACTTCCAAGGTTTCAAGGACACGACGGGCCGTTGAAGGGAGAGACGCTTTCCGCCGATCGCGAACTGGAGCAATGCCTTCACGAACGAGAAATCTTCCGGCCTTGCTTTTCGAAGAACCCATGTAGTCAGCAACGCGCCGGACGGTGGGCCGCTTTCCCTGCTCTTGAATGTCCTCGACGGCCAATGGTGACGCTAGCTGCTCGGCTAAACGCTGGTCCCGCGTCGTCCTGGATGGCGCCCGATGCGGCTCGTACTTGTGAGATACGAAACGAGCTACACTTCGGGCCGTCGCGGTAACCTGGGAGGAGGCCATCTCGCTACCCTCCGGATGTTTTTCTAGCCAAGCCTGTAGTGTTTGCATGCACCACGCTTCAAGCGTCTCTTCCTCGCGGCCAGAGTCACCGCAAGTCCTCGCATGCACATAGGTCCGTTTCCGGAGCCAGTTGAACGCCTCCACATCGATACTCACGGCGTATCCGTCACTAGGTGCGATTTGACCATGATGATCTTCCATCACGACCCGTCGCCAATGAATTACCTGACACAGGGCGTCCCTTTCAGGGGAGTGCCGAACCGCGCAAGGGTCAAGCCCTTCCCCTGAGATGAGTTACTACTATTGATAGGAAAAACGGGACACACTCGGATAACTGGCGCCCTATCAATGACTTGGTGTGCTCTCGCCTGTCACGCAACGCCCGTCAGCGCATGGCTTGCGCTACCTATTGAGATCCGCATCGCACTCCGCGTAAAGCCGCAATGCACTGCGGAGATTCGACTTCCTTGTCGTACCCAAGGCCTTGAACTCAGGAACCGTCTCAAGGAACGACAGTGCCGCGTCGACGTCTGCGAACTTGCGTTGTCCAACAAGCTGCTGAACGGCCTTGAATTCGGAGAGAATCTGTTTGCGGCGCCCCTGGTCCATAGGCTTGTTTCTTCGGAGCCAAGTCACGAAGGGCTTCGGTACTGTCATGTCGATCACGGCTGGCCGCTCACCCTTGGAATGAGCCATGATGCACCTGCCAACGGATGCCGCAAGCGGCGGGGGAACCGCATTTGCTAAGGCTTGCATCCGCGCCGATTCTGATTTCACCGGGGACCAATCCCAACTTGCGGGAAAGCCGCCGATGAGTGCAAGTTGCTCGAATGTGGGGATTGGTAGCTTGTCCAATTCAATGACATCGCTCTCCTTCGGCCGATAGCTTGCCCCAGGGCGCTCGCGTACTCCATGTGAGATCGTCGGGGCAGGTTGATCCGTTCGCCGCGTTCCGGCGCTACTCATCCCACCTGGCATAAGCCAGAAAAGGCGGCAGGTCTCCTGAAGCTCCGCTTCATTAAGCGTATCAAGTACCCGGATATCAGCCTCCCTTAACGCATACCCGGCATCACCAGCACTGCGCCTGAACGTGGAGGTAATCGATGGCGCCGGCTCAGCCGAAGACCACAGGGAACGTCGCTCTCCTTCGTTGTGACCACGGCGAAAATAGATGCGGCCGAAATCCGGACCGAGCACGTCGGCGACGGTCATCTGCTTGGGCGATTTCGCCGCGTCGAGATGATCAAGAAGCCAGCCGTCTGCTTCACCAAGACATCCCGCCAAAATCAGCCTCTTGCGCTTTTGTGCGACGCCGTATTGCGACGCGTCGAGGACTTGTTCAGTCAATCCGTACCCAGCATTCCGGAGGATCGCGGTTATGCGCTTGAAGATAGCATAGCGCTGGAGACCCTGCACGTTCTCCATAACGAAGTACTTGGGCTTCACCAACGCTACGATGTAGGCAAACGCATCGGTAAGCTTCGCTCGCTCGTCTTCTTCCCCTTTCCGCTGCCCAGCCGAGGACCACGGCTGGCAGGGAGGGCCACCAACGATGATATCGGGGGCCAACTCCAGGATCTCTGGGATGATAGTGAGAATGTCTCCGAGTTCCGGGGCTTCTCCGTCGAACCGCCCTAGGTTGGCCTGTCGAGTCTTTTTATACCCGTTCACCTTGCGGAGCAGGGATCCCAAGTTCGCCTCGTGGATATCCAGTGCGGGCTGCCAGTAATCGTAGCCTCTTAAGATGGTGAATCCCGCGCGCTTGAAGCCGAGCGACATCCCTCCAGCGCCGCAGAACAATTCAACCAGTTTCATCTTATTTTCTTTCTGATAGTGAGAGCTCGTAATGAAGGCTGTTCACTGCCGAGCGTGACGGAAGCTTTCGTCGCAGAGCGGTAGGGCGGCAGTGAATACCACTCACTGCCGTAGAGCATCGCTGAGAGCAACAAAGCTATAAATCGCTTCACAGGGATTGTTCGCTCTGGCTATGTGCTGCGGTTCAGGTAAGGCGAGAAATCCACCTTCCGGGGCAAGGGGGCCTGCATGATCTGCTGCACTTCCTCAGGCTCAAGAAGCCGAAATCCATAGTTCGCGCCCACCCCTGTAGGAGCGTGCCCGCATTGGAAGTCCGCGTTGCGATCACCAATGTGGATGCGCAGCCATGCCTTGGTATTGTGACGTAACGAGTGAAAGACGCCACTCTGCCGGGAGTGGATTCCGAGTTCCTTCATCCAGTACGCCATACGTTTTTGGGCGGCATCGGCGGGATCCTTGGCGGTGTGGAAGACATCGAACAGCCATCCCTCTCGATGCATTGCCCACTCCACGAAGCCAGCGTCATGAAGAAGTTGATGCAAGGCAACGAGCCTTCGCGACGTCTTCGTCTTTAATGGCCGAGGCTGTTTTCGGCCGTTAACTATGATTGGCTGGCGGAGATCGATGACCACATTACCTTCAACCTCCACGAAGTCCGTACCTTGGAGGAAAACCAACTCTCCTAGGCGCATGCCCGTCATGAGACCAACAAGAGGCAACCAATGGAAATGAGGTTCGGATAATGGGCGGCTGGCTGCTGCTGCTAGCCAAGGATTCAACTTGTCTGGTCGCAATCCTTCGCGGTCGACGGAAGGCGCAGCGGATCGAGGCATGGTAATCGATACCGAGCCTAGATCTCGAACTTCCTTCACGCTCGCAGTAGCCCGTCGCCAGATGGACCGGATCTCAGCTACATATCCTTCAACAGCGGTTTCGGCCAAGCGAGCGCGGGGCTCCTTGAGCCTGTCGTTCGCATCCGCCATCTCGCGCAGCGACATCCCCGTAAAGGCTCGGATCTTCGTCCGGTTGGCTGGAACGCGACCTAGGACAGTGGCGAACGTCTGAAGATCACCAGGTAGGTAATCCTTGAGGGGCTTGTCACCAATGATATCGATGAACGCCCGGAACGACGCATCCAGTCGGTCGGCATAACGGCTGCGTTCGCCACCCGATTCTAACGCTTCGCGGCGCCCACTGAGGACAGGAGCGGCCGCAACACTGAAGAGGGTATCTCTGGTGATTCCCTGGGACGCGGGTTCAGGCGAGGGAGGAGATGGAGGCGCCGACAAGAGCTGAGCGGAAGACGTCGGTTGCGGGGGGACCACTGCCCTCTCCAGTGTGGCGAGAGTTGAGACCACGCGATCATATGTGGAACGCTCCCCTTCCCATGCCGCACCATCATGGTCGAGGGCAATTCCAATGACTCCAAGCCTCTCCCGGAAGGCTCTGATGGCATCCCGTCGAGCCAGACCTCGGGCCTCCTGCAAACGGGCATGTTCTATCCGGTCGGGATCACCGGACCATCCCCCTTCGGTCTCATCATCTATTGCAGTCTGAGCGTTCAAGACCGTAAAGGTAGCCCTCCGCTCTTCACGGCGAAGCATCTCCAGCTCGGCTGCGAGCGCGCTGAGGCTCTTGGTCAGGGTCTCGCGCTTAGTCATTGTTTCCATCCATACCGTTGCATGCCCTGCAAGGATGCGAGCGCGATGGCGTGCTTCGACAGCGTCGATCGGCCCCAACCTTAACCGGAGGGGAGTACTACCGAAGAGGTAGATAAATCGTGAAGGGATACGAAGTTGGAAAACCCAGCCAGAGGGACGGCGCCAGAGATGCATGAGACAGCTCGCTGTGTACGTTGTGGTGTACGTTCCGAGCCAAAATCAGATCATTATCTTGTTTTGTCAGATACTTAGGGAGTGGTGGGCCCGGCAGGACTCGAACCTGCAACCAGACCGTTATGAGCGGCCGGCTCTAACCATTGAGCTACAGGCCCTTCCAGGGAAGGAGGGCGACCTTCTGTCCAAGAGGAAGCCCTCCTAGCCGTGCCGGAGCACGTCCGGCGCCCTTTCATGTTCCTGTAATACATCGTGTCCCCCGTCAAGCCGGTTCTGCCATGGCGGCCCAGTCCCGGCTGTCGCATGGTCTCTTGCCGGACCGGCTCTTGATCCGGGCGGAATTCGACCATCTGTCTGGTTTCCTGGCCGGTGGAGGAAGAAATGGGGCTGCTTGTCGACGGGGTCTGGCAGGACCGGTGGTACGACACCAAGAGCACGGGCGGCCGCTTCGTGCGGACGAATGCGGTGTTCCGCAACTGGGTCACCGCAGACGGATCCCCGGGCCTGACCGGCGAGGGCGGGTTCAAAGCCGAGGCTGGTCGCTATCACCTCTACGTGTCGCTCGCCTGCCCCTGGGCCCACCGCACCCTGATCATGCGCAGGCTGAAGGGGCTAGAGGCGATGATCGGCGTCTCCGTCGTGCATTGGCGCATGCTGGAACACGGCTGGACCTTCGAGGATGGTCCCGGTGTCATCCCGGCCCCCATCCATGGCGCCCGCTACCTGCATCAGGTCTACACGGCCGCCAAGCCCGACTATTCAGGGCGCGTGACGGTGCCGGTGCTCTGGGACAAGACGAGGGGCACTATCGTCAGCAATGAATCCGCCGAGATCATCCGCATGATGAACGCGGCCTTCGACGGCATCGGAGCCAAACACGGCGACTACTATCCTGAGGATCTCCGGCCTGAGATCGACGGCCTGAACGCGCGCATCTACGATCATATCAACAACGGCGTCTACAAGGCGGGCTTCGCGACCGCGCAGCAGGCCTACGAGGAAGCCGTGCGCCCGCTCTTCGAGGCCCTCGACACGCTCGACGAGCGCCTGTCCTCACGCCGCTATCTCTGCGGCGACAGGCCGACCGAAGCGGACATCCGGCTGTTCACCACGCTGGTGCGTTTCGACCCGGTCTATGTCGGCCATTTCAAATGCAACCTGCGCCGGATTGCGGACTACCCGCATCTGTCGGGCTACCTACGCGATCTCTACCAGACGGATGGGATCGCCGAGACGGTGAACATGGCGCATATCAAGGGGCACTATTACGAGAGCCACAAAACCATCAATCCGACAGGCATCGTGCCGGTCGGGCCCATCCTGGAACTCGATGCGCCTCACAGTCGTGAGCGGCTTCAGGGCCGATAGACCTCGATCGCTTCTGCGAAGCCTTCCACCGCGTGAGCTCCGAGCGGCGAAGGGTTGCCCCACAGGTGCTCCACGAAAGGCTTCGACATGAGGAGCGGCTCACCCAGCCGCTTGTTCAGTTCGGCAATGCGGCTTGCGAGATTCACGTCGCGTCCGATCACCGTGAAATCGAGGCGCTGGCCGGACCCCACATTGCCATAGGCTGCATCGCCGTGATGCAGGGCGAAGCCCACGCTGATCGGCACCGGGAAACGCCCCTCGCTGTTCGCCACCTCGATGCGGCGAAGCGCATGGGTGGCTGCCGTTAGGGCCGCTTGCGCCGCGCCGCCTGTGTCATCGCCCTTGTCGCGCACGATGGCGAGCACGCCGTCACCCAGATATTTCAGCACTTCACCGCCTTCATCCTCAATAGGCGGCACGATGCAGTCGAAATAGGTGTTCAGCAGCTCGACTGCACTCTCGGGGCTCAGGGTCGATGAGATATGCGTGTAGTCGCGCATGTCGGCAAACAGAATGGCCGAGCGGATGCGCGTCACCTGCCCACGCTGAATGGCACCGGAGAGAATGGCCTTGTGCGGGTCGTCGCCCACATAGATGCGCAGCACCTGGTCGAGGCGGTTGCTGGTTGCGCGCAGTTCGGTGACGAGTGCGAAAGAGGGCATTACTAGGCGCAGGATCGTCAACTCCCGCTGGCCAAACCCGCCCTGCGTCCGGGTCGCGAACGAGATCGCGTTCTCGGCGCCGTTGGTGAACAGGATCGGGACCGTGACGTATTGCCGGTAGCCGGCCTCCTTCAACTCCGGAACGACCGGGAAGAGATCGTCGCGGGTCTCGTCGAGATTGATGATGAGCCACTCGCCAGTGCGGTTCACGTAGGCAAAGGGACTGGCCTGATAGATGGTCTCGCGACGGTCGCCATGCGGCAGGTAGCGCACGACCGTGCCCTCCTCCCGGGTCCAGAATCGGCCGATGCCGGCATATTCCGTATGCAGCGCCTCGATGGCCGAGACGGCCCGATCGATGGGCAGCCCCAGATCGATCAGCCGGTTAAGGAAGCCCGTCAGGACCTCGTTCGAATCCTCCATCCGGGCCCCGATGGTGACGATCCAGTCCCGCAAGGCAACGACGCGCGACAGGCTTTCGGCGTCCAAGCTGCGGGCCATGGTCAGGAGGTCGTCCGGGACGGCTATGGCGGGAGGAAGCATCATAAGGCCAAGGTGTGGTGTCCCCATTAAACCTTCAAGTCGGGGGAGGCATTCGCCCGGGAAAGCTGCTATGCGCCTCAATCGGGCAAACATTTTGACAAGGGGCCAAGCCCCATACAGAGCCGAGCCATGGCAAGCATCGATACGCTTTTCGTCACCAAAGTCTACCGTGCCGAGTTGACCGGCACCAAAGCCGAACAGCGCAATGCCGAGCTTGAGGCAGCCTCCCTGTCCATCGCCGAGGACGACGAGGCCGGCCAGCGCTGGTGCGCCAAGAACGGCTATCCGGGCTATACGTCCTATGCGTCTCTCAACGACCTGCCTTGGCGGGTTCCGGTGTTCGGCGACCTCCTGAAGGAGATCGACAAGCACGTGGCGGCCTTCGCCAAGGAGCTGGAATACGACCTCCAGGGCCGCAAGCTCGTCATGGACAGCCTCTGGATCAACATCCTGCCTCCCGGCGGCATCCACACCTCGCACATCCACCCGCATTCGGTGATCAGCGGCACCTATTACGTAACGATCCCGGAGGGCGCGAGCGCCCTCAAGCTCGAGGACCCGCGCCTCGGCTTCATGATGGCGGCCCCGCCGCGCAAGGCCAAGGCGAAGCCGGAGAACCGGCAGTTCGCCTATATGAAACCGGTCCCAGGCACGGTGCTGCTGTGGGAAAGCTGGCTGCGGCATGAGGTGCCCCTCAACGAGGCGGAAGCCGAGCGTATCAGCATCAGCTTCAACTATTCCTGGCAATAGAGGCATCAGGCGCGGCAAAAGAAAAATAGACGCCTCGTTTCCGGCGACACGTTCCCGGTCTCTGCGCTAAAACATCGTCATGCCCATGCTCCGTGACGACGACACTCTCTTTGCCGCCCTGATCGCCCGCGATCCCTCTTATGAGGGGTTCGCCTATGTGGGCGTGAAGACGACCGGCATCTTCTGCCGCCTGACCTGCCCGGCCCGCAAGCCGAAGCGCACCAACGTCGTGTTCTTCGCCTGCCGGGACACTGCCCAGGATGCGGGCTTTCGCGCCTGCCTGCGCTGCAGGCCTCTCGACATCAAGCCGCCTGTGAGCGAGGTTCTTCACAGCTTAAGAGAGCGGATCACGGCGGAGCCCGACAGGCGGTGGAGCGCGGGCGACCTGAAGGCGCTGGGCTACGATCCCTCGACCGTGCGCCGCGCCTTCCAGCGCGAATACGGCGTCACCTTCGCGCAATATGCCCGGTCGCAGCGGCTGGGTCTTGCCGTCGGCACCTTGCAGCAGGGAGGCTCGGTGATGGATGCCCAGCTCGATGCCGGCTATGAATCCGGCAGCGGCTTTCGCGAGGCCGTCAGCAGGCTCATCGGCGATGCGCCGATCCGCATGGCGGCGCACCAGATCCTCACGGCGCAATGGCTCGACACGCCCATCGGGGCGATGCTGGCCGTGGTGGACGATGCCGGCGTCCACCTGCTCGAATTCGCCGAGCGCAAGGCGCTCCCGAATGAGATCAAGCGGCTGCGCGAGCGTGTCGGACCGATCCGCTTCGGACATCATCCGACGCTCGACAGGCTTGCCGGTGAAGTCGAGCAATATTTCTCGGGACAGCGGGCAGATTTCAACGTGCCCGTCGTTCAAAAGGGAACGCCTTTTGAGGCGGCCGTCTGGAATGCCTTAAGGCAGATCCCGACAGGACAGAGGCGCAGCTATAGTGCGCTTGCCGGCGCGATGGACCGTCCCAACGCGGTGCGGGCGGTGGCAAGGGCGAACGGTGCCAATCAGGTGGCGATCATCGTCCCCTGTCATCGCGTGATCGGCGCCAACGGATCAATGACCGGCTATGGCGGTAAGGTCTGGCGCAAGCAATGGCTGCTGAATCACGAGCAGCGCATGGCAACATCACAATCGCAGACCTGAGGTTACAGATGTCCGATCAAGTCACGAAGGCCCAAGCGTTCAAGGCACTCCACGTTCCGGGAAGTCCTATCATTCTGTTCAACGTTTGGGATGCGGGCAGCGCCAAAGCCGTTGCGGCAAGCGGTGCGAAGGCGCTCGCGACCGGCAGCTGGTCCGTTGCGGCGGCGTACGGCTTCGAAGACGGCGAGCACATGCCCCTCGATCTCGCCCTCGCCAATCTGGAACGCATCACAGCTGCCACCGATCTTCCGGTGACTATCGACCTGGAGAGCGGCTACGGCGCGAACCCTGATGAAGTCGGCGCGACCGTCGCCCGTGCATTGCAGGCCGGCGCCATCGGCTGCAATCTCGAGGACAGCTCGCGCGAGACTAAACCCTTGCGCGAAGTCTCAGAGCAGGCCGCGCGTCTCAAGGGAGCACGCCACGCAGCCGATCGGCTGGGCATCCCGGCGTTCATCAATGCACGCACGGATGTATTTCTCATCGCACCGGCAGATGCGCATGAAGGCCTCGGTGCGGAAGCCCTCGAACGCGGACGGGCCTATGCCGATGCCGGCGCGGATGGCTTCTTCGTGCCGGGTCTCGTCAACGAGGCATTGATCGCGCGTGTTGTGGAGAGCTCACCTCTGCCGGTGAACGTAATGTTCAACGCAGCCATGCCGCCGGCTGCGCGCCTTGCAGAACTCGGCGTCGCCCGCATCAGCCACGGGCCGGGACCGTACCGGATGATGATGAAGGCGCTTGAGAACGCCGCGAGAGAAGCCCTGCTATGACAGGGCTGCCCTCACCTCAAGCGCGCTGTCTCGATCTTCGGCAGAAAGTAAGCGAGCAGGCCAATGGCCGGCAGGAACGAGCACACCTTGTAGACGGTCTCGATGCTCGTCAGGTCGGCGAGATACCCCAGGGCTGCGGCGCCTAAGCCGCCCATGCCGAAGGATAAGCCGAAGAAGAGGCCGGCGATCATGCCGACGCGGCCGGGCACGAGCTCGGTCGCATAGACGAGGATGGCCGAGAAGGCGGAGGCGAGCACAACACCGATGATGACGCTCAGCACGGCCGTCCAGAACAGGCTGGCATAGGGCAGCAGGAGCGTGAACGGCAGCACGCCGAGGATCGAGATCCAGATCACGTAGCGCCGCCCGATCCTGTCGCCGACCGGGCCGCCGAGAAGCGTGCCCGCCGCGACGGCGCCCAGGAAGATGAACAGGTAGACCTGCGCATCCTGCACCGACACTTGGAACTTCGCGATCAGGTAGAAGGTGTAGTAGCTGGTGAGCCCCGCCATGTAGAAGTTCTTTGAGAACACCAGCAGCACCAGAATCGTGATCGATAGGGCGATGCGCCTGCGCGACACGTGCGACCTCTTCTGCGCTGCTTTCGGCTTCGCCCTCAGCTCCACCAGCTTGTCCCGATACCAGCGCCCAACCGCGAACAGGATCAGCATCGCCAGCAGCGCCACCGCGGAGAACCACGCGATGCTGCCCTGCCCGAAAGGCACGACGATGAAGGCGGCGAGCAGCGGCCCCAGGGCCGTGCCGGCATTGCCGCCGACCTGGAACACCGACTGCGCCAGCCCATGCCGTCCGCCCGACGTCATGCGGGCAACCCGTGAGGATTCGGGATGGAAGACCGACGAGCCCATGCCGATCAGCGCGGCACCCAGAAGCAGCAGCGGATAGGAATGGGCTTGCGAGAGCGTCAGCAGGCCGACGAGGGTGAAGCCCATGCCGACCACGAGCGAGAAGGGCTGCGGCCTGCGATCCGTGAACATGCCGACCAGCGGCTGCAGCAGCGATGCGCTCATCTGGAAGGTGAGTGTCAGCAGGCCGATCTGGCCGAAGTCGAGACGGTAATTGTCCTTCAGGATCGGGTAGATCGCCGGAAGCAGCGACTGGATCAGGTCGTTCAGCATGTGGGACACGCTGATGGCGGCCAGGACGGGTACCGCGACCCTCTCCGCCGAAATCTGGAGGGGGGCAGCGGGCATGAGGGGTGATTTGGTGTCCATGGCGTTCTTTTATGATCGGACCAAGCCTGAAGCTTAGGCGTTCTGCGGCGTTTCCGATTCTCCTATAGCCTAGAACCGGACGTCGATCCCCTTCCGATCCTGCAATCCAGGGCTACGGCGCAGGCGGGGCAAGATCTCTGTCCCGACAGGGCATTGGAGACGATGCAACAAAATAACACATGTGCCACAACTTTTTCCCATTTAAGCTCTAGGTAAATGACACCAAGCAATAAGCCCGGCAACTGGGACAATCGAATAGTAACAAGGGGTACTTCATGTCTCAGGCCACGTCCTACGAGCAGTTGATGCTCGAACTGGTGAACCGGGAGCGTGCGAAAACCGGCGCACAGCCGCTCGCCTTCAACGGGGATCTCAACGAATCGGCGGACGCGCACAGCAACTGGATGATCTCGGCCGATATCTTCAACCACACGGGATTGGGCGGATCGTCCCCGCATCAGCGGATGATCAACGCGGGCTACAGCTTCACGGGATCCTATGCCTCGGGCGAGAACATCGCTTGGGCGAGCCTCCGGGGGCCTGCCGGGCTGCAGGACGAGGTGGAACTCCTGCACACCAACCTCATGAACAGTCCTGGCCACAAGGCCAACATCCTCAACGGCAACTTCCAGGAAGCCGGCATCGGGTTTCAGAACGGCGGCTATCTGACCTGGGACGCCGCTTTCGTGACGCAGAACTTCGCCCGCTCAGGAACCAAAACCTTCCTGACCGGCGTCACCATGGACGACAAGGATGGCGACCGGTTCTACGATATCGGCGAGGGGCTTGGCGGCCTCACCGTAACGGCCGTCAGCGGGACCGGGGCCAAGTACACGACCACGACGGGAAGCGCAGGCGGCTACAACCTGGCCCTGGCGGCCGGCACCTATGCGGTCACGTTCTCAGGGGGCGGCTACGCCGCAGTCACCAAGCAGGTGACCATCGGCAGCACGAACGTGAAGCTCGACCTCATCGATCCGACAGGCGGCACAACCACCAGCAGCGCGATCAACGGCACGGCGGCGGCCAATACGCTCTCCGGCACCTCGGCGGCCAACACCATCAAGGGCTTGGGCGGCAACGACAAGCTCTACGGAAAATCCGGCAACGACAAGCTCTATGGCGGCACAGGCAGCGATGCTCTTGCGGGCGACAGCGGCAATGACCGGCTCTATGGCGAGAGCGGCAAGGATAGGCTCAACGGGAGCAGCGGCAACGACATTCTCTCCGGCGGCTCCGATGCGGACACCTTCCGCTTCACGGGCAAGTGGGGCGCCGACAAGATCACTGACTTCAGGAACGGTGTCGACCGCATCGACCTGCGCGGCAACGGCCTGAGCTTCCGCGAACTCAGCATTGCGAAAGGCAACGGCGACAGCGACGGCAGGGCGGACGATGTGATCATCAAGGCCGACGGCCAGTCGATTGCGCTGCTCAACGTGAAGGTTTCGCTGATCGGCGCGTCGGACTTCCTGTTCTGAGTTCACCAGCCTCGACAAAGAAAAAGGCGGGCTTTGGGCCCGCCTTTTTGCTGGTCGGCTGTCGCGATCCTTACTCGGCTGCGACGAGAACCGTCTCTCTTGCAGGAGCGCGCGTCTCGATGGCGCCGTCATAGGCGGCCTGATCGAGAATGCCCTCCTCCTTCGCCACGAGCACGAGAACCTGACCGGTGACGTTGGTCATCGTGCGCATCATATCGACTACGCGGTCGATGGCGATGATGTAGCCGATACCTTCCAGCGGCAGACCGGCGGTGCTCAAGGTGAGCGTCAGCATCACGATGGATGTGCCGGGCACGCCGGCCGTGCCGAGCGAACCGAGAACTGCCGTGAGGCCGATGAGCACATACTGCGTGACCGTGAGATCGAGCCCGAAATACTGCGCGATGAAGATCGACGCGATGGCCGGATAGATCGCCCCGCAACCGTCCATCTTCACGTTGGCGCCGAGCGGCACCGCGAAGCTTGCATAGCTCTGCGGCACACCAAGCTTTTCGACCGCAACACGCAGGGACATCGGCAGGGTGGCAAGGCTCGACGAGGTCGCGAAGGCCATCTGCATTGCAGGCGCTGCGCCGCGGAAGAAGCGGCCCACCTTCAGGCCGTGCAGCTTCAGCAGGCCGCCATAGACCACGATGATGTGGAACAGGCAGGCGAGATACATGGCGGCGATGAACTTGCCGAGCGGCAGCAGCGACGACAGGCCGTAGCGCCCCACCACCCAGGCGACCAATCCGAAGGTGCCGATGGGTGTGAGCTGCAGCACCCAGCGGGTGATGCGAAACACCAGCGTTGCACCCTGATCGACGAGGCTGCGGATGCCGGCGGTCTTCTCGCCAAGCGATACGAGGGCTGCACCGACGATGCCGGAGAAGAACAGCACCTGCAGTACGTTGGTGTCGGCCATGGCCTTGATCGGGTTCGTCGGAACGATGCCGATCAGCACCTCGAGCGGGCTCGGAATCGTACGCGGCTTCACCTCGCCGAGCGGCAGGTTCGACAGGCCCATGCCTGGATCGATCAGGTGGCCGAACGCGATGCCCACCAGCACGGCAATCGCCGAGGTGGCCACGAACCAGAACAGGGTCCGCAAGCCCAGCCGCGCCACGTTGCCGGCTTCCGCGAGCTTTGCCACGCTGGACGTGATGGTGAAGAACACGAGCGGGATGACGATCATCCGCACGAGATTCAGGTAGATGTCGCCCAAGGGCTTGAACCAGACGGCCGCCTGCTCGCCGGCGAGGACGCCCGCAATGATGCCGAGGGCAAAGCCCACCGCGACCCGCTGCCAGAGCGGCCGGGTAAACCACGACTGCAGCATGTGAATTGCCTTATATTTACGAATGCATGTGCAAATAATATGCGGCAGGGCGGAGCACAAATGTCGCGGGCGCAGGGCAGAGGCTGTCCAGGTGCATGGATAGGCGCGGCTCACAATGGTGTGTGGCAGCTTGTGGTCGAGGAACGCGGTCCCATCTCGGGTCTTGTCCGACGGCAACAGGATATCCGAAGTGACCATGCCCTCTTGTCTTCATCTCGGCTTCCGAAAAGCTGGATTGACGCTCCTGCTCCTGGTCGCCGGCAGCGTCGGTGCCTGGGCCCAACCGGCCTCCCCTCCACAAGTCGCCCCCGACATTCGGTTGATCGAGGAGACCGTCGAGCGCGCCAAAGACCTGCCCAACCTCCGCTCGCTCATCGTCACCCACAACGGCACCGTCCTGACGGAGCAGGCGCTCGGCGGTGCGAGGCTGGACCGGCCGACGAACATCAAGTCGGCCTCCAAGACCATCATGTCGGCGCTCGTCGGCATCGCCATGGAGCGCGGGGTGCTGCAGGGCGTGGAGCAGCCGGTGGCGTCGATCCTCGGCCAGAGCATCCCGTCCGATGCCGATCCGCGCGTGAGGCAGATCACCATCGGGCATCTGCTCTCCATGCAGGCTGGGCTGGAACGCACATCGGGCCGCAACTACGGCGCCTGGATCAGCAGCGGCAACTGGGTACGCGACGCTCTCTCGCGGCCGTTCGTGGATGAGCCCGGCGGGCGCATGCTCTATTCCACCGGCAGCACGCATCTGCTCTCCGCAGCGCTCACCCGCGCCTCGAAGCGCAGCACGCTGGAGCTTGCCCGCGAGTGGCTTGGTGAGCCACTTGAGATCACCATTGCGCCCTGGACCCGCGATCCGCAGGGCATCTATCTCGGCGGCAACGAAATGGCGCTCTCGCCCCGCGCACTCCATCGCTTCGGCGAAATGTACCGCCAGGGCGGCACCATCGACGGCAAGCGCGTGGTGTCGGAGACCTGGATCAGGGAGTCCTGGACGCCACGCACCGCCTCGGTCTTTACAGGCGACCGTTATGGATACGGCTGGTTCATGCGCGACATGCGCGGGTACACGGCCCATTACGCCTGGGGCTTTGGTGGCCAGATGCTCTACGTGATCCCGAGCCTCGGATTGACGGTCACCATGACCTCCGACCCGACGGAGCCGTCACGCGAGGACAACTACATCGGACAGCTTCACGCGCTTGTGGCGGATGGCGTGGTTTCAGCCTTTCTTCCAAAGCCGGAGGATAAGACCGGCAGTTTGGGATCGAAGAATCTGTAGCCCCTCAAGAAGCCGCTCTAAGTGCTGATCTCTCCGGAATGCTTGGCCTGCTCCACTCACAATTTCTCGCCAGGCAATTGGCTGGCTTGCTTCACCCAAGCGGTGAACTGAGCCTCATCGACCCCATCGTTCTCGTGGATGTGGAAGTAGCGAACTTCCTTCTGCTTGGACTCGCCAGGAGGAACAGGATTCAGCGACGTGCCGCGGAAGAAAGCGACCTTGATGTATTTCGCGAAACAATGGAGGCCGAGGAACCATCCCTCGACTTCCAGCCCGTAGAATGGCGAGTTCCATTTGACAGCCTTGTACACGCCGGGGACGGTGCGCGTGATGAGCGCATCGAGGCGGCGACCGACATCGCTCTTCCAGCCCGGCATGGCGGCGATGTAGGCCTGCACGGGAGCATCGCCATAGCCTTTCGCGATCTGCGGGTTGCCGCCCGAGAGAAGAACTGGCTGCTCGGTCGTTGCAGAGACTGGCTCCGTCTCAACCGTCTTTGTAACCTTCATCGATGCCCTGGACGGTTTTTTGAGCGCAGGATCGGTCATCGGCTCACAGCCCCTTAGCGACGTGCTTCATATTATGAAAAAGGCGGGCTCTTAAAGCCCGCCTTCGAAACACCAGTCAGAACCGAATTGTCTTAATTGTCCAGGAAGCTCCGTAGCTTCCGGCTCCGCGAGGGGTGCTTCAGCTTGCGCAGGGCCTTCGCCTCGATCTGACGGATGCGCTCGCGGGTCACCGAGAACTGCTGGCCGACCTCCTCGAGGGTGTGGTCGGTGTTCATGCCGATGCCGAAGCGCATGCGCAGCACCCGTTCTTCACGCGGCGTGAGCGAGGCCAGCACACGGGTCGTGGTCTCGCGCAGGTTCGACTGGATCGCCGCGTCGATGGGCAGGATCGCGTTCTTGTCCTCGATGAAGTCGCCGAGGTGCGAATCCTCCTCGTCGCCGATGGGCGTCTCGAGGGAGATCGGCTCCTTGGCGATCTTGAGAACTTTCCGCACCTTCTCCAGCGGCATGGCAAGCTTTTCGGCCAGTTCCTCCGGGGTCGGCTCGCGGCCGATCTCGTGCAGCATCTGGCGCGAAGTGCGGACGATCTTGTTGATCGTCTCGATCATGTGCACCGGAATGCGGATCGTGCGGGCCTGGTCGGCGATCGAGCGGGTGATCGCCTGCCGGATCCACCAGGTGGCATAGGTCGAGAACTTGTAGCCGCGGCGGTACTCGAACTTGTCGACCGCCTTCATGAGCCCGATGTTGCCCTCCTGGATCAGGTCCAGGAACTGCAGGCCGCGGTTCGTGTACTTCTTGGCAATCGAGATCACGAGGCGCAGGTTCGCCTCGATCATTTCCTTCTTGGCCTGACGGGCCTCGCGCTCGCCCTTCTGCACCATCATGACGATGCGGCGGAACTCCTGGATCTCCAGGCCGGTCTCGCTCGCCAGATTGTGGATGTTCTCGCGCAGGTCGTGGATGCCGTCCTTCGCCTTGGCGACAAAGTCCTTCCAGCCCCTGCCGCCGAGCTTGGAGACGCGCAGCACCCATTTCGGGTCGAGTTCCCAGCCCTGGTAGTGCTTGAGGAACTCCTCGCGGGCGACACCATGGCTCTCGGCCAAGCGCATCAGGCGGCCCTCATGGGAGATGAGGCGCTTGTTGATGTCGTAGAGCTGCTCGACCAGGGCCTCGATGCGGTTGTTGTTCAGCGACAGCGACTTCACCGACGCGACGATATCCGCCTTGAGCTCCTTGTACTTGCGCTCCTGGGCCGGGGTCAGCTGCTTGTTCTGCATGCGCTGTTCCACATGCTCGACCTGCAGGCGGCGCAGCTTCTTGTAGTTGTCGGCGATGGAGTCGAAGGTCTCGAGCACGCGCGGCTTCAGCTCGGCCTCCATGGCCGAGAGCGACACGTTGTTCTCCATGTCGTCGTCGTCGAGATCGCCCTCGGGCGGGGTCATGCCCTCCTCGGTCTCGGGCGTCTCTTCCTCCGCCTCACCACCCTCGCCCAGAGCGTCCACCTTGGGGGCGCCCTTGCCGTCGGGGCCCGCATAGGTGGCCTCGAGATCGATGATGTCGCGCAGGAGCACCCGGCCTTCGACGAGCTCGTCGCGCCAGATGATGATGGCCTGGAAGGTCAGCGGGCTCTCGCAGAGGCCTGCGATCATGGCCTCGCGGCCGGCCTCGATGCGCTTGGCGATCGCGATCTCGCCCTCGCGGGAGAGAAGCTCCACCGAGCCCATCTCGCGCAGGTACATGCGCACCGGGTCGTCCGTGCGGTCGGTCGGCTCCTTAGCCGTGGTCTCGCGCACCGCAACGGTGCGGGTCTGGGAGGCCTCGACGAGGTCGCCGCCCTCAGTCTCTTCCTCTTCAGCGGCCTCAGGCTTTTCGCCCTCTTCCGCTTCTTCCGATTCGACGACGTTGATGCCCATCTCGGAGAGCTGTCCGAGCACGTCCTCGATCTGCTCCGAGTTGAACTCCTCCGGAGGCAGGACCTCATTCAGCTCGTCATAGGTCACATACCCGCGCTTCTTCGCGAGCTTGATCATCCGTTTAACGGCGGCATCGCTCAGGTCGAGCAGAGGCCCGTCGCTCGTTTGCTCCGGAGCTGCCGTCTCGCCTTCGTCCCGTTCGGTTGCCTTCGTTGCCATGCTTTGCTCAACTCCAGCGCCCCGCCTGTCCCCCCTACAGGACCTGCGCTGCGCGAAAGGGCGGCAAGCCTTGAGAGCTCCGCCACCCGAAATTCATTGCCAAGTATAAACAGTGAGTCGCTTGACTAACCGTTAACCATCCCCTGCTCAACCTGCGGCAGCCGCCCTGCCCGCCGCATTCTGAAATCAGAACCGTCAGTGACCCCCGGGGATCGCTGCATCGTCCATGTCAGCCTCAGCACCCTCGACGGAAGACAGCTGGTTCTGGACCTCCCGCAGCCAGGCGAGATTGGCCTCATTGTCATCCTCGGCGAGTGCGCGCTCGGCCGCTCGAAGCTCGCTATGTAACGTGCGTGCGCGGCGATGCAAGGTGATGGCTTGCCTCAATGCGTCCCCAAGACGCAAGGGGTCCGCGTGAGGATCCAGCATCCACCGGTCGCCAGGACGGACCAGAGCCGTCAGCCTGTCGGCCTCGGCCGTCAGACCAGCCCTCTCGAGGCGGGCCCTCATGACCGTGAGGTCGGCAGTTTCGCCGCTTGCCGCTCCATCGAGCAGGAGATTACGCAACATCTGGGTGGAGCGGCGCTCAAGTTCAAGGTCTGCAAGGGTTTCTGCGTGATTTTGAAGGAGCTCAGGGTGGGCCAGGAAGGTGCAGAGGATCATCGCTTCCCGCGGACTTTCGGCCGTCCCCCCGGCAAAGAGCGCAGAGCGGGCGAGCATCGGCGAGACGCTTAAGGGGGAGCTTGGCGTCATCGGTTGAGGCTTCTGGAAATCCCGCCGGGGGCCGCCACCTTGGCGGTTGAAACGGCTCAGTCGGGTGTCGGGACTCAAGGCCGCCAGACGGCTCTGCACCTCCTCCCGGTAGTATTTCTTCAGGGTTTCGTCGCGAATCAGCGCAAGTGATTCGCGCAGGCGCCGCTCAAGGGCCGCCCGCCGCTCAGGGGTATCGAGGGGTCCGGCCTCAAGCTCCCGGGTCCAGAGCACGTCCACCAGGGGCTTGGCCGAGCTAAGCACCCGCTCCACGGCTGCAGGCCCGCTGGCGCGGGCGAGGTCGTCCGGGTCCTGCCCCTCAGGCAACATGGCAAAGCGCAGGGATCTCCCCGGCATCAGGTTCGGCAGGGCCACGTCGAGAGCCCGGTAGGCCGCCCGCTGGCCGGCCTTGTCGCCGTCGAAGCAGAGGATCGGTTCTTCTGCCAGGCGCCAGAGCAGCGTGAGCTGGTCCTCCGTGAGCGCCGTGCCCAGCGGCGCCACCGCATGAGGAAAGCCCGCGACGTTGAGCGAGATCACGTCCACATAGCCTTCCACGGCGATCACAGTGCCCCGGTCATGGGCCGGCTGGCGGGCGAGATGGTAGTTGTAGAGGAGCCGTCCCTTGTTGAAGAGCGGCGTGTCGGGGGAGTTCAGGTATTTGGCCGGCACGTCGGCGCTCATGGCGCGCCCGCCGAAAGCGATCACCCGGCCGCGCAGGTCGCAGATCGGGAACATCACCCGGTCGCGGAAGCGGTCATAGGGGACTTTCACCTCCTCGCCCGCGATCAGGAGACCCGCCTCCACCATCATGTCGATGGGCACGCCCTTGCCGGCAAGATGGTCCCGCAGGGCAAACCGTTCGGGTTGGGCGTAGCCGATGCGGAAGCGCGCCTGCGTGTCCCGGCTTAAAGTTCGGCCGGCAAGATAATCCCGCGCCTTGGTCCCGACCCGGTCCTGAAGCGAAGCCTCGAAGAACGCGGCCGCCAGCTCCATGACGTCATAGAGGCTCTTGCGCTTGACCTCCTCCTGCCGGTCCTCCTGGGACAGCTTTGGCAGGGGCACCCCCGCTTCGCCTGCCAGCCGCTCGACGGATTCGGGGAAGGAGAGCCCCTCGGTCTCCATGAGAAAGGTGAAGATGTCCCCGTGCTTGCCGGAGGAGAAGCAGTGATAGAACTGCTTCTGGTCATTCACGTAGAAGCTCGGCGTCTTCTCCGCGTTGAAGGGCGACAGCCCCTTCCACTCCCGCCCGGCCTTCTTGAGACGCACGCGCTTGCCGACCACAGCCGAAACCGGCAGCCGGGCGCGGATCTCTTCAAGAATTTGGGGTGGGTATCGCACGAGGCGTCGGTCTCCAAACCTCTTACATAACCTAGGGCGGTGACGGTGGAGTAAGAAAGCGAACGGCCAAGCTTTTCTTTTGCCCATAATCCACAGGCATGGCCTTCTCTCTGTATGACCTTAAGTCGACGAGCGAATTGATGCAGAAAATTTAACAGCCCTGTGCCAGCCTGAAGGCATTGCAAGAGCAATAACAAAGTTCTTTTGGAGCTTGGGGCAATGCCCGCTGTTACAACAATCAATTCGTCTGGCGACATTTACACCGACGGCCTTCTTGGAAACCTGAAATGGGCCATCAACGATTTCACCTACAGCTTCCCGACGGGCTCCTCCCTCTACGGCACCTCCTACGGCGAGGGAGAGACCGCCACCTTCGGCACCCTCACCTCGCTCCAGCAGACGACTGCCCGCACAGCCCTGTCGATGGTCGCCTCCGTGGCGAATCTCACCTTCACCGAAATCACCGAGACGGCGACCGCCCATGCCGACCTGCGGTTCGGCCTGTCCAACCTGCCCAGCACCGCCTGGGCCTACTTTCCGACCACGGATGCCGAGGGAGGCGACGCCTGGTTCAACAAGTCGAGCGGCGCCTACAGCAAGCCCGTGAAGGGCAACTATGCCTTCGTGACCTTCATTCACGAGATCGGCCATGCCCTCGGGTTGGAGCATCCCCACGAGGCCGGCCTGCCGGGCGACCGCGACTCCATGGAGTACACGGTCATGAGCTACCGCTCGTATATCGACGCTTCGACGACCGGCGGCTATGCGAACGAGGCCTGGGGCTATGCCCAGTCGCTGATGATGCTCGACATCGCGGCCCTGCAGCATCTCTACGGCGCCGACTACACCACCAACAGCACCGGCACGGTCTATCGCTGGAGCACGACGACCGGCGAAATGTTCGTCGACGGCATCGGCCAGGGAGCTCCCGGCGGCAACAGGATCCTACTGACGATCTGGGACGGCGGCGGGAGCGACACCTACGACTTCTCGAATTACGGCACCAACCTGAAGGTCGATCTGCGGCCCGGGAACTGGACCACCACGGCCACGGGCCAGTTGGCGAAACTGCGCTATGACGGGTCGCGATTGGCCGCCGGCAACATCGCCAACGCCCTCCTCCATCAGGGCGACACGCGCTCCCTCATCGAGAATGCTTTCGGTGGAACGGGCGCAGACGTGATCGTCGGCAATCAGGCCGCGAACACGCTCAAGGGTAATGCCGGGAACGACAGGCTCACCGGCGCCGAAGGCAACGACCTGATCGATGGCGGAACCGGGAGCGATACGGCGATCCTCGGCGGTCGTCGCTCCGATTCCGTCGTCACCCTGCTGGCCGATGGATCGCTGCAGGTATCAGACCTGCGCACAGGCGCATCCAATGGCACGGACATCATCCGAAACATCGAGATGCTCCAGTTCAGCGACAGAGCCTACTCGCTTGCCGAACTGACCGCCCCCTCGCAGACGGTGATGACTGAACCTCCCATCGTGGAAATCGTCGCGGAGGAGCCACCTGTAACGGACGAGCCGCTCGTATTGGACCGACCGCCGGTCACGGTGGATCTCCCGGCCAAGCAGGATCTCGTGCTCACTGGCACCGGTGCTGCCGACAGGATCAATGGCGGGACGGGAAACGATACCATCGACGGCCAGGGAGGAAATGACATCCTGACCGGCGGATCGGGCGGCGATATCCTCGATGGCGGCACCGGTACGGACACCGCCAGCTATGCGACATCCGGGACCGGCGTCACGGCGGACCTCATGGCCGCGTCACGGAACACGCGCGATGCCTCCGGAGATAGATATGCCAGCATCGAGAACCTGACCGGCAGCGCCTATGCGGATGTGTTGAAAGGCAACAATGCCGCGAACGCTCTCGGCGGCGGCTCCGGGGCGGATTCTCTCTATGGCCGTGGCGGCTCCGACCGGCTCGACGGGTATGACGGCAACGACAATCTCGAGGGCGGTGGCGGCGCCGATAGGCTGTACGGCCGCAGCGGTCGCGACACCCTGTATGGTGGTGCCGGAGCCGATGTCTTGTCTGGCGGAACGGGAGCTGATCTCTTCGTGTTCAAGACGCGGGGCGAATCCACATCGGGCGGGCGCGATACGATCCAGGACTTTGTATCCGGCACGGACAGGATCGATCTGCGCAGCATCGATGCCAGCACGAAGAATTCGGGCAACCAGGCATTCTCGTTCATCGGCGGCGATGCCTTCACGGCTAAGGCCGGTCAGCTGAAATTCCGCGACAGCCTGCTGTCCGGCGACGTCAACGGCGATGCAGTGGCTGATTTTCAGATCCGTCTCTCGAAGGTCTTGTCCCTGAAGTCGGCGGATTTCTATCTTTGACGGGAGAGAGTTTTGAGCGAGTGGGTTGACTTCGATCGGTGGAAGGAATGCCAGCAGCTCGAGCGGCCCGGCTTTGTCTTTGAAGTCAGGAATGCGGAAGGACAAAGTCTCTTCACCGCGTGCGATGTCCCTCTGAGGCTGCCCTCCGGTTGGACATCCGCTCCCGTGCGGTTTCGGCTCGTGGAGGCTCCAAAGCCGCGGCATTCGACCCCGATCCCCAAACCACGCTCCTGAGCAGGTGAAAGCCGGACAAGGCCTAAGCCATGCCCTCCGGCAATGGAGCCTTGACCGTGCAGACAACACCCGTGGGAACGTAGGCGAGGCTCACCTCGCCGGCGAGTTCCTGCGCCAGGCTTCGTTCGATCAGCCTCGTGCCGAACCCCTTGCGCTTAGGGAACGCGACGGGTGGGCCTCCCTGCTCCTGCCAGCATAGGGTCAGCTGTCTCGGGTTGCCGGGCAGGACCGACCAGGAGATCGAAACCTGCCCTGTCGAAACCGACAAAGCACCATACTTCGCCGCATTGGTCGCAAGCTCATGAACGGCCATGGACAGAGCCAGCGCCATGCTCGGGGTCAACCGCACACGAGGTCCATCGATATCGCAACGCCCACTGGATTCTCGGCAATAGGGTTCGATCACTTCGCCGACGATGTCGCGAAGCTCGGCGCCTTCCCAGTTGTCACGGGTGAGAATGTCATGGGCGCGGGCCAGGGCGAACAGGCGCTCCTGGAAGGCCGTGAAGTTCGGCCCGCTGGAGGCACCCACATCGCGGAAGCTCTGAGCCGCCAGGGATTGCACGGTGGCGAGCGTGTTCTTCACCCGGTGGTTCAGCTCGTTGATCAGCAGGTGCTGCCGCTCTTCCCACAGCTTGCGCTCGGTGATCTCGAAGGCAACGCCTGTTGCCTTGATGGAAGCGGCATCGTCCGCCCCGCGCGTGACCTCCAAGTCTGCCCTGAGAAGCAGCCAGTGACGGGAGCCGTCTGGCCAGATGATCTCGAGCTCTTCCTCGGCATAGCGCTCACCCCGTCCGAGCGCAGCGGCCGCTGCTGTCCGGAGCTGGTCCTGAGCCCCCGGCGCATAGCGAGCCCTGATCTCCTCGATGCTCGGAGACGCATCCTCGGAGAAGCCCAGAAGACGGTTGAGTTCGGGAGAAGTCCTCACGGAGTTGGTGCGGCTGTCGCTTTCCCACACGGCCATACGGCCGGCGTCGAGCGCAAGCCGAAGACGGGACTCGCTCTGGCGCAGGGCCGCTTCAGCCTCACGGCGGGCCGTGAGGTCGATGCTCACCGACGCCATCGTGTGGGCTTGTCCAGCCGCGTCGTGGATCAGGGTCACGGTATTGCTGACCCAAACCTCCGAACCGTCCGGTCGAATGTAGCGCTTCTCGATTTCAAACGGCTCGCCGCTTTCGATGGCCTTCTGAAAGAGAGCGAGGTTTTCTGGCAGGTCGTCGGGATGGGTGATGTCCTGCATCCGCCGACCGTTCACGAGTTCCTCGCGGGGATAGCCGGTGATCTCACAGAAGCGGTCATTCACCCGGAGAAGGCGTCCCGTCAGATCGGCCTCCGAGAAGCCTGCAGCGGATTGGTCGAAGATCGCCGCGAAGTGAGCCTCGCTCTCACGTAAGGCGGCCTCGCGCCGCTTGCGCTCGGAGAGATCGCGGGCCAGGCCGATCCGCACATTCTGACCCTGCCATGTGCTGGGCCGGCCCACGAACTCGGCCGGAAACACGGAGCCGTCCTTGCGGACAGCCTCGATCTCGTAGGGTTCTTCGTTGCCCAGAGCCCCCTTCTCCTGAAGAAGCGCCGCACTCTTGCGGGTCACGAATGCCGTGCTGGGCAACCCGATCACCTCGGCGACACTACTGTACCCGAAGATGCGGGCGTAGGCCGGGTTGCAGTCGAGAATGACCTCGCCGTTGTGGATGACCACGCCCTCCCGAGTCTCCTCCGAAAAGAGCCGGTACCGGGCCTCGCTCTCGTTGAAGGCCGCCTCGGTCTCGACCTGCTGAGTGACATCGAAGCCCTGGGCAAAGATGCCCGTCACCTGGCCTCGGTCCTCCACCACCGGCTGATAGACGAAGTCCATGTACCGGGTTTCCGCCGGAGCGTTCGCCTGTCGCTGAAAAGCAACGGGCATCCGCCGTCCGATGAACGGCTCCCCAGTCGCATACACCTTGTCGAGGAGCGCTACGGTGCCCTGCTCGTCCAGTTCCGGCAGAACATCGCGCACCCGCTGGCCGACGACCTCGCGCCGGCCGACGAGATCGAGATAGGCCGTGTTGGCAAACTCGAAGACGTGATCCGGCCCGCTGACAATGGCGATCATCCCCGGAGCCTGCTGAAAGAAGAACTGCAGGCGGTCTGTCGGAGCGTCTTCTGGAGCGCGCGTTGGCGCTTCGGGCTTACCGTGCATCGCGCTCATCGGTGGCATGATCCCCTTGATCGAGGCAGCCTTCGTGCCAGAGGCTCTGCGGTGCTATCAGGCGGTTGACGGTCTTAATGTCTCTTGCACGGTGATCCCGACCTTGCCCCACCCTGGCGATGGACAGGGTCAGCATATGGGTCAGGGAGGCGGTGATGATTGACTGCAAGGACATCGGGGAGAGGATAAGGTGATCTCGAACCTGCCTAGCAGCAATGCCGGGTCTTGAACATCAGACGATGGTGCCGGTCGCTGCGGCGCTTCGCCCTGATTTCAGTATGTTACAGGTTGAGGATAGGCAGGACCTTTGCGCTGCCATGCGCCTGGAGATCGAGATCATAAGCCAGGATCTCCTCGTCCGTGAGTTCACGCAGGGTTTCAGCGGAGGCATTTGGCCCTGCTGCCTGTGCGGCAACCAGCTCGGCATCGCGCTCGTCCCGGGCGATAACCACCAAAGGGGCGATCTTCGGTTCCTGGCCGTCCGGCTGTGCCACCGTTACGGTCACGCCAAATCCCTTGTTCATCCGCACGCTCTCCTGCAGGCAGGTCTTGGCGGCCCGCCATCCAAATTCTGACATCAACCTCACCGATAGACGGTCGATCCCCAAGGCGGGTTCCAGCCGAGTGTCACTTAGCTCCTGGGAGAGCCGGCCGATGACAACCCGTTCCAACGAGAGGAGAACTCCCGAAATGCCCAACACATTCCGCCTTCCCATCGCGATGATGGCTGCCGTGCTGGCGCTCATCCCCCTGCCGGGTCTGGCACAGACCTCAGGGCAGGCCCCGAAGCCGAAGCCGCCTGCCGCGAAACAGCAGCCCGCCAAGGAGCAGCCAGCCCCCAAAAATCAGCAGGCCCAGCCTCCGCGTGCTGCTCCCGTGGTGGTTCAACTCAAGGGGTCGCCATCCCAGCCGGAATGGACAAAAGTCTGCGGCAAGGATGAGCGCGCGAATGCCGAAACCTGCTACACCACACGCGATTTCGTGACGGACAAAGGGCAGCGCATCGTTGCCGTGGCCCTCTATGACGTGAAGGCCAAGAATGCGCCGAAGACCTTGCGAATCCTGATGCCGCTCGGCCTGCTCGTGCCGCCCGGCGTCCTGATCGCGGCGGAGAAGAGCCAGCCCGTGGCCGGCCGCTACTCCGCGTGTCTCCCGCATGGCTGCTTCGCCGAAGCGGCCGTGAAGGACGACCTCGTTGCCGCCCTCAAGAAAGGCGCGGCCTTGACCGTGAGTGCCCGGAACCAGGGAGGCAAGGAGGTAACCTTTGCCGTGCCGACGGACGGCTTCGGCAAGGCTTTCGACGGACCTCCGGTAGATCCGCAGGTTCTGGCCGAGCAGCAGAAGAAGATCCAGGAGGAGCTCCAGAAGCAGGCGGAGGACCAGCGCAGCCGCCGGATGGGCAATCCCGGTCAGGCTCCGGAGGCCAACCCGGCAGAAGCCGAGGTCAAGAACTAAACTGGGTTGAGCATTTCATCCCCTGCCAACAGCTCGAGATTCGCTCCGGGCTAACGGCAAGGGATGGATTATTCTCGTGCCCATTCCGTCGCGAGAACGATGTGGGTCGTGGCGGTGGCAATCCCGGGCGCGGAAGCGACTATGTCCCGGATCAGGTTGAGGGTGGCGTTGGAATCGCAGGCCACGCTGACCATCAGGTCGATGGAGCCGGTCAGGGAATGGAATGCAACGACCTCCGGGATGCCGGCGAGGCGGGGCACCACCTGCTTGCAGCGGAAGCCCGGCTCGAGGGTGACGGCGATCATGGCCCTGACGGTGGGATCCTCGGCCGAGGCCAGCTCCACCGTATAGGCCTTGATGACGCCGTCCCGCTCCAGGCGACGCATCCGCTCCTGGGTAGCGCTGCGCGACAGCCCCACGCTGCGGGCAAGGCCGACGATGCTCTCGCGCGCATTCTTCCGCAGGGCTGCAATCAGGATCTTGTCTTTCTCGTCCAGCACCATGCCCCGATTACCGCCCTATACGTCTTGCAACCGACACTTAACCGGTCGACCGGTCATCTTGTCTAGTGAAACCGGCAGCACAAGGCAGGAAGACATGGAGGATAAGGAGGTGCGCCATGAATTTCGCCCAGACCGTTCTTCTGCCCGTCGACATGCAGCAGGCCTTCGACGGCCCCTCCTGGCCGCACCGCTGGAATGGCGCCGTCGACCGCAACGGCCGTGCCATCCTCGGCGCCTGGCGGTCCCGAGGCCTGCCGATCATCCATGTGAAGCACGACTCGATCGAGTCGGGCTCAACCCTGGCCCCGGGCCAGCCCGGCAATGCCTTCCGCCCGGGCTTCGAGCCTCACGACGGCGAGCCTGTCGTATCGAAAAGCGTCAATTCCGCCTTCATCGGCACCGACCTCGACCTGCGCCTGAAGCGCCTCGGCGTCCGCAAGGTCGTGGTCTTCGGCATCACCACAGACATGTGCGTGTCGACGACGGTGCGCACGGGAGCCAATCTCGGCTACAAGATGATCCTCGTGGAGGATGCCTGCGACTGCTTCGACTTGCCCGACGGTGCAGGCGGGACCATCCCGGCCCACATCAGCCATCAGGCCCATGTGGCGACCCTGCGGTTCGAATTCGCCAAGGTGGTCAAGACGCGGGAGATCGTTGAAACGCTGACGGCCCCAAGGGCGGTTGCTGCTGCCTTAGGAAGCCCTCCCCCGTCATGGCGGCAACTGTTGCAGTCAGGACGTCTTTGAACCGTGACGGACGGCGTTAGTCCCGGGAGGGGCCCGGGACTAACGCCGGAGCGTTTGGGCGGCTCAGCCCTTCGGCAGCATGTCCTTCACCAGCCCGCTCGCCTTGGCGAAGTCCATGCGGCCGGCATACTTGCCGCGCAGGACGCCCACGACCTTGCCCATGTCCTTCATGGAGGCGGCGCCTGTCTCGGCGATGGCGGCCTCGATGGCAGCCTTCGTCTCGGCCTCGTCCATCTGCTGCGGCAGGTAGGCGGTGATGACCGTGACCTCGTCCTTCTCCTGCTGGGCAAGCTCCGTGCGGCCGCCCTGCTCGTACATGGTGATCGATTCCTGGCGCTGCTTCACCATCTTCTGCAGGAGAGCCAGGATCTCCTCGTCGGACAGCGGCTCCTTGCCGTTGCCGCGGGCCTCGATGTCCTTGTCCTTGAGGGCAGCCTGAATGAGGCGAATGGCACCCAAGCGCCCCTTTTCCCCAGCCTTCATGGCCTCCTTCATGTCGGCGGTGAAACGTTCGCGCAGCATGGATATCTCCTTGGTTTTCGGTCGCTTGAGCGTTGACTGACGGCAAACGGCCCCTTAAGTCACGAAGGACAGTTCACGGGCGGCCCGGATGTGGCCAGCTCAAGCATGGCCCCTTGGCCCGGACTTAAAGAGATCATGACGATGCTGCAAGACAAAGACACCGCCGGGTCCCTCTCGGGTGGCTGGGCAGAGCCGCGCGCAACAGCCGTTCTCGTGCTCCAGGACGGCATGGTTCTCGAGGGCTTCGGCATCGGCGCCGTGGGCGAGGCGACCGGCGAGGTCTGCTTCAACACCGCCATGACCGGCTATCAGGAGATCCTGACGGACCCCTCCTACGCCGGCCAGATCATCACCTTCACCTTCCCGCATATCGGCAATGTGGGCACCAACGAGGAAGACACCGAGAGCGTCAATGCCGCCTCGTCCTCGGGCGTGCGCGGCGTCGTGCTGGCGGCCTCGATCACTGAGCCCTCCAACTGGCGCGCCTCCCGCAACCTCGACGCCTGGCTCAAGGCCCGCCAGATCGTCGGCCTTACCGGAATCGACACCCGGGCGCTGACGGCCCTGATCCGCGACAGGGGCATGCCTAATGCTGTCATCGCCCATGATCCGGAAGGCCGGTTCGACATCGAGGCCCTGAAGGCCAAGGCCGCCGCCCTCCCGTCCATGGATGGCCAGGATCTCGTGCCGCTGGTCACCAGCGGGCAGCGTTTCGACTGGAACGAGACCACCTGGAACCGGGGCGAAGGCTACGGCCATCAGGACGGCCAGCTCAAGCACCACGTGGTCGCCATCGATTACGGCGTGAAGCGCAACATCCTGCGCCTGCTGGCCCAGTCCGGCTGCAAGGTCACGGTGGTGCCCGCCACCGCCACGGCCGAGGATGTGCTGGCTCTCAAGCCCGACGGTGTGTTCCTCTCCAACGGCCCCGGCGATCCGGCCGCCACCGGCGAATATGCCGTTCCGGTGATCCGCAAGGTGTTGGACGAGAAGATCCCGACCTTCGGCATCTGCCTCGGCCACCAGATGCTGAGCCTGGCCGTGGGCGCCAAGACCAAGAAGATGCACCAGGGACACCACGGGGCGAACCACCCGGTGAAGGACAGGACGACCGGCAAGGTCGAGATCACCTCCATGAACCACGGCTTCGCGGTGGATCCGGAGACCCTGCCGACGAACGCCGTGGAGACCCACGTCTCCCTGTTCGACGGCTCCAATTGCGGCATTTCCCTCACCGACCGCCCGGCCTTCTCGGTGCAGTACCATCCGGAAGCATCCCCTGGCCCGCAGGACAGCCACTATCTCTTCGACCGCTTCGTGCAGCTGATGGACGAGAAGAAGGCTAAAGCTTAACGATGCTGTGAAGGCTGGCGCCGCGACAAACGGGTCGGTTGCGCCAGTCACCCAAATCACGGTAACCGATCATTAACCATAAAAAACAAATGATTCCGGTTCTTGATTTGGGGGCTTTCAATGAATTTCGATGACGATTCCGGCGAATTCAGCCGGCTGCACAACCTGTTCACGTTCCACCTCGGCATTGCCGTGTCGCTCTCCTGGCTGACCTCGCTCTATGCCGCCTTCTATGCTCCGTGGGTGCGCAACATCCGCCCGCTGATCGACCCCGCCAATGTGGGTCCGGTCGAGAGCACGTGGTCCTATCTCTTCATCTTCCCGGTGGTGCTCACCACAGCCTGGCTGATCTCGATCTTCGGCCAGAACCTCTTTGCGCAGTTCCGCATCTTCAAGAACCAGATCATCGAGTTCGCGTTCGCCGCTCTGGTGGCCTTCGGCATGTTCTACCTGTCCATCGACCGCGCAGTCGCGGCGATGCTGATCGGCATGTAGGAACCACGACGTTTAAAACGGCTCCGCTCGATCTTTCGCCTGCATCAGGCGTTCCCTCCCCGCTTGAAAAGGGAGAGATTCATGGCGCAGGCGAAAGGATACGGCGATCCGCACGGCTACAACGCACCGCTTGGGACGGAGACTTACGTCTTCCGCAGCAACGGCATCGTGCCGAACTCGTCGCTGCCGCTGATCGTCCGTCGTGGGGCGATCCCACCCTCTCAGGATGATCCGACCAAGGCCTTCAAGGCGACCTTCGCCAAGAACGGCTGGACGAACGCGTGGCTCGACAGCATTCACGACTATCACCATTACCACCCCAACACCCATGAGGTGCTCGGCATCGTGTCGGGCTCGGGCCAGATCCGCTTCGGCGGTGAGGACGGCGACCTCGTCTCCGTCACCATGGGGGACGTCATCGTCGTTCCGGCCGGCGTCGCCCATGCCCTGATCAACGCGAGCGACGACTTCGCCGTGGTCGGCGCCTATCCGAACGGAGCCGATTACGACACGGTCCGCGACGACCCCAAGGCCCTTGCCTCCTCGCAGCAGCGCATTGCCCAGGTACCGTTGCCGGGTGCCGACCCCGTGGACGGCGCCGACGGGCCGCTCATGAAGCTGTGGACCTGAAACCGGGTGACGAAACCTTGAGCATGGGGTAGGTCTGGTCTCGTCATGAACTGGCGAGATTATTGGAATCAGGACACGCCGATCTACACGGGCGAGCGACACAAGCTCCTCCATTATCGGCTGATCGCGAACGACATCATCGGCCTCATCCCCTCCCCGGATGCGGTGGTGCTCGACTATGGCTGCGGCGAGGCGTTGTTTGCCGACAAGATCGCGGCAAAATGCTCTCGCCTCACTTTGAGCGATGCAGCCCCGCTGGTGCGTGAACGCCTGAACGAACGGTTCAAGGGCAATCAGCGGATCGCGGTGCTGTCGACCGACGATGTGGCAAACCTGCCGGACGCCTCCTTCGATCTCATGGTGGTGAACTCCCTCGTCCAGTACCTGTCGCTCGATGAGTTCCGGGCCCTTCTGAAGCTCGCCCGCGACAAGCTGAAAGAGGATGGCAGGCTGATCCTCGGCGACATCATCCCGCCCGACATCAGCCCCATCACCGATGCCAGGGCGCTGCTGTCCTTCGCCTGGCAGGGCGGCTTCCTGCGCTCCGCGCTCGCCGGCCTCGCACGCACGGCCTTCTCCGAATACCGCAAGATCCGCGAGGAGGTGGGGCTGGCGCAGTACAGCGAGGAGGAGATCGTCGATCTTCTGGAGGATGCTGGGTTCAGGCCGGAGCGCGCCGCGCGCAATCTCGGACACAATCAAGCACGGATGACCTTCGTGGGACGGCCAGCCTGATCGTCAGGCGAAGGTCCACGCCTTGTGCGCCATGAAGCTCCACAGCATCACGACCCCAGTGGTGACGATCTGCGACGGCAGATAGGGCCCACCGAGCCAGATCGTGAAGGCATGCATCAGGAACCAGGTCACCAGGAACCCGACGAAGGCCACGACGGCAAAGCGCCATGTCGCCTCCCGGTGCGGCCGCTCGCTGCCATAGGTGTGCCGGCGGTTGAGCACATAGGACACCAACCCTCCGGCCACATAGCCTGCAAGCGTCGCCGGAACCGGATGGAAGCCCCCGCCCTCCACGAGGCCGATCAGAAGCCCGTAATGGATAACGGCCGCGACCAAGCCCACGCCGAAGAAGGCGGTGAACTGGCGGGCGAGACGATGGAGGGGGCGAGAGGCGGTCACGACGCTTCGATAACGGCTTCTGCCCCGGCCGTCACTTCATTCCCTGCAGGAGCCCGGCGATCCGGCGCGACACGAAGCGCGGCATGAACTTGGCCCCGATGGCGCCTGCTCGGTTCTTGGCGCCGGGAATGACGATGGCCCGGCCCGCCTCATAGCCCTCGACGCCGACGCGGGCGACCTCACCCGAGGTCATGACGCCGGCGTTGAAGGGCCGGGAATCCTTCAGGCCTGCCGTATCCGAGAACTCGCTCTCGGTGGGGCCCGGGCAGAGGGCCGTCACGGTCACCCCGTGGGGCTTGGCCTCATCATGCAGGGCCTCGGACAGGGACAGCACGAAGGCCTTCGTGGCGTAATAGACGGCCATGTAGGGTCCGGCCTGGAAGGCCGCGATGGAGGCGACGTTCAGGATTCCGCCCCGCCGGCGCTCGATCATGCCCGGCAGCATCAGGCGCGACAGCGAGGTCAGGGCCGTGACGTTGAGGTCGATCATGGCGAGCTGCTGCTCGTGAGGAAGCGACGCGAAAGTACCCCGCAGTCCGAACCCCGCATTGTTGACCAGGGTATGCACCGCGATTCCCCGCTCCCGGAGCATCTCGACGAGGTCCTGCGGCGCCTCCCGGTCCCCGAGGTCGAGGGCTATGACCTCGACCGGCACCCCGTGGGTCCGGCGGATCTCGTCGGCCAAAGCTTCCAGCCGCTCATGGCGCCTCGCCGTCAGGACGAGCGCGTAGCCGCGGGCTGCGAACACCCGGGCCAGCTCCGTGCCGATTCCGCTGGAGGCTCCCGTCACGACGGTCCAGCGCGGTTCTTCTGCCATGGTCATGTTGTCCCAACTCCCCTGCCGCCCGAATCCGGCGGATCGTACCGCATGGGTGTTCCCTGTCTAAATCACGGCTCGGGCCTTTGAATTTGCTCAAGGTCCGTGTAAGAGCCTCTCTCAACCTATAATCCGATCACATCCCGGCTGCGCTTGAAGCGCCGTAGCTCTACGGCCGCGCGGCTGGACACGCCTGGGTGGCCCAATGCCAAAGCGGACAGACATCTCCTCCATTCTCATCATCGGCGCCGGGCCGATCATCATCGGCCAGGCCGTGGAGTTCGATTATTCGGGCACCCAGGCCGTGAAGGCCCTCAAGGAGGAAGGCTACCGCATCATCCTGGTGAATTCGAACCCCGCTACGATCATGACGGATCCGGATCTCGCGCATGCCACCTACGTGGAGCCGATCACGCCCGAGATCGTCGCCAAGATCATTGAGAAGGAGCGCCCCGACGCGATCCTGCCCACCATGGGCGGCCAGACGGCGCTCAACTGCGCCCTGTCCCTGAAGAAGATGGGCGTGCTCGACAAGTTCAATGTGGAAATGATCGGCGCGACGGCCGAGGCCATCGACAAGGCTGAGGACCGCCAGCTCTTCCGCGAGGCCATGACCAAGATCGGCCTCGACACGCCGAAGTCGCGCCTCGCCAACGCCTCGGCGCTCAAGAAGGCCGACCGGGACGCCTATCTGGCCGAATTGGCCCGCCTGGAGGCGCTCGACGAGCACCCCGGCGACAAGAAGCGCATCATTGCCGCCTACAAGCTCAAGTGGGATGCGGGCGAGAACGAGCGGCGCAAGCGCTATCAGGAGCACGCCCTTGGCGAGGCTCTGCTGGCTTTGTCCGAAGTGGGCCTGCCGGCCATCATTCGCCCCTCCTTCACCATGGGCGGCACCGGCGGCGGCATCGCCTACAACCGCGAGGAATTCCTCAACATCGTGGAAGGCGGCCTCGACGCCTCCCCGACCAACGAGGTGCTGATCGAGGAGAGCGTGCTCGGCTGGAAGGAGTACGAGATGGAGGTCGTCCGCGACAAGGCGGACAACTGCATCATTATCTGCTCCATCGAGAACTTCGACCCGATGGGCGTGCACACCGGCGACTCCATCACGGTCGCGCCGGCGCTCACGCTCACCGACAAGGAATACCAGATCATGCGCGACGCCTCGCTGGCGGTGCTGCGCGAGATCGGCGTCGAGACCGGCGGCTCGAACGTGCAGTTTGCGATCAACCCGGAAAACGGGCGCATGATCGTGATCGAGATGAACCCGCGCGTGTCGCGCTCCTCGGCGCTGGCCTCCAAGGCCACGGGCTTCCCCATTGCCAAGGTCGCGGCGAAGCTCGCCGTGGGCTACACCCTGGACGAGATCGCCAACGACATCACCGGCGGCGCGACCCCGGCCTCCTTCGAGCCGACCATCGACTACGTGGTCACGAAGATTCCGCGCTTCGCCTTTGAGAAATTCCCCGGCGCCTCGACGACCCTCACCACGGCCATGAAATCCGTGGGCGAGGCCATGGCCATCGGCCGCTCCTTCCCGGAATCGCTGCAGAAGGCGCTACGCTCGCTCGAGACCGGCCTTACCGGCCTCGACGAGATCGAGATCGAGGGCATGGGCAAGGGCGATGACCGCAACGCCATCAAGGCCGCCATCGGCACGCCAACCCCGGACCGGATCCTGAAGGTCGCCCAGGCGCTGCGCCTCGGGGTCAGCCACGACGAAGTCCATGCCTCCTGCAAGATCGATCCCTGGTTCCTGGAGCAGCTCCAGGACATCGTCGACATGGAAGCCAAGGTGAAGGCCCATGGCCTGCCGCAGACGCCCGGCGCCTTCCGTCAGCTGAAGAGCTTCGGCTTCTCGGATGCCCGCCTCGCGGTCCTCGCACACAAGACCGAGGAAGAGGTGCGGAACTTGCGCCGCTCGCTTGCCGTGCGCCCCGTCTTCAAGCGCATCGACACCTGCGCGGCGGAGTTCGCCTCGCCCACTGCCTACATGTACTCGACCTATACCGCCCCGTTTGCCGGCACCCCGGCCGACGAGTCGAATCCATCGGACGCCAAGAAAGTCATCATCCTCGGCGGCGGCCCGAACCGGATCGGCCAGGGCATCGAGTTCGATTATTGCTGCTGTCATGCCTGCTTCGCGCTCAAGGACGCGGGCTATGAGACCATCATGATCAACTGCAACCCGGAGACCGTCTCGACCGACTACGACACCTCCGACCGGCTGTATTTCGAGCCGCTGACGCAGGAGGACGTGCTGGAGATCATCGAGACCGAGCGCTCGAAGGGCACGCTCCACGGCGTGATCGTGCAGTTCGGCGGCCAGACGCCGCTCAAGCTTGCCCATGCCCTTGAAGAGGCAGGCGTGCCGATCCTCGGCACCTCGCCGGACGCCATCGACCTCGCCGAGGACCGTGACCGCTTCAAGCGCCTCCTCGACAAGCTGCACCTGAAGCAGCCCAAGAACGGCATCGCCTATTCGGTGGAGCAGGCCCGCCTGATCGCCGCCGAACTCGGCCTGCCCTTCGTGGTGCGGCCAAGCTATGTGCTCGGCGGCCGGGCCATGGCGATCATCCGCGACGAGGCCCAGTTCGAGGATTACCTGCTCGGCACCTTGCCGAGCCTGATCCCGTCCGACGTAAAGGCCCGCTATCCCAACGACAAGACCGGCCAGATCAACACGGTGCTGGGTAAGAACCCGCTGCTCTTCGACCGCTACCTCTCGGACGCCATCGAGGTGGACGTGGACTGCCTCTGCGATGGTAAGGACAGCTTCATCGCCGGCATCATGGAGCATATCGAGGAGGCGGGTATCCACTCGGGTGACTCGGCCTGCTCGCTCCCGCCGCGCTCGCTCTCTCCTGAGATCCTTGCCGAGCTGGAGCGCCAGACAAAGGCCCTGGCCCTCGCGTTGGAAGTCGGCGGCCTGATGAACGTGCAATACGCCATCAAGGACGGCACCATCTACGTGCTGGAGGTGAACCCCCGCGCCTCGCGCACGGTGCCCTTCGTGGCTAAGGTCATCGGCGAGCCCATCGCCAAGATCGCGGCCCGCATCATGGCCGGCGAGAGCCTGGCCAAATTCGGCCTCACCCCGAAGGAGCTGCCGCATATCGGCGTGAAGGAAGCCGTGTTCCCCTTCAACCGCTTCCCAGGAGTCGACGTGCTGCTCGGGCCGGAAATGCGCTCCACGGGCGAGGTCATCGGCCTCGACCGGAGCTTCGGGATCGCCTTTGCCAAGAGCCAGCTCGGCGCCGGAAGCCAGCTGCCGAAGACCGGGACCCTGTTCGTCTCGATCCGCGACTCGGACAAGCCGCGTATCCTGCCGGCGGTGAAGATGCTGGGGGAGGCCGGATTCCAGATCGTGGCCACGGCCGGCACCCAGCGGTATCTCGAGGAGCAGGGCGTCAAGGCCCGGCGCATCAACAAGGTGCTCGAAGGCCGTCCGCACGTGGTCGATGCCATGAAGAACGGCGACATCCAGCTGGTCTTCAATACCACTGAAGGGGCCGGCGCCCTGTCGGATTCCCGTTCGCTACGGCAAGCTGCCCTCTTGCATAAGATACCTTACTACACCACTCTTGCAGGAGCGGTCGCCGCGGCCGAGGGCATCAAGGCATACCTCAGCGGCGATCTCGAAGTTCGGGCGCTTCAGGAATACTTTGCCTGAGGCATCCGGCCTCACATTGGAACTGCGAAGCTTCGGTGGAGTTTTCGTTGACATGCGAGGGCGCTGGAAACAGCGGCCTCGTACCTCTTTTTGGACGAGACAAACGATGGACAAGGTCCCTCTGACGATCAAGGGTTTTGCAGCGCTCGAGGAAGAACTCAAGCGCCGGCAGCAGGTGGAACGCCCCCGGATCATCCAGGCGATTGCGGAAGCCCGCGCGCTTGGCGACCTGTCGGAAAACGCCGAGTATCATGCAGCCAAGGAAGCCCAATCCCTCAATGAAGGCCGGGTCCTCGAGTTGGAGAGCCTGATCTCCCGCGCCGAGGTCATCGACATCACGAAGCTCTCGGGCGACCGGATCAAGTTCGGCGCGATCGTGAAGCTTTTTGACGAGGATACCGAGGAGGAGAAAACCTACCAGATCGTCGGCGAACCCGAAGCCGACGTGCGCTCGGGCCTCGTTTCGGTCGGCTCCCCGATTGCCCGTGCCCTGATGGGCAAGACCATCGGCGATACGGTAGAGGTCTCGACCCCCGGTGGGGGCAAGTCCTACGAGGTTGTCGGCGTCCAGTTCGGCGCCTGATGCGAAAAAGGGGGCTTCAACAGTGAGAAATCCGATGATGCCCTCTCTCTCCCGCCGCTCGCTTCTGAAAACCCTCGCCTGTGCCGGCATTGTCGGCGCAGGCTTTGCTGTGCCGGCTCAGGCGCAGAGCTTTCCGCAGGCCTTCTCGTCTTTTTCCGTGGATGTGAGCGTCCTGAAGGCCAAGGGCCTCGGGCCTTACGCCGATTTCGTAGGATCTGTCGCTCTCGACGAGTTGCGGCGCTCCTTCGCCGACCGGACTGATCTACGGGGTCCTCGCCTCGTCGTGCGGCTGACCAGCGTCACTCTCACGGCCTTTCCTGGCGGAAGCGGCGGCTCCCGGTGGCGCGGTGGTGGAGGCGGAGGACATGACGCCGTCGAGGGCGAAGCCCTGGCGGTTGGCCGCCGCGGTGAGATCCTGGCGCGTCACCCGATGCTGGCCGTGCTCGACGCCCATGCCCCCAGCGTTGCCCCCAACGAGCAGGGCCGCACCGTTGCCTTGACGCAGCATTGGGTGCGCTGGCTCAGACGGCAGGTCTGATCCTCAAAGGATGGTCATCAAAGAATGTCATCCCGGACGGCGCAGCCGATCCGGGATCGCTAACAGGATATGGCGTGGGTTTCCCTCCCCCTTGTGGGGAGGGCTCCCGTGCCACTACCGTCTTGCAATACCGCTCCAGGACGACTTATCAGCCTTCGACTCAGCCTTCGACCGTCGCCACGTCCTCAATCGGAACCAGCGGCTCGTCCTTGATCAGGTCGAGAGTGAGCGCCGTACGCACGTTGCGCACGTTGGGCAGGCTGGTGAGCTCGGACACCAGCCCCTGGAAGGACGCAAGGTTTGGAGCCACGCATTTCATGATGAAGTCGATGTCGCCCGAAAGGGTCCAGCACTCGCGGACCATGGCCCAGTCCTTCACCCGCTGCTCGAACTCCCTGAGATCCTTTTTGCCCTGGACGTCGAGCTGTACCATGGCGAAGCACACGATCTCGAAGCCGAGGTTCTTCGGATCGAGGATCGCCCGGTAGGCCTTGATGATGCCGGCGCTCTCCAGCGCCCGCACCCGGCGCAGGCAGGGGGGCGCCGACAGACCCACCCGGCGGGCGAGCTCCACATTGGTGATGCTGCCGTCGGCCTGCAGTTCTTTCAGAATGGCCCAGTCGATGGAATCGAGGCGTCCGCGCACGGTAACTCCGTAGGCATGGTCGGGACGGGCGGAAAGCCGGCCTGTCGTCCGGATCATGCAAGATCAGGTCAAAAAATCTCGTCTTGGCTGACTAGACCGTATAAAGGATCCGCACAAGGAGGACGGGCGCTTAAGTCGCAACGAACTTCATGAACTCCACAGGCTCATTGATCGAATGTTGCGCGACGGAACTGGCCCTATCACCTGGGTGCTGACGGACGGCAAGGCCGGGGACGAACTGCAGGCCTTGAGCGTGGCCGAAGCCTTGGGCTTGGCCCCGCAGGTTCGCAGGGTGAAGCCAAGACCACCCTTCACATGGCTGATGCCCTGGGGGGCCATCGATCCTCGCGAGCGGCCAGGCACTCCCGACAGCCCTCTCGCCCCACCCTTCCCGGACCTGCTCATCGCCTCAGGCCGCCGGGCCGTGGCTTATCTGCGCCATGTGAAGCGAGCCTCCGGCGGGCGAACCTACACGGTGTTCCTCAAGGACCCCCGCACCGGCCCGAAGACCGCCGACTTCATCTGGTCGCCGAGCTACGACCGCGTCCGCGGCCCGAATGTGATGACCACCCTCACCCCGCCGCACCGGGTCTCGGCGCAGCGGATCGATGCCGCCCGGGCGAAACTTGATCCGCGCCTCGCGCATCTCCCTCATCCTCGGGTCGCAGTTCTGGTCGGAGGAAACAGCCGGCATCACCATTTCACCGAAGAGAACATCGCCCGTTTGATGCGGCACCTGATGTCCATTACTGATACCGGAGCCGGGCTGATGGTCACTGTCTCGCGCCGCACGCCTGCTACCCTGCGGGAGGCCCTGATGGCCCTCACATTCAGGCACGGCGGCTTCTTCTGGGATGGATCCGGCGAGAACCCGTATGTGGATCTGCTCGCACTTGCCGACTTCATCGTCGCAACGGCGGATTCCTTCAATATGATCGGCGAGGCCGCAGCCACGGGGCGGCCGATCCTGGTTTTCGAGCCCTCCGGCGGCCACCCGAAACTGGATGTTTACATGGATGAGCTTAAAAGCCATGGAGTTGTGCATCCTTTCGTGGGCCGCCTTGAAGGACAGCCCTACGAACCCTTAAATTCAACACCCAAGGTCGCGAAGGCGATCGCCGAAGGCTTCAGCCGCCACCGCCGCGCTCTCGGCTTGCCGGACATCGCCTTTTTTCTGGAGACCCCCTGATGGCCCATTCTCACGCCAAGCTCATCATCATCGGCTCGGGGCCGGCTGGCTATACGGCGGCGATCTATGCGGCGCGCGCGCTGCTCGAGCCCGTCATGATCTCCGGCTTCCAGCCTGGCGGGCAACTCATGATCACCACGGATGTGGAGAACTACCCGGGTTTCGCCGACGTGATCCAAGGCCCCTGGCTCATGGAGCAGATGCGCCTCCAGGCCGAGCACGTGGGCACCAAGATGGTCTCCGACCACATCGTCAAGGTCGACCTGAAGCAGCGCCCCTTCCGCCTCGAAGGCGATTCCGGCGACACCTACACCTGCGACTCGCTCATCGTCGCGACAGGCGCCCAGGCCAAGTGGCTGGGTCTGCCCTCCGAGGGCCAGTTCCAGGGCTTCGGCGTCTCGGCCTGCGCAACCTGCGACGGGTTCTTCTATAGGGCTAAGGAAGTGGTAGTCGTCGGTGGCGGCAACACGGCCGTCGAGGAGGCCCTGTACCTTTCGAACCTCGCCTCGAAAGTGACCCTGGTTCACCGGCGGGACAGCTTGCGCGCCGAGCGCATCCTGCAGGACCGCCTGTTCAAGCACCCGAAGATCGAGGTGATCTGGAACTCCGCCGTCGAGGAGATCTGCGGCACGGAGAACCCCTCCTCCGTCACCCATCTGCGGCTCAAGAACCTGGTCTCGGGCGAGGCCTCGGACTTCAAGACCGACGGCGTGTTCATCGCCATCGGACACAAGCCCTCGACGGAGCTGTTCGTCGGTCAACTCGACATGAAATCGGGCGGCTATCTCGTGACCAAGCCGGGCACCACGGACACCAACATTCCAGGCGTCTTCGCTGCCGGCGACGTGACGGATGACATCTATCGGCAGGCCGTCACGTCGGCAGGCATGGGCTGCATGGCGGCTCTCGATGCCGAGCGCTATCTGGCAGCCCTAGAGGCAACCCAGGAAGCAGCCGAATAGAATTTGTTAACAACTGGTTAGCCCTCAGGCCGATTTCCTGTTGCTTCGGGCCCACGGCTCATAAGAGATAAGAGGTGCCTTGCATCCGGAGCATGCGAGGCGCGAGGGGAATGCCGTGGACTGGGACAAGATCCGGATTTTCTACACCGTCGCGGAAGCGGGCAGCTTTACGCGGGCCGGTGACGATCTGGGCCTGAGCCAGTCCGCCGTCAGCCGCCAGATCAGCGCGCTTGAGCGCGAGTTGAAGGCTCCTCTCTTCCACCGCCATGCCAGGGGCCTGATCCTCACCGAGCAGGGCGACCTACTGTTCCGGGCCGCCCGCGACATGCGCATGCGGCTCGAGACCACCAAGGCCCGGCTCGTCGAGACCAGCGAGCGCCCCTCGGGCGAGCTGAAGGTGACGACCACGGTCGGCCTCGGGTCGATCTGGCTCGCCCAGCGCATCGCGGAGTTCCTGGATCTCTACCCGGATGTCCGGGTCGAGCTGATCCTGTCCAACGAGGAGCTGGATCTGGCCATGCGCGAGGCGGACGTCGCCATTCGCCTGCGCCGCCCGGCTCAGCCCGACCTGATCCAGCGCCGCCTCTTCACCATCCATTTCCACGTCTATGCCTCGACCGATTACATCAAGCGGTTTGGCGAGCCCAAGACGCTGGAGGATTTGGACGAGCATCGGATCGTGTCTTTCGGCGGCCATCAGCCATCCTATCTCATGGCCGTGCACTGGCTTGCCACGGCCGGACGCGAGGGACGCGAGCCGCGCCAGTACCATTACGTGGTCAACAACATCACGGCCCTGAAGCTGGCCGTCGAGACGGGCGCCGGCATCGCCGTGCTGCCGGATTATGCCGTGGTGGGCAACCCGGATCTGGTCCAGATCCTGCGCGATGTGGAGATGCCTTCCCTCGACAGCTATCTGGTCTATGCCGAGGAAATGCGTTCCGTTGCGCGCGTCCAGGCCTTCCGCGATTTCCTGATCTCCAAGGCCCAGCGCTGGACTTTCTAAAGCATCGGACCCAAAAGTGGATTTGCACTTTTGGGATTGATCTGATGCTTCCTCCTTGAGTGAGAGCATCGTTCCTGCGGAAAACCGGGTCCACTTTTCCGCACGATGCTCGGAAGCCCGAATCCAAAGCCAAGCTCGATGGCTCGTCGGACTTTGTCACCCATGTGACGCAAGCCATGCATTATTTGCAGCCCTTTCATGAAGCATGTTGCATTGCAAAGAGGCAGCATGCGGTCGATATGAGCGGTGGCTGATTTCAACGCGGCATCGCTTTCTTCCTCCCGGCGATGTCGTGTCGGCCGTTCCCTCTGGAAGGTTTTGACTTCTTTGTCGGACCTCTACTTATGCCGGGCCTTTGGCCCGGCTTTTTTCTTTTTCGCGTCAGGTTGAAGTCAGCTCCAGCGGACGTGAGACTGCTCCGCCTCCTCCTTCAGCGCCCGACGCAGGACCTTGCCCACATTGGTTTTTGGAAGGGTCTCGCGGAACTCGATCCGACGGGGCACCTTGTAGCCGGTCATGTGCTCCCGGCAGAACTGGCGCAGCTCGTCAGCCGTGAGGTTCGGGTCCTTGAGGACCACATAGGCGACCACCGCCTCGCCCGAGTGTTCGTCCGGCAGGCCGATGACAGCCGATTCCATGACGCCCGGATGGTTTGCGAGCACATCCTCGACCTCGTTCGGATAGACGTTGAAGCCGGAGACGAGGACCATGTCCTTCATGCGGTCCACGATCTTGATCTGACCGTCGGGCAGGATGACCCCCACGTCGCCGGTGCGGAACCAGCCATCCGCGGTCATGACTTTGGCGGTCTCGTCGGGCCTTTGCCAGTAGCCCGCCATCACCTGCGGACCCTTCACGCACAGCTCGCCCCGTTCCCCAGGAGGAAGCTCCTGGCCGTCGCTGCCGCGAATAGAAACGTCCGTCGAAGGCAGGGGATAGCCGATCGTGCCGGTGAAGTCTTCGATGTCGAGCCGGTTGGCGCAGACGACCGGCGATGTCTCCGAAAGACCATATCCTTCGACGATTGGCTGCCCGGTGATCTCCTTCCACTTCTTGGCCACGGCTTCCTGGGTTGCCATGCCGCCCGAGACGGCAAAGACCATCTGGGAGAAATCCACCTTCTCGATACCCGGCGCATGCGCCAAGGCGTTGTAGAGGGTGTTGAGGCCCGACATGAGCGTGATGCGGCTCTTCTGCAGAGTCTTGACGAAGCCCGGAATGTCGCGCGGGTTGGCGATCAGCAACTGGCAGCCGCCGATCTTCGCCATCAGGAGCCCGCAGACCGTGAGAGCGAAAATGTGGTAGAGCGGCAGCGCGGTGACCATGAGATGATCCTCGCGCGACCCGAAGAAGGGAAGCATCCAGGCCTCGCATTGCAGCACATTGGCCACCACGTTGCGATGGAGCAGCGTAGCCCCCTTGGCAACTCCGGTCGTGCCTCCCGTGTACTGCAGGAAGGCGACGTCATCCGGCGAAACGGCGACCGGCTGCGGCTTCTTCCGCGCGCCTTCGGTCATGACAGCCTTGAAGGTCACCGCCTGCGGCAGGCTGAACGGCTTTACGGCCTTCTTCACGTGGCGCGAGACGAGATTGATGATCTGGCCCTTCAGGCCCATCAGATCGCCCGGCGTCACAAGGACGACCCGATCCAGCTTGATCTCCGGCAGCGATTCTTGAACCGTCACACCGAAGTTTTCGAGCACGAACAGGAAGCGGGCGCCAGAGTCGTTGAGCTGATAGGTCAGCTCCCGCGGGGTATAGAGCGGGTTGACGTTCACCACCGTGCCGCCGGCCATCAGGATCCCAAACAGGATTGCCGGGAAGGCCATGACGTTCGGCAGCATGATGGCAACCCGGTCTCCCTTCTTCAGCCCCTGTGCCTGAAGCCAGGAGGCGACCGCATCCGCGTCGCGCCCCAGCTCGGCATAGGTCACGCGCTTGCCGAAGCTCTCGGCGGCCGGGCGGCTCGGGTACTTGGCGAGGGCATCGCGGAAGATGTCATTGACCGTGCCGATCCTGGCCTCGTCGATCATACTCGGAACGCTTGCCGGATAGGACTTGAGCCAAGGGCGGGTTGCTGAAGGATCCGGAGCACCAGCAGGGGCAGGCACTGGGGTCGTGGCGTTCATCATCATCCTCCGCTTCGTGGCGAGGTTTGCTTCATGGGAGATGGCGTCTCCCAGGCATCGGACCCAAAAGTGGTTTCCACTTTTGGGTCCGATGCCCATTGTTTCATGGCGCATCGTTCGGAGCGGAAAACCGGATCCACTTTTCCGCACGATGCGCTAAGCTTAACTTGGCGCGGAAGAGTCCTTTTGTCGATGGGAATAGTTTAGACCTGAACGATCCCTGCGGATCGTTCAGGTCGAGAGTGCTCAATGGATCTTTTGCAGCACCATCTCGGCCGGGCGGCCGCTGAGCTCGGCCATGTGATCGAACCGGGTCGAGAAGGTTCCCACGCCTGCTGTCGCGGAGCGCAATTCGACGATCAGGTCGCCGATCTCGGATTCCGGGATCGTCGCGCTTAAGACCTGCCACCCTGCCCATCCGGGCCGCTCGTCATAGCCGAGGATCTGCCCGCGCCTGCCGGTCACCAAGGCTGTGGCCTTGGAAAGGGCCTCGGAAGGGATCGTGATCTCCACCGACAGCACCGGCTCCAGCAGCACGGGCTTGGCCTTCGGCAGGGCTTCTGCCAGCGCAAGCTTCGCCGCCGCCTGGAAGGCTGCGTCCGACGAATCCACCGTGTGATAGGAACCATCCGTGAGCGATACGGCGAGATCCACCACCGGAAAGCCGAGGGGGCCGCATTTGAGCGCATCCCGAACACCGGTCTCGACCGAGGGGATGTACTGGCGTGGCACCACGCCGCCGGTGATATGATCCTGGAAGGCAAAACCATCCCCACGCGGCAGCGGCTTGATCTCGATCATCACGTCGCCGAACTGGCCATGACCGCCGGTCTGCTTGCGGTGCCGTCCCCGGGCTGCTGCCGGCAGCTTGATCGTTTCGCAATAGGCCACCTTAGGCCTGGCGGTTTCCACGCCCACCTGGAACCGCGAGGCGAGCTTTTCGACCGCCACCCGCAGGTGCATCTCGCCCTGCCCATGAAGCCGGATCTCGCCCATTTCCGGGCGGGTTTCGATCACCAGCGAGGGATCCTCCTCGGTGATCTTGGCAAGGGCGCTCGAGAGGCGTACGTCGTCCTTGCGGTCCTTGACCTTGAGAGCCACCGCATAGACCGGCTCGGGCGGTGCTATCGACAGGATAGCCTCCGGCCTCGCCTTGCCGGCCGCAAAGCTGTCGCCCGTGGCGATGTTTTCCAGCCGGCCGAAGCCGACCGCATCACCCGCAACAGCTTCCGGCTTTCGGGTCGTGGTGTTGCCCACCATCGTCAGGAGGCTCCCGATCCGCGCCTCGCCGCCACGGGAGCCGACCACCATGTCGCCCTCATGAAACGTGCCGCGCATGACGCGGGCGATAGAGAGCTTGCCACCCTGCCCCTGGTGCAGGGTCTTCATGGCCTGGGCCAGGGGCGCCCCCTCTTCGGACACACCGAGGCGCGCGCGGGTCTCAGTCAGCGTCGGCGCCTCATGGCGCAGCGCCTTGAGAAGCCGCGTGATGCCGTTGCCGCGCTCGGCCGAGCCGAACAGGACCGGCGCCACGTGCCTTTCTCTCAGCTCCTTCGAAAGATCGTCGAAGATCTGGTCGCGCGGCGGCTCGATTTCCGAAATCAGCTCCTCCATGAGCTCGTCGTCGTAGTCGGCCAGCCGCTCCAGCATGGCGAAGCGCGCCTCCTTCTCCCGCGGCAGTTCGCCCTCGGGCAGATCCACGACTTCGCTCGGCGCATGTTCGCGATAGATGAAGGCGCGCTCCAGGGCGAGATCGATGAAGCCCACCGCAATCCCGTCCTTCCAGAGCGGGATCTGGCGCAGGAGCAGCGGCGTGCGCGAGGCTTCCTGCAGGAGCGCGAGCGTCTCGCGGATGCGCTGCGTGGCCGTGTCGATCTTGTTGATGAAGAGGAAGCGCGGAATGTCGGCTTCCTCAAGTTCACGCAGGATGATTTCAAGTGCGGGAATCTTGCGCTCATCCGCTTCGCAGACCACGATCGCCGCATCGCAGACCGGCGTGATGTTGCGCATCTCGTGCAGGAATTCCGTGGAGCCGGGGCAATCGACGAAAGTCAGGCTCTCACCCAGGAAGTTCACGGTAGCCACATTGGGCTCGATGCTCATGGCATGAGCGCGGGCCTCTGAACTCGCATCACCCACACTGTCCTTAGTCGCCACGCGCCCTGCCCGCGAGATGGTCCCGGTCCGCTCCAGGATGGACTCCAGAAGCGTGGTCTTGCCGCTCTGAAACGGGCCGACGATCGCGATGCATCGCGGGCCCGAAGCTGGTCTGCCGTTGGGTGCCATGGAAAAAGTCTCCTTCCCCTGCCCCCAGTGTGGCGCGCTCTTCACAGGCGCGTTACCGCGATGCTCTGCCTGTCGCTGCGGAATGGCAAGGGTTTTCCTGGAGATCAAGGCGCCTCCGGTACAAGCAACCAGAGGAGTAAAGAAGGCAACTTATGCAACTAAAACGCGATCACCCCTATGGTCATGCTACTCCTATGCTCTAGCCATTCGATAAAAGAAGAGGCATAAGATTTATGTTATAAAGTATCTTACATTTTAGAGAGCCACTTCCATGCCGCAACCACTCCCTTCCGGCTCGCCGTTCACTATTGGTGCAGCCAAGCTCGGCACTCCGGCCGATGCTAAAATTACTGCTTTGCAAGATGGGGGGTTTGCGGCGGTTTGGACATACTTTGCGACCGACGGCACCTCCGTCATCAACTTACAACTGTTCAACGCAGACAATACCCAAAGGGGTGGGGTTCAAGCGATCAGCCAAGGGACGGGCACCACAGCCACAAACGCCGACATCACCGTTCTGACGGATGGCAAGATCCTGGTTGCTTGGCAGAACGTCCACAAGGCCAGTGAGTACGAAGAGCCGGACCAGGGTATCTTTGCACAGCTCTACCATCCCGATGGCGGAAAGATCGGGGATAGCTTCCCGGCGACAGGCATCCTGGGAGGAGGCGCCGACAGCTCTCCAAGCGTGACGGCCTTGGCCAATGGCCAGTTCATGATCGGCTGGAACGATCACAATGGTACTTCAGCCGCCTCCCGCCATCTGGCTTATCGATACACTGGCGCAGGGGCCCCCACCGAGCTGTCCTCAGTCGACGCGATGTACTACAATAGCCCACAAGGCGACGTCACCGGCATGAAGAACGGCGGCTATGTTCATGTGGCAACGTTGCTACCGACAAGCCCCAAAACCTCCGACGGGTCCGGAACAACGGTCTTCCTGAGACTTTACAGAGAGGGATCTCCTGACGGCTATATGTCTGCAAATTTGAGGGTGAATACCTCCTTCACAGGCGACCAGCATCAGGTTTCGGCCGTGACCCTGTCGAACGGCAATATTGCCATCGTCTGGACGGATGAGAACACTGCTGCGGATGAATCCGGCAGCTGTGTGAAAGCACGGATCTTCAAGCCGGGCGGTGAAAACGGGGTATGGATCACAGGCGAGATCCGGATCAATACGACAACCTTGAACCATCAATCCAACCCTGTGATCGCTGCCGACAACAATGGCGGCTTCATTGTGGCGTTCGAAGATGGAAACCTTGTCTCCAGAAGCCGCATCCGCGCCGCAACATTCGATGCAACAGGCGCGCGAACAAGCGACGACTTTTTGGTGAGCAATGCTATCGTCGACGCCTCTACCCTCTATCACCGGGAAACCGACGCATCGATCACCATGCTGAAGGATGGTCGGTTTGTCGTCAGCTGGACCGATGAAGGGTTTGTCAAGCAGGGCAAGATGCCTTCGGTCAAAGCGCAGGTCTTTGGATCAAGCTCAACTGGCGGCGGTGGTGGTGGCGGCGGCAATCCGGATCCAGATCCCGATCCGGTGCCGAACATTCTCACCGGGGATGACGGCGACAACGTGTTCGACGGGACGAAGGTCCAGGGCTTGATCGATGGACGCGGCGGCAAGGATACGGTGACCTATCAAGCAGCCGACGGTGGTGTCGTCATCCTCCTCGCCAATCCCGAGTTCAATGCGCGCCATGCGGCCGGCGATACCTTCAAGGACATCGAAGTCATCATTGGTTCGACTCACGACGATGAACTGATCGGCGATGCACAGGCGCAGGAATTCCAAGGCGCCAATGGGCACGATACCCTTATGGGATTTGGCGGTAACGATGCCCTGCTTGGAGGAGACGGCAACGACACCCTCTCTGGTGGAGAAGGTGCCGACTGGCTCGATGGCGGAACCGGGATCAATGTCGTGAGCTATGCTCAAGCGACAAGCGGGGTGATCGCAAACCTCCAGAACCCGGGTGCAAATGCAGGCGAGGCCGCCGGCGATAGCTTTAACCTCATCCAGAACCTCACCGGCTCACGATTCAACGATACCCTCACCGGCGATGGCGCCAGCAACACCCTCGTCGGCGGCGACGGCAATGACCTCCTCGTTGGCGGAGAAGGCGCCGATCATCTCATCGGCGGAAACGGGGACGACACGCTCGATGGCGGTGGCGGCACCGACATCCTTGAAGGTGGTGCCGGTCGCAACACCTACGTCAACGCGGATCAGGACCAGATTGTCAATGAGTTGGCCGGCAGCTTCGACGTCATTCAGACCACGTCGCACTTCGTCCTTAACGAAGCTTCGGCCATTGAAGGCATTGTGGCCGACCCGAATGCCGGGGCGATCAACCTGACCGGCAACCGATCGTCGAACAACATCCTCGGCAACAGGGACGCGAATGTCCTGATCGGCCTCGACGGGGATGACATCCTTTCGGGTGCCGGCGGCAGTGACGACGTGAGAGGCGGCCTTGGCCAGGATGTGCTCACTGGCGGCACCGGCAAGGATATGCTGACAGGCGGAACGGGCCGAGACATGTTCGTCTTCGATGACAAGGAGACGGGCTCGTCCAAGAGCAATGCCGACACCATCACTGACTTCTCCGGAAAGCATGGCGACCGGATCGACCTGAAGGCGATGGACGCCAACACGAAGAAGCGGGGCGACCAGAAGTTCTCGTTCATTGGTGAAGAGGAGAGCTTCAGCAAGGCCGGCGAGGTGCGCTTCGAGAAGGTGAAGGGGTACACCTACGTGCACCTGAACACCGACAGTGACAAGGCAGCAGAAGCCGTGATCAAGCTGAAAGGCGCCTTTGATCTTAGCAAGAGCTGGTTTCTCCTGTAAGCCCCGCACGCTCTCACAGAAAGGCCCCGCTCAGCGGGGCCTTTTTCATTGCTTGGAGCTGTTTCCACGCGCGTCAATCATTTCTTGTCTTTGCGGCGTTCCCATTCTGCCGAAATGTCTCCGGTTCGCATTGGGCATCCTATCGTGCCCGATGCGACGTGAAACCGGCGGCGCCTAAGTTGTTCGGGCGCAGCCAGACAAAAGCGATGCAGGGAGATACTCCGGTTCGAGCCGCTGAGAGGGCAATGGCGTTGCGGGACGCCGGAAGGGCACCGGCGACACCGGGGAGCTCGGTGCAGATCATATCTCCGACACAGGAGCGACGGCGTTCCTTAGAGAATATCTCGATCAGGGTCTTCTTGCGCGGATCCCAGGCCGGTTCGGATGCGGCGAACAGACTTTCCCCTCTGTTTGGAGAGTTGCGCAGGGGAAGCTTCTTCTCATTGATAGGACAAAATCGCACCTTTGTAGAAGCTAGCTTTTCTATTGGAGCCCTTCCATGTTCCTCGCCGTCCAATCCGTCCGCAAGCCTCAAGCGAGCGAGATCATCCAGCGTGTCAGTGCCGCCCCTAACGGAGTGCAGGACGATGCAGCCTCTTATGGTGGTCAACTCAGCATGGGGGGTCGGTACGTTGTCTTCAATGGTGAAGGCAATCTCGTCCCCCACGTCCCATTCACTGGGACGAAGATATTCTTGAGGGACACGCTTACAGGAAGCGTTAGTCTGGTCTCCGTTACTCAAGGGGGAGTGCAGGCGAATGGCGACTCTGAAGCCTCAGCAATCAGTGCGAATGGGCGTTATGTGGTGTTCAAGTCAAATGCCGACAATCTGACCGCAGGCGACACCAACAACGACGATGATATCTTCCTCAAGGATCTGAGCACCGGCCTCCTGACCCGCGTGTCGACAAGCACGGAAGGAACTCAAGCCGATGCGCCTTCTTATGAACCTCAGGTCAGCGCGGACGGCCGCTATGTTGTCTTCGAAAGCTATTCCAACACTCTCGTTTCCGGCACAACCCCGCAGCGTCTCCACATCTACCGGAAAGACACCTGGAGCGGAGAGACCAAACTGGTCTCGGCCTCGCAAGGGGGTGTCGAGGGACACGACGGCTCCAAGAGCGCGCAGCTCAGCGGGGACGGGCGTTACGTGGTCTTCGAGAGCAATGCCAACAATCTCGCGGGACAGGACCTCAACGGGCGCTCGGATATTTACCGCAAGGACATGGTGACCGGTGTCGTCACGCTGGTGTCAGAAACAACCGGCAACGTTCTCGGCGACGACCATTCCCACAACCCGCATATCACACCCGACGGGCGCTACGTTGTGTTCGAGAGCAGCGCCAATAACCTCGGCGGCGGCATGAACGGCACGCGGGACATCTTCCGCAAGGATCTCCAGACCGGCCAGGTCATCCTGGTGTCCGCGGCCGCCAATGGTGCATCCGCGAACGGGAGCTCCGAGGAGGCCCGCATCAGCGCCGATGGCCGCTATGTGATCTTCAAGAGCGATGCGAACAACCTCGTCGCGGGAAGCCCGGTTGATACATCAAATGTCTTCCTCAAGGATCTCTTCACAGGCGTTGTGACAATCTTATCAACCTCTGCCGAGGGTGCATTACCCGACCAATCGTCCGAGACCCCTCACATCAGCCCGGATGGGCGCTATGCGATCTTCACGAGCGATTCAGGTAATCTCGTCTCCGGCGATACCAACAACAACGAAGACGTGTTCCGGGTCGATTTGCTATACAAGGTCAACGCCGCGGCGATTGCGGAAGGTCGCTTTATCGAGACGACGCTGGCAGTCGGCAATGCCTCCAGCGCCACCATTGCCTGGGGCGACGGCACCAGCAGCACCGTGACGCCCACCAGCGGCAGCGCCGCCTTCAGTCATGCTTATGCCAGCACCGGCACCAAGGCCGCCACCGTGATCCTGACCGAAGGCGCCCTGACCTGGAGCGTGGCTCATACGGTGGATGTCGGCGCCAGCAGCATGGTGCGCAACACCGCCGTGGCCGACACGCTCTCGGGCGGCGCGGGCAGCGACTCCCTCACCGGCGACGCCTTTGCCAACATTCTGATCGCAGATGCCGGCAATGACTGGCTGAGCGCGTCATCCGGTAACGACCACCTGGATGCAGGCTCGGGCAATGACTCGCTCTATGGCGGAACCGAAAACGATACGCTTGATGGCGGTTCGGGTAATGACCGGCTCTATGCCGAGTCGGGCAACGACCGCCTGTCCGGTGGCACGGGCAAGGACACCCTCACCGGCAGTTCGGGACGCGACACCTTCGCGTTCGACGACCGAGAGACGGGCTCGTCGAAGAGCCGGGCCGATTATCTCACCGACTTCTCCGGTCGACGGGGCGACAAGATCGACCTGAAGGCGGTGGACGCCAACACGAGAAAGCGCGGTGACCAGAAGTTCTCGTTCATCGGCGATGACGAGAGCTTCAGCAAGGCCGGCGAAGTACGCTTCGAGAAGACGAAGAGCGCCACTTACATCTACCTCAATACCGACAATGACAGATCAGCCGAAGGCGTGATCAAGCTGAAAGGCTCCCTTGAGCTCAGCAAAAGCTGGTTCGTGCTATAAGGACACGGGAAGCGAAAGGCTTCCCCTCTCCCGGCCTGCTGTGCAGGCCACCCTCTCCCGCTCCGGGGAGAGGGCTAACCGTCCTGATGCTCGCCCCGCCGCACCACGCGCATGGCCGTGATGGTGACTGGCCCGGCGCGCAGGAGATTCATGGCCGAGACGATCATCTCGGCCAAACGCTCGGGCGCGATGCTGTCGCCCTCGATGTCGAGCAGAAAATCCTTCGCCTCCACGTAGCCGCCATTGGTGAAGTCGACGCGGGCGTCGAACTTCACGCGGTGGGTGGAGGCGGGATTGGCCCGGTAGGGCTCCGCCGCGGGATCGGGATGGAAGGTCCGCGGCAGGCTCATCAGCGCAACGATCCGCAGAAGCGCTGGATGCGGTTGCAGGCATCCTCGAGCGCGGCATTCGACGTCGCGTAGGAGATGCGGAAGTTGGGGCCGAGCCCGAAGGACGAGCCGTGCACGGCTGCGACGCCTTCCGCTTCCAGCAGCTCGGACACGAAGTCCTCGTCCGTCTCCAGCACCTTGCCCGACGGCGCCGTCTTGCCGATGGCCTCGGCGCAGGACGGATAGACGTAGAACGCGCCTTCAGGCATCGGGCACTTCAGGCCCTTCGCCTGGTTGAGCATGGAGACCACGAGGTCGCGGCGCTCCTCGAACGCCTTCCTGAAACGCGGCAGGTGATCCTGCGGACCGTCGAGTGCCTCGACCGCAGCCCATTGCGAAATCGCGCTCGTTCCGGAGGTCTGCTGGCCCTGCACGAAGTCCATGGCCTTGATGAGATGCTCGGGGCCACCGGCATAACCGATACGCCAGCCGGTCATGGCATAGGCCTTCGAGACGCCGTTCATGGTGAGCGTGCGCTCGTAGAGAGCAGGCTCCACCTGAGCGGGCGTGACGAACTCGAAATCGCCGTAGGTCAGGTGCTCGTACATGTCATCGGTCAGCACCCACACATGCGGATGGCGCATCAGCACGTCGGTGATCGCCTTCATCTCGGTGCGGGAATAAGCAGCACCCGTCGGGTTCGACGGCGAGTTGAGGATGATCCACTTCGTCTTCGGCGTGATGGCGCGCTCGAGCGGCTCCGGCTGGAGCTTGAAGCTGTGCTCCATGGTGCAGTCCACGAACACGGGCTTGCCGCCGCACAGCACCACCATCTCAGGATACGACACCCAGTAGGGCGCCGGGATGATGACCTCGTCGCCCGGGTTCAGGGTGGCGAGCAGCGCGTTGTAGATCACGTGCTTGCCGCCGGTGGACACGATGGTCTGCGAGGGCTTGTAGTCGAGGCCGTTCTCACGCTTGAACTTGCGGGAGATCGCCTCGCGAAGCGGCACGATGCCGGAGACCGGCGTGTACTTGGTCTCGCCCCGGCGGATGGCCGCGATAGCCGCTTCCTTGATGTTGTCGGGGGTGTCGAAATCCGGCTCGCCGACGGAGAGGCTGATGACGTCCCGCCCCTGGGCTTTCAGATCCCGCGCTTTCTGCGTGATGACGATGGTGGCAGACGGCTTGATGCGGGAAAGGGCGTCAGACAAAAAGCCCATGGGAATCCTCCGAGGGGGGCGTTAAAAAGGGACCGTGACGGCGGCGGACCCTAAAGCGGGCAAGCCGTCCAAGCAAGCAAAACAGCCCGCCAGACGGGATTTTGAGGAGACGCCTTTTCCGATGACCCAATCCGTCACCCGCCGCCTCGCGCTCGGCCTTTTCGCCGGCGCGGCCCTGTTCGCCTCAGCAGCCTCCGCCCAGGATTTCCCGAACCGCGTCATCAGGATGGTGGTCCCCTACCCGGCGGGCGGCCCCACCGACGTCATCGCCCGCATCGTGGCGGAGGAGATGGGCAAGTCGATCGGCCAGAACGTGCTGGTCGAGAACCTCGCCGGCGCCTCCGGGGCGGTCGGCACCCGCACGGTCGCCAAGGCGGAGCCCGACGGCTACACCATCGTGTTCGGCAACAACCAAACCCACGGGAACAACATGTTCCTGCTGAAAGAGCCGGGCTATGACGCGGTGAAGGACTTCGCGCCGCTCGCCGGCGCGGGCGCTTTCGAGCATGTGTTCGTGGTCAAGAACGACCTCTCCGTGAAGACGATCCCCGAGCTGGTGGAACTCGCCAAGAAGGATCCGGGCAAGCTCAATTACGGCTCGACGGGCGTGGGCTCCGGCTCGCATCTGGCCACCGAACTCTTCATGACCCGCACGGACACCAAGATGACCCATGTGCCGTTCCGAGGCGCCGCTCCCCTGGTGACGGAGCTGATGGGCGGGCGCATCGACGTGTCGAACTCGACCCTGCCGAGCGTGCTGTCCCAGTTCCAGGCCGGCCAGATGCGCGCCATCGGGATTGCCAGCCCGCAGCGCAACCCGCAGGCGCCCGATGTGCCGACCTTGCGCGAGCAGGGCATCACCAATGCGGATGCGGAATCCTGGGCCGCCTTCTTCGCCCCGGTGAACACGCCCAAGCCCATCCTCGACAAGCTGTCGGGCACGATCATCGCGATCCTCAACAAGCCCGAGGTGAAGGATCGGATCACCAAGCTCGGCTTCACCCTGAACGTGCGCGATCCGGCAACCTTCAAGCCGTATCTCGAGAAGGAGATCCAGACCTGGGCCGAGATCATCAAGGCGGCCGGCATCAAGGCTGAGTGAAACTCGTATAATCCACGTCGTCATGGCCGGGCTTGTCCCGGCCATCCACGTTTTAAGAGGCTTGAAGACGTGGATGCCCGCAACAAGTGCGGGCATGACGCGGGTTGTAGGAGACAACTGATGCAACGCTACCAGGGCCGCCTCATCGACCACATCCACCTGCGCGTCTCCGATCTCGAAGCGAGCCGGCGCTTCTACCGCGCTGTCCTGCAGGCCTTGGGGCATGACTTCACCTCCGAGAGCCCGGGGCATTTCGCCTGCGACGAGTTGTGGGTCGATCAAGCTGATGGCCCGGTCTCACGGGTCCATCTCGCGTTTCAGGCCAAGGACCGCGAGAGCGTGCATGCGTTTCATGCGGCCGCCCTCAGCGCCGGCGGGCGGGACAACGGTGGACCTGGGGAGCGCTCCTACCATCCTGGCTACTACGCGGCCTTTGCCTTCGACCCGGACGGTCACAACATCGAGGCGGTGCATCACGGGCCGGCGGAACGCTCCGCACCGTCCGTCGTTGTGACACCGGCAGGTGGAAGCTAGCTTGCCACAATAGTTAATAATTGGTTAACAAAGACTTAGCCAAGAGTCCGTAAGCAGCACTTTCGCCGCACCCTGGAACTTTCTTGAATCAAAGAAGTTTTTCTGTCGTGATCGTCCTTCGGTTGCTAGGGGAAGAACCGATGAAAACCTTCCAGGCCAGAAACACCTGCCACGTGTCATCCCGCGTCCAGCGTCTCGATCGGCGCCAGGAAAGCCGTTACTCCCTTGCCTTGATTATGCTGATGGGCTTGGCGACACTCTCCGTCATGGCGATGACTCAGACGCTCTCCGCGCAGGACACGAAAACAATCCACGTCTATTCTCCGCGATAACGCGTGAGTGAACGACGGCACGGTTGACGCCCTGCTGCAAGAGTCTAGCTCTCCGGCATCGGACCGACGGAGAGATGTATGTTCAAGCTTCGTGTTGCCCTGGCCTGCGCCCTGACGCTCGGCGCCCTTTCCCCCGCTCTGGCCCAGGACACCCAGCGTTTCCGCACCGACAAGGTGGAGGTGATCGTCGAAACGGTCGCCCGCGATCTCCAGAACCCGTGGGGCCTCGCCTTCCTGCCCGACAACCGCATGCTGGTCACCGAACGCGCCGGGCGCCTGCGCATCGTCGATGCCAATGGGTCTCTTTCCGAACCGATCCGCGGTCTCCCGCCATTGGCCGTGCGCGGACAAGGCGGCCTTCTGGACGTCGCCCTCGACCCTAACTTCGCTCAGAACCGCCTCGTCTACCTGAGCTATGCCGAGGATCGCGGCGAGGGTCGCGCCGGCACCAGCGTCGCCAGGGCGCGGCTTGCCGGGAACGGAACGGCGCTCGAAGGCCTCCAAGTGATTTTCCGCCAGGAGCCGTCCTATACCGGCGGCAATCACTGGGGCTCGCGTCTGGTCTTCGACCGCGAGGGCAATCTTTTCGTGACGCTGGGCGACCGCTTCGACCTGCGCAACCAGGCGCAGAACCCGGAGAACCACATCGGCAAGATCGTCCACATCAAGCCCGAAGGGGGTGCCGCACCCGGCAATCCTTATCCGAACCGCGAGGATGCCCGGCCGGAGATCTGGTCCATCGGTCACCGCAACCTGCAATCGGCGGCCCTCCACCCGACCACGGGTGAACTCTGGACCGTCGAGCACGGCGCGCGCGGCGGAGACGAAGTGAACATCCCGCAGAAGGGCAAGAACTACGGCTGGCCCGTCATCTCCTACGGGGTCGACTATTCGGGCGCGAAGCTCGGCGAGGGCACGAAGAAGGCAGGCCTTGAGCAGCCGGTCTATTACTGGGATCCGTCCATCGCCCCGTCCGGCATGGCCTTCTACACCGGCGACAAGTTCCCGGCCTGGCGCGGCAGCATCCTCGTCGGCGCGTTGGCCGGCAAGCTCGTCTCACGGTTGGAGACCAACGGCAACCGGGTCACGGGCGAGGAGCGTATGCTGCAGCAGCTCGGCGAGCGCATCCGCGACGTGCGCCAGGGACCGGACGGCTTCGTCTATCTACTCACGGATTCGCGCAACGGCCGCATCCTGCGCATGAAGCCTGCAACCTGATCGGCTGGTCCCAAGGCTTGCCCTTGGTGCTCCTCCCTCGTCATCACCGGCCTTGTGCCGGTGATCCACGCCTTTGTCTCTCATCAACCCTCATCCTGAGGAGGTCGCGCAGCGACCGTCTCGAAGGAGGTTCCAGAGACAACTGAAGCCCTCCTTCGAGACGCAGTCTGCGTCTGCTCCTCAGGATGAGGTGAGAGCGAGGGAAAGACGTGGATGGCCGGGACGAGCCCGGCCATGACGATACAAATGTTCAGCGCCCCTGGAAGATGAAGGCGGCGCCTGCGGCGATGAGGCAGAAGCCGATCAGGTGGTTCAGCCCGAGCGGCTCTTTCAGGTAGAGCACCGAGAAGCCTGCAAAGACCACCAGGGTGATGACCTCCTGCATGGTCTTCAGTTCGGCTGCCGAATAGACGGCGGAACCGATCCGGTTGGCCGGCACCGCGAACCAGTATTCGACGAAGGCGATGCCCCAGCTCGCCATCACGGCAATCCACAAGGGCGATGTCTTGAACTTCAGGTGCCCATACCACGCGAAGGTCATGAACACGTTCGAGGCGATCAGCAGCAGGATGGGTGCGGTGTGGGGGCTCATCGGACTTTTCGGAAACGCTAGGATGCGGGCGCGCCCTGCCCTATTCTTCTCAGCTGGGCTGTCAAGCGGCCGGTGGGGAACAGGCAGAACATGCGAAAGAAGGCTGTGGCAATCGGACTCGTCAGCGTCGGTCTCGGCTATGGCCTGTGGCGTGGTTGGGAAACGGGGCTTGAGCGATCATGGCAGGGCCTGTTCGGCTCGCCTGATCTGGGGGCGGTGGACTTTGCCACCCTCAAGCGCCGCAACAATCCCAACGATGCCCTGATCTGCCCGCGCGACATCTGCCCTCAGGCACAGCCAGATGCGGAGCCGCCGGTCTTTCCCGTGCCCAGCGCCCGCCTGCGCAGCCTCGTCTCCGAGGTGGCCTTGGCGGAACCCGGCACAAGCCTTCTCGACCGAGGCCCGCAGCAGGATCGCTACCTCGTCCGCACGCGGTTCATGCGCTTTCCCGATACCGTGGTCGTGCAGGTATTCGACCGGGGCGAGGATGCATCGACCCTAGCGCTTTATTCCCGCAGCCAGATCGGCCGCTCGGATTTCGGCGTCAACAGGCGGCGGATCGAGCGCTGGGTTGCCCGCATCGGCACGCTGGCCGCACGGCAGCTCTCTTAGAGCATCGGACCCAAAAGTGGAATGCACTTTTGGGATCCATCCGATGCTCCAACTCTTGGTTGGCGCATCGTTGAGCGCGGAAAACCGGGTCCACTTTTCCGCACGATGCGCTAACGGGCATACAGGCGTTGCAAAACCTGAGATCCGCCGGCAATCTGCGGATTGGACGGATCGAAGCCCTCCCGCTTCTCCCTCTGGGTAACGAGGCCGCGTGCCTTCTCGAAAGCCGTGTCCAGACGCGCGTCGCTCCTGAGAGCCTTGTTGAAGAAGGCATCGCCGAAATAGGTCCAGGTCGCCCCGTCCCGGCAGCCGAAGGACGGCTTGTCGGCCGCAGCCGCCGTGATCACCAGGGTGCGTGCATCGGCCAACTCACGGGCGAAAATGCCCGAGTAGCAGGCTGAGATGATCACCACCCGGTGCTGCGCCTTGGTTCTCTCAAGCAGGGTTCTCACATCACCCGGCGTGACGAGACGGGTATCGCGCCCGGCTACAAGCCCGATCCCCTCAGGCGCGCCATGGGAGGTCAGGACAAGCACTACGACATCCTCGGCGGGATCGAGCGTGCGGCCAGCGGCCTCGGCCGCAGCCACGAGAGTCTCGGGCGTCGCGCCAGCACGGCGCTTGGTGTTGAACCGGACGATGGAGCGACCCTTCGCACCGAACTGCTGCTCGAGGATGCGGGCAGCGCCCTTGGCCTCGCTCTCGAAGACGCTCTGCGGCCCCCAGAGGCCGAAGGACAGGATGTACACATCGGTCTGTCCCGGACGGTGCGGCGCCAGCTGGGACGAATCGGCCCGGCGGGCGGTCTGCCCGAGGGCATCGGGGGGAAAGCCCAAAGCCAGACAGAACCCGATCAGGCAAAAGGCAACAAACCGACGCATCGCAAACTTCCCCAGATCGGAGGATCCTAGCCGTAGCGCACCTTCAAAGCCAGGATCAGCCCCACGAGCACAAAGTTGATGGCGTTGGAAAAGATGATCGGCGCGCTGTCGACGAGAATGCCGTAAATCAGCCAAAGCACGATCCCCAGGGTCAAAATGCCTTGCGCGAACAGTGAAATCGACCGGGTGTCTTTGGTGCGGATGGTTCTGAAGGCCTGCGGCAGCCAGCAGACAGTCGTCAGAATGGCGGCTGCAAAGCCGAGGATTTCGATGCCGGACATAATCGATTCGCGTGTGGAGAGACGTATCTCTATCACAGCGACGGCTTCGCGCTTGTTGAAAATGTCGGAAGCTTCCGGTGGGCCGCCGCATATCCCCCCTTGGAAGCTTCGCCGGGGCTGAACCGAATGCCCGCTTCCGGGTTTCCCCTGTCAGGTACGTGACAACGACATCGTCCCAAGAGGGTTTTCCATGGATATCGCGCTCGACAAGGTTTGCGAACTCATTCTCCGGGCCAGGGCCATCGATGTGAAGGAAGGCATCACCGATCCGGCTTCGGGTTCAAACCCCACCGACGACGGCAGCATCGATGCTCTCACCGCCTCACCGGACGACGCGACCGAGGAAGAGGTGCGGGACGTGATTGCCGGCCTCAACGACGACGAGCGCGCCGACCTGATCGCGCTGGTTTATATCGGCCGCGGCGACATGGAGCCCGAGGAATGGGGCGCCGCCGTGCGTCTCGCCCGGGAGCGCGAGGAGGCGAGTTCCGCCTCGACAGCCGATTGGCTCATCGGCATCCCGAACCTCGCCGACCTTCTGGACGAGGGCCTCAACGCCATGGGCCGCAGTTGCGCCTGAGCGAGATGGCGCGCCGAAGATCACCGGCGCGCCGCCCTTGAACTACATCGCCTTCGGCATCGCCGCGATATCGCGCACGGTCCCATTCACGCCTGCAATCATCCCGACTTCCGTGGCCTTTCCGGTCGCCAAATCGACCTTGTAGAGCGACTTGCCGCTCATGAGCCAGCCTTCGCTCATGGCGTCAGCGGAGACGATGTCGAAGGCAGCAGCGCCGGCTTCCATGCCCAGCATGCCGACCGAGTTCAGCACGCCGTCATTCGGAGGCACCTGCTTGACGAGCACGCCGCTCGCCTCGATGTCGTACAGCGTCGTTTCCTTCGCGCCCTTCATGGAATTCGTGTAGGCACCGGCGACCACCTTGGGCATCTTGCCCTTGTGCATGTCGGCATCGGCAAACTTCAATTGACCGTCCTTCGTGACCTTGCCGTCGTCCACGTTGGCGCGAAGGTTCATGCCGTCCGACCCGATGATCCGCAGCCGGTCCGCCACAGGGTTGAAATCGACAGTCGCCATGGTGCCGGGCGCCAGCATGGTGTCGAGCTTTGACTTCATGGTCGCCTTGCCGGTCGCCGGATCGATCGTCACCACCGTTCCGTCAGTTGCAACGCCATAGAGCATGCCGTCGGCCGGACGCACATCGATCCCCACCAGGGCGCCGGAGAGGCCCGAGACCTTCATCGAACGTTCGACCTTCCTTCCCGCCACGTCCACGATGGCAATCATGTCGTCTCCCACAAGCGCCGCCACGCTCTGCGCGTGAGCCGCACCCGCCACAAGCGTCGATCCCAGGAGAGCCGCGACCAAGGGTGTAAACTTCATGATGAATCCTCCGGCTTGAACCGCCGGCCGTGAGTGACCGACATTGCGCATACCCATCGGAATCCTCTATGGATGCAGAGGACGTGAATATTTTCGGCCTCCTGCATCCAACCGCAGGGTTCGGGTGTAACGTTGGCAAGTGGAAACGGAGTTCTCGCGTGAAGGCAGTGCTTGGGGAGATGGCCTCCCCGGCCTTGGACCTGAACCACGCCCTCGGCCAATGCGCCCGGGGCGATCGCGTGGCCTTGCGTGCCATCTATGACAGCGAAGCGCCGCGGATGCTGGGCGTCGCCATGCGGCTCCTGCGGCGGCGGGCTTTGGCCGAGGAAGCCGTGCACGACACTTTTCTTCAGGTCTGGCGCAAGGCCGACAGCTTCGACCCGGCCCGGGGCGACGCCCGGTCCTGGCTTTACGCCATCCTGCGCAACCGGGCGCTCAACATCCTGCGCGGCGAGACCCGGACCGATCTGGTCGAGGATTTCGAGCCCATGGGGCTCACGAGCGATGAAGAGAACGCCGAGACCGTCATGATGCGCCTGTCCGATACGGGAAACCTCAAGCGCTGCCTGGAACGCCTGGAGCCGGCGCGGCGCCAGGCCATCACGCTGGCCTACATCCACGGCCTCAGCCACGGAGAACTCGCCGGCCGCCTCGGCGTGCCGCTCGGCACGATCAAGTCGTGGATCCGCCGGTCCCTGCTGGCGCTGCGGGAGTGCATGGCATGACCCGCGACGATCAGGATCGCCTCGCCGCTGAGCATGTCCTTGGCCTCCTCGAGGGCGAGGAGCGCGGACTCGCCGAACGTCTGCTGACCTCGGACGAGTCCTTCCAGGCTCTCGTCCAGCAATGGCACACCCGCTTCGCGGAATGGGACAACACGGCTGTGAACTTCCCGCCGAGTGACGCTCTGTGGCAGCGGATCGACACAGGCCTTGAAGCTCAGCCTGCAGTGGCTGCCGCGAGGCCTGTGGCATCCGCGCGTCGGGAGACTTCGCCGAGCCTGCTGCAGGGGCTCTGGAACAGCCTCGCCTTCTGGCGCGGCTTCGGCATGGCCGGTGCGCTGGCCGCACTCCTGCTCACCGTGGGCGTGAGCTACTTCGCGGACAAAGCCACCCGCCAGCCGACCCTCGTGGCGGTTCTCATGAGCGAGACCAACCAGCCCGGCGCCGTGCTGCGCACCTTTGCCGACGGGCGCCTCGAGCTCACGCCGCTCGGCGACATGGAGATCCCGCACAATCACTCCATCCAGGTCTGGACCTTCCCGGACCCGAACGGGGCGCCGGTCTCCGTGGGCGTGGTGCAAACGGCCAGGACGGTGCTGCTCGATCCGCGAAACCTGCCGCAGCCGCATTCGAATCAACTGTTCGCGATCTCGGTCGAGCCGCTCACCGGCTCCCCCACGGGCCTGCCCACAGGCCCGGTGGTGATGAAGGGAACAGCGTCCACCGCACTGTGACGGCGCCCTATTTGTGACACGGATCAAGCCAATACTTTTGGTTAGTCCATAAGGAGGATGCCATGACTCCGCGCCGCCCGCCTGACAGGCCGGACGATGACAAGCCGAGCGAGCTGCAGCCGTCCGTGCACAAGGCTCCCAAGGATATTGCGTCCGAGAACGAGAACCCTGTTCCCAAGTTCAATCGGGATCAGCCGCGCCTCGTGAAAGCAGAAGACGTCGAGGTAGAGGTCGACCGCATCGAGGCTTACCTGAGGGGTCCGACGGCGTTCACCGCCTGACCCCAAAATTTTTCTCTCTTCACGAAAACGCGACCCCGCATCCAATCGCATTCATGCGGGGTATCCGCCCTGAAGGTTGAGCCTTCGGTCTCCGGCAACAAGGCCGGGATCCTTAATCCAACCATTTCAGGGACCAGATCCATGAACATCCGTATTGCCTGCATGACTGCCGCCATCGCTCTTGCGACCCCAGCTCTTGTGATGTCGCTGCCTGTCACCGCACAGGAGAAGACCACGACCGTTGGCGGCGCGCCGATGTATCCGTCCAAGAACATCGTCGAGAATGCCGTCAACTCGAAGGATCACACGACGCTGGTTGCCGCCGTGAAGGCCGCGGGCCTCGTCGAGACCCTGCAGGGCAAGGGCCCGTTCACGGTGTTCGCACCCACCAATGCAGCCTTCACCAAGCTGCCCGCCGGCACGGTCGATACGCTTCTGAAGCCCGAGAACAAGTCTCAGCTCAGCGGCGTGCTCACCTATCACGTGGTGGCCGGCAAGATGACCGCGCAGGATCTCGTGGCGAAGGTGAAGGAAGGCGGCGGCAAGGCCACCTTGAAGACCGTGCAGGGCGCAACGCTGACGGTCATGCCCTCCGGCAACACGCTCACCATCACCGACCAGAAGGGCGGCAAGTCCACCGTCAGCATCGCCGACGTGATGCAATCGAACGGCGTCATCCACGTGGTCGACACCGTTCTGCTGCCGGGCTAATCCCCGAACCCGGCAGGGGCGGAGCGAAAGCTCCGCCCGTTTTTCCCAGTGCCCGCAGACTTCAGCAGCCCTTCGAGGCTGCTTTTTTTTATGCCAAAGCCGCGTTCCCTTGCAGCATCGGCCAAAAAGTAGCTTGCAACAGACAATCTCTCACTTATGGTTGTATGAAGACCTAATACAACCATAAGATATGTCGCCCGCTGATCTGTGCCCTCCCCTCGTTGAGGCCTTTATCACCCGATGGACCTCTCGTGAGGGTGGTGCCGAGCGGGCCAATTACCAGATGTTCCTGTCGGAGCTCTGCGATGTCATCGGCGTGCCTCGCCCAGAGCCCTCCGGCCAGGAGCGCGAGCTGAACGACTACCTGTTCGAGCGCGCCGTCCGCCCCCGCGACAGCGATGCGACGACGGCGCCCAAGCGGATCGATCTCTACAAGAAGAACGCCTTCATCCTGGAGGCCAAGCAGTCGCGCCTGCCGGGCAAGGACAAGGCCATTCCCGGCCAGCTGACCCTGCTCGCAGACGAGCCCGCCGATCTCGGCAAACGCAACATTGCGAAGGGCTGGGACGTGATGATGAAGAATGCGCGGCAGCAGGCGGAAAGTTACGTCTTCCTGCTCGACGCGCATCACCCCGCGCCACCCTTCGTCATCGTCTGCGATGTCGGCCACTGCCTGGAGCTTTACGCGGACTTCACCGGCGCCGGGCGCGCCTATAGCCACTTCCCGGACCGCAACGGCTTTCGCATCTACCTGCAGGATCTGCGCGACGAGAAAACCCGCACGCTTTTGAAGCGCATCTGGCAGGAGCCGCATTCCCTCGATCCGTCGAAGGAGGCGGCCCGCGTCACCCGCGACATCGCCAAGCGCCTCGCGCAGGTGAGCAAGGCCCTGGAGGAGCGCGGCTTCCAGGCTAATGATGTCGCGGATTTCCTCATGCGCTGCATCTTCACCATGTTTGCAGAGGATGTTGAACTTTTACCCAAAGGCGCGTTCACACAGCTGCTGAAGGAATGCATCGATCAACCCGATGCCTTCGCGCCTCTGATCGAGGAACTCTGGGTGAAGATGGACGAGCCGCAGCACGAGCGACGCTTCTATTCTCTGTTCAAGAAACATCTGCGCCACTTCAACGGCAACCTGTTCAAGCAGGCTCGTGCCTTCCCGGTGGGCCGGGAAGAAATCGGCGAATTGTGGGAAGCCTCGAAAGCGCGATGGACAGAGGTCGACCCGGCAATTTTCGGCACGCTCCTCGAACAGGCCCTCGACAAGACGGAGCGCAAAAAGCTCGGCGCCCATTACACACCCCGCGCCTATGTGCAGCGCCTCGTGGAGGCAACCGTGATGGAGCCCCTGCGCGAGGATTGGCAGAATGCGTTGCGCAAGGCCGAGCACGCCAAGGAGACCGGCGACGAGAAGGCGGCGATTGCCATCGTGCACGCCTTCCACCGCCAGCTCTGCGCCACGCGGGTCCTGGACCCTGCATGTGGCACCGGCAATTTTCTCTACGTGTCGCTGGAGCTGATGAAGAAGCTCGAAGGCGAGGTGCTGGAGACGCTAGCGCAGCTCGGCGAGCCGGAGAGCATGGGCCTCGACCGCGAGACCGTCGACCCGCACCAGTTTCTTGGGCTCGAACTCAACCCCCGCGCCGCAGCCATCGCCGAGCTCGTGGTGTGGATCGGCTACCTGCAGCAGCACTACCGCAACCGCACCGGCCATCCCTCCGAGCCTTCGAAAACATCAATTTCGGCAAGCGCCAAGGCTACGACGCCGTGCTCACCTGGGACGGTCATCCCGTGCCGCAGGTGGCGGAGAAGGACGGCAAACGCGTCGAGACTTTTCCGAACGCACGCAGGCCCGTGTGGCCAGAGGCGGAGTTCATCGTGGGCAATCCGCCGTTCATCGGCGGAAAGGATCTGCGCGCCCGTCTCGGCGATGCCTACACGCAGGCGCTCTGGGCCGCGCACAAGCACATGAACGACTCGGCCGATTTCGTCATGTACTGGTGGGACCGCGCGGCGGAACTCCTGACAGTGAAGGGGTCGCCGCTCCGCCGCTTCGGGTTTGTGACCACCAACTCAATCACGCAGGAATTCTCGCGCCGCGTGATGAAGAAGCGCATGGAGGCGAAGGCACCCGTGTCGCTCGTCATGGCCATTCCGGATCATCCGTGGACGAAGGCGGCTGCGGACTCGGCGGCGGTGCGGATTGCGATGACGGTCGCGGCGAAGGGTGAATGCGATGGTGTGTTGCGTGAGGTGTCACGCGAGAGTGGGTTGGATACGGATGAGCCTGTTGTTGAACTTGTCGAGCACGCAGGGCGGATTAACCCGGACTTGAGTGTAGGTGTGGATGTGACCTCTGCCACCCCTCTCCTCGCAAATGAAAGCCTGTGCTCGCCGGGTGTAAAGCTGCATGGTGCGGGCTTTATCGTGACACCGGAAGAAGCGCAGCATCTCGGTCTCGGAAAGCGACCCGGATTGGAGAAGCACATCCGCCCTTACCGCAACGGGCGCGATCTGACCGCGATACCGCGGGGCGTGATGGTGGTCGACCTCTTCGGGTTAGAATCCGACGGAGTCCGCCAACTCTATCCCGAGGTTTACCAGCATGTTCTTGCGACAGTGAAGCCTGAACGGGATGGCAACAACCGCGACACGTATCGGCTGAACTGGTGGATATTCGGCGAGCCTCGTCGTGAATTGCGCCCTGCTTTGGATGGCCTGCCCCGCTACATAGCCACGGTCGAAACGGCGAAGCATCGAATCTTCCAGTTACTCGACGCATCAATCCTACCGGATAACATGCTTGTCGCTGTTGCCTCATCCGATCCGCTGCACCTCGGCATCCTCTCGTCGCGACTGCATGTGAGTTGGACATTAGGGCAAGGCGGCACACTTGAAGATCGCCCTCGCTATACAAAGTCCAACTGCTTCGACCCCTTCCCCTTCCCTGATCCGCCCGAATCCCTGAAAGCCAAAATCCGCGCCGTTGCGGAAGAACTCGATGCGTTCCGCAAGAGCCGTCAGGCCGAGCATCCGAAGCTCACGCTGACGCAGATGTACAACGTGCTGGAGAAGCTGAAGGCGATGGAGGTGACATCATCCTCCTCGTCATCCCCGGGCTTGTCCCGGGGATCCACGTCTTCCAAACCGCCGCGCCACAAAGACGTGGATGGCCGGGACAAGCCCGGCCATGACGGCGGAAAGGTGACGCTCACCCCCGACGAGGAGCGGATCAAGGACGAGGGGCTGATCCTCATCCTGAAGGAACTGCACGAGCGGCTCGACCGGCTCGTGTTCCAGGCTTATGGCTGGCCGGACACCCTCTCCGACGAGGAGATCCTGGAGCGGCTTGTCGCGCTCAACGCCGAACGGGCGAGGGAGGAGGCGTTGGGCCTCGTGCGCTGGCTCAGGCCCGATTACCAGATCCCGCGCTACGCCAAGGGCGCGGCGGCGCAGAAGACCGGGGAGCTGGACCTCGGCTCAAACGTGGTGGCCATCGACCGCGCCCTGCCCGATTTCCCGAAGGACCGGATCGAGGATTCGCTCGCCGTCGAGCACGCCCTCCTGGCCTCTGGCCGCCCCATGGATGCGGCGGCACTGGCCCGCGGCTTCAAGCGCGGCGGCAAGCGCATCGAGCCGCGCGTCGAGCAGGCACTGACCACCCTCGTCCGCTACGGCCGCATCACCATGACGGCCGACGGCCGCTACCTCGCCCGCAAGGCGGCGTGAGGAGCGCGTCATCCCGGACGGCGAAGGCGATCCGGGATCCTTGGACGGGTGTGGCTCCCTTCACCTCTCCTTGTGGGAGAGGTCGCGCCGTCAGGCGCGGGTGAGGGGTTACAGGTCTATCCGGACAGGACAGTAACCCCTCACCCCAACCCTCTCCCTCAGGGAGAGGGAGACCAGCGTTTTATCCTGCACCCGACGCCGGATCTCCGCTCCGCTTCGCCCGGGATGGCACGCCATCCTGCACCCAATCTCGCCCCAAGACGTTGTCGAAGCTGGAGCAGCCGTGTAGCTGATCCTGACAGTCACGCTTGACCCATTTCGACAGGAGCCCTCATGAGCATCGGCTTGATCGCATTGCTGGACGATATCGCAGGCCTCGCCAAGGTCGCTGCGGCCTCGCTCGACGATGTGACCGCCCAGGCCATGAAGGCCGGCGCGAAGGCCGCCGGCGTCGTGATCGACGATGCCGCCGTGACGCCGCGCTACGTGGTGGGCTTTGCCGCAGCCCGCGAGCTGCCGATCGTCGGCAGGATCGCCCTGGGATCGGTCAAGAACAAGCTGCTCTATCTCCTGCCCGCCGCGTTGATCCTGAGCCTCGTGGCACCCTGGGCCATCACGCCGCTCCTGATGATCGGCGGCGCCTATCTCTGCTACGAGGGCTCGGAGAAGGTGTTCGAAGCCCTCTTCCCGCATGGGGCCCATGAGCATGAGGCGGCCGTCGCTGCGGCGACGCAGACGGCCGAGAGCTTCGAGAACGAGAAGATCAGCGGCGCGATCAAGACCGATTTCATCCTGTCCGCCGAGATCATGGCCATTACGCTGGCCACGGTGCCGACCGCCTCGTTCTGGATGCAGGCTCTTGTGCTTGCCGTGGTCGGCATCGCCATCACGGCCTTGGTCTATGGCGCCGTGGCCCTGATCGTGAAGGCGGACGATGCCGGCGTGGCCATGGCCACCAGCAACCGGCCGGTCTCCCGCCTGCTCCGGCGCGCCCTGCCCGGTGCGCCTCCCTCAGGCGCCGACAGGGCGATGGCGCCTGTCACGAAAGCCTTCGGCCGCAGCCTCGTGAAGGGCATGCCGATCCTGCTGAAACTCCTCGGCATCGTCGGCACGGCGGCGATGATCTGGGTCGGCGGCGGCATCATCATCCATGGGCTGGCGGGGTACGGCTTGGCCGGCGTGGAGCATGTGATCCACGAGACGGCCGTGACGGTGGCCCATGCGGTGCCGGCGCTTGCAGGCACGCTGGAATGGCTGGTCACGGCAACAGCCGCAGGCCTCTTCGGGCTTATCCTGGGAGGCCTGCTGATCCCGCTGGTGCATTATGTCGCCGTGCCCGTGCTGAAAGCCCTGCGCGGCGGCAGGAAGGCCGAAAAGCACACCGCCTGAGCAAGCCTCCGCTCTTCCATTCCCCGGCCGTTCGTACCATATTCGTTCTATGGCCAAATCACCCAAGAAGCCCAAGCTTTCCACCGGGAAAGCCTCCAAGCCTGAGCTGAAGCCGCTGGCTCCCCATCTCGCCGATCTCTTGAGTCCCGCCGTCAACCGGGAGCGGGAAGCGGCGGAGGGCTTTGCCGAGCGTGCGCAGGAAACCTTCATCCACGGCGACATCACGGATGTGGACCCGGCGCTGGCGAAGAAGCTTGGCATGAAGGGGCCCGATGACGGGCCGGACGTGACCGACGAACTTGGCGATCTCTCCTCAGGCTCCGGCTACTCCGCCACGGTCGATGCGCTCTCACGGCTGCTCACCGAGGGCGATCCGCGCTTCAAGAACGGCACGCTCTGGGTGCCGCACCGCCCGCCCCGCCCCGATAAGTCGGAAGGCGGCATTCCGTTCAGGATTAAGTCGGACTTCCAGCCCGCCGGTGACCAGCCGCAGGCCATCCGCGAGCTGGTGGACGGCGTGCGCCGGTCTGAGCGCGATCAGGTGCTGCTCGGCGTTACCGGTTCGGGCAAGACCTTCACCATGGCCAAGGTGATCGAGGAGACGCAGCGCCCTGCCTTGATCCTTGCGCCGAACAAGACGCTGGCCGCCCAGCTCTACGGCGAGTTCAAGTCGTTCTTCCCCGACAACGCGGTGGAATACTTCGTCTCGTATTACGACTATTATCAACCGGAAGCGTACGTGCCGCGCTCGGACACCTTCATCGAGAAGGAATCATCCATCAACGAGCAGATCGACCGCATGCGCCACTCGGCGACGCGCGCGCTGATCGAGCGCGACGACGTGATCATCGTGGCTTCCGTGTCGTGCATCTACGGTATCGGCTCGGTCGAGACTTATACGGCCATGACCTTCTCCGTGAAGGTGGGCGAGAAGATCGAGCAGCGCCAGCTCATCGCTGATCTCGTGGCCCTGCAGTACAAGCGCATCCAGAGCGATTTCGCCCGCGGCACATTCCGCGTGCGCGGCGACGTGATCGAACTCTTTCCCGCCCACTTGGAGGATCGCGCCTGGCGCATCGGCCTGTTCGGCGACGAGATCGAGTCGATCGTCGAGTTCGATCCGCTCACCGGCAAGAAGACCAATGACCTGCAATTCGTGAAGGTCTACGCGAACTCGCACTACGTGACGCCGCGCCCCACGTTGCAGCAGGCTGTCAAAGGCATCGAGACCGAGCTGCAGCAGCGCCTGCAGGAACTCGCCCGCATGGGCCGCCTGTTGGAGGCGCAGCGGCTCGAGCAGCGCACGCAGTTCGACCTCGAGATGATCGAGGCCACCGGCGTGTGCAACGGCATCGAGAACTATTCTCGCTATCTCACTGGCCGCAAGCCGGGCGAGCCGCCCCCGACGCTGTTCGAATACCTGCCCGACAACGCGCTTGTCTTCACCGACGAGAGCCACGTGACGGTGCCGCAGATCGGCGGAATGTATCGCGGCGACTTCCGGCGCAAGGCAACGCTGGCCGAATACGGCTTCCGCCTGCCCTCATGCCTCGACAACCGCCCGCTGCGTTTCGAGGAATGGGACGCCATGCGGCCGCAATCGGTCCATGTGTCGGCGACGCCGCAGAAGTGGGAGATGCAGCAGACCGGCGGCGTCTTCGTCGAGCAGGTCATCCGCCCCACGGGTCTCGTCGATCCGGTCATCGAGATCCGCCCGGCGCGCAGCCAGGTGGACGACCTCGTGCACGAGGTGAAGGAGCTGGCGGCCCAAGGCTTCCGCACGCTCGTGACCACGCTCACCAAGCGCATGGCCGAAGACCTCACGGAATACATGCACGAGAACGGCATCCGCGTGCGCTACATGCACTCGGACATCGACACGCTGGAGCGCATCGAGATCATCCGCGACCTGCGCTTGGGCGCCTTCGACGTGCTCATCGGCATCAACCTGCTGCGCGAGGGTCTCGACATTCCGGAATGTGCGCTGGTCGCCATTCTCGATGCGGACAAGGAGGGCTTCCTGCGCTCCGAGACCTCGCTGGTGCAGACCATCGGCCGCGCGGCGCGTAACGTGGAAGGCAAGGCGATCCTCTACGCCGACAAGATCACCGGCTCCATGGAGCGCGCGATCGCGGAGACCAACCGCCGCCGCGAGAAGCAGCTCGCCTACAACGCCGAGCACGGCATCACGCCGCAATCGGTGAAGAGGAATATCGCCGACATCCTCGAGAGCGTCTACGAGCGCGACCACGTGTCGGTCGATACGGGCCTCGCCGGCAAGACGGTGGGCCACAACCTCAAGGCCGTCATCGCCGACATGGAAAAGCGCATGCGCGAAGCCGCGGCGAACCTGGAATTCGAGGAGGCGGCCCGCCTGCGCGACGAGCTCAAGCGCCTGCAGGCCACCGAGCTTGCCATCAGCGACGACCCGATGGCGCGGCAAAGCGCCGTGGAGCGGGAAGCGGGCAAGTATGGCGGCGCGCGCAAATACGGCCGCAGCGCCAACCTGCCGCCGAAGGGCCTGCCGCCTTCAACTGAGGGCGCCACGGCGGGCGACGAGGATTCTGACAGCTATGGCCCGACCGGCAAGGGCCGCTCGGATGAGGGCACCCGCATCCGCAAGCCCGGCCTCGACGAGATGGGCCCCGGCACGGACCGCGAGGTCCCGCTGAATTTCCGCGAGCGTCCGGCCGGGCGCTCGACGCAGGGGCTCGCGGGGCAGAAGCCGAAATACAAGGGCAGACGCAAAGGGCGGTAAGGCACTCCCCTCACGGGTTGGGTTCGAGAAAAAGCAAGGCGTAGATGATTGGCGTCGAGAGGCCCGTGACCATGGCGCCGAGATACCACATCGTACGCCCCCACAATCCCGCCCGCTTCGCGTAGAAATAGAAGTTGCTGAAGAGCTTCCATTGCCAACGCGGCGTCAATGCCAAGATGATTAAGGACGGCCGCCGGCCGAGTCCCTCCCTTTCGAATACATCGTAGGCGATAGCCGCCTGAGTGCGGATCATGCCGATGATGCCAACGAACGTCAGCGCCATGAACCCGAAGAGCAGGGCGTTGGCTAGCGGCGAGTCGGGGAAGGTAAATTCCATCTTGCCGAAGTGATATTCCACCTGCATGGCGCGCCCCTTACTCTCTTATATTATACCGTTTCGATAAGGGCAGCTTCAAGTGCGCCAGCGCACGAGCTTGCACGATGTTGCTCAAGCTCCTCTCCTCAAAGGAGAGAGGATTAGGGTGAAGGATTATGGGGCCACCCGCATCAAGCGCTGCCCCTCACCGCCATGGCACCTCATAGGCCTCGACGGACTGCGCGAAACCCTTGAGAGCCTTCGGCCCGAGGCTCACGAGACCGGAGCCTTCGGGCACGAGGCCGCTGAGAGTGTCCGACACCACGATGGTGTCGGGCTCCGCGCTCTGGCACAGGCGCGCGGCCATCTGCACGGTCGCGCCGAACAGGTCGTTGTGGTCGGACACCGGCTCGCCCGCATCGAGGCCGATGCGCACCTGCAGCTTCTCGCGGCTGGCGAGGTTGAAGGCCTCGAAAGCCTGCTGGATCGCCCGCGCGCAATCCACCGCGGCTGCCGCATCGTCGAAGGCGGCCATGATCCCGTCGCCCGTATGCTTGACCTCGCGCCCGCCCTTGTTGTGCAGCGCCCGGCGGACCACCGCGTCGTGCGCCCGCACCATCTCGACGGCGCGCACATCGCCGAGGCGCGCGGTCATGGCGGTGGAATCGACGATGTCGGTGAACATGATGGTGCGCAGGGCCGGATCGACGCGGCCGTCGCAGCAATGCCCCGCCGGCACCGGGTCGGACACGCGGCCGAGAAAGGCCTCGACGGCCGAGAGATCGACCTCGATCACGTCGCGGGCCACCGCCCCATGGGCCTCGTCATGCACCCGCATGGCCGTGTCGATGTCGGGCGCGTCGATGAGGCAGAAGGCCGTGCCGCGCGTGTCGTCGAACCAATAGGTCAGGAACCGCACGCCGTAGCGCCCCTGCACCTCCAGGTCCTTGCGATGGGCCTCCGCGATGTCGGCGGCGGTCAGGCCCTTCAGGTCGTGCCGGTCGAGATAGATGGGCATCGTCGTCACCTCCGAGCCCCCCTGGAGCAATCTACACGGTTCGGCCGGATGCCGGAAATCCTCTCCGCCCGCCCTTCTTCACCTCTCCTTTTGGGAGAGGTCGACGCACATCAGTGCGGCGGGTGAGGGGTTAGTGTCCTCTCCGGACAGACCTGTAACCCCTCACCCCAACCCTCTCCCTCAGGGAGAGGGAGACCTGAGCCCCTCCCTGCACCCGATCTGCTGTCCTGTTATTCAACCAACCGGTTGACAGTCGATTCCGATGCGCTCATATTCAACCGCATGGTTGAACAACAAACACCCCAACTCGACACTGTCTTCCACGCCCTGGGCGATGCCACCCGCCGGCATATGCTGCGCGACCTCTCGGGCGGCGAGCGCACGGTGAGCCAGCTCGCGGAGCCCTTCGCGATCTCGCTGGCCGCCGCCTCGAAGCACATCAAGGTGCTGGAGAGTGCCGGGATGATCCGGCGCGAGGTGCGCGGCCGGACCCATGTGTGCCGCCTCGACCCCGGCCCGCTGGCGAGCGCCCATGAATGGCTCACTGCTTACGAACGCTTCTGGACCGATCGTCTGGATGCCCTCGACCGGCTCCTTCGCGAGGAGGATGCCCGTAATGCCCCTAAACCCCAAGGAGACGACCATGAATGACCCCTCGCCCACCAGGCTTGCCCCCGACGCCTTTGGCGTGCTGACCGCGCCCGATACGCTGACCATCCAGCGCCTTCTCCCCGGCCCCGTCGAGCGGGTGTGGGATTATCTCACGCAGAGCGAGCTGCGCCGCCAATGGCTGGCGGCCGGCGAGATGGCGCTGGCAGTGGGCGCGCCCTTCGAGTTCGTCTGGCGCAACGACGAGCTCACCAACCCGCCTGGGCCCCGCCCGGCCGGCTCGGCGCAAGAGCACCGGCTGCAATGCGCGATCACCGAGCTCGACCCGCCGAAAAAGCTCGCCATCACCTGGGGCTCGACCGGCGGCGTCACCTTCACCCTGGAGCCCATCGGCACCAAGACCCTGCTCACGCTGGTCCACCACCGCGTGCCCGAGCGCTCGACCCTGCTCAGCGTCAGCTCCGGCTGGCACACCCACCTCGACATCCTGGCCGCCCGCATGGCAGGCCAAGAACCGGCGGAGCCCTTCTGGGACCAGATCAACCGCCTGAGGCCCGAATACGAGCGGCGCATTCCGGGCTGACACCATACCGCGTCATGGCCGGACGTGTTCCGGCCATCCATGCCTTTGCTCTCCGCCCATGCAACCTCATCTTGAGAGTCTGGCTTAGGGGTGGAGCCCCGGCATTTCCCTCCCCCTTGCGGGGAGGGATGAAGGGTGGGGGTGGTTTGACCGGGTGAGGGATCAAATCAGCTAAGCGCTGTAGCAACCTTCATGCGCCCTGAATGATGCACCCGATCTGACTTTACGACCCCCACCCCTGCCCCTCCCCGCAAGGGGGAGGGGAAAGTCACATCTCCACCCTCACGCCCCCACAACCCGCGACAGGGTGAAGGCCGCGAGAAAACCCGCGACGGTGATGAGGCCGGCATATTCGTGGGCGGTCTCGAAGGCTTCCGGCACCATGGTGTCGGCCAGCATGGCGAGGATCGCGCCGGCCGCCACCGCGGTCACGAACGCTAGTGTTGCGGGGCCGGCTTCCGCAAAGGCCCCATAGCCGATGAGCGCCGCTATCCCTGAGACCAACGCGATGCCGCCCCAGATGCCGAAGATATACGCCTTGGAGCGCCCGGCCCGGCGCATGCCGGCGGCGCTGGAGAGCCCCTCCGGCAGGTTGGAGAGAAACACCGCCGCGACAGCAACCAGGCTCACGCCCGTGCCCTCCAGCAGACTCACGCCGATCACGATGGCCTCCGGAATGCCGTCGAGAAGCGCGCCCAGGGCAATGGCCGTGCCGCTCCCCGCCTCGTCACGATGGGCTTGGCGCGCATCCTCCGCGTAGCCGGAGCGCTTGCGATGCTTGGCGCCCCGGCGCGACACGAGGACGTTCGCCGCCGTGTAGACCACGGCGCCGGCGAGAAAGCCTAAGGACGTGGAGGCGATGCCGCCCTGGCGATAGGCCTCGTCCATGAGGTCGAAGGAGAGCGCCGAGATCAGCACCCCGGCCCCGAACGCCATCACGCCCGCAATCACCCGCTGCGGCAGCTTGAGAAACGTCCCGATGAGCGCCCCCAGCACGAGGGCCGACCCGCTGAGCAGGCCCCACAAGCCGGCCTGGATGACGAGAGGCATGAAGAGGTCTCTGTGTGGTGGGGAGAACGTGGTGGGAGGTGGTGGGGTTCTATGCCAAGCGCGGCCAAGTCATATACGTGCTCATATATGTGGACAGGTACTTACTTGAAGTTGCAGACATGCCATCGCTCTGAGTAGTTTCAGGAACATGTGGCAGTATAACCTTCACCTAGAGCTTCTATGACGATCGCGATCTCGACTATCACTCGCCAGCAGTTACAAAGAATCTACGAGAAGGGCGAAGGGCACTTTTCTGATTTTAAAGCAAAAGAGATTAAACCTGCTAAATTAACTAAGTCACTTTCTGCATTCGCAAACGCAGATGGCGGGGAACTTTATATCGGAATTGAGGAACCCACTAAAGGAAACTACACGTGGAGAGGCTTTGAGCGTGTAGAAGATGCTAACGGGCATCTCCAAGCTATCGATAACCTTTTTCCTCTTGGCACCAATTTTCGATATACATTTCTAAGCGCCGACAACGAAACAGGTTTAGTTTTGCTGTGTGAAATCGATAAGACAGCAGACGTAAGATATGCCTCTGACGGCACAGCCTATCTTAGACGGGGTGCACAGAATCTACCTCAAGCTGAACCGGCGCAACTTGAGCGACTGAGATTTAGTAAAGGCATAGTCAGTTATGAAGATCACCTTGTAAACAACATCACAGATTTAATCACGAATTCGACACCGATTATTGAGTTTTCATTAGATATTGTTCCCTCTGCTGAACCAGAGATGTGGCTTCGAAAGCAACGATTGATTGTTGATAATCGCCCTACTGTGGGAGGAGTTCTTCTATTCTCAGAAGAACCTCAAACGGACCTTCCGAAGGCTGCGATCAAGATTTACCGATACAAGACTCGCGATCTAGCGGGAACCCGGGATACATTAGCCGAAGATCCTATAACAGTAGAAGGACATCTTTATTCTCAAATCTATGCCGCAGTACAAAAAACAAAACAGATTACAGAGAATATCCCTGTGCTGGGCGAGAGTGGATTAGAAGAATTTCAGTATCCGACTGAAGCAATTCACGAAGTTGTCACTAATGCTGTAATCCATCGCGATTACAGCATCAATGATGACATACATATACGAATTTTTGATAACAGAATAGAAGTACAAAGCCCAGGTGGACTGCCAGGACATGTTACTGTCTTGAATATATTGGACGAGCGATTTGCGAGAAATCCCAAAATTGTGAGGCTTCTCAACAAGTTTCGAAACCCGCCCAACAAGGACGTCGGTGAGGGCCTAAATACAACCTTCGAAGCTATGAGAAAGCTGAAATTTAGAGACCCTGTGATTACTCAAAGGGAAAACTCGGTTTTAGTTTCTCTAAGACATGAAAAACTGGGAACCCCGGAGCAAATTATCGTTGGGTTTCTTCGGGAAAATGACGAAATAAACAACTCAATTGCACGAAACATTTGTTTCATAGGCTCTGAAAATACTATGAAACGAATTTTCCAGAAGATGATGGATGCTGGATTGATCGAACGTATACCTGGAAGGCCGTTGAATAAGACCGGATATGTTCGCGGAAAGAATTTCCCTCCTGATATTCAGTAAGGCACTAACTCTTAGCTCTGCCAAGCTGAAACATCCCGCTCCTGCACCGTTAGCGCTCGCCTCAAAAACAGGAGCGCTTTCATTGTCCAGCCAAGCGACTCTTCCTCCCACCTTATGACTGTCCGGGACGCGATCCAGGGATAAATCCCAGACATCGCCGTTCCAGGAACCGCAACCCTCCTTCGAGACGCAGCCTTGCGGCTGCTCCTCAGGATGAGGGTTGGGCGTTTCGGGATGCAGAGGGTGTCATCCCCGGCGGCCGAAGGGCGAGCTGGGATCGGTGCAGGATAGGGCGAAGGCTTCCCCTCCCCCCTTTGCGGGGGAGGGTGGCGAACGGATGTGAGCCGGGAGAGGGGACGTTGATGACAAGCACGGCCCCTCTCCCACCCTGCTTCGCAGGGCACCCTCTCCCGCAAAGGGGAGAGGGATAGAAGCATGAATGTTCTTATTTTGTTCTTGACTTCTGTCCTAAGCTGAGCTATAGCTAGAGACATCCTCGTCCGATGAGGGGCGCGCTCGCGAGGCGTCGCAAGAGTGGGACGGGGGGCGGTCCTGCCGCAGGCCTCGCAAGCCTGTGATCGCAGGTGGCCGATCTGGCATGCCTCCAGGTCCGCTGAAACAAACCGCGCGTGATGAGCAGTCTGGCTCTCACTTTTCACCAACACACATCGAGCCGGGCTGCCCAACGCGCCACCCTCGATTGCCGTCAAACCCGGGGCCCTCACCGGCCCCGGGGCCGATGGCCCGTGCCTTCTTCATCCTAGCCTTCTTCACCTGAGTCTTCTTCACCAAGACCTTTTTCATTCATTCCCTACCCTGCCTATTGCCCGAGAGCTTCATCATGATCGACGACGACCTTCCCCTGTTCGACATGCCCGATTTCGACGACACCCTGGCCCGCCTGTCCAACCTGCTCAGGATGCATCGGCTCTGCCGCAGGCGCACGTGTCGGCGGAACGAAGGCTGCCAGGGCGGCTTCGGCCCGCCCTGCTACCTGCAGTACCGCCACCTCTTCGCCGATGCGGTCCGCACCGAGTTGGATGATTACCGGGCCTTCTGGTACGAGCAGCGCCGGAAAGCGAAGGCGAGGCCGTCATGGGCGAAGTCGTGATTGGGGATGCGGCTTGAGACGAGCGGCGGCCGGATCGCCCGGCCCCGTCACGCCCAAGCTGAGCGCAATCACGGGATCGAACAGCGGCAACAACGGATGACCCTCGGCTCCACGGGAACCAAAGGTGCTATGCTTTCCCTCTCGCCAGAGATGGCCAGGGAGGGAGGAGCCAATGACGTTCTACCTGACTCGGTTCAGCTACACGCCGGCAACATGGGCGAAGCTCATCAGGCATCCCGAGGACCGCCGAACGGCAGCCAAGGCCTACATCGAGGCGGCCGGGGGGACATTGCACGGTTTCTGGTACGCCTTCGGCGATCACGACGGATACACCTTGTGGGAGGCCCCGGACAACGTCTCGATGGCCGCCACGGCACTCGCAATCGGCGCCGGCGGCGCGCTCAGTTCCTTCGAGACCACCGTCCTGCTGACGGTCGAGGAGACTATGGCGGCCCTGCAAAAAGCCTCTTCGATTGCCTATCGGCCGCCGGGCGAGAAGGCCTGAATCCAGCCGATGCGTCCCAACGAGAAAGGGCGGCCCGAAGCCGCCCTTTCCGTAAGAGTGAGCCGTGCGTCTCAGAACAGGAAGTCGTCTGCCGCGAGCGTGCCCTTGAAGCCCTGGAGCACAATGGTGCCGGTGCCGGTGTCCACGACCGTGGCGCCGCCCTTGATGGCGATTTTGAGCTGCTCGAAAGCGGTCACGTCCGTGTTGCGCAGGTCGATGAGGTCATCGGTCTGGCTGAAGTCGCGGATGCGGTCGCGGCCGAAACTCACGTCGAACGTGAAGGTGTCCTGGCCCTTGCCGCCGCGCAGGAAATCCGTGCCCTGGCCGCCGTTGACGACATCGTTGCCGTCGCCGCCGAAGATCATGTCGAAGCCGTCGCCGCCAAGCACCGTGTCGTTGCCCGTGCCGCCCTGGAGATCGTCGGCGCCGGTGCCGCCATTGATGCTGTCGTCGCCAGCGCCGGCGAAGACGATGTCGTGGGCCGCGCCCGCATCGATGGTGTCGTTGCCCCCATTGGCCCAGATCCGGTCGCGGCCGTTGCCGCCGGTCAGCAGGTCGTCGCCCGCGCCGCCCCAGATCCGGTCGTTGCCGGCACCGCCGTAGATGCGGTCGTTGCCGTTATAACCCTTGATGAGATCCGTCCCCTTGCCGCCACGCAGCAGGTCGGCCCCGCGGCCCCCGAAAAACTTAGCCATTTCCAACCTTCATTCTTTGATTTCAAACAGGCTGTTCAACAATGCAGCGGAGCGATGCCCGCCCCGTGTCTGATATCACGTTCCGGCAGGCCGGCCAGGAATTTCAGCCCAATTTCAGCCCACTGGGCCGTTTGGTCGCTGATCCAAAAAGGAATGGCCGGGACTCTGCCCCGGCCATCAACTCAACTCAGGCTAACAGGGCTTCAGAGCCGCCCCATCAGCAGCAGGATGATGAGGATGACGAGGACGACGCCAAGCAAGCCGCTCGGGCCGTAGCCCCAGCCGCGGCTGTGGGGCCAGGCCGGCACGACGCCGATCAGCAGCAGGATGACGATGATGAGCAGGATGGTGCTGATACCCATAGGGAATTCTCCTTGATGGCGCGCCTTGGGAACGGCCGCGCTTCATGGGTGGGAAACTTGGCCATTAGGGAAAGGTTCCCGAGTCCGTCACCGGTGCTTTTGCCTGTGGATGAGCACCGAAGGGGTAGGTTCCAGGGCGGAACGATCACAAATGCCTGACGTTACCTCCTCGGCGATTGGGTGCCGCTTGCAGCGCGTTCCCTGCGGGAGGTCGCTAGTCCCGAAAGTCCAGGACAACCCATGCAGAAGAAGAATCCGAACACCATGCGCAATGAAGACACAGAGACTGTTCCTGGCCTCCACGGATCGTCCTCTCCGGCCCTGAGCCCCTCGGTACAGGCCCAGATCGGCCAGCGGCTGCGTCAGTTCTACGAGACGCTGGCGCTGGGCGAGCAGCCGGTTCCGGACCGGTTCATCGAGATCATCAATCGGCTGGACGAGCGTAAGCCGGAGAAGCATCAGTCATGAGTATCAGTACCGATTTGCGTGATACCATGCTCAAGGCGACGCCCAATCTCCGGGCCTTCGCCATTTCGCTGACGAACAACGTGGACCGCGCCGACGACCTGGTGCAGGAAACCCTGATGCGGGCGATCGCCAATATCGACCGCTTCCAGCCTGGCACCAACATGCAGGCCTGGCTCTTCACCATCCTGCGCAACCTGTTCCATTCCGAATACCGCAAGCGCCGCCGCGAGGTGGAGGATGCGGACGGCAAGTACGCGGCCACCCTTTCGGTGCAGCCCGACCAGATGCCCCATCTGGATTTCGAGGATCTGCAGAAGGCGCTGGCGCGCCTGCCCCACGACCAGCGCGAGGCGCTGCTGCTGGTGGGCGCCTCCGGGTTCTCCTATGAGCAGGCGGCGGAGATCTGCGGCTGCGCGGTCGGCACCATCAAGAGCCGCGTCAACCGGGCCCGCAACCGCCTCGCCGAGCTGATGCACCTCACCGATATGGAGGAGGATCTCGGCCCGGACCGCGTCACCCTCTCGGTGATGCACGCGGTCGCCTGACAACAGGTCTCACGGAGCCGTCAAAAGCCTTCGAACGATTGGCGCTGCCTCGCAGGGCGCGCCAATCGACAGCGCATCGTGGGGAAAAGTGGACCCCGGTTTTCCGGACCCAACGATGCGCCGAGAAGATGAGAAGCATCGAGTTTATCCCAAAAGTGGCCTCCACTTTTGGGTTCGATGCTCAGCGACGACGGAACTGCTGGTTGCCGCGCTGCGGCGGGCGCGGACCGGAAGAGGCACCCGAGTCCTTGTGACGGAAGATGAGCCGGCCCTTCTCGAGGTCGTAGGGCGACATCTCGACGGTCACGCGGTCGCCGGCCAGGGTCTTGATGCGGTTCTTCTTCATCTTGCCGGCCGTGTACGCGATGACCTCGTGCCCGTTGTCGAGCTGCACGCGGTAGCGCGCGTCGGGCAGAATCTCGGTCACAAGTCCTTCAAAGGTGATCAGTTCTTCCTTTGCCATGCAAAGCCTTTCCTCATAACAAAAAAGCCGCCCCTGCACCGGAACGGCTCATATGCAAGAGGACGTACCGAGGTACGTCCTCCGGCCTGAAACCTTATGCGTTCTGCAGGTTCACTGCAGAAGCGCGGCCGGTGCGCTGGTCCGTCTGAAGCTCATAGGAGATCTTCTGACCTTCCTGCAAGCTGCGCATGCCGGCCCGCTCGAGCGCCGTGGCGTGAACGAACACGTCCTTGCCGCCGTTGTCGGGCTGGATGAAACCATAACCCTTGGTTTCATTGTACCACTTCACGGTTCCCTGTTCCATGGGGAATTCCCTTTTCACTGTCGTTTGCACGTGGATGCGAGCCTAGGGCCAGACATCCGTTAGTCGATAGATGGTAGAGAAGGAACGTGCGCCCGGCAGTGCCAAAGCGGGAAGCCCAGTCGTCCGGCCAAATGTCGATGCGAACTACGTAGGGTACGGATGGGGCAAATGCAAGGCAACGCTCCTGGGGCGGTTAACCCTTTGGGCTGCCCCGGATTCCGGAAATCACCCCCTGAAGAGCCTCCTCGCCTTGCGGTGTGAAGCGGATCTCGCTGCCGTCGGCCTCGATCAGGCCACGGCCCTTCAGCTCCTCCACGGCAGCATCGCCCGCCTTGTGGCCGGCTCCGTCCTTCTGCACCACACTGCGCACCATCTGGCCGCTCGAGAGCTGGTGATAGGCCGCGAAGGCGAACACCGCCAGCGCCTCGTCGCTCAACCCGGACAGATCCGCCATTGTCATCCTCGATTGCCGTTGAAGATACCCACCCTCTCAATGCGAGGCACTGAAGACCGTTCAAGCGGAGCGGCAAAAACAGGCGGCGCAAGGCTCCTCCGGGCGCCAGGAACAGACGGTCGTGCCTCACGTTGGTTGCGCGAGAGCGGGCCCTACGGGAGCCCGGACCACAGCAAGGAGGAGCGCTATCATGGCCAATGATCGCAACCGCTATGGCAATCAGGATTCCGGCTGGGGCGACCGTGAGGATGACGGCTACATCGCCCGCCGCGGCTTCGGCAACCGCAGCGCCGGCTACGACCGCAGGTCCGACGAGGGCCATGGCCGCGGCCAGGAGCGCGATTTCGGGGACTCGGCTGGCTACGGCACCGGCGGATCGGCCCTCGACTGGCATGACGTGGTCGGCGAGGAGCGCGGCCAGGGACGCCCCGTCTTCGATACCGACCGCCGGCACGATCCTGACCGGCTTGGGCAGGATCGCTACGGGCGCGACCGCTCCGGACAGGAGAGCTTCGGCCGCGGCTCGCGCGATTACCACGAGGAGCGCGGCCTCTTTGAACGGGCCGGAGACGAGGTGCGGTCCTGGTTCGGGGATGATGATGCGGAGCGCCGCCGCGACCGTGACATGCGCGAATCCGGCCAGCATCGCGGCCGCGGGCCGAAGGGCTATCAGCGCTCCGATGCCCGCATCCTCGAGGATGTGAACGACCGCCTCACGGAGGATCCGCACGTCGATGCCTCCGAGATCGACGTGAGGGTTGAGAATCGCGAAGTCACCCTCACCGGCACGGTCAACAGCCGCTTCGAGAAGCGCCACGCGGAGGACATCGCCGAATCCGTTTCAGGCGTCACCCATGTGCAGAACAACCTGCGCATCCAACAGGCAGCCGATGCAGGCATCGCCGGCACCATGATGCCCGGTGCAGGGGCGGCAGGAGCCGGCAGCACCGGAACTCCGGCAACCGGCGCCGTGGCCTCCGACCGTCGCAGGACCGGCAGGACTTCGGGCAGCGGCATCTGACGCCTTCTCCCGATACGACAACCGCCGATTTACCAGGATGCGCTTCTCCCCTTGGGGACGAGGCGCATCTGTCGTACCAAGGCCGTTGCCTTTCCCCAACCGCGATGAGGCCCCATATGGGACGGAAAGGAAGAGGACATCGATGGCAGGTATTTCCGTCACGCTCGAAGGCGACAACATCCAGCTGGCGTTCCAGAAGGACGAACAATCCACAGCCGTGGTCATGGACCCCCACGCTGCCCGCTCACTCGTGAGGGCTGTGAGCCAGCTCCTCGCTGCTATCGGTGAAAGTGTGGGGGACGAGGACGAGGATATGCCTGAAGAGTTGGTAGATGTAACCTCCCAGACCATCGATGTCGGCATGGACGAGCACGGGATGGCCGTGGTGGCCCTCCAGGCAGGCATGATGCCGCCTTTCTTGCTGCGCCTGAAGGACGACGAGGCGAGGCACATTGCCCAGAGCCTGTTTGAGATCCTCAACAGCCCCCGCGACGCACGTGTTTCGCACGGGGATCATTAGACTTAACCATTGCCGATCCGGTTACGAGAAAAGCATTGATCTGAACTCAGCCCCTGACATAAAGTTATTTTATAACTTTTCTATTGCCTGTGACGCTACGGAATGAACGTCTTGAGGCAGCCGGGATATTGTCATGGCGAATTGGTCAGCAGGTTATGTTGTCGATGTCGAGTATACCCACGGCTTCTATCAGGAGCTGACGCCGAGCCTCCTCGGCTTCCTGGCGCTCCTACAGGGGATACAGGCGCCTGATCTCGGCTCATCGCTCGCCTATTGCGAGCTCGGCTGTGGCCAGGGTTTCTCGACCAACCTGCTGGCGGCCGCAAACCCGCACATCCAATTTCACGCCACGGACTTCAATCCTGGCCACATCGTCGGCGCGCAGAGCCTCGCTCAGGCCGGCGGCTTGCAGAACGCCCATTTCTACGACGACAGCTTCGCCGACTTCCTGGACCGCAGCGACCTGCCCGACTTCGACTTCATTTGCCTGCACGGGATCTACAGCTGGATCTCGCCGGAAAACCGCAAGACCATCGTCGAGTTCATCCGTCGCAAGCTTAAGCCCGGCGGCCTCGTCTATATCTCCTACAACACCATGCCGGGCTGGGCCTCCATGATGCCGCTCCGGCGCCTTCTCCTGGAGCATACGGCGGCTCAAGGATCGCGACTCTCCGGCCCATCGCGTGTCACGAACTTCATCGATCTGGCGGATAAGCTCGGCAAGCTCGACACGCGCTATTTCGCCAGCCATCCCAAGCTGGCGAAGCGGATCGAGAAGCTCAAGGATCAAAATACCAACTACATTGCACACGAATATTTCAACCAGGATCTGGAGCCGTTCTATTTCACGGATCTGGCGCAGGAACTCGCCGAGGCGAAACTGACCTGGGTTGGGCCTGCGAATGCGCAGGAGAATCTCGACGAGATCAATCTGACGAAAGAGCAGCGGGAGTTCCTCGCCGGGATCGACGACATCGCCCTGCGCCAGCTAACGCGCGACCACATCGTCGACCAGCAGTTCCGGCGCGACATCTTCGTCAAGGGTGCGGTCCACCTCTCCGCCCAGCAGGTACGCGAGCAATGGCTTGAGACACGCTTTGTCCTGTCGGCTAAAGGCAGTAAGATCCCGCGCGAGCTGCGTGGCCTCCGCCACGCTGTCAAACTGCACAGCGGCATCTACGATCCCCTGATTGCGGCGCTCGAAAAGGGGCCTAGTACGCTGCGGGAAGTCATCGCCGAGCCCACTCTGGCACAGGCGGGGTTCAATCGCCTTGTTCAAGCTCTCACGATCCTCGTTGCCTTGGGCAGTTGCCAGCCCTGCCTGCCGGCGCAGGGGCTTGCCGAACGGAGGCTCCAGACCGAGCGCTTCAACCGGGCTGTTGCGAACCAGTCGCGCTTCGAGCGCAAGTTCAGCCATTTCGCCTCGCCGGTCACGGGCGGCGGCATCGCAGCCGACCGCATGGCTCAGCTCATGTGGCTGTCCCTGCAGGACAAGGAAGCGGATACCGCCCGCTTCGTCGGGACTGTTCTGTCCGCTGCGGGGCAGCGCTTGATGAAGGACGGCAAGCCGCTTCAGGGTGAGGCTCATGACGCAGAACTTCGGCAGCGTGTCGCGGAGTTCGAGCAGAACACCCTCGACGTTTGGGCAGCGCTCGGCTTGAACGCGGCCCCTTCTCAGGAATCCTCCAAGCAGGCGCGACTGCGCGCCTGAGCGGGCCCTGTCCTCTCCGGCAGTAAGCTTAAGCTTTAGCGGAACTTCATGAATGCCATTCTGTTGTCGAACGCGGGGCACGCTCGGCCGCGCTTCGGGTAGGGCCCATGGCAGTTCACGACCCAGATCTCACCTCCGGCGCATATCCGTCCGTTCCCATCATGGACGCCAAGGCCGAGCCGACCCTCAAATACCCGGAATCCGAGGCTTTCTATGCTGAGGCTCTTCGGGAGCTGAACTCTCTTGGGTTGCCCTTCCTGCTCGCCGGCACCTATGCACTCTCGGCCTATACCGGCATCACGCGTCCGACCAAGGACCTCGACATCTTCTGCAAGGCCGGCGATTACACGCGCGTTCTCTCGCACTTCAAGGGCCTCGGCTACTCCATCGAGATCGAGGATGACCGCTGGCTCGGCAAGGTCTTCAAGGGCCAGTACTTCTTCGACGTGATCTTCGCCTCGTCCAACGGCACCATGCCGATCGGCGATCCCTGGTTCGAGCATGCGCGGCAGATCGAGGTGTTCGGCATTCCCGTGCGCATTGTCGGTCCGACCGAACTCGTCTGGTCGAAATGCTTCATTCAGCTGCGCCACCGCTATGATGGTGCCGACGTGGCGCACACGATCCTCAAGGCCCACGACCAGATCGACTGGCATGGGCTCCTGGCCTACATGGAAGTGCATTGGGAGGTGCTGCTCATGCACCTGCTCAACTTCCGCTGGATCTATCCGTCCGAGCGCGACAAGATCCCGGGCTGGGTGATGGACGAACTCCTCGACAGGCTCTCCAAACAACGCGACCTTCCTCCACCGCAGATGAAAGTCTGCCGCGGGCGGATGTTCTCCCGGATCGATTACGAGATCGACGTGAAGGAATGGGGCTTTGCCGATGTAGGCGGTGAAGGTGAATGGCGGAATGAGTGACGAACCACAGCAGGTGATGAAGGTCGCCGCCATGGGCGACCTGCATGTCCGTGAAGACAACTGGGTTTCCTATCGCGATCTCTTCGGCGAGATCTCCAAGGAGGCCGATGTTCTGGTGCTCGCCGGGGACCTCACGGATCTCGGCAAGCCCAAGGAGGCTGAACTCTTGGCGCAGGACATCAAGTCCTGCTCAATCCCCGTCGTCGGGGTTCTCGGCAACCATGATTACGAATGTGGTGCGCACGAAGAGGTGGCGCAGATTCTACGCGATGCCGGGATGCGCGTTCTCGACGGGCAATCCGTCGAGATCGACGGCGTCGGCTTCGTGGGCGTGAAAGGCTTTGCCGGCGGCTTCGGGCGTCGGATGCTCGGCTCCTTTGGCGAGCCTGCCATCAAGCAATTCGTCGGCGAGACCATGAACGAGACCTTGCGGCTCGAGAATGCGATGCGTCAGGTGCGCGCGAAGCGCTCCATGGTCATCCTGCATTATGCGCCGGTCACCGACACCATCGAGAGCGAGCCGCTGGAGATCTATCCGTTCCTGGGTTCGTCGCGTCTGGCTGAGACCATCGACCGTTTCAAGGTCAATGCCATCGTGCACGGCCATGCTCATCGCGGCCGCTTCGAGGGCCGCACGCCCGGCGGCCAGCGGGTCTATAATGTGGCCAAGCACATCGAGAAGCCGAACGGCAAGCTTTACGCCATTCTCGAAATCTGAGCAGGCTCATCTGAAGCCTGCTCGTAATGATCATTATCTCCGCTCAATACCGCGTGCCGGGATCCGTCGGGTTGCCGGGCAAGTAATCAGGCTCGGAGCCTGGCCCCTTCGGATCGTTAATCCCAGGGTCGTTCACCGGATAGGGCGTACGTGGTCCGGTCGGGCCGATATCGGGTTCTTCATCAGGAATGGTTCCTGGCGGCACGTCGCTAGGGATATTACCACCGGGCGTCGGCTCGTTCGTGGGCGTTCCCGGATTGACCATTGTTTCTTCCTCACTTTGCAAAACCCGTGATTGGGTCAACAAGTCTGCGTGAGCAGGGTTCCGCTTGCGATCGTCACGCGGAACCCCTCTCCGCCTCACCCGTTCCCAAGCAGTTCCCGCAAAAATGGAGAAGCATCATGCCTGATATCAAGCAGGCCAGGATCCTCATCATGGCGACCGACGGCTTCGAGCAGTCGGAACTCATGGTACCCCAGGAGAAACTTTCGGATGCAGGTGCGACGGTCGAGGTCGCAGCGCCCAAGTCGCGCATGAAGTCCGGCAAGATCTACGGCTGGGACGAAAACGACTGGGGCAAGACCGTATCTGTCGACAAGGACATCGAGGATGTAAACCCGGCCGATTACGACGCGCTCGTGCTGCCCGGCGGGCAGATCAACCCCGACAAGCTGCGCGCCGAACAGAGGGCCATCGAGATCATCCGGGCCTTCTACTCTTCAGGAAAAACCATAGCTGCGATCTGCCATGCGCCCTGGCTCCTCATCGAGGCCGGCATCATCAAGGGCAAGCAATGCACGTCCTATCACTCGATCAAGACCGACGTGATCAATGCCGGCGGGCAGTGGCGCGACGAGACGGTCGTGACCGATCAGGGACTCATCACCAGTCGCAATCCCGGCGATCTCGACGCGTTCGTGAACAAGATCATCGAAGAGGTGCGCGAGGGCTCACATGCGGGTCGTCGTCAGGCCGCAGAGTAATCGCCCGCTCTCTGATGCAAACAAAAAAGCGGCCGGTGAAAACCGGCCGTTTTCGTATTTATCTGGAGAGTGGCTTTAGGCCTGCTGGATCGCCGAGATCTTCCAGGAGCCACCCTGATCGCGGCGGAAGGTCCAGAGCTCGGTGGCCTCTTCGACCTTGTTCGGATCGCCCTCGACCACACGGCCGCTGGCGCGGTCCACCATGACGTCGGTGATGCCGAAGCGCATGGCGACGGTAGCGTAGTCCGTCGCACCCTCGCGCCAGGCCTCCGACAGGTCGCCCTGATTGAGGCTCACATTGGAGAGCTTGTTCACGACACCACGGGCCGTGTTGTCGTTCAGCTCCTCCTGGATGTAGCCGGCCATCTCAGGGGTCGCGAGCGTCCAGAGCTTGGCGACGTCCTCACGGGAATAGGCATCCTGCATCTCGACGAGGCCGCGCTCGAACTCCGCGTAGTCACGCTCGCCGATGCCGATCTCGTCCCGCACGCCCGGACGCTGCTGTGCGCCCTGCGCCCCTTTGGACATGCTGCCGAGCGCTCCGCCCAGACCGCCCGCAAGGCCGGCCAAACCGCCGCCGAGGCCGCCGCTCATGGGCCGTCCACCGGCAGGCGGCACACTGCCTCCCATGGAGCGGGCGTAGCCCTGCTCCTGGCCCGGACCCGCATAGGCCGGCTGCTGACGGCGGCGGAACCACTTCATGGCAAATGACACCAGCAGAACGACAAGGCCGATCTGGAGCAGAAGGCCGAAGATCGAGGCAAGGCCACCGAGGCCTCCGAAGAAGCCGTTGCCCATCAGCATGCCGAGCAGGCCGGCGCCGAACAGGCCGGCCATCAGGCCCGTGCCGAAGCCGAAGCGGCGCGGCTGCGCCACGTTGGGCGCCGGGGTGCCCGGACGGGTGACGTTGGGACCCTGGTTCGGAACCTGCGAGCGCTGGATCGGGGCTGCGGCATCCGGGGCCGTCCGCGTGGCCGGCGGCGGCGTGTAGGTGCGCGCGCCGCGCGAGCCGAAGCTGCCCCCGCCCCGCCCGACCCGGGCCTCGGCCGCGCTTCCGGCGAAGATCAGACCGGCTGCCAGGACCATCATGACCCGGCTGCGGCGAGAAGCTAAATTCATCATCGTCTTATGTTTCATCCCTAGCGGAGCATGGCGCTCCCTGGAGATAATGTGGTGATGCCCAGGGGGTTGCGGAAGGGTGAATCGTTCGATTTTGGCGTCCCTTCCCACCTGTTGTCATCCCGGGGCCGCGCAGCGGAGCCCGGGATCCATAAACACGACAATTGCAAGAAAAGGCGCAGGCATTGCCGTTGCGCCTCTTCCTGTCGCGTCAGCGTTTATGGATCCCCGCCTTCGCGGGGATGACAGTGGCGGTACAGCAGACTCAGTGACCCTGCTTCTGCTTCAGCTGGTCGATCCGCTTCGAAGCTTCGGCCTTGTCGAGTTTGGGATCGAAGGCCTTCGGATCGTGCGCCTGCTCGGACAGGGTCTTGAGGTATGACGCCTGGGCGCCGGTCATGGGTTCGTCGCCCGTCACCCAATCCTCCGGATCCTTGATCTGGTTGTCGGACGGATCGGGATTGGTCTTCGGATTAGCTGCCTCTGCGGAAGATTTATGATTAACGGAAGCACCGGAATTCACTTTGCCGTTCGAAGACATGCAGGACTCCTATTGTTCTAGTTTTGTTCTTCAACGAGAACACTCTTGCAGGGCCTTGGTTCCTCAGAGAAAGGCGGATTACTCCCGGAGACTCATCCCCGTTATCCACAGATTCGGCCCTCGACTCGCTGACAAGCTCATGTTCTTGCTTTGTTCACACAGGCGAGAGGATGAATGCCGATGCGCAAACCGACGGGTCTGGAGCGTCTTTACGTCGACTTCGATTCCTTCTTCGCCAGCGCCGAGCAGCACCTCCAGCCCGGCCTGCGCGGCCGGCCCGTCGGGGTTATTCCGGTCGATTCGGAGCATACGGGGCTCATCGCCGTAAGTCGGGAGGCGAAGGCTCTAGGGCTCAAGCGCGGCACCTTCGTGCGGGATGCCCGCCAGCAGTGTCCCGGCCTCATCCTCGTGACGGCGCGGCACGAGGCTTATGTGGAATTGCACCGGCAGATCCTGGCAGCCATCGATACCGTCATTCCTGTCAAGGCAGTCTGCTCCATCGACGAAATGGTCTGTGCGCTGATGCCCTCGGAATGGCCGCAGGGACTCGCAATCGGACAGCGCGTGAAAGACGTGATTGCCGCCAGGATCGGCCCCACCCTCACCTGCTCGGTGGGCTTGGGCCCCAACGACCTGCTGGCCAAGATCGCCGCCGAGATGAAGAAGCCAGACGGCCTTGTGGCGCTCCATCCCGACGATCTGCCAGGCCCCCTGCTCTCCCTCGACCTTACGGACATCCCTGGCATTGCTCGAGGCAATGCGGCGCGGCTTGCCCGCGCCGGGGTTAGTGACATGACCGCCCTCTGGCGGCTCCAGCCCAAGGAGTTGCGCCGGCTCTGGGGCAGCGTCGAGGGGGAGCGGATGTGGATGGGGCTGCACGGCTACACCGTGGAGCGGCCCGAAACCCGCCGCCGCATGTTCGGCCACGGCCGGGTCCTCCCCGCCGACTGGCGCTCCCTGAACGGCGCCTATGCGGCTGCCCGCGTACTGCTCGCCAAGGCCTCCGCCCGGATGCGCCGCGCAGGCTTTGCGGCCAAGGCGCTTTCCGTCTGGCTGACGGACAAAAACAGCGCGGGCTGGTATGGGGAGGAGCATTTCCGGCCCACCTGGGACGACCCGTCCCTGCTGGCGTCCTTGAGTCGCCTGTTTCTCCATGCCGAGCGGGAGGAGATGAGCCGCAGCCGCAGCGTTCATGTGGCGCTGCACGATCTGGTGCCTCTCAGCGACATCGAGAATGATCTGTTCGACGATGCGCCGGAGGCGCAGCTCAAGCGGCGCATGGAATACCTGTCCGCCATCGCCGACCGGCTCAACGTCAGCCACAAGAAAACCCTTCTGCACTGGGGCCCCTGGGTGACGATCCCCGGGGGCTATGCGGGCGCCAAGATCGCCTTCAATCGCATTCCCGATGCGGAGGATTTTTAGAGAACCTGTCCGTCCTGGCCGTGCTCGCCCCGGCCATCCACGTCTAAAGAAACGCTGCCCTAAAAACGTGGATGCCCGGCACGAGGCCGGGCATGACGTCGAGGGTATGAGACGTGGAAACCTCAGGCAGCCTTGCTCTTGGGCTGCACCTCGGCCGAGTAGTCGTCCATCAGCACCTTGGTCATATTGCCGGGCTGGTACTTGTGCGGGCCGATCTCGGACACGGGCGTTACCTCGGCCGCCGTGCCGGTGATGAAGCACTCGTTGAAGCTCGGAAGCTCGTCCGGCATGATCCGGCGCTCGGCGACCTCGAAGCCGCGGCGCTTGGCGAGGTCGATCACCGTGCGGCGGGTGATGCCGTCGAGGAAGCAATCGGCAATCGGCGTATGAACGACGCCGTCACGGATGAAGAACACGTTGGCGCCCGTGCATTCGGCCACACGGCCCTGCCAGTCGAGCATCAACGCATCCGCATAGCCCTTCCGCTCCGCCTTGTGCTTGGAGATGGTGCAGATCATGTAGAGGCCTGCAGCCTTGGCAGCGGACGGAGCGGTCGCCGGATCGGGACGGCGGTACTCCGCCATGTCGATGCGGATCCCCTTCATCTTCTGGGCCGGATCGAAATAGCTCGGCCAATCCCAGGCCGCAATGGCGAGGTGGATCTTGTTGGCCTGCGCGGCCACGCCCATCATCTCCGAGCCGCGCCAGGCGACGGGACGCAGATAGGCATCCTTCATGCCGTTCTTCTCCAGCACGAGGCGCTTGGCCGCGTCGATCTCGGCCGCCGTGTAGGGGATCTCGAAATCAAGGATCTCGGCCGATTTCCTGAGGCGCTCCGAATGCTCGGTCGACTTGAAGATCTCGCCGCCATAGGCGCGCTCGCCTTCGAACACGGACGACCCATAATGAAGGCCGTGCGAGAGAACGTGAAGCTGGGCATCCTTCCAGGGTACGAGCTGCCCGTCGTACCAGATCCATCCATCACGTTGATCGAAGGGGGGCGCGGACATCGTCTATCTCCTTGCAGGCCGACCTTCTGGCAACCGGGGTCGGGTAATTTCCGGCGCGCTTCCAGCCGATTTCAATTTCATTCATTTCGTGGAAGCGGCTTGACGAGTAACAATCGTCCTGAGATATGTCAACAAGGCTGACATATAATTTGGGAACAGGATGGTGCCTGACGCGATTCCGGCCTTGAAGTCTCATCATCCCGGCAAGGACATCCTTGCCGAGACCCCGGCCTATGACCTGATCGAACTGTTCTTCTTCGCCTACCGCGACTTCGTCAGCGATCCGGACCGGATCCTGGACGAATACGGCTTCGGGCGGGCCCACCACCGGGTGCTGCACTTCGTGAGCCGCAACCCGGGGCTCACCATCGCGGAGCTTCTGGACATCCTGCGCATCACCAAGCAGAGCCTCAATCGGGTCTTGAAGGAGCTGATCGAAAAGGACTTCATCGAGAGCCGTATGGGCACCGCCGACCGGCGCCAGCGCCTGCTCTTTGCCACGCCCCAAGGCCGGGAGCTGGCCCTGAAGCTCGCCAAGCTGCAGACCCGCCGCATCATGCGCGCCCTGTCCGGTATGGAGCCTGAGGCCAAGGATGCGGTCAGCCGCTATCTCCTGAGCCTCATCGATCCGGACGACAGCGCCCATGTGAAGCACCTCGTATTCGGGTCCGAGGAAACCTGATAAAGCAGGGTCCGTAACCTTGAAGCATTAGAGCATCGTGCGGAAAAGTGGACCCGGTTTTCCGCACCCAACGATGCTCTTATTTATGGAGGAAGCATCGGATGGATCCCAAAAGTGCAAATCCACTTTTGGGTCCGATGCTTGAGACCCGATGGATGCACGCATCGACATTCCCGACCACGCCCCGCACGTCCTCGTGGTGGACGACGACCGCCGCCTGCGCGACCTGCTGACCCGATTTCTGAGCGAGAACGGCTATCGGGTGACGGCTGCTGCCAGCGCCGCGGAGGCACGGGCGAAGGCGGAGAGCTTCGTCTTCGACGCCCTCGTCCTCGACGTGATGATGCCGGGCGAAACCGGCTTCGATTATGCCCGTTCCTTACGGGAGCACTCCCAGGTGCCAATTCTCATGCTCACCGCCCGTGCCGATACCTCGGACCGGGTGACGGGCCTCGAGATCGGGGCGGACGATTATCTGTCCAAGCCGTTCGAGCCTCGCGAGCTGCTCCTGCGTCTCGGCAACATCCTCAAGCGCGCAGTGCCCGTGCCGGGGGCCGCCAACGGCGATGTGCCGGACGTGATCCATTTCGGTCCCTTCTCCTACCGCTTCGACCGGGGCGAGTTGCGGCGGGGCGACGAGATGGTGCGCATCACCGAGCGCGAGCGCGAAATCCTCACCATCCTCGGCAGCCATGCGGGCGACAACGTGCCCCGCGAGGCGCTGTCCGGCAATGGGATCGCCGCCAACGAGCGCACGGTGGACGTTCAGATCAACCGCCTGCGGCGCAAGATCGAGACCGACCCGGCCAATCCGCTCTTTCTCCAGACCGTGCGCGGCATTGGCTACCGGCTCGTGATCGACCGATGAAGATCGGCGCGACCCTGAACTATTCGCCCCTCGACCACGCCGCGCGCTGGTTCGGGCGTTTCCTGCCGAAGGGTCTCTATGCGCGTGCGCTCATCATCATCATTGCGCCGGTCATCCTGCTGCAGTCCGTTGTGGCGTACGTGTTCATGGAGCGTCATTACGAACTCGTGACGCGCCGCCTCTCCTCTGCGGTGACAGCGGATATCGCGGCGCTCATCGACATCTACGAGAGCTACCCGCAGGAGAGGAACACCAGCACTCTCTCGCGCATCGCATCGGACCGCCTGCAGCTCGATGTGGATATCCTGCGCAATACCGATCTGCCGCCGCCGGGACCAAAGCCGTTCTTCGATATTCTCGACGAGACGCTCTCGAACGAATTGCGCCGCCAGATCGACCGCCCCTATTGGATCGATACGGTCGGACGCTCGAGCTATGTGGAAGTTCGCATCAAGCTTGACCAGAGCGACGTGATGCGTGTCCTGGCGCGGCGCAGCCAAGCCTATGCCTCCAACTCTCACATCTTCCTCGTGTGGATGGGCGGCTCATCCTTCGTGCTGCTCGGCATCGCCATCCTGTTCCTGCGCAACCAGATCAGGCCGATCCTGAGACTATCGGAAGCAGCCGAAGCTCTCGGCAAGGGACGGGAGGTCGAGTTCCGGCCGCGCGGCGCGCGCGAGGTGCGCCAGGCCGGTCACGCCTTCCTCGAAATGAAGCGGCGCATCGAGCGCAACATGGAACAGCGCACGACGATGCTCAACGGCGTGAGTCACGACCTGCGCACTATTCTGACACGCTTCAAGCTGTCGCTCGTCTTCCTCGATCAGACACCCGAGGTCGAAGACCTCAAGCGGGACGTGGACGAGATGAGCCGCATGCTCGAAGGCTATCTCGCCTTCGCCCGCGGCGACGGCGGCGATGCAGGGGAGCAGGCAGTCGAGACAGACCTGCGGCAGCTGCTCGAAGAAGTGCAGTCGGACGCCGAGCGGCAGGGCCATGTGACAGAGCTCGACATTACCGGGGATCCAATGATCACGGTGCGCCCGGATGCGTTCCGCCGCCTTCTGTTCAATCTGGTCGGCAACGCGGCACGGCATGGCGACCGGATCGAGATTACGGCCAATCACGAAACACGCTGGCTTGTGCTGCATGTGGATGACGATGGGCCAGGCATTCCCCCTGAGATGCGCGAGGAGGTGTTCAAGCCCTTCATGCGCCTGGATGAAGCGCGCAACCAGGACGAAGGTGGCTCAGGATTGGGGCTTGCCATTGCCCGCGACGTCGCCCGCTCCCATGGCGGCGACATCGTGCTCGGCGACAGCCCGCTCGGGGGCTTACGCGCGACGGTACGCCTTCCGGCCTGATCAGTAGAGCCTACCTCCCACCGGCACGTCACGGTCGGGACGGATCAGCATGACATCACCATTTGCATCGGGCACGCCGAGCGTCAGCACCTCCGACAGGAACGGCCCGATCTGACGCGGCGGGAAATTCACCACCGCCAGCACGAGAGTTCCGACGAGATCCTCCGGTGTGTGATTGACCGTGATCTGTGCCGAGGAGCGCTTCGTGCCGATCTCGGGGCCAAAATCGATCGTGAGCTTGAAGGCGGGCTTGCGAGCCTGCGGAAACGGATCCACGGCGACGATGCGGCCGACGCGGATGTCGACCTTCAGAAAATCGTCGAACGTGATCTGCGGTGTGATCGAATGCGCCTGATCCATGCGGCCTCTTTACGCCCTGTCAGATCGCCGCTGCGGGATTCTCCGCATCGCCATTGCCGTCCGCAGCGCGGCGTCTCTCGGAGCGGGAGGAACGGCGCCCTTGCATGAAAGCGCGGCCGACCGCGCGCAGCGGAGCGCTCAGGCGGCGCAGATCCTCGGCGCCTTCCAGAATGCGCTCGCCGCGCCGCAATTCGCGGTCCAGACGCGCCATGGTTTTGGCCTGCGCCGGATCGTCATCGTCAAGCCAAGTGCGCATGGTATTGGCATAAACCAGCACCGCACCCTGGAGCTTCAACGTGCCGAGCGGCCCTTCCGTGTTGATGCCGGCGGCCGCCAGCATGAAGCGCTGGGAATTGAGCGCCACCTGGTTGAGAGCGGCAATCGACGCGGGATCGTATTGCAGATCCTGCGAGATCCGCCGCAGCGCCTCCTTATAGGGTTGCATCGCATCGAAGCGGCGCATCAGCACGTCGAAGATGCGCTCGCGCGCCGGCTCGCCGGCAAGGTCATCGGTGGTGCCTTCCAGCACCTGCCTGTCGATCATGCGGGACAAGCCACCGAGCACCGCGCCCTTCGAGGGAAAGAGATCGCGGAATTCCGCGAGTGAGACGTTCGCCGCCTTTGCGATGTCGGTGATCTCGATCTCGTGCCAGGGACGCCGGGAGGCGAGATCCATGAGGGCTTCGACAATCGCCTTGCGCTTGTCCATCGGAGCTGTGGGAGCATCTGCCGTCACGATCAACCTCCTGAAGATATGCCGTTGAGGTTAATCTAGGGATGCGCCGCAGCAATCCCAAGGCTCAAAGGCTCAACCGGCGAGTTCTTCGGCGCGCCGCTTGGCCGCGGCGACCGCTTCGCGCATGAGCGCCTTCATGCCGTCTGGGTCACGCATGAGCACTTCAAGCGCCGCCGCCGTGGTGCCGCCGGGCGAGGTGACGTTCTGGCGCAGCGTTGCGGGGGGCAGGTCGCTCTGGAAAAGAAGCTCGCCCGCCCCGGTCACGGTGGCCCGCGCAAGGCGCTGGGCCAGATCCGGCGGGAGACCTGCGGCGGCGCCCGCTTCGGCCAGGCATTCGACGAGGTGGAACACATAGGCCGGCCCTGATCCCGACAAAGCCGTGACGGCGTCGATCAGGTCTTCGGTGGGCAACCATTCGACGATGCCGTTGCTGGAGAGCAGCGCGTCGGCCATGAGGCGCTGCTCTTCGCTCACCTGATCGTTGGCGGCGGCACCTGTGGCGCCGCGGCCGATGCTGGCCGGCAGGTTTGGCATGGCACGCACAATGGCACGGGAAGCGGAAAGCCTGGAGCGCAGGTCACCGATGGTCTTGCCGGCAAGAATCGAGATGATCAGGGTCTGCGGCCCGAGACAGGCGTTCACCGAAGGTGCCGCCTCATCCAACATCTGCGGCTTGATGGCGAGTACCAACACGTCGGGAGCGTTGGAATTCGCAGGGTTGAGGGCGATCCTCTGCTCCCGGCAAAACCGGACCATCTCCTCAGAGGGGCGCGGGTCGAGAACCGTTACGCCCTCAGGTCTTACCCCAACCTTGAGCCAACCCTCCAGCATGGAGCCGCCCATTTTGCCTGCCCCGACGAGGATGAGCGACGACGGGAGGTACGAGGCGTTCTGAGACATGGGCTTACCCTGACGGAATGGCGATGCAGGGCCGCACTCTATTCACGTCGGTCCTGCCCTGTCGAGGCAGGCTCAGGCTTCGCCTTCGGTTTCGAACAGGACACAGTCGAGGGCTTCACGGGCCGACTTTCCGGCCCAGATCACGAACTGGAAGGCCTGGAAATAGCGCTCACAGGCTTCGACCGCGACCCGAAGCATGGTCTCACACTGCCCGTCCGTCGGATCGGCGCCGCCGGCAAGCAGGAGGGCATGGCGGAACATCACCACGTTCTCGCCGCTCCAGAGGTCGAAATGCCCGACCCATAGTTGTTCATTGACGGCGGAGATGAGTTGAACAACCTCCTGCCGGCGCCGATCGGGCACCTTGAGGTCGAAGGCGCAGGCCATGTGCATGGCCTCCACATCCTCGATCCAGGTGAAGGCGACGTCGTAATCGGCCCAGCGCCCTGAGACGGAGACGGACATCTCGTCCGCCTCGGCCCGGTCGAAGATCCAATGCCGCAAGGCAGCCAGACGCTCGACCACGTCGAGAGGGTGCTCCGCGCGGTCGATTTCAAGATGAATCTGCGACATGTCGATCCGATCAACTCACGCGCCTGAACATGGTAAACACATTCGGGCAATACCATTGCGTCAATCCGGGCAAACTTCGGAGGAAGACCTCGGAATACCTTCGGTATTCCGAGCCCCTGCCCCAGCAACCTCGAATCAGCTCATAATCGACAGTCTTAGATTTCGGCTCCGGTCACAATGCGCCGGTTTCACCTGTCCACAACAGGAGCCCCGCGCCGGATGCAGGCCGGCTTTTCACCCCGATCAGGGTGCAGCAGAGCTCGTGCCACCGGCAGCGGTCAACTTCACCTCGAGCTCCTTCAGCCGGGCCTCGAGGCGCTCATTCTCCTCACGAGCCGCGATCACCATCTCACGCAGAACCTCAACTTCTTCGCGCGTGGCAACGTCCATATCCTTCATCAGCCGCTCGAACTGGCTGCGGACCACGCTCTCGACCTCGCGCCGGACGCCCTGGGCTGCGCCTGCGGCATCGGTGGCAAAGCGGGCGAGTTCATCGAAGATCCGGTTGGACGATTGGGTCATGGGTCAATCCACAGTGCTCATGGGGCTCATCGGCCCTGGAGCGCCACACATGGGCGTATTCGCCTTAAACTGCAACAGGGTTGACGATCCTCGCCTGACGGGTCCAATGGCAGCCCGTTCGATCAAGGCCCACTCATGCCGCTCTCTTTTCCGCTCATCGACCCGATCGCCATATCCATCGGCCCGATTGCAATCCGCTGGTACGCACTGGCCTATGTAGCCGGCCTCCTAGGCGGCTGGTTCTATGCCAAGCGTCTGGCCGCAAAGGCCGATCTCTGGGGCGGCCTGAAACAGCCCAAGCCCATCGATGTGGACGACCTTATCGTGTGGGTGGCGCTTGGCGTCGTGCTGGGCGGGCGCATCGGCTACGTGCTGTTCTACAATCTGGGGTCCTACCTCTCGCAGCCGCTGGAGATCCTCGCGGTCTGGCGCGGCGGCATGTCTTTCCACGGCGGCTTCCTGGGCGCGGTGCTCGCCATCGTGCTCTTCGCCCGCTCGCGCGGACTCAATCCGCTCGCCATGCTCGACATGGCCGCGGTGGTGACACCCATCGGCCTGTTCTTCGGCCGCATAGCCAACTTCATCAATGGCGAGTTGTGGGGAAGGCCGGCGCCCGACTTTCCCTACGCAGTGGCCTTTCCCCATGCAGGACCCGTGCCGCGCCATCCGAGCCAGCTCTACGAGGCTTTGGGCGAAGGCCTGATCCTGTTCATCGTGATGATCCTTGCGTCTCGCCGCTTCGGCTTCCGCCGACCGGGCCTTCTCGGTGGCATCTTCGTGCTGGGCTATGCCCTGGCCCGCATCTCAGCCGAGTTCTTCCGCGAGCCGGACGAGCAGCTCGGCTTTCTCTTCGGCTCCTCCGTGCAGGCCCTGGGCGGCGGCATCACCATGGGCATGCTGCTCTCGATCCCCATGGCGATCGTGGGTGCCGGAGCCATCGTGCTGGCGGCACGGGGCTTCACGCGGCCCCGGCAGGCGGTCGAGGCCGCGTGAAGGCGCTGAAGGCAGCATTGCGCGAGACGATTGCCCTGGAGGGGCCAATCTCGGTCGAGCACTATATGAGCCTGTGCCTCCGGCATTATTACGCCACACGTGATCCGCTTGGCGCCGCCGGCGACTTCACCACGGCGCCCGAGATCAGCCAGATGTTCGGCGAGCTGATCGGCCTGTGGATGCTGGAGGTCTGGAACGGCATGGGCCGCCCAACCTGCCGTCTCGTGGAACTCGGGCCTGGACGCGGCACCCTGATGGTGGATCTGCTGCGGGCCGCGCGCCTCCTGCCCGATTTCAAGGAGGCCGCCACCGTTCACCTCGTCGAGACGAGCCCCTCCTTGAGGCAGCGCCAGCAGGCCGCCCTCGCTCCCTCGGGATTCGAGGTCGAATGGCACGACAGAATTGAGGACGTGCCTGCGGGTCCCATGCTCCTCGTCGCCAACGAGTTCTTCGATGCGCTCCCGGTGCGCCAGTTTCTGGCCACCGAGCGCGGTTGGTGCGAGCGCTTGGTGGGAATCGACAGCGAGCGCCTGATCTTCGGCCTGCGCCCGGAGCCGGAACCAGCTCTCGGCAAGCCGCTGCGGCTCCACGACGTTCTCGAATGGCCCGCCACCTCGGTCGACATCATGGGCACACTCGCCGGCAGGCTCGCACAGGATGGCGGAGCCGCCCTGATCCTCGACTATGGCTATTGGGGTCCGGCCTTCGGCGACACCCTGCAGGCGCTGAAGAACCATCACCCTGTCGATCCGCTGGAGGAGCCGGGCGAGGCGGACCTGACCGCCCACGTGGACTTCCACCGCCTCGCCCAGGCTGCCGCGGCGCAAGGCACTCGGGCTCACGGCATCGTCACCCAGGGCGACTTTCTGCAAGCACTCGGGATCGAGGCCCGCGCCAAGGCCTTAAAGACGCGCGCCACCGTGGCCCAGGCCGCCGACATCGATGGGGCACTTGCTCGCCTGACGGAGCGCGGACCGACCGGCATGGGAGAGCTGTTTAAGGTTTTGGCCGTTACACATAAGGCCATCCAAGCCGTCCCCGGATTGCCCGCCCTGCCCTCCTCTTCGTAAGATCGCACCATGTTCATCCAAGCGCCCACCCTTGCCTCCCAACAGAGCATCCGCCATGCCTTCTTCACGCGGGAGAGCGGCGTCTCGGAGGGGATCTATGCCTCCCTCAACGGTGGTGTCGGCTCTTCCGACGATCCGGGAAAGGTGCAGGAGAACCGCCGGCGAATGGCCGAGGCGCTTGGCGTCACGCCGGATGCGCTGATCAGCGTCTATCAGGTCCACTCGCCCGATGCGGTGATCGTGGAAGGTCCGTGGCGCGGTGAGCGGCCCAAGGCCGATGCCATGGTGACCTCGGTGCCGGGCCTTGCGCTGGGCATCACTACGGCGGATTGCGGGCCGGTTCTGTTTGCCGACGCGCAGGCCCGCGTGATCGGGGCAGCCCATGCGGGCTGGCGCGGGGCTGTGACGGGCGTCCTTGAATCCACAATCGCCGCGATGGAGCGTCTTGGGGCGAAGCGCCAAAGCATCGTCGCGGTGCTCGGGCCGACGATCAGCCAGACGGCCTATGAGGTCGGCCCCGACTTCATCGAGCGCTTCAGCAAGGAGGCACATGGCCAGGAGCGCTTCCTCAAGGAGGCGGAGAGGCCGGGCCATGCCATGTTCGACCTTCCCGGCTTCATCGGCGCGCGTCTTTGGGCGGCAGGGGTCGGCGCCTTCACGGATCTCGGGCTCTGCACCTATTCCGACGAGGAGCGCTTCTTCAGCTATCGCCGCACCACCCATCGGCAGGAGCCGGATTACGGCCGCCTGATCTCGGCAATCGCACTCACTCCCTGATGCCGGCTACATCCGGCGTCTCCCAGGCGAGATGCTGGCCGCCATCGACGGCGATCATCTGGCCCGTAACGCTGCCTGCTTTCGCAAGATAGAGCACCGCATCGGCGATCTCGTCGGGTGTTCCGCCATGGCCGAGCAGCACGGCGCTGCTCTGCTTGCTGAAATCCTCATCCCCCTGGCGCACGTTCGACAGGGTGGGTCCAGGTCCGATGGCATTCACGCGGATGCGCGGCGCCAGCGCTTGGGCCATGGTCTGGGTGGCGGTGAAGAGGGCGGCCTTCGTCAGCGTGTAGGAGAAGAATTGCGGCGTCAGCTTCCAGACCCGCTGGTCGACAATGTTAACGATGCACCCCTGGCCTTCGGCGGGCAGCTGGTGCGCGAAATCGCGAGCGAGGAAAGCGGGCGCACGGAGATTGACGGCAAAATGCCGGTCCCAGCGCTCCTGCGACAGGGTCTCGACCTCATCCGGCTCGAACTCGGAGGCGTTGTTGACGAGAAGAGTCAGGCGACCCAACGCCTGCACCGCCTCCGGCACCAGGCGCCCGACGGCCTCGCCATCGGCCAGATCGGCCTGCACGACCGCCGCTGTTCCGCCTGCCTGCGTAATATGTGCTGCCATGCGTTCCGCTTCGTCCGTGGAGCGGCGGCAGTGGATCGCCACAGCGTAGCCCTCGCCGGCGAGGCGTTCAACGATTCGACGCCCGATACGCTGGGCACCGCCTGTGACGAGGGCTGCTTTTTTCATATTTTGGCCTCTTGAAATGTAAGTAAGTAGCGTCAGTTATCGGTCTTCGCCAAGAAAATGACATTTTTTTGCTTTGGCGTCGAACAAACGGCCAAGCTGTGCGTTATAGGCCCAGCGATGTCGCAAGGGGTTCATCTGCGTATTGCCGCCACAATCCTGCCACAGCACTTCTTAGCCGCTGTGGTTGTAAGGTCACAGCCTTCGCGAGATTGTGGCTCTATAAATGGGGAGTGCCCGGCCTAAACCGACGACAAGTGGGTCCGGCTGGCATGACATCGATTAGGAAAGAGAAACCATGAAGAAGATTCTTCTCGCCAGCGTCGCCCTCTTCGGCTTCGCCGGGGCTGCTGCCGCTGCGGACCTGCCCATGCGCGCCGCTCCTCCGGCTCCGATCATTGCTGCTGCTCCGATCTTCACCTGGACCGGCTTCTACGTCGGTGTGAACGCCGGCTACGGCTGGTCGAACGACGACTTCGACGCCGTCGATTTCGCGGACGATGAGGACGACGGCGGCTTCGTCGGCGGCGCCCAGGTTGGCTACAACTACCAGATCGGCTCGTTCGTGGTCGGTCTCGAAGGCGACATCCAGTACGCCGACTTCGGCCGTGAAGGCGCTTTCGACTTCGACCGCGACGGCGATGAGGACGGCGTGCTCGAGTCCAGCGACTGGTTCGGCACGGTGCGTGCCCGCGCCGGTGTGGCTTTCGGCCAGGCCCTCATCTACGGCACGGGCGGCTTCGCCTTCGCTGACGATGCCACGGGCTGGACGGCTGGTGGTGGTGTCGAGTACGCCTTCACCAACAACCTGTCGGTCAAGCTCGAAGGTCTGTACGTCAACCTCGAGAACGACAACGACTTCGACTTCGCTGGCTTCGACGGCGAGACCGACTTCGGTGTGGTCCGCGCCGGTCTGAACTTCCGCTTCGGCACCTACTAAGACCTGTCGCTTCGGCGATACAGAAAAGGCCCGGGGAAACCCGGGCCTTATTATTTTCAGGGCATCACCTGGGTCTTGGCATAAGCCGGGACGCGTGCCTCAAAATCGGCAAGCCACGTCACGAGCTTCGGATAGCTCTCGCGCCACCGTCCACCAAAGCGCAGATCGAGATAACCCAAAGCACAGGCAAGAGCGATCTGGCCGATATGCAGGCTCTGACCAGTCGTCGACAGATGGGCCTCCGCATGGTCGAGGCCACGGCGCACCTTGTCGGCCTGATGGTCGACCCATTTCGGCTCGCGCTTGTCCTCCTGGCGGAAGCGCCCCTCATAGACCTGAAGCAGCGCCGCATCCATGATGCCGTCGGCCAAAGCCTGATCGCGCAGGGCGGTGAACCGCTCCGGCCCGTTCGGGATGACGCGCCCGCCACCTGCCAGATGATCGAGATAGTCCACGATCACGCGGGAATCGTAGAGCACATCCCCGTTATCGAGGATGAGCGCCGGGATCTTGCCGAGCGGATTTTGCTGGCGGATCGAATCCTCAGGATTCAGCGTATCCGCATCGATAATCTCCATCCGGTCCAAAAGGCCGAGGATTGCGGCGGTGAGCTTCACTTTCCGGCCGAAGGGCGAAGCAGGCGAGGAGCGGAGAACGGGCATGAGCAAACCCCTGAGTTGAAGAGAATGGGGCAAGTCATGAACGGTCGCAGCGCCTACGGCAATCCGTTTTAGGCAGGAGGGCCGAAGGCTTCACAGCGATAAGCGCCGTAGCCGCTGCGAGACAGGCGCTCTGCCAAAGCGGGCAAAAGAATCTCCGCCTCCTCCTTCAACGACCAAGGCGGATTGAGAACGAAGAGCCCGCTGCCGTTGAGCCGTGTCGCATCGCGCGGATCGTCCACATAGAGTTCGAGCCGCAGGCCCGGACGTGAACTCTCCCGGTGGAGCCGCTCGGCCACCGCATCGACGGGGCCGACATCCTTCACAGGGTACCAGCCGGCATAGACACCGGTGGGCCATTTCCTCAGCGCCGCCAGCAGCTCCGTGCCGAGGCGCTCCAGCTCGTTGGGCTGTTCATAAGGAGGATCGATCAGGACGAGACCGCGCTTCTCCTTGGGTGGGATGAGGGCATGCAGCGCCGTCCAGCCATCGAGATGCATGACCTTCAGGTTGGAGACCTCGTTGAAGGCTTCGCTCAGCACCGCGTGGTCGGCCGGGTGCAGTTCCACGAACACGCCTCGGTCCTGACGCCGCAGGACCTCCCGAACAATACTAGGGGAACCGGGATAGATCGTCTCTCCATGCCGGGCGCGCACATCGGCAATCACATTGCGATAAGGAGCAAGGATCGCCTCCACCTCGGGGGCCAGAGTCTCGTCCAGGCGCCCGATCCCGTCGATCCACTCGCCGGTTCGCCCGGCCTCGTCACCCGTTAGATCGTAGAGGCCTATTCCCGCATGGGTGTCGATGACGCGAAGCGGCGTCTCCTTGCGCTGGAGATAGGTGAGGATCCGCACCAGAATGGCGTGTTTCATGACATCGGCGAAATTGCCGGCGTGAAAGGCGTGGCGGTAGTTCATGTCCGTCCTACAGCATCGGGCCCAAAAGTAGGCTGCACATCCGGGAGATGCGCTATCTCACCGCCGGGACGGTGATCTCGCCCGCGCGGCAGGTGTCGCGATCGACCTCGGGGCACTGACGGAAACCGCTCAGGTCCTTGCCGAGGCAGATGCGCACCTCCTGGAGGAGGCGCCGTCCGCAGGAAACCGAAATCATGTCGAGGCGCAAGCCCGGATTGGCGTTTAGGAAAGCCTGCTCGATCTCGCTCGGCAGCACTCGCGAGCGGCTGTCCAATCCATTGAAACTCTCAGGAATACGCACGAGTTCGCGGGCGCGTCGAACGGCCTGGAAGTAGCCGCTTGGAGATTCTCCCGTGCAGGTTCCATGCTTGCGCCACTGGTAGCGCGCCAAGTTGTTGTCTGGGAAGAGACCGTCGGCGTCAGCAATGGCTGCCTGCGGGGCGAACCGCCCGCCGGGCTCGCAGAAGCTGGGATAGCCCTTTTCATTCTGCGGCCATAGGCCATGGGTGACGAAGCCAAGCCCACTGCCGCTGTCGCATTGCCGGCTGCGGCTGCCGCTGTTCTCACAGAAGCCGGGCGACCAGGAGAGCGCCAGCACGTAGAAGTCGAACTGCCCCATGGGGGCGCCCCTCGCCTCCCGTGGCCCCTGGGCCGCCGTGGGAGAGAGTAAGAGAAAGCAGGCGCCCGCGAAGGTTAGGCACCAGCGCAGGATCAAGGAGCAGCCTGCTTGCAATGGGGCGCGAAGGCATAGTGGCGGTCGAAACCGTCCACACAGGCTTCCGTGTCCCAGCCGATGCCGATGAACCCGAGATCCTCACGGATGGAGAAATTGATCTTGTGCTTGTAGCCGTCGGACACGACCACCGTGCCGGTGCAGTAGCGGCGGGGGATGTAGTCGAGGCCCCACGGACGCCAGGCAACCTGCTGCACCCGCTCGAAGGCGACGATCTGCAGGTTGGAGTTCCAGAACTTGTATTCCTTGTTCTGGAAATTGACGCTGATATCGTTGAGCACGGACGGATCGGCACAAGCAGGCAGCGATGCGTCGAAGGGCTCTTCCCGCCGCTCCGCAGGGTTGATCTCGCGGGCCATCGCAGGTGCGCTCAACATCATGCAGGAGATGAAAGCCGCCAGCCACTTCATTCGGATGCTCCAACAGGTCTTTGGATTGTGTTCCACCGACCATGTGGGCGAAGCCCGAGAAGGTCAAGGCTCCGCTTGTGGTTTAATAGATGGCGTGGCGGTTCAGCATCATCGGCGCATTGGCCGGACGCGCCTGCGGCCGAGGCGGAGCAAAGGTCTGCTCCGGTGGGCGGCCGGGCGGCGGATAGGATGGAGACGGCGAGACCCTCGAGGCGCCCGGACCGGGCAGGTCGGCCGCGTAGCCGTTCGAGGACGAATAGCGCTGCACAGGAGCCACCGGAGCCGACAGAGTGGGGGTCGGCGGCGGAGGCGCGGGCGGAATGTAGACCTCCCCTTCCGGCACGTCCTGCTCGAGATCCAGCGGGGCCAGATCGCCCGCGGCGGCGGCGCTCTGAAGCACCTCCTGGCTCTTTTCGGGGTCGATCCGCGGCTCGAACTTCAGGATCGGCTTGCAGATACGCCGCTGCCCTTTCGGGTCGTGGCGCGCCAGATCGATGTGAAAGTGATCGTAATGGAAGGCATCGGAGCCCGGCCCCAGAACGGTCGTGAAGTAGCGGCAGGCGCCTACGAAAGCCTCGCGCAGGAACTCCTGCTCGGCAGGATTCTGGCCGCGCCAGCCCTTCATCACCGAAATCTCCCGGCCATCCGTCAGGACGAAGCCCATGACGTCGAGGGCATTGCCGAAGGAATGCTCCGAGAGCTTGGCACCCCGCTGATTGTTACGGGGTCGGCAGGAATAGGATCCTGCCTTGATGTCGGCGAGCGGCACGCCGAAATACATTTCCGCTGCGGGCCTGACGATCTCGTTGAGCCATGTATCGATCTGCGGAATGATCGGGCAGGCAAGCGTCACCTTCGACTTCAAGCCGACCGCGCCATTGTTGAAGGCCGAGACCTTGAACGGATGATCCATGCCGCAGACGCCGGGGCCCTCGATCTTGGAGCTCAGGGCCATGTAGGCCGAAGGCTGCACGAGCCGCTGCGACAGGCAAGCCTCCTCGGCCTGCGCGCGCCAAGGCTCGCGCTGCTCGAACCGAAACAGCCCACAACCGGTGACCCCGAGCCCAACGAGCGATAGGGCAAAAAACGCAACTAACCCACGACGCATGGGCGGAGATTAGGAACAAGCCCGTAAACATCTCGTCAACGGCACCCTCCTCAGCTCGATGGAGAGTGCCGATTCGGGCGGTTTTCGCCTGCCAGCTCACACCAGAGCTTGCCAAAAGCCGGGTGCGTCACAATGGAGCAGGAACTTTTTTCGCCTGAAGTTGAAAACGATTACGTGCCAATAAAAACAAGGCGTTAACTTTTTATTAATCATATCTCCGGTCGCCTCCGGCAACGCCTAGCTCCTCGGAGGTGCTTCTCACGACCTCGAAGGTTTGATACCTTACCTATCTATTCAGAGAGGGAGTTAATCCCTCGTACGGAGAGGGGCTTATCATGCATCTGACGACGAACCTGGACTGGACGTCCAAGCTCAACATCGCAGCTGTCTGCGTGTCCTCATCCTTCATACTTGCGGTCGTTGCTGGCCTTCTCTGAAACAAGGCCTGCGGTTCCTGGCGAACCGCCCGCCAATCTTCGTGGTCCCTCCGTGCTGCCCTCACCGGCAGCGTTTTTTATGTCTCAGGGCACGGCGCCTCCGTGAGGCTCCAGGACATGACGTTGATTTCTATCTGGCATTGGGCGAGCCGTGGCCCATCGGCCGTTTTCAGGCACACTTTCTCTCCCGGCGCGAACATCTTTCCTTGCGCCCGGCAGTAACAATCGAGCGGGTTGTGACCGGGAGCTTGGGCCTGCTGAGGCAACGCTGGCCGCTCATGGGCGAACGCGGGGGTCAAAACCATCAGGCCGAGAACGAAGACCACGCTGCGCATAAGGCATCTCCGCGTGTCATTTCTCTCGCAATGGTCCGCCTTTCGCTGCACAACGTCAAGAAATTGCACCTCTGATGCCGCGCAGCCTCATGATCCTCCCTTTGCCCGACCTTGCAATCCGTCCCGGAACTCCCGCGGATAGCGCGGCCATCGGGCGGATTCTCGCTCAGGGCTGGCGCCAAGCCTATTCCGGCTTCATGTCACGAGCCGAACTCGGTCCCCGCGTCGATCCGGATTACCGGGCCCAGGAGGTCGGGACGTGGCTCTCGACCGATTTCGACTCCAGTACGGAATTGCTGCTCGTCGCGGAGCGGGCCGGCAAGGTCATGGGCTTCCTGGCAGCGCGCCTTGGCGACCGCAACGATGTGGGGTCCGTGGCGCAGGTCACACTGCTCTACGTCTCGCCGGAGAAACAAGGTCGAGGCACCGGGCGGCGGCTTCTCCTGGAGGCGGCCGAGTGGCTGAAGACGCATGCTCCTGGCCCGATCTCCATGGGGGCTTTCGGGCAGAACCCGTTCCGGTCCTTCTACGAGGCCATTGGGGGCGTGGTGGTCAAGACGGTCATGGTCAGGGTCGATGCCCAGGAATGGCCGGTGGTCATTTATCTCTGGCCCTCGCCGGAGGCGCTCCAAGAAGGCATCCGCACTAGAGGGGCCTAACGCCTCAGGCCCACCGCTCCATGGCGCGGTCGTCAGCCTCCTTGGCCTCGACCCAGGCACCAGTGGTGCCATCCTTGAGGTGCTCGCGCTTCCAGAACGGGGCCTGCGTCTTGAGATAATCCATCATGAAGGACGCCGCCTCGAAGGCGGCCGCGCGATGAGCGCTGGCGGCCAAAACCAGCACGATCTCCTCGCCGGGAGAAATCCGGCCGAAGCGGTGGATGACGGTGAGGCCGAGCAGGGGCCAGCGGCTCTCCGCCTGCTTGGCGATCCGGTCGATCTCGGCCTCGGTCATGCCGGGGTAATGCTCGAGTTCTAGGGCTGTAAGCCGTCCGCCCTCGTCCCGGCAAAGACCCATGAAGGCAACCACCGCGCCGATATCCGCCCTCCCATCAGTCAGAGCCGCCGTCTCGGCGGCAGCGTCGAAGGGCTCGGCCTGGATGCGGATCGTGCGTGCCATGGCGGTGACGCCCGTCGAGGGGCTAGCCTCCCGTCATCGGCGGGAAGAAGGCGATCTCCCGCGCGCCGGCAATGGAAGCCTCAGGCTTGACGTGCACATGATCGATGGCGGCCCGGACGATGCCTTCATTCTCGAAGGCGTATTCATATTCGTCGCCGCGCTCTTTCAGCCAGCGTACCAGATCGGCCACGGTCCCGATGCCATCCGGCACCTCAATATCCTCGTCCATCTTTCCGACGCGTTCGCGGACCCATGCGAAATAGACGAGCTTCATGGCCTCAGCCCTCGTCCATGAGATGATGGATGCCGTTCTTGAAGTAGTCCCAGCCGGTATAGAGCGTCAGAACCGCCGCCACCCAGAGCAGGACGATGCCGATCAGGGTGTTGTTCGGCAGCACCGTCTCGCCAGCCGGCCCCGCGATCAGGAAGCCCAGCGACACGAGTTGGAGAGTGGTCTTCCACTTGGCCACCCGGCTTACCGGCACGCTGACCTTCAGCTCGGCCAGGAACTCGCGCAGGCCCGAGACCAGGATCTCACGGCACAGGATCACTATGGCGGCCCACAGCGCCCAGCCATGGATCGTGCCGTCGGCCACCAGCATCAGCAGGCAGGCGGCCACGAGGAGCTTGTCGGCGATGGGATCGAGCATGCGCCCAAGCGCCGATTGCTGGGCGAAGGTGCGTGCCACATAGCCGTCGAGATAGTCGGTGATCGCCGCGAGCGCAAAGACGATCAGGGCTGCCCAGCGCGACCAGTGGTCCTCCGGCCAGAACAGGAGGCCGACCACAGCCGGCACGGCCACAAGCCGACCATAGGTCAGCATGTTGGCCAGGTTGAAGGCCTTCGAGCGGCCCAAAGAAGGAGCAATCTTCATATTACCCGCAGGAAGCATGAGGACGGAGGCTCCGTCAATTGCGGAGGGGCGGATTTGCGGAACGTCACCCTTACATGAACTGCATCGTACAGCACTCAACCCCGTTCGTGGAAGAAGTCGTAGACGGCGCGGGCCGTAGCGGCGTTGACGCCGGGCGCCTTCATCAGGTCCTCCAGGGCGGCCCGCTGAATTGCCTTGACGGTGCCGAAATGATGCAGGAGCGCCCGCTTGCGGGTCGGCCCGATGCCGGCGATCTCGTCGAGGGGGTTCTTCACCAGCTCGCGCTTGCGCTTGGCCCGATGCGCCCCGATGGCGAAGCGATGCGCCTCGTCGCGCAGGCGCTGCACGAAGTAGAGGGCAGGATCCCGCGGCGGCATCTTAAAGGGCGGCTGGCCCGGCTTGAAGAAGGTCTCGCGGCCCGCATCGCGGTCGCGTCCCTTGGCGATGCCGACGAGGGCCACGTCATCTTCGCTGACGCCAACCTCCGCAAGCGCCTGACGCGCGGCCTCGAGCTGCCCCTTGCCGCCGTCGATCAGCACCAGATCGGGCCAGGCGGGAAAGCCGTCATCTCCATAGGCGGCACCCTCCCCGTCCGCGGCTCGCGGTTCCTCCTTCACCAGGCGGGCGAAGCGGCGCTGCAGCATCTCGCGCATCATGCCGTAATCGTCGCCGGGCTTCAGGTCTTCCGACTTCATGTTGAAGGTGCGGTAGTGCTGCTTCATGAAGCCGTTCGCGCCCGCCACCACCATGGCACCCACCGCATTGGTGCCCATGATATGCGAGTTGTCGTAGACCTCGACCCGTCGAGGCGGCTTTTGCAAACTGAAGGCCTGACCGAGGGAGACGAGAAGCTTCTGCTGCGAGGCCGTATCGGCAAGCCGTCGGCCGAGCGCCTCGCGGGCGTTGCGAAGCACATACTCGATGAGCTGACGCCGCTCGCCACGCTGCGGCGCATGGATCTCGACCTTAATATCGGTCTTGGTCGAGAGCGCGGCCGCCATAAGTTCCGCGTCCTCGATCTCGTGCGAGAGCAGGACGAGGCGCGGCGCAGGCTTGTCGTCGTAGAACTGGGCGATGAAGGAGCCCAGCACCTCCTCGCGGCTCATGGACTTGTCGGCCTTCGGGAAATAGGCGCGGTTGCCCCAGTTCTGCCAGTTGCGGAAGAAGAACACCTCGACGCAGAACTGCCCCGCCTGCTCGTCGAGGGCAAACACATCCGCCTCCTCCACCGATTGGGTGTTGATGCCCTGCACGCCCTGGATGGCCGAGAGCGCCGCCAGACGGTCCCGACATCGCGCGGCGCGCTCGAACTCGAGCTCCTCGGCCGCCTTTTGCATCTCCTCGGTGATGCGTTGCTTCACCGCATTCGATTTTCCTGAGAGAAACGCCCGCGCCTCGGCGGCGAGTTGGGCATAGTCCTCATGCGAAATCTCGTTGGTACAGGGACCCGAGCAGCGCTTGATTTGATAAAGCAGGCACGGCCGCGTGCGGTTCTCGTAGTAGCTGTCGTTGCAGGAGCGCAGCAGAAACGCGCGCTGAAGCGCGTTGATGGTGCGGTTCACCGCCCAGACGCTGGCGAAGGGGCCATAATAATCGCCCTGGCGCTTCCGAGCGCCACGATGCTTGACCAGCTGCGGCGCCTCGTGGTCGGCGGTGAGCAGAATATAAGGCAGCGACTTGTCGTCCCGCAGCAGCACGTTGTAGCGGGGTTTGAGCTGCTTGATGAGGTTGGCCTCAAGCAGCAGCGCCTCGGTTTCCGTCGCCGTGGTGACGAACTCCATCGAGGCCGTCTCGCCGATCATCCGGGCGATGCGGTTGGAATGGGCTTGGCCCCTGGCATAGGAGCCCACGCGGTTCTTCAGGCTCTTGGCCTTGCCCACATAGAGAACGTCGCCCTTCGCATCGAGCATGCGATAGACGCCAGGTGCATTGGGAAGCGTGTTCCAGAAATGCCGGATGACCTCCGTGCCGCGCTGGACCGACCCCGGATTGGCCTCCAGGTCGAACTCGACATCCGAGCCGCTCTCAAGGGCGACAGACTGATCGTCTTCTTCGTTGTCCAGAATATCCGGCGGGACGTCATTGGTGGTGTTGCGACTCATGGGAGAGATTTAAGGGCTCAGGAGTCCGGAGGAAAGTACCGCCGACGAACTGGCGCAGCCCTGCCGTTCGGGCTAAACGGCGAAGCTCCTGGAATTCAACGGAGCGGGATCATGCGCCTGTCGATCGTCACATCAGCCGTGGTTGCGGCCCTGGTGGGCTTCGGCAGCACGATCGCGATCATCATCGCGGCGGCACAGGCCGTGGGAGCCGATGCGGCGCAGACCTCCTCCTGGGTGGCGGCCCTGTGCCTCGCCATGGCGGCAACCAGCGGCTACTTGAGCGTCCGCTACCGGATGCCGATCATTACGGCTTGGTCGACTCCTGGCGCTGCCCTGATCGCAGCGTCATCTGGCATCTCGATCCACGCCGCCGTAGGCTCCTTCCTGCTGGCGGGCGCCCTCATCGTGCTCGCAGCCCTCATCAAGCCGTTCGGGCGCGCGATCGAGCGCATCCCGACCTCCATCGCGGCCGCGATGCTGGCTGGCGTGCTCCTCCAGTTCGTCGTTGGGGTGTTTCAGAGCGCGCAGGGTGCGCCCGGGCTCGTGCTGCCCCTCGTGGCCATCTTCCTTACGGTGCGGCTGTTCAACCCGGCGCTGGCCGTGCTGGCGGTTTTGTTCGTGGGCCTCGGCATCGCCTTCGGTGGCGGAATGGCGCAGCCGCTGGCGTCAAACTTGAGCCTCTCCTCCCTCACCTTCATCGAGCCTGCCTTCGAGCTCACGGCGCTGATCGGACTCGGGCTGCCACTCTTTCTCGTGACCATGGCCTCCCAGAACCTGCCGGGCTTCGCGGTGCTCAAGGCCTCCGGCTATCAGCCGCTCTCTCGCCCGATCCTGGCCATGACAGGGCTGGCCTCCTTGGTCACCGCCCTCTTCGGCGCCCACACGAGCAACCTCGCGGCCATCTCGGCGGCGATCTGCACCGGGCCCGACACCCATCCCGATCCAACAAAGCGCTGGATGGTCGGCCCCTTCTATGCCTTGTGCTATCTGATCTTCGCCGCCTTCAGCGCGGCGCTGATCGGCCTGATCGCCGCGCTGCCGCCGGAACTCATCAAGACCGTGGCGGGGTTGGCCCTCCTGGGCGCCTTCGCGGGAGCCCTGGGCTCCGCCCTCTCCGAGGGCTCCAAGGTCTTTCCAGCCGTCATCACCCTGGCGGTAACCGCCTCCGGCCTCACGCTCTTCGGCATCGGCTCCGCCTTCTGGGGGCTGGTGGCGGGTCTTGTCACCCTCGGCCTCGACGTCCTGGCCATCCGCCTGCGCCGGCATGCCTGATCTGGACGGGCGTCTCCGTTAAGCTTAAGACTTCGTTACCAAGAATAAGAACGGGGGCTTTAATGGCCGGAATGGCGCTTGCACGGCGGCTTGCCGCAATCATGCTGACGGCTGCTCTGGGAGCCTGCCAGGGGACCTTCAGCGCATCGCCCGAGGGCATCCCCGTCGCCCTTGAGAGCATCGACGGGGCACCGGCTCCGATCCGGACCGCCTTCGCTGACGAGCTTGCCGCCGCAGCCACCGATCGCAAGGTCGACCTCGTCGCCGCCAGCGCCGAGGCACGGTACCGGGTCCGCGGCTATCTCTCGACCGCAACCGAGGACGGCAAAACCAAGGTGGCTTACGTCTGGGACGTGTTCGATTCCCAGAAGCGCCGAGCCAAGCGCCTGGAGGGTTCGAGCCCTGTTCCAGCCGCCTCTATCTCGTCCCTCGACAAGCAGGCGCTCGCCACGCTGGCCCAGGCCAGCATGGGCGAGATCGCCGACTTCCTGAGTGCGGCCAAGTCCGAGGCGCCCTCCGCAGCCGAAGCGCCCATTCAGACGGCGGAGATCCAGCCCGCAGAGACTTCGGATGAGGACAGCCAAGTTGCAATGCAGTGATCGCATGGCAACAACCCGGCTTTGCGGCCCATCAAAGCCGCTCACGTGTATTGTGACGGTTTGATATCGCTGCTAAGACCCTTGCGCCTGAAGGCGCAAGAATTACAGCGTTGCGCAACGGGCATTGTCGGTCACACAGAGCCAAAGTTGCTTTCATGAAGCTCGTTGCGGGAAATTCGAATCGTCCGCTGGCGGAGGCCATCTCCGCCTATCTCAATGTTCCCCTGGCCAGGGCTCAGGTGAAGCGCTTCGCGGACATGGAGGTGTTCGTCGAGATCCAGGAGAACGTGCGCGGCGAGGACGTGTTCATCATCCAGTCCACCTCGTACCCCACGAACGACCACCTGATGGAGCTTTTGATTATTACGGATGCGCTGCGCAGGGCCTCGGCCCGCCGCATCACGGCAGTGATCCCCTATTTCGGTTATGCTCGGCAGGACCGGAAGCCCGCCTCCCGCTCGCCGATCTCGGCCAAGCTCGTCGCCAACATGATCACCCATGCGGGCGTCGACCGCGTGCTGACGCTGGATCTCCATGCCGGCCAGATCCAGGGCTTCTTCGACATCCCGACCGACAACCTCTTCGCCGCGCCGATTCTGGCGCGAGACATCAAGGAGCACCTCGACGGCGGCAACCGGATGGTGGTCTCGCCGGATGTCGGCGGCGTGGTGCGCGCCCGTGCGCTGGCCAAGCGCATCGATGCCCAGCTCGCCATCGTCGACAAGCGGCGAGATCGTCCAGGCGAGTCCGAGGTGATGAACATCATCGGCGACGTGTCCGGCCGCTCCTGCATCCTGGTCGACGACATCATCGATTCCGGCGGCACCCTGGTGAACGCCGCCGATGCCCTTCTCGCCAACGGAGCGAAGGAGGTCTACGCATACATCACCCACGGGGTGCTGTCCGGCGGCGCCGTGGCCCGCATCGCCGGCTCCCGCCTGAAGGCGCTCGTGATTACCGATTCCATCATGCCCACCGAGGCGGTGAAGGCGGCCCACAACATCCGCGTCATCTCCATCGCCTCTCTGATGGGCGAAGCCATCGGCCGAACTGCGACGGAAAGCTCGGTGTCGAGCCTGTTCGACTAGGACATCACCGGGAGCGCATGACCAGCCACGGAGTGGGAACGGCTCTCCACTCCCAGACGGCCAGAAGCTGGTCCAGATGCCCGAGTTTCTCGAGCCATGGCGGCAGATCCGGGACCACGGTCCTCGCCTGCCGCTCTTCCACGACATGCGTGCTCTCGAAGCGCTCCGCCAGGGCCCTCACCGTCCGCTCCCGTCCGGGATGGACCTCGACGACGAGATCGAGCCAGCGGAAATCCCCTTCCTGCGGATTGAGCAGGTCGAACTCAGCCCCCTCGCAATCCATGACGAGAAGCCCCTTCGGCCGGGGCCGGAGCTTTTCAGACAGTTCGCTGTGCACCCGGCTCACATCCTGGGCCTCGAAGCGCTCGCGCAGATCGATACGCGCCTCCACACCGTTCAAGCGGGCCAGTTCCAGGCATTTCCCACGAGCTACAGGATCTATGTCCCAGGCCAGCACGGTCGTGTCAGGCAACAGCCGCGCGCATCCGACTGCATAGAAGCCTTCAGCGCAGCCGACGTTGAGGACGACGTCATAGCTCCTCTCGGGTGCAGCAAGAAGCACATCGTGCAGGGCCATTTCATAAACCCCGAGCAGCTTGGGTGCGATGCCACCCTCGGATGGGGCGGCCACATAGGTCATGCCCTTGAAGGGACCATCCTGAACGACTGTGCCCGAATGGGCCACCAGGGTCGACCCGATGAGCTGGGAGCGCCACTTGGCGAGGGCTCGGAGTGTCTGCTCAAGCTTCTGCCTCTCCGGCAGCTTCGAGCTCATGATTTTCGTGATATGCTCTAAGGCAACCTGATCCAGGCCCATTGTAGCTCTCTGTGGCGGCATTTCCGGCGCAAGACTATACGATACAGAGTAGCCGCCAAAGTCATTGTCTTCCGGTATATTTATCGCTATAAGCCGCCTCGCGCCCGCTCGACACCCTTGGAGGCACGGGCGCTGACCTCATGGCCGCCGATAGGTTTCAAGACCTTGGCGGCCATCGGTTTTTCAATCTCATCTAAAGGACCACGACCATGAGCGAAGTAAAGCAAATCAAGGCCGTGGCGCGCGACCGGGCCGGCAAGGGGGCCGCCCGGGCCGTTCGTCGCCAAGGCCAAGTTCCCGCCGTCATCTACGGAGCCGGTCAGCCGGCCCAGGCGATCGCCCTCGACTTCAACCAGACCAAGCAGCTGATCTTCGCCGGTCACTTCCTGACCACGGTCTTCGAGATCGACGTGGACGGCAAGACGACTCGCGCCATTCCGCGCGACTACCAGCTCGACCCGGTCCGTGACTTCCCGATCCACATCGACTTCCTACGCCTCGCGCAGGGTCAGGCGATCAAGGTCGTGGTTCCGGTGCACGTGGTCGACCAGGAGAAGAGCCCGGGCCTGAAGCGCGGCGGCGCTCTCCAGATCGTCGAGCACTCGGTTGAACTCCTTGTCCCGTCCGACTCGATCCCGGACTACATTGAGGCTTCGATCGACGGTCTCAACATCGGCGACTCCGTCCACCTCAGCGACATCAAGCTCCCGAACGGTGCCAAGGCGACGTCCACCGAGAACATGACTCTTGTCACCGTCGTTGCCCCGACCGGCCTCACGGAAGAGGATGCTGCTGCGGCTCCTGCTGAGGGTACCCCCGCGGCCTAAGGGCATCGGACCCAAAAGTGGACACCATTTTTGGGATCTATCCGATGCTTATTTATACTAGCGCATCGCTCGGAGCGGAAAACCGGAACCACTTTTCCGCACGATGCGCTGGTTGATCGGGCGTTTCTAAGCCCATCGATCGGCTTTAACGCTCCGACCGCAAGGCCGGAGCGTTTCTTATGAGCAGGACCAAGCGATGCGCCTCTTCGTCGGCCTCGGCAATCCCGGATCCCGCTACGCCAGGAACCGCCACAACATCGGGTTCATGGCCGTGGACGAGATTGCGCGCGCACACAATGCCGGCCCCTGGCGCAAGCGCTTCCACGGGGAAGCGGCCGACGTTGTGATCGGCGGCGAGAAGGTGCTGCTGATCAAGCCGCAGACCTACATGAACCTGTCAGGCCAGGCTGTGGGGGAAGCGCAGAACTTCTTCAAGATCCCGCTTCATGACGTGACGGTCTTCTATGACGAGCTCGATCTGCCGCCGGCCAAGATCCGCGTGAAGATCGGCGGCGGCAATGCAGGCCATAACGGCCTGCGGTCGATCTCGGCCCATTGCGGCAACGATTATCGCCGCGTGCGGCTCGGCATCGGGCATCCCGGTCACAAGGCGCTAGTGCAGAGCCATGTACTGGGCGATTTCGGCAAGAGCGAAGAGGCGTGGGTCGATGACCTATGCCGGATCATCGCGGACAGCGCCGCCCTTCTCGCCAAGGGAGAGGACGGCAGTTTTCAGAACAAGGTCCACCTCGCCATGGAGGCGAGAGGCTGGACGGACGTGAAGCGGCCCGGAGAAAAGGCCAACACAAATAAGGAGTGAGGCCATGGGCTTCAAAATGGGCATCGTCGGCCTGCCGAACGTCGGCAAGTCCACCCTCTTCAACGCGTTGACGCAGACGGCCGCAGCGCAGGCCGCCAACTATCCGTTCTGCACCATCGAGCCGAACGTGGGCGACGTGGCCGTGCCGGATGACCGGCTCGATCAGCTCGCGGGCATCGCCAGCTCCGCGCAGATCATCCCGACCCGCCTCACCTTCGTGGACATTGCAGGTCTGGTGCGCGGCGCGTCCCGCGGCGAAGGCCTGGGCAACCAGTTCCTCGCCAACATCCGCGAGGTCGATGCCATTGCCCATGTGGTGCGCTGCTTCGAGGACACGGACATCACTCATGTCGAGGGCAAGATCGACCCCATCGCCGATATCGAGACCATCGAGACCGAGCTGATGCTCGCCGATCTCGACAGCCTCGAGAAGCGTGTTACTGCGCTGGAGAAGAAGGCCAAGGGCAACGACAAGGAAGCGAAAGAAACTCTCGACCTCGTCAACCGCACGCTGCCGTTCCTGCGCGACGGCAAGCCCGCCCGCATGGTGGAGCGAAAAGTCGAGGAAGAGCGCCTGTTCCAGATGCTGGGCCTCCTCTCCTCCAAGCCGGTTCTCTACGTGTGCAACGTGGAGGAGGCTTCCGCCGACCAAGGCAACGCCTTCTCGGCCAAGGTCTTTGAGCGGGCAAAGGAAGAGGGCGCGAAAGCCGTCGTCGTCTCGGCCAAGATCGAGAGCGAGATCGCCGTTCTGCCGCCCGAGGAGCAGACGGACTATCTCGATGCCGTCGGCCTGACGGAACCCGGCCTCAACCGCGTGATCCGCGCAGGCTACGAACTGCTCGGCCTCATCACCTACTTTACCGTCGGCCCGAAGGAAGCCCGTGCCTGGACCATCACCAAGGGCACCAAGGCGCCTGGCGCCGCCGGCGTGATCCACACGGATTTCGAGAAGGGCTTCATCCGCGCCGAGACCATCGCCTATGCAGACTACACCAGCCTGAAGGGCGAGGCCGGCGCACGAGATGCGGGCAAGCTGCGGTTGGAGGGTAAGGAATACACCGTTCAGGACGGCGACGTGATGCACTTCCGGTTCAATACGTAAAAACTGTCGGAATCCTGAACGGGCGCTTTTTCGTGCGTTCAGGACCATGATGAGACAAAGCCTGCATGGAGGGTGGCTTCATGCAGGCTTTTTTCGAGACTTTCTTTTCCCCTGGCCTCGGCAGCGCCGAATTCTTCGTTGGCGTGCTCGTGGCTTGCGGCTTTCTCATGATCGGCATCTCGTCCCTGTTGCCCAAGAGCGGCAATGACGAGTTCGAGTGGTGGGAGCGGTAGGCCTTAAGGTTTAAGGCAGCCGCAGGGCCTTCGGTCCGATCCCGAGGCCGAGCTGCAGGCTCTCGGCAATGCGCCCTGCCCGATCCACGAAGAAGGCCGCCACATCCGGCTCAAAGATTTCACTCGCGGTCTCCTCGAACAGCGCCAGCCAGCGTGAAAAAAGCTCGGGCGTAAGGCTCACGCTCATATGGGCCGCCTGCGGCTTGCCCTGGTAGCGCCCGGTCCGCAGCGCAATCGAGGACCAGAAATCCACCATTAACGCCAAGTGTCGGCTCCAGCGCCCAGAGAGCGCGTTGTGAAAGAGCGGCCCGAGTTCCGGATCGCGGATCACCCGGTCGTAGAACGTCTCCACGAGTTGCCGGATCATCGCCTCAGTCACGCCCTCGGCCGGGCTGATGATCGGGATGCTGCGTCCTGTGGCTGACTGCGCCAAAGCGGATCTCCTCAAAACCGAACGGGACGGAGGCATGATACCCCATCCCGTTCGGTCATTCCTTGCGAAAGATCAAGCCGGGCCGCATTCATGGCCCGGCTTGTGTCCTGTCAGTGGTGGCTCTGGTTCTCAGGCTTGGCCTGGGGACCGTGCGGGTATTCCTTGCTGTGGGAATGGGTCGTCAGCTCCTGCTGCTGTCCGGCCTCATACCCGGCGCTGTAGAACACGCCGTGCAGACCCCAGTATCCGCTCACCAGCACCACGAGGGCAACGGCAAGGCCTGCAGGCACCGCAGCCAGGCTGCCGAAGCGCGGCAAGGCATTCGGCATCTTCACGGCAACCGCCTTGGCCTCGCGGCACGGATCAGCGGCGACCAGGAAGAGCGCCGCCATGATCAGGGCATGGCCGACGAGGTCGATGCGGCCGAACGGATAGACCGCGGTGAAGAAGATCGCCAGCAGGGCCACGGCCGAAAGACGGCGCACCAGTGGGGTCCAGAGCAGGCCGAAGCCCATGGTGAACTCGGCAACGCCGGCCATCGGGATGAACACGTCGCGCGGCATGCCGAAGGTCAGGAAGGGCTTCTCTTCCACGAGTGGATAGAACCAGTCCGGATAGGCGAACTTCTCGAGCGACGACCACATGAGCGCAATCGCGATGCCCCAGCGCAGAGCCAGGAACCGACGGGCGCGCCACTTCTCGTCCTGGGACGAGGCCATCACCAGATAGGCCGCCACGGCAACGCCAAGCGCCAGGTAGTCGAGCAGGTGGAACAGGTCGTATTCGCGCAGCGCCACCACCCAAAGGGTGATGATGCCAGCAGCGGCAATTGGCATGGTCCGGCGCGAGAACACGCACATGGCGATCAGCAGCTGCGCCCAGGAGATGATCTCGGAATCCGTCTTGAGATCCGGCGTGAGATAGATGCCGCCAACGGCAAAGATCGCTACGAAGAAGCCGCCGATGGAAACACGCATGAAGTCGTCCGCACGGCTCCAGAGCGGCGCGCTGACGCGGTCGAGCCCTGACTGGATGCCGCGGCCGACAAATGTGCGCTCGACCATGAGCGTGGCCAGGAAGAAGGCCAGCACCAGGCCTATACCGGTCCAGAACCACACATTGGTCAGGGTGGCGGAAATCGGCTGCGGGGCGGCATCGACGATGTAGGGGGCGAACCACTTCACATGGGCTTCGGCCGGCAGAGCCCAGAGGCCGGCGCCGAGGGCCGCAAGGCCCGCCGCCGCACGCTTCAAGGCTCCGGAATTCTCTGCTCTCGGCTCGACTGGTGTGGAGCCGTTGGTTGCATGTACGCGAGACATGACATCCTCGTTGTTGGACTTATCTTCAGATGACAAGGGATGTACACCCCTCGAGCTGAGGACGATATTCAGACAATGCCCCTAAGGGGTTTCCCGTAGTCACCGCCAGCTTCAGCCCATCGACTTGAGCTGCAAGGGATCGATCCCGAACCTTGAGCGTTGAGCTTTCACTATCCTCAATGACGAGCCATGAAGCTTCACCATCGCCACGACTGGAATCTCTCCCCTTCTGAGGCCATCGCCCTGCAGCAGGAGCTGCGGACGGAGGTGGTCTCCGACCGGCCCATCGACCTCGACAGGGTCACACTGGTGGCCGGCGTCGATGTGAGCGTGAAGAACGAGCAGTCCCAAGCCGCCATCGTGGTGGTGACCTATCCCGGCTTCCTGCCGGTGGAGACCGTACTGGCGCAGCGCCCGACGCCCTTTCCTTACGTGCCGGGCCTCCTGAGCTTTCGTGAAGGGCCGGTTCTCGAGGAGGCGTTCGAAAAGCTGAAATCAGAGCCCGATGTCTTCCTCTTCGACGGCATGGGCATCGCCCATCCCCGCCGCATCGGCATCGCCAGCCATATGGGCCTGTGGCTGCAGCGCCCCACTGTCGGCTGCGGCAAGACGCTGCTCTGCGGGCGCTACAAGGATCTGGCCGAGGAGAAGGGCTCGGCCGCGCCGCTTATCGATCGCAAGGAGACCATCGGCGTCGCGCTGCGCACCCGCACGGCCAAGAACCCCATGTTCATCTCCCCCGGCCACCTCGCGGACATCCCGACCGCCACTGAGCTCGTCCTGCGCTGCTCCCCGAAATACCGCCTGCCAGAGCCGATCCGCCTGGCGCATAACGCGGCGGGGCAGTTCTTACCTTGAGTGCTGCGGATTGCCGCAGAGCAGCGGCTTCCACGATCATTGCTTGAGCTTGATAAGATTTCTTGCTGCCTGAACCAGAAAAACTTGACGCTTCGTCAAGAGCCCTACCCGTTCAGAGAGTTGTCCCTGCCAAGCCCCTCAGCAAAAGATGAAGGCATGTAATACTTTTCAATATGGGGGCAACGACTATGGCGATTATCTACGGCACATCTGGCGCGGACACGCGGACCGGCACCTCTGATGCAGACACGATCTATGGTTACGATCCCAATGCGTCCGAAATCGTCGGCACTCGGGTCGCATCGGGCCTGACCCAGCCGCTCTTCGTCACGGGTGCTCCAGACGATTCAGGACGCCTGTTCATCGTCGGCAAGCAAGGGACAATCCACATCGCAGGAACGCCGGCACCGTTCCTGGACGTAACCGACCAGGTTTCGACAGCCGGCGAGGTCGGCCTCCTGGGCTTCACCTTTCACCCGGACTTCGCCAACAACGGTAAGGTCTATGTCTTTCTATCTATCGAGGGGGCGACGACAAACGATCCACGGCACAATCAGTCGCAGATCCGGGAGTACACGGTTAATCCGAACTCTCCGAATGTCCTTGATCCCAACAATTACAAGGTGATCCTGGAGACGACGGAGTACACCCCGTTCTCCGGCAACCACCGCGCGGGCTGGATCGGCTTCCACCCCACGGACGGGTACCTTTATGTCGCCACCGGCGATGGCGATCAGAACGCGAAGGCGCAGGACCCGACCAGCCACCTGGGCAAGATCCTGCGGCTCGACGTCAATGGGCCGGATGCCTTTCCCGACGACGCCAAGAAAAACTTCGCCATCCCGGAAGGCAACCCGACCGTCTTCGACAATGCGGATGACCTGGCGCAACCGTCCGAGGTCTACGCCATTGGCTTCCGCAACCCGTGGCGTGCCAGCTTCGGGCCAGACGGTCGGCTCTTCGTGGCCGATGTCGGCGCGGATACGGCGGAAGAAATCAATCTTGTGGTCCCCGGCGCGAATTATGGTTGGGGGCGGCAGGACAACGGCGACGCTCCGGACGACGGACCGACCCCTGGAGAGAACGACGGCTACACGGACCCGATCCATACCTATTTTCACAGCGATAATATCGGATCGTCAATTACGGGCGGGTATGTCTACAGCGGCCCCATCGCTGCCTTGCAGGGCAAGTACGTCTTCGGCGATTTCGGCAGCGGCCGGATCTGGACGCTCGAGCAAATCGGCACCAACTGGGTGAGAACCGACATCACCGCTATGATCGTTCCGAGCGCCGGCACGATCGAAAGGATCGCCTCATTCGGCACAGACAGGAACGGCAACCTCTACGTGGTCGACATCACCGGCGAGGTGTTCCGCCTGGATGCAGGCGGCGGCGGGTCCGACCTGGGCGACATTCTCAACGGCGTTGGAGGCAACGACACCATCTACGGCGGCAACGGCAACGACACCATCGACGGTGGCGCAGACAATGACCATCTTTATGGCGATGTGGGCAACGATACGCTCATCGGCGGCTCTGGGGATGACATCTATTACGTGGATGGCGGCGACAGCATCGTCGAAGGCGAAGGGAATTACGACGAAGTTCGCGCGCTGGCCTCTTTCATCCTGCAGGATGGCCAAGAAATAGAAACTCTCCGGACGAACAATGCAGCCGGCACGACCGCGCTCGATCTGACCGGCAACGAATTCTCGCAGGCGCTCTACGGAAATGCCGGTTCCAACATCCTGACCGGCAGAGGTGAGGACGACACGCTCGATGGGGGTGGCGGCAACGATACGCTCGATGGCGGCTCTGGGTATGACGTCTACTATGTGGATGACGGCGACCGTATCGTCGAAGCTGCCGGTGATACCTACGATATGGCCTATGCCTCTGGGTCATTCACCCTGACAGCCGGTCAGGAGGTCGAACTCCTCGCCTTTTTTGATGGGGAAAGCACTGAGGCCCTCAACCTGACGGGCAATGAACTCGCTCAGTGGCTAGACGGCAACCAGGGGGACAACGTCCTCAATGGTGGTGGAGGCGAAGACACGATTCACGGCGGAGGCGGGAACGATACTTACGTCGTGGACGCTAACGATGTAATTGAAGAGCAGGATGGCGGCGGCATCGATACGATCAAGATTTCAGTGAGCCATAGTCTCGAAAACTATTTCTATTTCGAGAACCTGACACTTCTGGGAAATGCCGCCAACGGCACCGGCAACGAGGCCGACAATATCATTGTCGGCAACGATGTCGCGAATACCCTCGACGGCTTGATCGGAGATGATACCCTAGAGGGTGGTGGCGGAGACGATGCCTACACAGTCGACAGCGCAAAAGATGTGATCGTCGAAGCGACCGGCAAAGGCACCGATACTCTCTATGTGAGCGCAGATGTCTACAAGCTGGCTCTGGGAGCCGAGGTGGAGATCCTGGAGCTTACGGCAACTGGGCGCGACCTCACCGGGAACGAGTTGGGCAACAGGCTTGTTGGCAACTCGGGCAGCAATCGGCTCGATGGCGGCGGCGGCAATGATACACTCATTTTGACTGGCAACCGCAGCGATTACACCATCACGCGAGATGAAAATGGAATCGTCACGGTCGTCGACAAATGGGTGCCCGAAAACGGGGCAGATACGATCCTCAATGTCGAGATCTTCGAGTTCGACGACGGCAGCGTAAGCTTGGAGGGGCTGTTCAATACCGCACCGAGCGGTGTTTCCCTGGATTTCGACGTGGTGGCCGAGAACAGCAAACTCGGCCATGGGATAGGGAGATTCTCTGTCGTCGACGAACCGAGCGATACTCATACCTACCGGCTCACCAATAATGCTGGCGGCCGGTTTACGATCGACACCGCCACCGGTGTGCTCAAGGTGGCCGATGGCGTCAGGCTCGACTACGAGCAGGCCAGCGAACACACGATCGAGGTGGTTGTCACCGATGCTTCCAACGAAAGCGTCACGAAGTCCTTCAAGATCGTGGTTCAAGATGTTCTGGACGAGCAAGCGACCGGAAGCGATCTGGCCGATGTGATGAAAGGCGGATCGGGCAGGGATTCCTTTAATGGCGCAGCCGGCAATGACCAGTTGGACTCAGGAGCCGGCCATGACACGCTCTTTGGCGGCAGCGGCAACGACACGCTCACTGGTGGCGCGGGCAACGACAGCCTGAGTGGCGAAGCCGGGGCGGACAGACTTGAGGGGGGCGTTGGCGACGACATCTATTACGTTGATGGCGGCGATCAGGTTTTCGAAGCTGCCAACAGCGGCAGCGATGAAATCCGTACAACCGAGTCGTTCACCCTGCAGGCTGGCCAAGCTGTCGAGGTGCTGAGGGCATGGCCAGCTGAGAGCAAAGCCGGTCTTAGTATATCGGGCAACGAACTCTCGCAGAATCTGATTGGCAATGCAGGCTCGAACCGCCTCAACGGCGAGGCAGGAAACGACAGGCTTTCTGGCGGCCTCGGCAAGGACACATTCACCGGTGGCAAAGGTCGGGACGTGTTCGTGTTCGACGACCGAGAGACGGGTTCCTCCAAGTCCAAGGCCGATTACATCACCGACTTCTCCGGCCGCAGCGGCGACCGGATCGACCTGAAGGCGGTCGATGCCGACACCAAGAAGCGTGGCGACCAGAAGTTCTCCTTCATCGGTAAGGACGATGCCTTCAGCAAGGCTGGCGAGGTGCGCTACGAGAAGACGAAGAGCGCCACCTATGTCTATCTCAACACCGACAGCGACAAGAGCGCCGAGGCCGTGATCAAGCTGAAGGGCTCGGTTGACCTCAGCAAGAGCTGGTTCGTTCTCTAACCATCCAGACGCAGAAGAATCGAAGGGGACGGGCATCGCCCGTCCCTTTTTTGTTTCTCGACACGCGGGCGACGGATCAGGGTTGCAGCGGCGGGTCTCCCAACGGGGCGCTCCTTGTGCTAGGGCAGGCATCGACAAGGGATTGCTCATGCGCACGTTCGAAGATCTGCCTGTCGGCTTCGCCCAAACCCTCGGGCCCCTCCATGTGTCGAAGGACGACATCCTGGCCTTCGCGCGGGAATACGATGCCCAGCCCTTCCATGTGGACGAAGTTGCGGCCAAGGATAGTTTCGTCGGCACCCTGATCGCCTCGGGCTGGCATACCTGCAGCCTCAACATGCGGCTCGTGGCCGACGGGCTGCTTCTGGACTCCTCCGCCATGGGCGCTCCGGGAATCGAGGAGGTGAAATGGGTGAGGCCCGTAAGGCCGGGCGATACCCTGCGCTCGCACATGAAGGTCCTGGAGAGCCGCATATCCAAGAGCAGGCCGTCCCTCGGGCTGGTGCAGTTGCACTTCGACATGGTCAACCAGGCCGACGAGACGGTGCTGACCCAGACCAACTGGGTGATGTTCGCAACCCGTGACGCCCAACCCTTCTCGGGCGGAGCCATCTCGACCGACGCCCGCTCCGGGTCCAGCGATCATCCCCACCGGGGGATCCCGCCGATCTCCTCCAATCCCTTTTTCGAGGATCTCGTCATCGGCGAGACGGAGGAATTGGGCTCGTACACCTTCACACCCGACGAGATCGTCCGTTTCGCGAGACAGTACGACCCACAGCCCTTCCATGTGGATGCGGAAGTCGCCAAAAACAGCCTCTTCGGCGCGCTCTGCGCCTCAGGCTGGCATACGGCGAGCGTGTGGATGAAGCACATGGTCGGCCATCGCGACCAAATCCGCACTTATGCGCTGGCTCACGGCCAGAGGCCGGCCCGGCTCGGCCCCTCCCCGGGCTTCTCGAACCTGAAATGGCTGAAACCCGTCTATGCGGGCGACACGATCACCTACCGCACCACCGTCACGGCCAAGCGCCCCTCCGCCTCGCGGCCGGGCTGGGGTCTGGTGTTCCATCACAACACCGGCACCAACCAGCACGGCGAGGCGGTTTTTGCCTTCGACGGCATGGTGTTTTGGGAAAGGCGGGGCTGAGGTCGCTTAGGACGTGCCGCTTCACTGTCACCCCCGCGAAGGCGGGGATCCATAACCACGACATTCACAGGAAGAGAGTCGCAATAGCCGCTGCGTAGTATTCTGAAACGTCAGCGGTTATGGATCCCGGGTTCCGCTTAAGCGGCCCCGGGATGACACGTGCTGAACTCAATGCCCCTCGAAGCTCACGAGGCTGCGCACCTCGACGCCGAGATCCTTTAGCTTTTGGGCGCCACCGAGATCCGGCAGGTCGATGATGAAGCAGGCGGCTATGATGTTGGCGCCCATCTGGCGCAGGAGCTGAGTGGCTGCGACCGCCGTGCCGCCGGTGGCGATGAGGTCGTCCACCAGGATCACGCGCTCGCCCTGGCCGATGGCATCCGTGTGGATCTCCATCTCGTCGACGCCGTATTCCAGCGAATAGGCGATGCGCACCGTCTCGTGGGGCAGCTTGCCCTTCTTGCGGATCGGCACGAAGCCCGAGGACAGCTGGTGGGCGATGGCGCCGCCGAGAATGAAGCCGCGCGCCTCGATGCCTGCCACCTTGTCGACCCGGCCGCCCGCGAAGGGATGGACGAGTTCGTCCACCGAACGCCGGAAGGCCCGCGCATCCCCCAGCAGGGTCGTAATGTCCCGGAACACGATGCCCGGCTTCGGATAATCCGGGATCGAGCGGATCGCGGCCTTCAGATCGGTGAGGAGACGCTGGTCCATGGGTTCAAGCCTGCCTGGGTGTCTGGTGAGAATGGATCTGAGACGAGTGAGCGCAAGGCGCCTCCGATCACGCTTTTGAGGGGTTTAGCACCCGGCCAGCCACCGCATCCAACTTTTTCAGAAGCTCAGGATCGCGGGCGGAGGGCGCCGTCATGATGGCGCCGTCGAGCGCCCGGTCGGAACCGGCGGGGCACGGCTCGTGCTCGGCTGGGAAGTCGCGGGCGACACGGGCGACGAGGCGTGCCACCTTGGCGGCGTTCTGCTGCGCCACTGCGACCACCGAGGCCACGTCCACATGGTCGTGCTCGGGGTGCCAGCAATCGTAATCGGTCACCATGGCGATGGTAGCATAGGTGATCTCGGCCTCGCGGGCGAGCTTGGCCTCCGGCATCGCCGTCATTCCGATCACGTCGTAGCCGAGCCCCTTGTAGGTGATCGACTCAGCGTAAGTGGAGAATTGCGGACCCTCGATGCAGACAAGCGTGCCGCCGAGCGCAAACGGGATATCCTCCGCCAGAGCGGCATCGGCGATGCGCTGGCGCAGCAGGGGCCCGACCGGGTGAGCCATAGGCACATGGGCCACGCAGCCTCGGCCGAAGAAGGAGGTCTCGCGCTTGTGGGTGCGATCCACATATTGGTCCACCAGCACGAAGAAGCCGGGATGATATTCGTTCTTGAACGAGCCGACGGCGGAGACGGAGATCAGGTCGGTGACGCCGGCCCGCTTCATCACATCGATATTGGCCCGGTAGTTGATGTCGGAGGGCGACAGGCGGTGGCCGCGCCCATGGCGGGGCATGAACGCAATGGTCGTCTCGCCGATCCGGCCGATGCGCAGCACGTCCGATGGCTCGCCCCAGGGAGAGCTGATGCGCTCCTCGCGCATGTCCTCGACCCCCGGCAGATCATAGACCCCCGATCCGCCGATGATGCCTAGAACCGCCTTCGTCATTTTGCCCTCTCATCTGCCCAGCTGTTACGGGCCTGTCATAGCCGAGGAACGCCTACGTCCCAAGCCTCACTTCCCGATCAAGGGGACCGAAGCGATCTCGTCGGTCACGAGACAGGGAAAGAGGGTCTCGCGAACAAGCCTGATATGCTTCACGGGCGCCGTGATGGAGACGGGCAGGCTCTCGATGCGGCCGACAACATCGTCCGAAATGAAGGCTCTCGTCCGGTAGCGCGCCAGGGTCGTGTGGATCAGGTCGTAGATGATCGGCTTGTGCCCGGGCGGCGGGGGAATATCGCTGACGATTCTGTTTCGAATGGCCTCGATCAGGCCCGTTGCCTCGGTCGCGGTCGAGATGATGGCCGTGTCGGTGACCTTGAGGCGGGAGAAGCGCAGCTCCAAGGTCGGCCGATCGGCACAGAGGTCCTCCAGGAGGCTCTGGCTCTGCCGGGCGATGCCCTGCCAATAGGCGTCCTTGTCGAAGGAGCTCTTCACCGGAACCAGCGGATAGATGGTGACATGCAGCCCGTGCTTGGGCCCGATATGCAGCGGTTCCGGCCATTGCTCGGCGATCGCCCGCTGCACCTCCTCGAAGGCTTCGCGGGTTTCAGGCTCAAGGCTCGGTTGAACGTGATAGGCGAGGCAGGGCAGCCCCCAGATGTCGTCGGCAATCGTCTGCAGCATGGCAGCCGACATAGGGCTGCCGTCGCATGCTGTCACCTGAAAAGAAAAAGGCCCCGGAACGGGGCCTTGATCGTCAGCTTTTAAGGATTGTGAGTCATCGGGGGCGTGGCGTGGCCGTCAACCTCGCCGCCCACCCGGGCCCAGATCTTCTTCTTGGTGAAATAGAGCAGGCCTGCGAGCACGATCAGGAACAGGATGACCTGGAAGCCGAGGCGCTTGCGGGCTTCGAGATGAGGTTCCGCCGTCCAGGTGAGGAAGGCCGTCACGTCGCGGGCATACTGGTCCACAGTCTCCGGAGCCTGAGGCTGGCCGGCCTCGTTCTTCGGATACTCGACCTGGCCGTCGTTGATCGGCTTCGGCATCGCGATGATGTGGCCCGGATAATACTCGTTGTAGTGACCGCCCTCAGGCACCGTGAAGCCCGCCGGGGCATCCTTGTAGCCGTTGAGCAGCGCGGTGAGGTAATCCGCACCGTTCTCGGAATACTGACGGAAGATGTCCGTGATCCACCAGGGGAAGCCGCGCTCGTAGGTGCGGGCCTTGGCCATCAGGGACAGGTCCGGCGGAGCCTTGCCGCCATTGGCGGCAGCCGCCGCGTTCTCGTTCGGGAACGGTGACGGGAAACGATCGGCCGGACGTGCGGGACGCTCGAACATGTCACCGGCCTCGTTCGGGCCGTCCTGGAGCTTGTACTCGGCCGCCAGCGCGCGAACCTGACCCTCGGAGAATTCCGGGCCACCGGGCTGCGACAGGTTGCGGAACGCGACGTAGCTCAGGCCGTGGCAGGAGGCGCAGACCTCACGGTAGACCTTGAAGCCGCGCTGGAGTTGGGCCCGGTCGAAGGTGCCGAACGGTCCCTGGAAGCTCCACTTGAGCTGCGGCGGGACCGGGGTCTCGCCGGCAGCAAACGCCGGAGCGGAGAGGCCGAGAATAGCCGCAGCGATGAGAAGAGTACGCTTCATCATGATGTTTTCCTCAACGCTCCCGTTCAGCCCTTGGACTGCGGCTCGGCATTGGCGCCGACCGGCATGCCAGCCCCGCCCTTCTGCACGCCCATGACGGATTCGAGGATCGAATTCGGCAGCGGCAGCGGACGCTCGACGAAGCCGAGCACCGGAAGGACGATCAGGAAGTGGGCGAAGTAGTAGACCGTGCAGATCTGGGAGGCGATCACGTACCAGCCCTCGGCGGGGCGGGAACCGAGCCAGCCGAGCACGAGGCAGACGGCCACGAAGACCCAGAAGAACTGCTTGTAGAGCGGACGATAGGCGGTGGAGCGCACCTTCGAGGTATCGAGCCAGGGCATGAAAGCCCAGATCACGATGGCCGCGCCCATCGCTAGGACGCCGCCGAGCTTGTCGGGAATGGCGCGCAGGATCGCGTAGAACGGCAGGAAGTACCACTCAGGCACGATGTGTGCGGGCGTCACGGCCGGGTTCGCCGGGATGTAGTTGTCCGCATGGCCGAGATAGTTGGGCATGTAGAACACCCAATAGGCGAAGAAGATCAGGAACACGACAACGGCGAAGATGTCCTTGATCGTCGCGTAGGGCGTGAAGGGAACCGCGTCCTTGCCCGACTTGATCGGAATGCCGGTCGGGTTGTTCTGGCCCGGCACGTGCAGCGCCCAGATGTGAAGGGCGACGACGCCCGCAATCATGAAGGGTAGCAGGTAGTGCAGCGAGAAGAAGCGGTTGAGCGTCGGGTTGCCCACCGAGTAGCCGCCCCAGAGATAATGCACGATCGTCTCGCCGACGAGCGGGATCGCCGAGAAGAGGTTCGTGATCACGGTGGCGCCCCAGAAGCTCATCTGGCCCCAGGGAAGCACGTAACCCATGAAGGCCGTGGCCATCATGAGGATGAAGATGATCACGCCGAGAATGTAGAGAACCTCACGGGGCGCCTTGTAGGAACCGTAGTAGAAGTTCCGGAAGATGTGGATATAGACGGCGATGAAGAACATCGATGCGCCGTTTGCGTGCAGATACCGGAGCAGCCAGCCGTATTCCACGTCGCGCATGATGTGCTCGACGGATTGGAAGGCCATACCGGCGTTCGGGGTGTAGTACATCGCCAGGAACACGCCGGTCACGATCTGCGACACGAGCATGAAGGCCAGGATGGCGCCGAAGGTCCAGAAATAGGTCAGATTCCGCGGGACCGGGAACGCGACGAACGAAGAGTGGACGAGGCCCGCGACCGGCAGGCGGCTTTCAAACCACTGACCGAAGGCGCTCTTGGGAACATAGGTTGTAGGATGCTGGCTCATGGTATCGCCTGATCGTCGCTTGGGTTACGCCGTGGCTTCTTGGCCGATGATGACCTTCGTGTCGGACATGAAGGCATAGGGCGGGATCGGCAGATTGGTCGGTGCCGGTCCACCGCGGACGCGGCCGGAGGTATCGAAGACCGAGCCGTGGCACGGGCAGAACCAACCCTTGTATTCACCTTGCTGGCCCAGCGGCACGCAACCCAGATGAGTGCAGTTGCCGTAAACGACGAGCCACTGGGGTTTGCCTTCCTTCACGCGGGCAGCATCCGCCTGCGGGTCACGCAGGGATGCAACGTTCACGTCCTCAGCCGCCTTGATCTCGTCGGCAGTGCGGTGACGGATGAAGATCAGGCTGCCGCGCCAGAAAACCTTCACGATCTGGCCTTCGGCAATCGGGGTCAGGTCGACTTCGACAGGGGCGCCGGCAGCCACCGTCGCCGCGTCGGGCGCCAAGGACTGGACGAAGGGCCATACCAGGGTGGCCCCGCCGATAGCGGCGGCTGCGCCTGTGGCGATGTACAGAAAATCGCGCCGTGTCGGCTCAGCGACATGAGTGGTGGTCTCGGCCACTTGGCTCTCCAGCATTGGTCAAAAAACGAGAACCGCGCATCGGCAATGCCTTGGAAATCCAGGCATTCGGCTCACGAGTTCCGATATGGAACACGACAACGCGCGCGCAATGCGACTGGGAGTCGCCGCGCGGTGGCTCTTTGGCACGGTCAAGCCCGCCTGTCCATAGTCGGATTGGAGTTGTTCCAGCCTGTGCCTCAAAATGCCGCCGACCCGAAGTCGCCAAGGCGCTCCCTTGACGGCGGAGCCCGTTGCCACGATGACGAAGCCATGCCCCGTCTTGCCATTTACCAGCCTGACATCCCGCAGAACACCGGCACCATGCTGCGCTTGGCGGCCTGCCTCGGCGTGCCGGTCGAGATCATCGAACCTGCGGCCTTCGACGTCTCCGACCGCAACCTGCGCCGCTCCGGAATGGACTACCTCAACCATGTAACAATCACCCGTCACATCTCCTGGCGGGCCTTCGAGGCATGGCGACAGGAGACCAAGGGACGCCTCGTCCTTGCCACCACCAAGGGTGCGATCCCCTATGCCGATTTCGCGTACAGATCCGACGACATCGTTCTTGTCGGCCGGGAATCTGCCGGCGTGCCGGATGAGGTTCATGCGGTGGCGGATGCGCGGACCCTCATCCCTATGCAGTCGGGGATGCGCTCCCTGAACGTGGCCGTGACCGCCGCCATGATCCTGGGCGAGGCCCTGCGGCAGACCCGCTCGTTTCCCGATCCCGCCCTTTCCGAGATGTGAGGCAAGACCTGATGACCGACCAAGCCGCCGTCGCGCGCCTGCAGACTGAGGCCCCTGTCTGGTTCGCGCTGCTGCGCGACCGCATCTGCGCGGCCTTCGAGGCGCTGGAGGACGAGGTGACGAACCCCCTCCCCCTGGAAGCGGCGGAACCCGGCCGGTTCGAGCGCACGCCCTGGGAGCGCAAGGACCATAGCGGCGCAGACGGCGGCGGGGGCGTCATGTCCATGATGCGCGGCCGGGTGTTCGAGAAGGTGGGGGTTCACGTCTCGACGGTGCATGGAGAGTTCGCGCCCGAGTTCCGTGGCCAGATCCCCGGCTCCGACCAGGACCCGCGCTTCTGGGCCGGCGGCATTTCGCTCATCGCGCATCCCTGGAATCCGAACGTCCCGACCGTCCACATGAACACCCGCTTCGTGGTTACCACGAAGCCCTGGTTCGGCGGCGGGGCGGACCTCACCCCCGTGCTCGAAAGGCGACGCACGCAGGAGGACCCGGACACGGTCCTGTTCCACGAGGCTATGGAACAGGCCTGCCGCACTCACGCGCCGGAGGGATCGTACGACAAGTACAAGAAGTGGTGTGACGAGTACTTCTTCCTCAAGCACCGCAACGAGCCGCGCGGCATTGGCGGCATCTTTTACGATTATCACTGGACCGGAAACCCGGACCAGGATTTCGCCTTCACCCGCAACGTGGGCGAGGCCTTCCTCAAGGTCTATCCGGAGATCGTCCGCCGCAACGTCACCAAGCCCTGGACGGAGGAGGACCGCATCGAGCAGCAGGTGCGGCGCGGACGCTACGTGGAGTTCAACCTGCTCTACGACCGGGGCACGATCTTCGGCCTGAAGACCGGCGGCAACATCGCGTCGATCCTCTCCTCCATGCCGCCGACGGTGAGGTGGCCCTAAGCCTGCTTCAGCACCCGCCTGAGCAGGTCTCGGGCATAGCTTTCATCTGTCCGGCAGCCCTCCGCCAGCCAGGCCTGACGGCCCCGGGCGAGCATTTCGCCGATCTTCGGCCCCTTCGGAACGCCGCCCTCGACGAGATCGGCTCCGCGCAAGGGGAAAATCGGTACGGGCTCAGTCCTGCTCAGGTAGCGCGCGAGCGCCTCGCGAGCGTCCTCATGGACGACAGGAGACGGCTCCCCGGCTGTCGCGGCAAAGACGATTCCCAAAGCCTCGGGCTCGTGATCCGCCACTAGACGGCGGATAGCGGTCGCGTCGAGCGGCAAGGGCCAGCTCTTGAGGAGGTTGAGAAGCCCGGCATAGGCGGCAAGCTTTTTGTGCTCATCATTGGACAATCTAAGCTCTTCCCGCAGGCGCTCCGCATCTTCCTCCACCAATACGGCAAGGGCAGCGAGCCGCCAAATTGCGACAGGGTTGTCCCGATCATCGTTTGCCACGCGCCTAAGGCGGCCGAATTCGGCAACGCCGCCGAGCAGGCCGGTGAGAAAGCCGTGATCGGCAAGAATGCGGATCGTCTCCTCTGCCCTCGTCGCGACGAGGAGCTTGAGAAGCTCGTGCCGAATCCGCTCCTTTGAGAGGATCGCAAGCCCCTGCCGCTCGGCTCCGGAGGCTGCCAGCCCTTCCGCATCGGGATCACTTTCCGCATACTCCGCGTGGAAGCGGAAGAAGCGCATGATCCTCAGGTAATCCTCGCGGATGCGGGTGCGGGCCTCGCCAATGAAGCGCACCCGCCGGGCAGCGAGATCCGACTCGCCACCGGTATAATCGTAGAGCTGGCCGTCGCGCCCAAGTGACAGGGCGTTGATGGTGAAATCCCGCCGCTTGGCATCGCGCACGAAATCGCGCCCGAAATGCACCACCGCATGGCGCCCGTCGGTTTCCACATCCTCGCGCAGAGTGGTGATCTCGAAGGGCTCGCCGTCGATAATCACCGTGATCGTGCCGTGCTCGATCCCGGTCGGCACCGCCTTGAACCCGGCCCGCTTCGCCCGCTCCGTGATGGCGTCGGGCAGCATGGTCGTGGTGCAGTCCACCTCCGTCACGGGCCGTCCGAGCAGGGCATTGCGCACGGCACCGCCCACGACGCGCGTCTCCTCGCCCCCATCGTTGAAGACCTCGAGGAGACGGCGCAGTTCGGGGCGCTGGAGAAGGCTCGCAAGCGCCTGCCGATCGAGGGCTTCCGTCACTGGAAATGCCCCGGAATGACGCGCCCGTTCTCGACGCGCGTCGGTACATAGGCACCGGTCTGGCGCTCCTCCAGGAGCGCTGTCGCGATCAACGAAATGACCACGAAGCTCAAGCCCGCAATCGTGAGCCACGCAGATTGTCTGCTCCAGTGGGACCAGAGCAGCGGATTGCGCCGGCGAATGACGAGATAAGCGCCGAAAAGGACGAAGGGCAGCAGGAACAGCACCAAACCCTGAATGACCGCCCGTGTCATGAACTGTAGAGCCTCTCATAAAGATTGCGGACGATCCCGGCCGTAACACCCCAGATGTAGCGTCCCTGATAGGGCATTGCATAGTAGCGGCGCAGCCTTCCCTTCCACTCGCGGGAATGGAGCTCGTGGCGCGCGGGATCCATGAGGAAGCTCAGTGGCACCTCGAAGGCATCGGCCACCTCGTCGTGATTGATGTTGAGCGTGTAGGAGGGCGAGATCCGTGCCACCACCGGCATCACGAGATAATTCGTCGTGGACAGGTAGGCATCGAGATAGCCGAGCGGGCTGATGAAGCGGCTGTCGAGGCCGATCTCCTCCATCGCCTCGCGGCAGGCGGCATCCAGGACCGAAGCATCGGTCGGATCAACCCGACCGCCCGGAAAGGCAATCTGCCCCGAATGCTGGCGCAGATGCGCGGCTCGTTCTGTCAAGAGCAGCATCGGTTCGTCGCGCATGACAACAGGCACCAGGACCGCGGCAGGCTTCGGCGTCAGCGGATAAACCAGCGGCACTTCGTCGAGGCTGTGATCGCCGCGAGGGTTCGCCAGGGCCTCCTCTGTATGCGGCGGTTCCGGCCGTAGCCGCTCGGCGGCCAGGGTCAGAAAGTCCGGCTCATCGTGGGGAGCAAGGCGCATCAAGCAATGCCCAGTTCGGACATAGGTGCGATGGGGAAGAAGGCACCGCCTGCCATCACCCCGAAGGTATCCACCCCATCAATGTTCTTTTCTTCGCCCATGGCGACCAGATCGAGGGCCAGGCTTCGCGTCACGAGGGCCCACAGCTCCCCTCGGACTTTCACGTAAGGTTTGATGCCGCCATTCGCGTCCTGCTCGAAACGGAGAGGATGATCCGGCCCGACCTGCACGAGGTCGTCCACATTGGTGCGAAACGCAATCTGCCGGCTCTCTCCCTCACCCTCGACGGCCATCTCGACGGCCAGAAAGGGCGCGTCTTCCACCGTAATCCCGACCCGCTCGACCGGCGTGACGAGCACATAGCGCTCCGGATCCTTGCGCAGAACCGTCGAAAACAGCTTCACGAGGGCAGGCCGGTTGATGGGTGAGCCCATGTAATGCCAGGTGCCGTCGGCCGCGATGCGCATGTCGATCTCGCCGCAATAGGCCGGGTTCCAGCGCTCGACCGGAGGGGGGCCTTTCCGCTTTGAATCGGACCCGAGCGCCTCGGTCAGGCGGGCCAGGGCAATTCCGGGTGTGACAGGCGAAGGACCGGTCATGACGCAAGCGTGAACATGATTTTCAACTTTCGGGATCGACGAACGGCTGTCGATTGTTACTTCCTAGAGCATAGAGTCCTCGCTTGTCTCGTCCACTCCACATGGGTTCAATGCTGCGGCGCATCGACCCTTGCCTATCGACCAGGATAAAAGGCAGACTAGCTACCGGGGGCACATGCGTATGAGAGGGAGAATGACCTCATGACGGCCAGCATTGCTCAAGCGCCCACCGCCTTGGACGACGCGATCATCCGCAGCGCGGAGGCGACGCTTGAGACTGTAGGCCGCGCCCGCGAGGCCATTCACACCGTCATTTTCGGCCAGGAAGACGTGGTGGATCTCACGCTGATCACCCTTTTGGCCGGCGGTCACGGCCTCCTGGTCGGCGTTCCAGGCCTCGCCAAGACGAAGCTCGTAGACACGCTAGGGACCGTGCTGGGCCTCGACGCCCGCCGCATCCAGTTCACCCCGGACCTCATGCCTTCCGACATCCTGGGTTCCGAGATCCTCGATGAAGGCGCCGACCGCCGCCGCTCCTTCCGCTTCGTGAAGGGCCCGGTCTTCGCTCAGCTGCTGATGGCCGACGAGATCAACCGCGCCAGCCCCCGCACCCAGTCAGCCCTGCTGCAGGCCATGCAGGAGCATCACGTGTCAGTGGGCGGCGAACGGCACGACCTGCCGCAGCCTTTCCACGTGCTGGCGACGCAGAACCCCATCGAGCAGGAGGGCACCTATCCCCTCCCCGAGGCTCAGCTCGACCGCTTCCTGCTGCAGATCGATGTCGGCTACCCGACCCGCGACGCGGAGCGGCGCATCCTGATCGAAACCACGGGTGCGGAGGACCGCAAGCCGACGACGGTCATGAATGCCGAAGCCCTCATGAATGCCCAGCGCCTCGTCCGCCGCCTGCCCGTGGGCGAGAGCGTGGTCGAGGCGATCCTCGATCTCGTGCGCTCGGCCCGTCCGGAAGCAGACCGGATCGAGGGCGTCAGCGACAAGATCCTATGGGGGCCCGGCCCCCGCGCCAGCCAGGCCTTGATGCTGGCCGTGCGCGCCCGCGCGCTCATCGAGGGCCGCGTAGCGCCTTCCATCGCCGACGTGGTGGCGCTGGCCCAACCGGTGCTCAAGCACCGCATGGCGCTCACCTTCTCGGCCCGTGCGGACGGAGACACGATCGGAAGCGTCATCGGCCGGCTCACCTCGCGCTTGGCAGGCTAGGATCATCGTCATGGCCCGTGTCCGGGTCCTTCCCGAAAGCGCTCGCTCGCCGGGCCGGGTCGAGACGGAGAACGCTCTCTCCCTCGCCCACCGGATGCCGCGCCTCGTGCTGGAAGCCCGCCGCGTGGCCGCCAACCTCGCCCATGGCATTCACGGGCGCCGCCGCGCCGGCACCGGCGAGACCTTCTGGCAGTTCCGTCCTTTCGTCGCCGGCGAGGCCGCGCAGCGCATCGACTGGCGCCGCTCGGGCCGGGACGACCGGCTCTATGTGCGCGAGCGCGAATGGGAGACGGCCCAGACCGTGTGGTTCTGGATCGACCGCTCCGCCTCGATGGGCTACGCCTCGGACCTCGCCCAGGCGCCCAAGATCGAGCGTGCCATCGTCTTGGGAATGGCTCTGGCCAATTGCTTCGTCGAAGGCGGCGAGCGCGTGGGCATGCTCGGGCTGATGTCTCCGCGCGCCACCCGGCGCATTGCGGAAACCATGGCACAGACCCTGGTGGCGGACCGCGCCTCCCTGGAGGAGGACCTGCCCCCGCAGGCCGCTGTGGCGCCGCAGCACGAAGCGATCCTGATCAGCGATTTCCTGTCGCCTGCGCGCGACATCGCCACCATGATCGAGGGCATCTCTTCCCGCGGCGCGCGTGGGCATCTGGTGATGATCGTCGATCCCGTCGAGGAGACCTTCCCATTCCAGGGACAGGCGGTTCTGCACGACCTCGAAGACGGCTTGTCGCTCCGGATCGGCGATGCCACGTCCTGGGGTAAAGCCTATCGGCTTCGGATCGAGCAGCATCGGGCGGAGTTGCAGGAGCTGGCGCGCCGCCGCGGCTGGACATTGACCATCCACCGGACCGACCGACCGGCGAGCGAGGCAGCACTTCGCCTCATGACCCTGGTGGCGACCTCCCGTGGTGCCGGTGTGGGGGGGCGCTGAGCAATGCTGGGCCTGCCTCTCACCTTCACCGTCCCGCTCGTCCTGACGGCGCTCGCAGCGCTCCCGGCGATCTGGCTGCTCCTGCGCATCACGCCGCCGCAGCCCAAGCGCGTGGATTTTCCGCCGCTCAGGATCATGGCGGATCTCCGGCCCGAGCAGGAAATGCCTGCCCGTACGCCGTGGTGGCTGCTGCTCCTGCGGCTGCTGCTGGCCGCCTTCCTGATCCTCGCTGCCTCCGGGCCGATCTGGAATCCTCTGGCTGAGGGCAACAACCGCTCGCCGCTCCTGATCGTGCTCGACAACGGCTTTGCCGCCGCCCACGACTGGCGCGAGCGCATGAACTTGGCGTCCGAGCGCATAGAGGCGGCAGGACGCGACGGGCGCACGGTGGCTCTTGTGGCAACGGCCGAGACACCCACCGCCATCGAGCCATCAAGCCCCGCCGCAGCGCTCGAGCGCCTGCGCTCCCTCAAGCCCCTGCCGCATCTGCAGGACCGCCAGGTTCATCTCGAATCCATCAGGCGCTTCCTGGAATCGACGCCTGACGCCAATATCGTCTGGATCAGCGACGGGGTCGCGGGCGTTGACGGGCAAGGCTTCATCGATGGTTTGGCGCCAATGGCGGACGGTCAGCGGATCACCGTTCTGAAAGCGGAGCGCGCTCCAGCCCTTGCGGTTGCCGGCGTGGAGAATGCCAGCGGTCAGATGAATGTCAGGCTCGTCCGCCCGGAACCGAATGGGCGCGACTCCGGCACTGTCCGGGTTCTGGATCTCAAGAGCCTGCCGCTCGCCGACATGCGTTTCTCCTTTGAGGCCAACGCCACCGAGACCACAGTGGCGTTCGATCTGCCCACCGAGATCCGAAACGCTATCGCCCGCATCGAGATCCTCGGCGAAGGCTCGGCCGGTGCCGTCCACCTGCTCGACGAGCGCGGCAAGCGCCGCCGCGTCGGTCTCGTGTTCGGCGGCACCTCGGACCAGGCCCAGCCTCTCCTCTCGCCTCTTTACTACATCGAGCGGGCCCTCGCGCCTTACTCCGAGATCCGCGCGGGACGCGGCGGCGTGGCGGATTCAGTGAACCAGCTCATCGACGAGCAGGTCTCCGTGCTGGTGCTGGCCGATGTGGGCGGTCTCGACCGGGAGACGCTCGGCAAGGTCACGGCCTTCGTCGAACAGGGCGGCATGCTCCTGCGCTTCGCGGGCTCGCGGCTGTCCGCCGGCAACGACGAACTGGTTCCGGTGCGCCTGCGCCGCGGTGGGCGCAGCCTTGGCGGCACATTGTCCTGGGACACTCCCAAGACCTTCGCACCCTTCACCCGCGAGAGCCCCTTCTTCGGCCTCACGGTGCCGGAAGAGATCGGCATCCGCCGCCAGATCCTCGCGGAGCCCGATGGCGACCTGCCGATGAAGACCTGGGCGTCGCTGGCCGACGGCACACCCATCGTGACGGCGGACAAGCGCGGCGACGGGATGATCGTGCTCTTCCACGTGACCGCCGACACCACCTGGTCGAACCTGCCCCTGTCGGGCCTCTTCGTCGACATGCTGCGCCGGATCACGGCTCTCGCCGGTGCATCGAACGACCTGAACGCGGAATCCCGCAACGCGGAGAACGAGACCGTGGCGCCCCGTCTGACCCTCGATGGCTATGGCATCTACATCTTGCCGCCGGCCAATGCCCGTGCCGTGACGCGCAACTTTGCCGAGCGGGCCACGGGCGAGCATCCGCCCGGCTTCTACGGCCCGGTGGATTCGAGCCTCGCGGTCAATGCGCTGCTGCCGGGCGACCGGCTGGCACCGCTGAACTTCGCCTCTCTCAACGCCCGGATCGCCCCGCTGGCCGGAGCCCAGACGGTCGACCTGCGCATGCCGCTGTTCATGCTGGCCCTGCTGCTGCTCGTCGCCGATACCATCGCGTCGCTCTGGCTCGGCGGTCACCTGTCCAACCTCTCCGGCCGCCTGCGGAAGGCGGGTGCAGCGGCGGCGATCGTGCTCGGCTCGGCCATGCTGCTCAACCCGGTGTCGGATGCGAGCGCGCAGGAGCGCCGGTCGTCCATGACGATGGAAAGCTCCAGCCCTGCCCTCGTGACGCGGCTCGCTTACGTGATCACGGGAGACTCGCAGGTCGACGACACCAGCAAGGCGGGTCTCGCTGGATTGACGCAGGTGCTGAGCCAGCGCACCGCCCTGTCCCCGGGCGAGCCCATCGGCATCGACCTGTCGCGGGACGAGGTGGCATTCTATCCGCTGATCTACTGGCCCATCGTGGCGAACCGGCCCATCCCGTCGGAGGCCGCGATCCGGCGTCTCGATGCCTTCATGAAGGGCGGCGGCACCGTGATCTTCGATACGCGCGATGCCTTCGGCAATCGCCTCGACGGCGCGCCCACTGCGGAGGGGCAGTATCTGCGCCGGCTGCTCGCGGGCCTCGACATTCCGGAGATCGAGCCCGTGCCGGTCGATCACGTGCTCACCAAAACCTTCTACATCCTCGACAGCTTCCCCGGCCGCTATTCCACCGGTCAGACCTGGGTCGAAGCCTTGCCGCCGCAGACAGAGGGCGAGGGCAACCGTCCGGCCCGCTCCGGCGATGGCGTCTCGCCGATTATCATCACGTCGAACGATCTCGCGGCCGCCTGGGCCGTGGGAGCGCGGGGCGAATGGCTCTACCCTGTCGTCGGCAGCGACCAGCGTCAGAGAGAGTTCTCGTATCGCAGCGGCGTCAACATCGTCATGTATGCGCTGACCGGCAACTACAAGGCCGACCAGGTGCACGTGCCGGCCCTGCTCGAACGTCTCGGGCAGTAAGGCTAAGGATTCATCTGGTGCTTTCGATCAGCTTCTCACCCCTCATTCCCGATTACGCCCTCTGGGCGCTCGGCGCCGTCGTGGCCCTGCTGGCGATTCTGGCGCTCGTCACGCGCGGTCCTGTGGCGATCCTCCGGGCTGTCGCCCTCGGCCTCGTGCTCCTGGCGCTCGCCAATCCGGCGCTGGTGCAGGAGGACCGGGAAAAGGTGAAGGACATCGTGGCAGTGGTCATCGACCGCTCCACCTCGCAGACCCTGGGCGACCGCTCTCCCATGACCGATCAGGTGCGGGCCGAACTGGAGCGCCGCTTCGGCTCGCTTGCCGATGTTGATCCGCGCTTCATCGAAGCCGACGACGGCAGCGGCGACGACGGCACGCGCCTGTTCGCAGCTTTGTCCAACGGGCTTGCCGACGTGCCGCCGGATCGTCTCGCCGGCGTGATCTTCGTCACCGACGGCGTCGTCCATGACATCCCGCCCAACGTGGAAGGGCTCGGGTTCCGGGCGCCTCTCCATGCGCTGATCACCGGCCGGCCCGACGAGCGCGACCGGCAGATCAAGCTTCTGGAAGCTCCACGCTTCGGCATCGTCGGCAAGGACCAGACCATCCGCGCTCAGGTGATGGAGCGCGGCGGCACGGGCTCGGCCCTGGTGACGGTGCGCCGGGACGGGCAGGTGCTCACCCGCCAGCAGGTGCAGGCCGATACGCCGTTCACCCTCGACGTGCGCATCGAGCATGGCGGCACCAACGTGGTGGAACTCGAAGTGGAAGGCTTAGCCGACGAGCTGACCCAGGCCAATAACCGGGCCGTCATCCCCATTGAAGGCATCCGAGAGAAACTGCGCGTGCTTCTGGTCTCCGGTGAGCCCCATGCGGGCGAGCGGACCTGGCGTAATCTGCTGAAGTCGGACGCCAACGTGGACCTCGTTCATTTCACGATCCTGCGCCCGCCGGAGAAACAGGATGGGACGCCGATCAACGAGCTGTCGCTGATCGCCTTCCCGACCCGCGAGCTGTTCCAGCAGAAGATCAAGGAATTCGACCTGATCATCTTCGACCGCTACGCCAACCAGAGCATCTTGCCATCGAGCTATTTCGAGAACATCGTGCGCTATGTGCGCGAAGGCGGCGCGATCCTCGTGGCGGCGGGACCGGAATTCGCCAGCTATGGCAGCCTGGCTCAGACCCGGCTTTCGCCCATCATCCCGGGCCAGCCTAACGGGAGCATCATCGAGCAGCCTTATAAGGCGGAAATCACCGATACCGGCGACCGCCATCCGGTGACCCGCGACCTGCCGGGATCGGAGCAATCGCCGCCCGCCTGGGGCGAGTGGCTGCGCATCATCGGCTCGCAGGTGCAATCGGGCTCAACCCTGATGTCGGGGGCCAACGATCTGCCCCTCCTCGTGCTGCGCCGGGAGGAGAAGGGCCGCGTGGCGCTCCTGCTCTCAGACCACGCCTGGCTGTGGGCCCGCGGCTATCAGGAGGGAGGACCGCATCTCGACCTGCTGCGCCGCCTCGCCCATTGGCTCATGAAGGAGCCGGCCCTTGAGGAGGAAGCCCTGCGGGCCAGCGCGCAGGGGCGCGACATCCGCATTGACCGGCAGACCATGGCGGAGGCGGCCGCTCCGGTGACCCTCATAGCGCCGAGCGGCGCGGAAAGCAGCGTGCCTCTCACCGAATCCCGGCCCGGCCTGTTCACCGCCCAGGTAGCGAGCCGCGAACTCGGCCTGCACACGGTGCGCTCGGGCGATCTCATCGCCTTCGTCAGCATCGGGCCGGCCAATCCGCGCGAGCTGATGGACGTGTTCAGCAACACCGAGGCTCTCGAGCCCATCGCTCAGGCAACGGGCGGGTCGGTCCGGCGTGTGGCGATGGCAGGAGACCAGAGCATCACCCTGCCCCGCATCATTGCGGTGCATTCGGGCTCCCGCTTTGCCGGCGGCGACTGGATCGGCATCAAGCCAAGCGACAGCGCCATCGTGCGCGGTGCCTCGGTCTTCCCGATGGCGCTCGGCTTCATCGGATTGGTGCTGCTGATCGGCTCGACCCTGGCTGCCTGGCTGATCGAGGGGCGTCGGCGGGCCTGATCAGCCGTTTGCGGGAAGCGGGCTCACGAGCCCCTTCGCGCGGGCCAGCGCTCCCTCTTCCAGCTCAAGTGCGAGAAAGCGGGACGGATTGACCGGACCTGGAAGCTGCAGGTGCTGGGGCGGAATGTGCTTGAAGCCGAAGCGCCTGTAATAGGGCTCGTCACCCACCAGCAGCACCAGGGTGTGTCCCTTGGCCCTGGCGGCTTCCAGCGACCGGCCCATCAGGGCCGCCCCGATGCCGCGGCTCTCGAAGGCCGGCTCCACGGTCAACGGCCCGAGCATCAGCGCCGGCTCCTCCCCGGCCATGACCGGCGTCATGCGAATGGAGCCAACCAGCAGCGTGCCGACCATGGCGGTAAAGGACAGGTCGAGCAGGTGAGACGCTCCCTCCCGCAGGCGCGAGGCGGTGCGGGCGAAGCGGCCTGGGCCGAAGGCGCGCTCGTGCAGGCGCTCGATGGCCTCGGAATCGATGGGTTGCTCGGTGCGGATCTGGAGCGAGAGCTCAGTCATGGACGGACTCGTGCGAAGGACGACAAAGATCAGGGTGGCTGGACGGATGTCAGCCGTGTCGTCGTCGCAGGATCCGGATGATGGCCATGGAGCTCGGCGTTTCCTTTATCGATTAGGCCATAGCAGCGTCGGGAACGCGGCGCAAATCCCCGTTCACCAATGTGGGGAGGGGGGCTGACCTTCGAGAATCTCTGCCAAGCGGCTCCGGGTGGCTGAGGTGGTCTCCTCGGGCAGGCTGTCGAGGGGGAAGAACCCCGCTTCCGCGATTTCCCGGTCGGGCTGTTTGGCCTGCAGCACCGTGAAGCGCCGGATCACATAGACCAGAACGTGGTCGCGCCGGGACACCCGGTTGTTGAAGAACACGCCGAACAGAGAAGGAGGCTCGTCCATGGCGATGCAGGCCTCCTCGCGCAGCTCACGGTCGAGCGCTTCCAGAGCCGTCTCGCCGGTCTCCACCCCTCCGCCCGGCAGGTGCCAGCCGGGCACATAAGTGTGCCGGATGAGAAAGACCCGGTTCTGCTGGTCGAGCACCACGCCGCGAATCCCCAGGGTCATGCCTCGTGAGAAGCGCCAATAGGTGTGCAGCCCCAGGGACAGGAGGCGTGAGGCTTTCCGTGACGGCGCGGAGTCAGACATTAGCCCATGCCATCACAACAACATTACCGGAGGATGAATGTTGTCATTCGTTAAACGCATGGCAGTGGCCTCAATTTGGCGCGTGACCCGCATAATACGAAGGTCTAAGACAACAGCAACCAAAGGTGTTCCAATGTTTCTCTCTTTCATCCTGTCCCGTCTGAACCGTTCCGCCCGTTTCTCGTGGTCGCCCGCCCTCAATTTCGATGACCGCACGATCTACTCGACCCTGATCCCAGGCACTCAGTACTGAATTCTGACACCCCTCTGTCCCCAATGACAGGGGACTTGGCTATGGCGCAGCTCTATTTTAGAATAATTCTAAATTGGAGCTGCCATGAAGTCCCTGTCCGAATTGTCTGAGCGTGAAGTCGTCGCGCTTGCCATTGCGAGCGAAGAGGAAGACTCGCGGATCTACCAGCATTTCGCGGATCGCCTTCGCCCTGACTTCCCCGCCTCGGCCGAGATCTTCGACGGCATGGCCGAGGAAGAGCGCGAGCATCGCAACTCCCTCTACGGCTTCTACCGCTCCCGCTTCGGCGAGCACCTGCCTCCCATCCGCCGGGAGGACGTGCGCGGCTTCCTGAAGCGTCGCGCCGTCTGGTGGAGCGCCCATCTCGATCTCAACCGCATGCGCCGCGAGGCGGAGGTCATGGAACTGCAGGCTGCGAGCTTCTACGAGAAGGCCGCCGGGCAGACCCTGGACGTGTCCTTAAGGGAACTCTTCACCAAGCTGGCCGACATCGAACGCGGACACGGACGCAAGGCCGGCGAACTCCATGCAGCCCATCTGACCGAGAACGCAGAAGCGGCCGAGGAACACGCCCGCCGACGTCTGTTTGTGCTGCAATATGTGCAGCCGGGGCTCGCCGGTCTCATCGACGGTTCTGTCTCGACGCTTGCTCCCCTCTTCGCAGCCGCCTTCGCCACCCAGAACAACTGGGAGACCTTTCTGGTGGGGCTCGCAGCCTCAGTCGGCGCCGGCATCAGCATGGGCCTGACCGAAGCCCTGTCCGACGACGGCGAGATTACAGGACGCGGCTCGCCCTGGCTGCGTGGTCTCGTCTGCGGACTCATGACAGCAGCTGGCGGCATCGGCCACACCATGCCCTATCTGGTGCCGGATTCCTGGCCCAACGCCTTTATCCTGGCCACGAGCATCGCGGCTCTCGTGGTGGCGGTGGAACTTGTCGCGATCTCCTGGATCAGGACGAAGTACATGGAGACGCCGTTCTGGAGCGCCGCCTATCAGGTGATCGTCGGTGGCGTGCTGGTGCTTCTCGCCGGTATCTTCATCGGCAGCGCTTGACGGGGCGGGGCGCCCGCGCGAGTTCTCGTGTCCACCCGCATCAACCCGGCCGCCATGTTCCGCATTGCCCATCTGACCGACCCACATGTGGGCCCCCTGCCCCGGCCGCGCTTGAAGCAGCTCCTGAGCAAGCGCCTGACCGGCTGGTACAACTGGTACCGCAGCCGGCACGACATGCATGACATGGAGCTGCTGGCCGCTTTGGTGGCCGACATCCATGCTCAGAAGCCCGACCACATCACCTGCACGGGCGACACCTGCAATATCGGCCTGCCGGACGAGTGGAAGACTTCCCGGGTGTTTCTCGAGGAGTTAGGCGACCCGTCACGCGTGACCTTCGTGCCGGGCAATCACGATGCCTATGTCCGTGGCTCCCTGGAAGGGCTCCTGAAAGAGATCGCCCCATGGACGCGCGGCGACGACGGCCGCGAAGCGAGCTTTCCCTATCTGCGCCGCTACGGCTCCATCGCGATCATCGGGCTGTCATCTGCAATCCCGACGCTTCCCTTCGTGGCATCGGGCCGGATCGGCTCCAGGCAGATGAAAGCCACCGAGGAGATCCTGAAGGAGCTGGGTCAGGATCCGCACTGCTTCCGGATCGTACTCATCCATCACCCGCCGCATGTGGGCGGGGCAGATCCAGGCCGCAACCTGACGGATGCCAAACGCTTCGAGAAGATGCTCTGCCGGGCTGGGGCGGAGCTCGTGCTCCACGGCCACAACCATGTGGGATCGCTCGCCCATCTCGATGGCCCGCGCGGCCCTATCCCCGTGATCGGCGCGCCCTCGGCCTCGGCCCGCGGCGGAACGCTGACCCACACCGCCGGCTATCATCTCTTTACGATCGGCCGGGACGAAACTGGCTTCCTCCTGATGGCGGAACGGCGGGGGCTGAAGCCCGATGGAACAGTTGGTGGCTTGGGCATGCTTTCGCTCGCCCGCATCCGTCAGCCTCACGAGCAGAACTAGAATAGAAACTTCGATTCCTGGCTGGCCTCAATTAACACAAGTTAATCATCACCCCTTCGCGAGCTTAGAAAGATCTAAGCTTCAGTATTCATGGTGGATTTTCTTCATACAATCCTGTCGCTTTCCTGGAACCGCGTAGATCCCTCCTCGTTGAAGGGGTGCAGCAGCCACCCATGAACTTCGCAAGCCTGTCGGGCTGCGCACGGTGTTCTGCGACCCGAGAAACAGGAGTTCATCTCATGAAGAAGTACGTTGCCCTCGCGGCGTTGTTCGCATCCGTTTCGGCCGCCCCGGCCTCCGCTCAGATGGTCATGGACAGCCAGACCTATCGTATGATGGCGGCTCAATCGGATGCCTTCGAGATCACCACGAGCCAGCTTGCCCTCGAGCGTTCCCGCAATCCGGTCGTCCGCCGCTATGCCCAGCAGATGATCCAGGATCACTCCATGACAAGCCAGGCCCTGAACGGCGGCCGTCCTGTTTATAGCGCGTCCGGTCAGTTCATCGGCGGCTCGCTGAGCGGCACCCTGGCCGGCGCCGGCATCGGCGCCCTGGTCGGCGGCCCCGTGGGTGCAGCCGTTGGCGCCGGCATCGGTGCGACCGCAGGCACGACAGCCGGTGCGGCAGCGAGCGGCTCCCCAAGCACGGCTGGCGGGACGGCGACCGGTGCTCTGGCTGGCGCCGGTGTAGGCGCCCTGGTTGGCGGCCCTGTTGGCGCCGCCGTCGGCGCTGGCATCGGCGCGACCACAGGCTCGGCAGCCGGCGCTACGGCCGACGTGCAGTCCACGGGCTCTGTGACCCCGATCCGCCTCGGCGTTCCGATGCCTCCCGAGAAGATGGCCATGCTGAACCAAATGGCTTCGACCTCCGGCCCGCAGTTCGATCGCCTCTACGGTCAGGCCCAGCGCATGGCCCACCAGGAAGCCCTGGCTCTGCACTCCAGCTATGCCCAGGCCGGCAACGACCCGTCGCTGCGCCAGTTCGCAGCCTCGGTGGTTCCGCATCTCGAGCATCACGCGGCGGATGCCCGACGCCTTCCGGGCGCAACCACGCGCCGCCGCTAATCGGCTCTCAGCCTGACCTTATGGCGCGGCGGGTCCAATGGGCCCGCCGTATTCTTGTTGCGACCGCCCTAGAGGGAGGTTGGACATTTTCTCGGCTTTTGATGCAAGCCGCAGGGTGTAGGGAGGGATCATCGTACCTCTCCTCTCGCGAGCCCTCATGGCCTACGTCATTCCCCCACCTTCGATCCCCGCTCTCCCGGTTGCCGGAACGGTCGACCTCTTCCCGGTCCGCCGCGTCTATTGCGTAGGCCGCAACTATGCCGCCCATGCACGCGAGATGGGCGGCGACCCGACCCGCGAGCCTCCGTTCTTCTTCATGAAACCCGCCGGCGCCCTGCAGCCGGTCGCTGAAGGTTCGGCCGTCGATCACCCCTACCCGCCCAAAACCGGCAATTATCATTTCGAGATCGAGATGGTGGTGGCGCTGGCCAAAGGCGGTCGGGACATCCCGGTCGAGCGGGCCCTCGGCCATGTCTTCGGCTATGCTGTCGGTCTCGACATGACCCGCCGCGACCTGCAGGACGAGGCCAAGCAGCTCCGACGGCCCTGGGAGTTGGGCAAGTCTGCCGACCTTTCCGGCCCGGTTGGACCGATCCATCCGGTTTCCAAGGTCGGGCACCTGTCGAGTGGTACCATCTCTCTCTTGGTCGACGGATCTCCCAGGCAGAAGGCCGACCTGTCGGACATGATCTGGTCGGTGGCCGAACAGATCGCCTATCTCTCCGCCTATTTCGAGCTTGCCCCTGGCGACGTGATCTTCTCCGGCACCCCTGACGGCGTGGGAGCGGTCACGCAAGGGCAGACCATGACCGGTGCTGTCGAGGGCCTTGGGGAGATCCAGCTGCGCGTTGTGTAACGCTGGGCGCACCCCTTGCCTTTTTTCGAAGTTTATCCGTTACTGCGTCACGGCGCGGCCCGGAAGGGGCGCGGGTTGAGTATGGCTCCGGTCTAAATCCGGGCCCACGAATAAGGGAACGACAATGAAATTCGTTAAGACCATGAGCTTGGCTCTTCTCGGTTCAGCTCTTGCCATCGGCGGAGCTGCTGCTCAGGAGAAGACCGTTAAGATCGCGACAGAGGGCGCCTATGCCCCGTGGAACTTCACCGGTGCCGGCGGCAAGCTCGAAGGCTTCGAGATCGACCTCGCCAACGACCTGTGCGCGCGCATGAAGGTCAAGTGCGAGATCGTGGCTCAGGACTGGGACGGCATCATCCCGGCACTGACCGCCAAGAAGTACGACGCCGTCATGGCCGGCATGAGCATCACGGACGAGCGCAAGAAGACCATCGACTTCGCCGGCCCATACGCCAATTCTCCGAACGGCTTCCTCGTGGCGAAGAGCTCGCCGCTCGCCAAGATGCCTGGCACAGGCCAGGCCTTCAACCTCGGCGCTCAGCAGGCTGCGGCCGAGAAGGCGATCAATGATCTAAAGCCTGTCCTGAAGGGCAAGACCGTCGGCGTGCAGACCTCAACGATCCATTCCAACTTCGCCGACAAGTACCTGAAGGGCACAGCCGAGATCCGCGAGTACAAGACCACCGAGGCCCATGACCTCGACCTCGCCGCCGGCCGTATCGACGCAGTTCTGGCTGACTCGACCGCCATCATCGGCACCCTCGAGAAGCCCGAGTTCAAGGATTACGCTATGGTCGGCCCGTCCATCACCGGCGGCCTGCTCGGCGCCGGCGTCGGCGTCGGCCTGCGCAAGGGCGAAGCCGAGCTCAAGAAGAGCTTCGAGGATGCGATCCAGGCTGCGATCAAGGACGGCACGATCAAGAAGCTGTCCGAGAAGTGGTTCAAGATCGACACCACCCCGCGCTCCTGATCCGGCTTGCCTTCCATATCCAAGGCGCGGCTCCGGCCGCGCCTTTTTCGTATAGGCGAGGCCTGGTTGCGACCGAAATTACCAACTTGGCCACTTTATTCGGCATGTTTAGGACTTGCGCCGGCTTGGCTTTTGAATGTTAGCTTCCAATCGCAGGATGAGAGCTCCACAGCCTCGTCCGACAATAGGATCAGTCGAAGCTGACCAGAGGGATGACGATGAAACTGTTCAAGGCTTTGGGTCTCGGGTTGCTGGCTTCCACTCTCGCGATGGGTGGAGCAGCCGCTCAGGAGAAGACGGTAAAGATCGCCACCGAGGGAGCCTATGCTCCCTGGAACTTCACGGGTGCCGGCGGCAAGCTCGAGGGTTATGAAATCGACCTTGCCAACGAACTCTGCGGACGCATGAAGGTGAAGTGTGAGATCGTGGCCCAGGATTGGGACGGCATCATCCCGGCCCTTCAGGCGAAGAAGTACGATGCCATCATGGCGGGCATGAACATCACCGACAAGCGGTTGGAAGTGATCAACTTCTCGCTCCCCTATGCGGCCACTCCGCATGGCTTTGGCGTGATGAAGGATTCGCCGCTCGCCAAGCTGGCGGGAACGGGCACGACGGCGAGCTTCGAGAAGGATCCCGAGGGCGCCAAGAAGGCCATCGAGGCCTGGAAGCCGCTGCTCAAGGGCAAGACGGTGGGCGTGCAGGGCTCGACCGTGAACTCGCAGTTCCTGGAGCAGTACCTCAAGGACACCATCGAGATCCGCGAGTACAAGACCACGGAGCAGCACGACCTCGACCTGACCGCGGGCCGCATCGATGCGATCTTCGCCGGCCACGGGGCCTTGAAGGCCACGCAGGAGAAGCCCGAGTTCAAGGACATGGCAATCGTCGGCACAGGCATGCGCGGCGGCCTGCTGGGCCGCGGCGTCGCCGTGGGCATGCGCAAGGACGACGCGGAGCTGAAGAAGAACTTCGACGAGGCCATTCAAGCTGCGATCAAGGACGGCACGATCAAGAAGCTGTCCGAGAAATGGTTCAAGATCGACGCGACTCCGCAAGCCTGACGACGCTTGAAAGATCGATCCCGGGTCCTGCTCTGCGAGCCCGGGATCGATCCGGTTGAAAGCCGGATGGTACAGATGCTGTCTTGCCCGCTGCCTTCCACAGAGGGGAGACATATTCAAGAAAGTTACGACGCGTGCAGCAATTGAGCTATTTCGAGCTCGTCGGGTTTGGCCCCAATGGATGGGGATGGGCTCTCCTCACCGCAGCGGGAATGACGATCGCGGTCGCCATCTGCGGCTTTCTCGCAGGCTCCGTCGTCGGCACCCTGGTGGCCTGGGGCAAGATCGGCGGCAATCTCGTGATCCGCAGCCTCGCCGACGGCTACACCACCGTCCTGCGGGGCATCCCCGATCTTCTCGTGATCTACCTGTTCTACTTCGGCGGAAGCGCGGCGCTCGGCGCCATCGGCAGCCTGTTCGGGGCAGACGGGTTCATCGGTGTGCCGGCCTTCGTCACCGGGGCTCTCGCCATCGGCATCATATCAGGAGCCTACCAGGCAGAGGTCTTCCGCGGCGCCTATCAGGTGGTCAGCCGCGGCGAGCTTGAAGCGGCGCGCTCCGTCGGCATGCACCGCTGGCTCATGTTCCGCCGCATCATCGCCCCGCAGGTGCTGCGCTATGCCATTCCCGGCCTCGGCAACACATGGCAGCTGGTCCTGAAGGAATCGGCCCTCATCTCTGTGACCGGCCTTGTCGAGTTGCTGCGCCAGTCGCACATCGCGGCCGGCTCCACACGCCGACCGTTCGACTTCTATCTCACGGCGGCGGTGCTCTACCTGCTCATCACCTGGGTTTCGACCTACATGTTCCAGCGCGCGGAGTCCCACTCGATGCGTGGCATGCGGAGGGCTTCCTGATGGACTTCGCTTTCATGCGGGATGCCTTCTTGACCCTCCTGAGTGGCGTGCCGCTGACGCTGAACCTCGCCTTCATGGCAGTGGGCCTCGGTGCCGTTCTCGCCATGCTCCTGGCGCTCATGCGCATGTCGGGCATCAAGGTGCTCGACTGGCCGGCTCAAGGATACGTCTTCGTGTTCCGCGGAACGCCGCTGCTCGTGCAGATCTTCCTGATCTATTACGGCCTTGGCCAGTTTCGCCCGACCCTACAGGAATGGGGCCTGTGGACCTTCTTCCGTGAGCCCTATTGGTGCGCGGTCCTTGCGCTCACCCTCAACACGGCAGCCTACGCCAGCGAGATCATCCGCGGCGGGCTGCAGTCCGTTCCCTACAATCAGGTGGAGGCGGCGCGGGCTTGCGGCATGTCGGGCTTCCTGCTCTTCCGCCGCGTCGTCTTCCCCATCGCTGTCCGTCAGGCGCTCCCGGCTTACGGCAGTGAGATCATCTTGATGGTGAAGGCCACGTCGCTTGCCTCGATCATCACCATGATGGAAGTGACAGGATTGGCCGCCAAACTGATCTCGCAGACCTTCCGCGCGGTAGAAGTGTTCGTCGTTGCGGGCCTGATCTATCTCATCCTCAACTTCATCATCACCCGCATCATCATGGCCATCGAGTGGTGGCTCTCGCCTCATCTGCGCCGTCCCGCGGCCGTGGAGCCGCGTCTGGAGGCCGCCCATGTCTAACGGAGTTGCATCCTTGTCGTCCCAACTTGCGTCCTCCGATGCGGCTCTGGCCGTCTCCGTGCAGAACCTTCGCAAGAGCTTCGGATCACTCGAAGTTCTCAAGGGCGTGTCGCTAAGTGCGAACGAAGGAGATGTGATCTCGATCCTCGGCGCCTCCGGCTCCGGCAAATCCACCATGCTCCGCTGCATCAACATGCTGGAGGTGCCCGATTCCGGCGAAATCAGCATCGGTGGTGAGACCATCGGCCTGAAGAAAAGCCGCAAGGGAATGGAGCCGGTCGATCAACGCCAGGTCGACCGCATCCGCTCCCGGGTGGCCATGGTGTTCCAGAGCTTCAATCTCTGGTCTCACATGACCGTTCTGGAGAACGTGATCGAGGCCCCCGTTCATGTGCAGAAACGCCCAAAGGCGGAATGCATCGCCGAAGCCGAGGAGTTGCTGGCAAAGGTCGGCATCGTCGACAAGCGCAACCAGTATCCATCGCACCTCTCCGGCGGTCAGCAGCAGCGCGCCGCCATCGCGCGGGCGCTCGCCATGCACCCGAAGGTGATGCTCTTCGACGAACCGACCTCGGCGCTTGATCCGGAACTCGTCGGCGAAGTGCTGCGCGTCATGCGCTCGCTCGCCGAGGAGGGTCGCACCATGCTGGTGGTGACGCACGAGATGGGCTTTGCCCGCGACGTGTCGAACCGGGTCGTGTTCCTGCACAAGGGTGTCGTGGAGGAGGAAGGCGCACCGACGGAGGTGTTCGGCGCTCCGAAATCCGAGCGCTTCAAGCAGTTCATCTCAAGCCATCGCTGAGGCTTGAAAAAGGGCGAAGCGGCATCCGCTTCGCCCTTTTGTTTAGCGTCTTTCGATCCGCCGGATCGGAGGTTGTCCGGACGGCGGTTGGGATGCGCCAGACGTGCGAGGATTGCCCCGAGGCCCGCGCCACTCTTCGACATACTGCTCACGCCTCGCGCCGCCGAAAAACAGGCCCAGCACGGCCGGAACCGCAAGAATGAGCAGCGACACGAGTCCCCAGACGAACACTATGGCGCCAAGGCCCAGCCCTCTCAGGGTCATCAGTGCCCAGGAGAGCCACTCGACCGACTCGGGATGCCCGGTGACGATGTCGGCATTACGGGCAGCGACACCGCCGAAGAAATCCAGAAGCCCGTAGGCGCCCCAGGCGAATAGGGACCAGAGCCCCACGGCAATCCAGGCAAAGATCCACAGCAACCGTCTCATTCAGCGCTCCTCGATCCTGACGGCGGTACCGTCGATCTCTTTCGGTCCGCGCTTGGGCGTACCCAGATGCTCGTGAATGATCCGGAGGTTCCGCTCATTGGCCTTGAAGAATACGTCGAACACGTCACCTGCCAGCGGTATGATGCCGATGGTTGTATCCATGGCAACATTGCCGATCATCCGAGCGATTTTCCAACGAGGCAGACCCAATTGGCGGGCTTCCCAGATGATATAGCTCGCTATCGCTGCGGAGAGCGCATCGCCGACACCAGGCACGAGGCCCAGCACCGCGTCGAGTCCCACGCGCCGGTTCAGGCCGGGAATCAGAAAAGCACTGTCCATCAGCTTTGCAACCAGCGTGATGCGCGCAACTGCATCCTCCCGGCGCGGGCCGGCAGTTTTAATCGCATCGAAAACAGCACTACGGGCAGCGTCCATTCCAGTCTCCAGCAGACCAAGATTCAATCGGTCCAATTCGCGAAATGTGTGTATCAGGTCCGAGAACTACAAGAGTCAAAGCTCTGTTATTTCAGAACTAACACCAAATTTCCCCATGCGCTGAATTCCTTGCAGGTTAAAGCTTTGCCAACCATCCGCCTTGTTCAAATACCCCATTCCTGTCGGCATGCTCTTGCCTAGTGCCAAGCTTCCTTTAGGTAGCCTTGCCTGCGCCCTGAGCGCAACCGTCAGTTACCTGACCAATAAACTCACAAGAGAATGCCGTTGGGAGGACCATTTCGGCGGCATGACATTCTTGTAGGGGCTCAGAACGGGAGAACCCGATGAGCATCACCTGCCGAGTTCACCATGCGTCCAGATTCTCACTCGTGACCGGCGCGCTTCTGTTTGGGCTGTCGCCCGCTGCGCTGAAAGCCGGAGATGGTGACGGAGGGCTTGTTCCCCCGGCGCAATATGCCAGCCTCCCGTCACAGGACGAGCTCGACGATCCCAAGACGACGGGAAGCCTGCCGAGTGCGAGAACCCCTTCCGGTTTCGCCTCTCTGGTCTCGCACGGCACGATCACGCTGCGAGCGAGCGCCCCGACCAATTGCGTTCCGGGCAATCTGCGCGAAGTCGTCGCCTCCGTTGCGGCAAAATTCGGTCCCGTCAGCATCGAATCCACCCATCGTAACCGCGCCCGCAACTGGCGCGCGGGCGGCGCTCGCCAATCACTCCACCTCTCCTGTCGCGCGATTGATTTCAGGGTTCGCGCCCGCGCGCGGGGCGTCATGGCTTATCTGCGGTCTCACCCTCAGGTCGGCGGCCTGAAGGTATATCGAAACGGCATCATCCACATCGACAACGGAGAGCGCCGCTCCTGGTGAGGCTCCGGACTATTTCATCTCTGCCTTGAGTCACGGGGCTGCGGCTCGCCGAACGCAGTCCCACGGCTTTAGCTAACCCCTGGTCTCGAAGCGAAAACTGTAAGACAATCACGGGATGTTCAAGACTTTCGCCCACCGTCGGATCGAAACATCCGAAGCCGTCATCAATCTGCGTGTTGGCGGCAACGGCCCGCCCGTGCTTCTGCTGCATGGACATCCGCAGACCCATGTCATGTGGCACAAGGTGGCGCCGAAGCTCGCCGAAAACTACACAATCGTTTGCGCCGACCTGCGCGGCTATGGCGACAGTTCCAAGCCTCCGACGAACGAACAGCATGAACCTTACTCCAAGCGCGCCATGGCGCGCGATCAGGTGGAGGTCATGCAGGCTCTGGGATTCGAGCGGTTTGCCGTCGTCGGTCACGACCGCGGCGGACGCTGTGCCTACCGCATGGCGCTCGACCACCCGGAACGGATCGTGGCGCTGTCGGTTCTGGACATCATCCCGACCGCAGAGCACTTTCAGCGCACGGACATGGCCTTCGCCATGGGATACTGGCACTGGTTCTTTCTCGCGCAGCCCCATCCGCTTCCGGAACGCCTGATCGCGTCAGACCCGGATGCTTTTTATCTTCGCAGGGGACGTGCGCTTTTCGATGAAGAAGCGCTTGCGGAATACCGCCGCTGCTACACCGAGCCGAACACGATTCATGCCATGTGCGAGGACTACCGCGCAGGCGCAACCATCGACATGCGTCTCGACGAAGAAGACCAGAAGGCGGGCCGGCGGATCGCCTGTCCAGTGCAGGCCTTGTGGGGCCGCAAGAACGGCCTCGATCAATGGTATGACGTGCTGGCTGTCTGGCGCGACTGGGCCGATCAAGTTGAGGGCCACGCCGTTGATTGCGGCCACTACTTGGCCGAGGAAGCGCCCGATGAGACGCTAGCGGCCTTGCGGCCCTTCCTCGCCAAGGCTTTCGGGCGCTGAAAGAGGCAGCGCCCACTCAGTCTCAGGAAATCGTGAAAGGCGCGACCTTGACGCCATTCGCTTCCAGCTTCGCCCTTACCGTTCGCGCCATGGCCACCGCGCTCGGCTCGTCGCCATGCACACAAATGGTGTCGATCTCCACCGGTATGCGTTTGCCGGACACTGTCGTGATCGCCCTGTCCTGGACGGCGCGCAGAATGCGGTCGGCTGCGAACTCCGCATCGTGCAGCACGGAACCGGGCTTCTTGCGGCTAGTGAGCGTTCCGTTGTCCTCATAGGTGCGGTCGGCAAAAATCTCACGTACGACCGCGATGCCGACACTGTGAGACGCCTTCTCCATCAGAAGGCCCGGCATGCACATGTTAATGAGGCTCGCATCGACCCCCTTGATGGCGCGGGCGATTGCGAGAGCGAGATCCTCGTCCTCGTTGGCCATGTTGTTGAGGGCACCGTGCACCTTCACGTAGGTGACCTTGTGACCTGCGAGCGAGGCTACGGCCTGCATGGCGCCGATCTGATAGGCGATCATGCGTTCGATCTCGGCGGGAGAGTCGCCGCGGATCATGCGGCGGCCGAAGCCATGCAGATCGTTGAAGCCGGGGTGTGCCCCGATGGCTACTCCCTTGCGCTTCGCGATCTCCGCCGTGCGGAACATGATGGACGGATCGCCCGCATGGAAACCACAGGCGATATTGGCGGAGGACACGATGTCAAGCATCGCCTCGTCGTCTCCCATCGGCCAGGGACCGAAACCTTCGCCCATATCGCAGTTGAGATCGATGATCATGTCCGTCACACCAATACTGGTTTCGCCGCCAGCTCGCCCACGTGGAAGATGCGCTTGTAACGCTCGACTTCCGCCTTCGGACCCATGGCTTTCGTAGGATTGTCGGAGATCTTCACCGTCGGTCGGCCGTCGGCCGAGATGACCTTGCAGACGACGGAGATCGGATCGAGCTTTCCGTCGGGTGCCAAGCCGCGAAAATCATTGGTCAGAAGAGTGCCCCAGCCGTAGCCGATGCGCATGCGGCCGCGGAAATGCCGGTGAATACGCTCGATCACGTCCACGTCGAGCCCGTCTGAGAAGATCGCGAGCTTTTCGCGCGGGTTCTGCCCGCGCTGGCGCCACCATTCGATGGCCTCCTCGCCGCCCTCGATCGGATCCTTGGAATCGACGCGAATACCGGTCCAGGATGGTACCCAATCGGGCGCATTCCGCAGGAAGTTCGTGGTGCCATAGGTATCGGGCAGGATGACGAGCAGGTTGCCCTCATAATCCTCCTGCCAGTCCGACAGCACGTTGTAGGGAGCCTGGGCTAGTTCCTCGTCGGATTCGGCCAAGGCCGCATAAACCATGGGAAGCTCATGGGCATTGGTGCCTACCGCCTCCACCTCCTGCCGCAGGGCGATCAGGCAGTTGGACGTTCCGAGAAAGGACGATCCAAGCCCCTCCATCATGGCCTGCACGCACCAATCCTGCCAGAGAAAGCCGTGGCGTCGCCGGGTGCCGAAATCGGCAATGGAGAGGTCCGGCAGGTTTTTAAGCCGCTCGATCTTCTCCCAGACCCGGGTCATGGCGCGGGCATAGAGCACCTGAAGCTCGAACTTGCCCATCCCCCTAAGGACACCTCGCGAGCGCAGTTCGTTGAGGATCGCGAGTGCCGGGATCTCCCACATGGTGGTCTCGATCCAGGGGCCGTGGAAGGTCAGGACGTACTGGCCGTCCTCCTTCTCCAGCAGGTATTCCGGAAAACGGAAGGTCTCGAGCCAGTCCATGAATTCCGGCGAGAACATCTGCCGCTTGCCGTAGAAGGTGTTGCCGCGCAGCCAGGTGGATTCGCCCCGGGTCAAGCGCAGACTGCGCACATGATCGAGTTGCTCGCGCAGTTCGCCGGCATCGATGATATCGGCCAAGCGGATACGGGTCGTCCGGTTATGGATGCCGAACGTCACCTGTACGTCGCGATGGCGGCGAAAGATCGTTTGCGCCATCAGCAACTTGTAAAAGTCCGTATCCAGAACCGACCGGACGATCGGGTCGATCTTCCAGGTATGGTTGTAGACGCGGGTCGCGATGTCCGCCATCGCCTGCTCCTTGCCACTCACGGGGAGCAGGACAATAGCGAAGGGCCGCCCATGATGAAAGGGTGCCCAGCTTCAAGGACAGATGCAGCCACAGCTTAAGGCGGTAGAACGTCGACCTGGATCGAAGCGTAATAGGCCGCGACATCAGCGATGTCCTCGTCAGACAGCTCCTTTGCTACAATGTTCATGGACTCGTTCTTGCGCTCGCCTGACTTGTAGGCGGTGAGGCTTCTGACGAGGTAGCTTTCGATCTGGCCTGCGAGATTGGGTGACTCGGGGTTCTTCGAGAGACCATCCAGCCCATGACAGGCTTGGCACGTGGTGATCTTCTGCCGCCCTGCCCTGGCATTGCCGGCCTCTGCGCCAGCAAGCCCGAGCGCCGTCAGAAAAGCTCCCAATCCCGCCAGAGCAATGAAAAACTTCATGATGATCTCTCCGGGAACAACAGGCGCGCGCGCCAGGCGCGCCTGCCGAAGGAGCCTTACCGGCCTTCGTATGAGATGCGGTAGACGGCACCAGCGGTGTCATCGGAGACGAGAAGAGATCCGTCAGGCAGCATGGCCACGTCCACAGGCCGGCCGAGATACTCGCCGTTCTCCGTGAGCCACCCCTCTGCGAAGACCTGCGGCTTGTCCGCCGTGCCGTCCTGTTTGATCGGAGTGAACATAATGCGGGCGCCGACCGGCTTCGTGCGGTTCCAGGAGCCGTGCTGGGCCGAGAAGATTCCGCCCTGATAGGTCTGCGGGAACATGCGTCCCGTGTAGAACATCATGCCAAGGTCTGCCGCATGAGGGTCCGTCTCGGCCTGAGGTCCGACAACACCTGACGGAACTTGGTCATCCTTGTACTCGACCGTACGAACTGTACCACCGCCATAGTAGGGAAAGCCGAAATTCTGGCCCTGGCTTGCGATCCGATTGATCTCGCCAGGAGGCTGATCGTCACCCATGCCGTCGACCTGATTGTCGGTGAACCATAGGGACTTGTCCGCAGGATTGAAGTCCATGCCGACGGAGTTGCGGATGCCTGTTGCATAGACTTCGCGGTTTTTGCCGTCCTGATCCATGCGGATGACTCCGCCGATACCAGTACGTCTGTAGAGATCTATCTTCTCCTTCGCCGGCACGTTGAAGGGTTGTCCCAAAGCAACATAAAGCTTGTTGTCCGGCCCGATTCGACAGACACGCGCCGTGTGGTTGAAGCTCTCCTCAGCGGGTGGGATCAGGTCGCCCTGCTTTGCAACGACAAAGGCGGCGACATCCGGCCCTTCATAGAAGAATTCCGCAGCCGGGAACTGCAGGACGCGATTCTGCTCCACCACGTAAAGCATGCCGTCACGCGAGAAGCAGACGCCATTCGGGATCTTCATCGCAATCGACGGAGCGAACTGCTTGACCTCGTCTGCGACACGATCCTTGTCGCGATCCGTCACTACATAGACGTTGTTCTTTCTGGTACCGACGAAGACCACACCGGCATTGGGGCCGACCGCCATATGGCGCGCATCAGGCACGACTGCGTAGAGTTCAACTTTGAAGCCGGCTGGAAGCTTGATCTTTTCAAGATTGCGCCGCAGGGCATCTGCGCGGCGGCCCTCCTGAGCAATGGGCCTCGGCTCTTCAGTTCCCGTACTTTGGAAAGACGTCAGCTTCTCAAGATTGCTCGCCGATGGCTGAGCAGCGGGTTGGGCAAGGCTAGCGGACGCAAAAGCAACAATGGAACCAGCAGCAAGCAGGATGAACTTCATCGTTTCCTCCCAAGAGCCCCCTGCACTTTGTTGTTATAAGCTTGAAGCGGTTGTCTCCGATTCTGATTTTCTGATTATACCTAAGCTTCTTCCGTAGAGGTAGATACAATCAAGTGAAAGAAAAAGGGGCCGCGAAGCGACCCCAACTACTCTCAAGGATTGGGGCACGATCAACTTAAATTTACCTTGGCCTGATCGCCCGGCTTCGGCTGCTCGCCCGTCACGACGGCCTTCGCATAGCCATAGAGATGCACCAGGGTCGAGGACGGGCTATCCCAGTATTCACCTTTTGCAGGATGAACGCGGATCAGCGCGATCTGCGGATCGTCCGTCCCCTTCGGGAACCAGGCACGCAAGGGCTCGGACCACTTCTCCTCGATCGTCGTCTTGTCGCGCACGATCTCCGCCTTGCCGGACACCGAGACATAGGTCTGGCTGCTCGGGTCGCTGAAGGCGAGGTTGACGTCGTTGTCGCGGGAGATCTCCGTCATCTTGGGAGACTGAATCTGAGTGAAGAACCAGAGGTCGCCGTGCTCGTCGGCCTCCAGGTTGTGCATGGGCCTGCTGTGCAGGGTGCCATCGGTGTCGACCGTGGTCATCATGGCGATCTTCACATCCTTGATCAGTTCATAAAGCTTCGCAGCATTCGGATCGTTGTGGCCGTGCTGGTGCATTCTCGTCTCCTCGATTGATGTCGTACGCCCGGGATGTGATCAGCGAAGGCAGCCACTCGGCCGGTCAAGCCGGCTCCCGAGGGATCGGGTGAACAACGGACAAGGTGAGATTTGGTTCGGAATACCGCATCTTCTCACCGGGAATGCCTTAACGAACCGCCCGGCAGCCTATAGATGTCACGAAGATGACGCCTTAATGGCCCAGGAGACGACGAAGTGGCGATCACCCGTGAGCATGTGCTGCAGGCCCTGTCGACCGTGCCGGTCGACGCGAACGGAACCGACCTCGTGGCATCGGGACGCCTTTCCGATGTGGTTGTGGATGATGCTGGCCGGGTCATGTTCTCCATCACCATCGAGCCCTCCGAAGCGTCGAACATGGAGCGCGTGCGACAGGCCGCGGTGACGGCCGTGCAGGGCCTGCCGACGGTCAAAGGGGTCTTTGCCAGCCTCACGGCCGACCGGCCGACCGGGTCGAACGCCCCATCACCCTCTTCAGGGACACCCCAGCGCCCCCGCTCGGCCGCTCAGCCCAAGAACCAGCGCATCCCCGGCGTGCAGCACGTGATCGCCGTGGCGTCTGGCAAAGGCGGCGTCGGCAAGTCCACCACCGCCTGCAACCTCGCCCTCGGCCTGAAAACCCTTGGGTTGAAAGTCGGCCTGCTCGACGCGGACATATACGGCCCTTCCATGCGGAAGCTCCTCGGCATCCACGGCAAGCCGCGCCTCCTGGAGAACCGGATCCTGGAGCCCATGGAAGCCTACGGGATCAAGGTCATGTCCATCGGGTTCCTGGTGGAGGAAGAAGCTGCCATGATCTGGCGCGGCCCGATGGTGATGTCAGCCATCACCCAGATGCTGCGGGAGGTCGCCTGGGGCGATCTCGATGTGCTCGTGGTCGACATGCCGCCTGGCACGGGCGATGCGCAGCTCACCATGGCCCAGGCGACGCCTCTCGCCGGTGCCGTGATTGTTTCCACTCCTCAGGACCTCGCCCTCATCGACGCTCGGCGCGGGGTGTCCATGTTCAAGCGAGTGGAGATCCCGATCCTCGGCATCGTCGAGAACATGGCGACCTTCATTTGCCCCCATTGCGGGCAAAGCTCCCACATCTTCGGCCATGGGGGAGCAAGGGACGAGGCCACACGTCTTGGCGTTCCCTTCCTCGGCGAAGTTCCGCTCAACATGACGATCCGCGAGTTGTCGGATTCAGGCCACCCTGTCGTCGTTGCGGAGCCGGAAGGACCGCATGCTCGGATCTACAGGGATATGGCGCAGCAGGTCTGGACCGCGCTCTCGGGTGGCGCTGCCGCACGTCCTGCACCGCGCATCGTCATCGAGTGAGCGCACCCGGCATGAGCCTACCACCTCCGACCCTCGGCGTTATTCTGGCCGGCGGGCTCTCCCGGCGCATGGGCGGTAACGACAAGGCTCTTCTGCTTCTTACGGGGCGCACCTTGCTGGAGCACGCGACTGAGCGCCTTGCGGCGCAATGCGCGAGCGTCATCGTCAGCGCCAATGGCGACCCTTCCCGGTTCAGGGGGATGCTGTTCCCGGTTATTCCAGATCCTATTCCGGATCACCCAGGACCGCTCGCCGGCATCCTGGCTGCTCTCGAGTGGAGTGCCGCTCACCGACCGGACATCGCCTGGATCGTGAGCGTACCGGCCGACACACCTTTCGTACCAAGAGATTTAGTGCTGCGGCTGCACGAGGCATGCTCCGAAACCCGCAAGTCGATGGCCTATGCCGCATCAGGTTCGCAGGCCCACTTTGCTGTCGGTCTCTGGCCCGTCTCACTGAGGCACGATCTGCGGCAGGCTCTCGTGAATCAGGGCGTCCGCAGCATCAGAGACTGGATCAGCCGCCATGACCATGCCGAGGCTTCTTGGCCGGCCGAGCCCGTCGAGCCCTTCTTCAACATCAACACACCTGAGGATCTGAAGTATGCAGAGACCCTGGCCCAACAGGAGAGGGCTGAATGACGGAGCTTGATCTATCAGGCCTGAAGTGCCCCTTGCCGGTTCTGCGGACCCGCAAAGCCCTTCATGCCCTGAAGCCCGGAGACCTGCTGAGGGTAATCTGCACCGATCCCCTGGCCGGAATCGATGTTCCGAACCTGATCCGCGAAACAGGCGACATTCTGGAGGACCAGCGGCAGGAGAACGCCACAATCAGCTTCATGATCCGCAAAGCGGGCCTGCCGGCATGAGAAAGGCCCGGCGTTGCCGGGCCTTTTTAGGGTTTCCGAGGATCAGGTGTCCTTGCGGAGCGAGTCCTTGATCCCACCAACGGTGTTCTGGATCTTGCCCTCGGTCTTATCCATCTTGCCTTCAGTTTCCATCTTCGAGTCGCCTAGGGCTTTGCCAAGCCCCTCCTTCACCCGACCCTTGATGTTCTTCATGCTGCCTTCGGTGCGATCGCGATCCATGTTTCTCTCCTATCGAGTCATCTGGTAGGGAAACGCATGAACAAGCTATCGGTTGCCGCAATAAGCGAAAGATGTACGCAAATTAATATTATCTATACTTGAATATCTTTAGCCCACTTCAAGGAAAAATTTCCAAAATTTCAATAAAATTTATAGAAAAATTATCAATTGCTTGAGAAAAACCCAGGCAATGCATTGTTTTTCTTCTAAAAATATCAAATGTGCCATTTGGCACCGCTTGTCTGATTTAACCGCCTTATCTCGGCCTTGCCCCAAATAGGGGGATAGACAACAGGCACTCCTGCGCTACTTCGGACCGAACCAATTATCAAATGTTATAAAGTTATAGGTCCCTGTTCGTGTCCGCCGCCCGTCTACCTCGACCCTCTTCCAAGACTTCCCGTCATTCCATCTCGCGCACGGCATCTCGCGGGACGGCGCTCCATTTGGACCCCATGGCATTGCTGGCGCACCAGCTCAGGACGCCATTATCGACGATCAATGCCCTGGCTCAAGGCCTGATCAGGAGGGCTGACCGGCTGAGCACCCATGACATCCAGCTCAAAGCCGAGAAAATCTGGCGGGCGAGCCTGCGGCTCGATGAGCTGATCGAAACAATCCTGTCCTACACCCGTGCCAGCGCCGGCAGCATCATGCTCAATCCGAGCGAGTTCCATCTCGCGGAACTCATCAAGCGGGCCTGTCGTGAGCAGGGAGGCCAGGAACCCGAGCGCGCCTTTCATCTAGATATCAAGGATATGCCGGAGATGATCATCGGCGATCCGGTTCTACTTGAACAAGCACTCGTCATCGTCGTGTCGAATGCCATGAAATATTCCCGTCCGGATCAGCCAATCGATGTGACGGCGCGCGGGGAAGACAGCCTAGTCAGGATCACCGTCAAGGATCGTGGCATCGGCATCGGGGAGCGGGATCTGCCTTTCGTTCTGCAGCCCTTCTTTCGCGGCCGGAATGCCAAGAAGCTGCCCGGCACAGGCCTGGGCCTGAGCCTTGCCTGGTACATCCTCAAACTCCATGGCGGAAACCTTGAGGTGGAAAGCCGCGAGAGGCGCGGCACCAGGGTGAGCCTGATCGTGCCGGAAACGAACACAACCGGGTTCAGCTACTCCATCTAAAGAAATCCTGGCTGACGGCTCACGGACGGATGAGGATGCAGCGGAAATCATTCACGTTGGTCAGCGTCGGTCCCGTCATGACGAGCCTGTCGAGCTGTGCAAAGGCCGCATAAGCATCGTTCGTCTCCAGGTGCGCGGCAAGGTCGATACCCTTTGCACGCGCGCTCTCAAGCAAGCTGCCATCGCACCAAGCACCGGCATTGTCCTCCGATCCGTCGATGCCATCGGTATCGCAGGCAATCGCTGAGATCCCGCTCCCTCCTTTAAGGGAAAGGGCCAGAGAGAGCAGGAACTCGGCGTTGCGCCCGCCGCGCCCCTGGCCGCGAACCGTCACGGTGGTCTCGCCGCCGGACAGCAGGACGCAGGGCGCTCGGGCAGGCTCGCCATGCATGAGCGCCGAGCGTGCCATGCCGGCCATGACGCGCCCGACCTCGCGTGCCTCACCCTCGAGAGCATCGCCGAGAACGAGGGCATTTAAGCCCAGTTCGCGTGCCTTGGCGGCCGCTGCATCGAGAGCCATCTTGGGAGTTGCCAGCATATGCACGGCGCCACCGACCGCTGGCTTGGTGACAGCACTCGACCGGATCGCCTGCACCACATGGCTCGGCACATCGATGCCGTATCGGCCCAGGATCGCAAGGGCGATCTCCGGGTCAATCCTCTCGGGGATCGTCGGGCCCGAGCCGATGCTCGCAGGGTCGTCCCCTGGCACGTCGGAAATCAGGTAGGTGACGAGTTGCGCTTTGCCTGCGGCCGCAGCGAGCCTGCCCCCTTTAATGGCCGAGAGCGATTTGCGCACGAGGTTCATTTCGCCGATGGGCGCACCGGATTTCAGCAGGGCGCGGTTCAACGCCTGCTTGTCGGCGAGCGTTACGCCCTCGGCCGGCAGGGACAGGAGCGCCGAGGCTCCGCCCGACATGAGGCAGACGACGAGATCGTCAGGCCCGGCCTCCTGTGCGCGCGCAAGGATCCGCTTGGCCGCCTGCAAGCCGGCCTCGTCGGGAACGGGATGGGCCGCCTCCACGATCTCGACCGATTGCGTCGGCACCCCATGCCCGTAGCGGGTGACCACAAGCCCTTCGCATGTTCCGCCAGTGCGGGCCCAGGCCTCCTCGAAGGCGGCCGCCATGCGGGCCGAGGCCTTACCGGCGCCGAGCACGATGGTCCGCCCCTTCGGCTTTTCCGGCAGGCAGCCGTCGAATTTCCCATCGGGCAGCGCCGCCTGCAGGGCCGCTTCGAACAGGGTATGGAGGATATCGCGATCATTGTGCATGAGGTCACTTTACGTGAGAAATCGCGCCCGTGAAGCCTGTCGGGGCAGCGATCAAAGGTCTTGGATGCTGCTCTCGCCCGTGCTTAAAGATCCGCCGTTAGCCGCCTTATCATTCCGATGGCGGTCGCTTGGAACAAGGATCCTCTGCCGATGCCGCTCCCCTGCCCCTCTGTCCTGGAGTTCGGGATATGAAGCCTCTCTCGCAGCTTCCGCAGGCAGCGGCCCGCTCCATTCGCGTGGTGCTGACCGACATCGACGATACGATGACGACAGAAGGCCTGCTGACGGCAAAGGCCTATAGTGCCCTCGAAGAGCTGCATCGTGCGGGCTTCATCGTCATCCCGGTCACAGGTCGGCCTGCCGGCTGGTGCGATCACATCGCCCGCATGTGGCCGGTGGATGCGGTGGTGGGCGAGAACGGCGCCTTCTACTTCCGCTATGATCGCGAGCGGAGAAAAATGCTGCAGCACTTCTGGGCCAACCCCGAGGAGCTGAGGCAGAACCGGATCAGGCTCAAGTCAATCGAGAAGGAGGTTCTGGCCACCGTGCCGGGCTCAGCCCTTGCCAGCGATCAGGCCTACCGCCTGGCGGATCTCGCCATCGACTTCTGCGAGGACGTGCCGGCTCTGCCCGAAACGGAGGTGGACCGGATCGTGTCCATCTTCGAGAAAGCCGGCGCTCAGGCGAAGGTGAGCTCGATTCATGTGAACGGCTGGTTCGGCGATTACAACAAGCTCAGCATGGCGAAAACCCTGCTGGCCGATGTGTTCGGCATGGATTGGGAGCAGGCGAAAAACGCCGTGATCTACGCGGGCGATTCACCCAATGACGAGCCCATGTTCGCCGCATTCCCGTTCAGCGTCGGCGTGGCCAACATCCAGGCCTTTGCCCACCGGTTGACGCACAAGCCCGCCTACATCACGGAGGGCCACTCGGGAGACGGTTTTGCTGAACTCGCAGACATGCTGCTGAGGGCAAAGAGCTGACAGGCTCTAATAGCCCGAGACAAGAGAAAGCCCGGCTTGGCCGGGCTTCTTGCCGGCTACAGCCCGGCGATGTTGATGTACTTGATCTCGAGAAAGCCCTCGATGCCGTACTTGGA
>NZ_JAYGGN010000011.1:0-138357 GCF_036314045.1 Microvirga sp. CF3062
CGCGCCCGCCACATAGGCCCAGTCCACCAGAAGCGACGCGTCCTTCAGATCCAGAACACGACGGGCAGCAGGCTGGTGATGAACACTCATGACAGAACTCCAAAGAGATGAATGACGGCAGGTGCTCCGAGAGACACGCCTGAGAGAAAGAGGAGAATAAACACGATACGACGCATCGTGGTTGGCGAAACTGGAGGTGGCCAGCGACGCGCCGCATAGGTCGCGCCCATGACTGCCGGAATGGCAAGAAGGCCTGTCAGGTTCGAACCGGATGGCAGGTCGCCGGAGAGCACCACGAGACCGATACGGAACACGGCGTTGAGCGCGAAGACGGTAACAAGTGTTTCCCGGACCTTCACGAGGGACATGGGCTGGCGGTAGAAATGATAGACAAGCGGTGGCCCGGCGGTTGAGAACATCCCGCCCATGAGCCCGGCAATGGAGCCGAAGAAAAGAAACGATCCGTCACCGGACTGCTTCTCCAGAGGCTTCGGCTTTCGCGCCAATTGCAGGCTTGAGACGATGATTACGAGCCCGAGGATCAGGCGCAGGAGATCGGCACGGGTTCCGGCGAGCCATTCCAGCAGCCAATAGCCGACGAAGAGCATCGGGATGCTGGCCGCCATGACGAAGCCGAACTCTCGCCACGCCACATCGCGCCAGCCCTTCAGGAGCATCTGCGTGGCGTTTACCAGCGTGAGTACGCTCACGATCATGGCCGCATCAGGCAGCGATAGAAGACCTGTCAGCCCGACACCGCCCATGGTGATGAGGCCGAAGGCAAAACCCGTGAGAGTCTGAGCATAGGCTGCGGCGCCCGCCAGCAGGAGAAAGCCGATGAGCTCCACAACCGACATCGCTCAGATTGTCCTCAGGCTCGCGAACAGCTCTGCGAAACGTGAGCCGGCGCGGTAGAACACCGGCGGCTGGCCGAAAGGCGCAGGAACGGTCACGTCGCTTCCGCCCGCAAATGTCTCGGCGGTCCAGATATGAACCCACTCCGCTCCGGCGGGCAGATACGTGCTCCACTCGGTCTTCCCGGCCTGCGAGACGGGAGCCACCAGAAGATCCGCGCCATAGAGATAGGCATCCTGGATGGCATAGGTGCGGGCATCGTCCTCGAAATGGAGGAACAGCGGCCGCTGCACCGGCAGGCCCTGCGTGGAGGCCTCCCTCACGAGGGATTTCAGGTATGGCACCAGATGCACATAGACCCGTGTCATGCGGGCGAAATGGTCCAGCACCTGCGGGTCCTGGTCGATCTGCAGGTTCTCACGCGGGCGATTGCCCTCGTGGGTGCGCATGACCGGCGTGAAGGCTCCCATCTCGGCCCAGCGCATGATGAGCTCCGGCGTACGCACATTGCCGAAGAGGCTGGTATAGCCGCCGATATCCGAGTGATGGTAGGCATTGCCGAGGAGCCCCGATGAGAGCGCGCCCGAGATGACGGTCACAAGGCCGTCGTGACGGGTAAAGTCGACCGACTGATCGCCTGCCCAGAGCAGCGGGCAATGCCGCTGGACCCCCGTGAATCCGGCACGCATGAAGAACAGGGTCTCGCCTGTCTTCCCCCTGCTCTCGACGGCGCGGGCGTTCACCTCGGCCCAGAGCGTCGGCCAAGCATTGTGCATGACTTTGGCATCAATGCCGTTGGCGAGCTTCACGTCGATGGGAAGATACTCGCCGAAATCGGCCATCCATCCGGAGAGCCCGAAATCGATCATGTTCTGGCCGATGACACGCTCCGCGAACCATGTGGCTGCCTCCGGGTTTGTGAAGTCAACGACGCCGCAATCGAACTCGCCGAAATCAACGAGAGACGTTTGCCCATTCCCGTCTGTCGCGAAATAGCCTGCAGCTTCGGCCTCGGGGAAGAGCGAGCCGTCGACCGCCAGATATGGATTCACATAGCCGAGGAAGCGGATGCCGCGATCCTCCAGGTCGGCGATGCGCTGGCGCAGCGCCGGATAGCGGTCATCGTTCGCCTTCCAGTCCCAGAACAGGCGCGCGCCGAAGGAGGTGTGGCGCAGGCCCACCCAATCCTCGCACCAGAGGCCGGAGACCTTGGTGCCGGCAGCGATGATGCGCTCCAGCCGCTCGAATGAATTGGCACCGTCCTTCAAGCCGATGATCGCCCCGCCATAGACCCATTCCGGCAGCGGGGGCTGGCGGCCGAAGCGCTCGGCCATGGCCTCGACGAGATCAATGAAAGTTGGACGAGCGGTCAGCTCGATCTGTTCAGGCACCGTCCAGACCTCGATCTCGTGAAAGTCGCCTCGGCGGAAGTCGAAAGCCGAATAGGCGCTCGTCTCCACATGCAGCGCGTAGCGCCGCGATGAGAGATAGGTCGGCTGCGGATAGTTGGTGTTCCAGTAATCACCTCCCGACTTGCCGCTGACATCCGCCTTTAAGGTGATTTCCGTCGTCTTGTCGCGGCCCACGCCGGGCTCGGAGGTCCAGAGGGGAAACCGCCGGCCGCGCATGTCGAAATACGACATCTGCTCGCCGCCGCCCCAGACATGCTCGTCGTCCTCCGCCGCGACGTGGATCCAGAGCCGGTTGATGGCGGCATCGTCGGTGCGGAATGCGATGGTGCCATTCCGCTCGTCGCCCGACACCTGCAGGGTCAGGCGGGCCGGCTGGCCCGGTGCCGCTGAGAAGGCGATTTCCGAGCCTGACACCACTGCATGCGCCAGCGGCGTGCGCTCGACGACATAATCCTCGATGTCGAAATTGCCGCGGTACATGTCCATGCGCGCGTCGCCCTGGCCGACGAACAGGCATGGAGCATCGCTGCGGTGGCGCAGGATAAGCCTGCCGTCGAGAACGAGGTGGAAGCCGTCAGGAGTGGTCTGGATTTTCATGGCAATCTCAATTCTGCGTCAGGCCGGCATCGACGATGAAGTTCGCCCCCGTGCAGCCGCCGCTCTCATCAGAGGCAAGGAAGAGCGCCATTCTCGCCACATGGCTGGCGTCGAGCCGGAACTTCAGGGCCTGGAGGTCGAGGAACTGCTGGTTCAACTCCGGCGTCAGCCAGAGCGTCTTCTGCCGCTCGGTGAGGATCGCACCCGGCACGATGCAGTTCACCCGGATTCCAGCAGGTCCCAACTCTCGGGCAAGCGTGCGTGTCATCCCGTTGATCGCCGCCTTGGCAGTCGTATAGCCCACCATGCCGGGACGCCCGCGCATCCAGGAGATGGAGCCCAGCATGATGATCGAGCCGGCGCCGCGTGCAGCCATGCCCTTCGAGACCGCCTGCGTGGCGAAGAACTGATGATCGAGGTTGAGCGCCAGCATGCGCCGCCAGTAATCGGGCTCCACCTCGCCCATGTCATGCCGATCGTCCTTGCCGGCATTGTTGACAAGAACATCCACGCCGCTGTGATCATTCTCGATTCTGGCCAGTGCCTCGCGAAGGGCAGAAATATCGGCAACATCGCAGGGGTAAAAGTCGGCCCCCGTTGCGGTCGCCAGAGCCTCGCCCGGCTCCCTCGCTACGTCGATGAAGGAGACGCGCGCGCCTTGAGCGACAAAGGCTCTCACCATCTCCTCGCCGATCCCGGAAGCGCCGCCCGTGATGACGACCGAGCGGTCCGAGAGTGAGCAATATTGGGCGGTTGTATAATCGAACGACATGGCAATGCAGCCTTAAACGGAAAGATCGAATTCGTATTCGGGCAGCCCAGGCACATCGACCGGCATGGCGAACAGACTGCCGGAATGCGGAAGGGCTGCCAGTTCGTCCTCGGAACGGCCGGTGCGGGCGGACGTCACGTACAGGGTCTTCAGATCGGCACCGCCGAAGCAGACCATGGTGGGACACCGGGCGGGAACGGGATATTCGGCCAGCAGGCGCCCGTCCGGCGAATAGCGATGAATTCGTCCGCCCTCGAACAGAGCAGTCCAATAGCAGCCTTCCGCATCCACCGCCGCGCCGTCGGGACGGCCTCGATCGGTTTCAGTGGGCTGTAGACGCACGAACAGGGTCTTGTCCGTGGCCTCACCGGTCGCGGGGTCATACGCATAACGCCAGACAGTGAAGGTGGGCGTATCGGAGTGGTAGAGGGTGCGGCCGTCGGGCGAGAAGGCGACGCCGTTGGAGGTCAGAAGACCGCCAGCAAGTGTTGCCAGCCCACGGGAATCGTAGCGGTAGAGATGCGCCTTGCCGCCATCCTTGGGCTCGTCGATGGTGCCGGCCAGGAAGCGGCCCGCCGGATCGACGCGCCCGTCGTTGAACCGGCTCGTGCGCTGGTCTTCCGGATTGTCGGCAAGCTTACGCATGCGGTTGCCATCGTGGTCGAGCAGCCAGAGTCCCGAGCGAAAACCCGCAATGAAGCCGCCGCCTTGTCGCAGCCCGATGCACCCGATTTCCTCGGGCATGGAAAAGGTGCGGTGTGCGCCGGTTGCGGGCACAAAGCGGTGGAGCGCCCTGCCCTTGATGTCGACGAAGTAGAGCGCCTGCTCCTCGACGGACCAGACAGGACACTCTCCGAGTTCGGCCCGAAGGTCCAACGCAACGGCGAGATTCATGACAAGGCCTCCACGCCGAACCAGACCCGTGCTGTCAGGCGCTCGCCCGGCTTGAGGATTTTGAGTCCGTGATCGGTCGGGTCAGGCCGGTTGATGGCGTCGTTCATGTGGCTCACAGGCTCGACTGCGAAGAAATCACGCTCGTTAGGAACATACACCACGAGATGGCCAAAGAGCGGATCGGCCTCGATGCTCAAGGCGATCTTCTCCTGAACATAGGCGATGCGCGCCGTTCCATTCCAGCCTGAGAAGCAGTTGTCGAGACGCGGCTCGCCCAACTCGCGCATGGTCCGGTAGCTCCAATTGTCCGGAACCGGAATGCGGTCCATCGGAAGCGAATCCTCGCCGTTGGGATAGACACGCTCGGCTGCGAACTGCAAGCGAACTCCAGGGCGCTTCGGAAAGAACGGGTGCAGCCCCAAACCGGCTGGCATGGCGCGATGATCCGCGTTCTCAAGCAGTAGCGTGAGCGTCAATCCATCCGGAGAGAGCTCGAAAAGCTGCTCAGCGCGGTAGGCGAAGGGCCACCCCTCCGCCGCCTCTCCATCCGGACGGTGAGTGAGCGCAAGACGGCAGCGTGCATCATCCGCTTCCACGACCTGCCAGGGCTTCTGCCAGGCATTGCCATGGATGGAATGCGGGTGGTCGCCGAAGTTCAGCGCCAGCCGATGCTCGACAGCCTCGAACGAGAAGCGCCCCTGCGCGATCCGGTTGCTGTAGGGAATGAGCGGATAGCAGCTGGTCTGCCGCACCAATCCGTCGCGCAAGGCCTGCTCAGGAGTCTCCCGCATGAGCGCCACCCGATCATGCCAGAAGCCCGCAATGGCGCCTCCGATGGTTGGCGCCAGATCGAGCTTCAGAGCGCTGTTCCTGAGCGTGACGATCAGGATAACCTCCTCAAGGCTTTAGTAGGCCGCAGCGGGCGCGGCAGGAGCAGGTGCAGCCTCGCCCCTGAGAGCACCAAGCCACTCGGAGGCGCGGCTCGTCATCATGGCAATGTCAGAGGCCACCGCCACGTAGCTGTAGCCGTAACCGATGAAGCGCTTCACCATGTCCGGATTGGGACCGACGATTCCGACCGGCTTGCCGGCTTCACGTGCCATCTTGGCGGCCTTTTCGATCAGCGCCTGGACTTCCGCGTGCGCGATGTTGCCGATGTGGCCCATGGCGGCGGCAAGGTCGCCCGGCCCGACAAACAGGGCGTCGATCCCTGGAACGGCGGCAATCTCCGGCATCCGTTCGATTGCTTCGGGCGTCTCGAGCTGGACGATGACCGCGATTTGATCGTTGGCGCGCTTGAGATAGTCCGCGGCGCGGCCGAATCGCGAGCCGCGGTGCACGGCGGCCACGCCGCGCACGCCTTCGGGCGGATACTTGGCGAACGCGACCGCCTGGCGGGCCTCTTCGGCCGTCTGCACGAAGGGCAGCATGATCGTCTGGGCGCCCGCATCGAGCACGCGCTTGACAAGCACCTGATCGTTCCAGGCGAGCCGCACCACCGCGTCGGCCGGCGTGCAGCCGATGGCGCGCAGGATATGCGCCAGATCCGACACCTCGATTGGCACATGTTCCATATCGACGACGAGGAAGTCGAAGCCGCTGTAGCCCATCGCCTCGGCAGTCGCAGGGGCGGCTGCCATGAGCCAAGTGCCGAGCGGCGGCTTGGGGCCCTGCCCTTTCAGCCAGCCTTTGAAGCGGTTCTCGATGCTGATCATGGCAAACCTTTAAAAGATTGACGGCTCGGCCACGGGGCCGCGCGTGGACAGGAAGTCGAAGTCGCAGCCCTCATCGGCCTGGGAGACGTGGCGCTGGTAGAGGGCCGCAAAGGAACGCTCGTAGCGCAAGGCTCCCGGCTTCCATTCGGCGCGGCGGCGCTCCAGCTCCTTCTCGTCGACCCGCATGTCGAGGCGCCCGGCCTCCACATCGAGTTCCACAAGGTCTCCTGTCTTAAGGAGGCCGAGGGGTCCGCCGATTGCCGCTTCCGGCGCCACATGCAGGATGCAGGTGCCGTAATGGGTGCCGCTCATGCGGCCGTCACAGATGCGCACCATGTCGCGCACACCTTGGCGAAGGAGCTTCTTCGGGATCGGCAGGTTGCCCCATTCCGGCATGCCCGGCGCGCCCACGGGACCGGCATTGCGCAGCACGATGACCGTATCCTCCGTGATGTCGAGGTCGGGATCGTCGATGGTGCGGTTCATCTCGGCCGGGCTGTCGAACACGAGGGCGGGCCCGACATGCTTGAGGAATTTCGGGTTGGCCGCCGAGGATTTCATGACGGCGCCGTTGGGGGCGAGATTTCCGCGCAGTACCGCCAGCGTCTTGCCGCGAGAGAGCGGCACGACCGGGTTGTCCTCTCCGCGGATGACCTCGTCGTTCCAGCACTCGACTCCGGCGATGTTTTCGCCGAGCGTTTTGCCGTTCACCGTCACGGCGTCCTTGTCGAGATGCCGCTCCAGCTTCCTGAGCAGCGCCAGAAGCCCGCCGGCGAAGTAGAAATCTTCCATCAGATACTCGCCCGATGGGAAGAGATTGGCGCAGACAGGCACCCGACCCGCCATGTCGGACATGTCGTCAAGAGTGAGATCGACGCCGGCCCGGCGCGCCATGGCGATCAGGTGAACGGCGGCATTGGTCGACCCGCCAAGCGCCATGTAGGCGATGAGGCCGTTGCGGAAGCTCCTCGCGTCGAGAAAGCGGGAGGGTTTGAAGTCCTCCCAGATCATCTCGATGATACGCTCGCCGCAGGCCGAGGCCATGCGGGGATGACCGCTGTCGGCGGCCGGGATCGACGTCGCGCCGGGAAGCGTGAGGCCCATTGCGTCCACGATGGACGTCATGGTGGAGGCCGTGCCCATGGTGTTGCAGGTGCCGATAGAGCGGGTCATCCGGCTTTCGAGATCGACCCAATCGTCCTGAGTGATATTGCCGGCGCGAAGCTCGTCCCAATACTTCTTGGTGTGGGTGCCAGCACCCGTCTTATGTCCGCGCCATTGCCCGTTCGACATGGGTCCGGCCGGGCAGTAGATCACCGGGATGTCCATGCTGATCGCTCCCATGAGGAGGCCCGGCGTGGACTTGTCGCAACCGCCCAGGAGCACGGCGCCGTCGATAGGATGCGAGCGTAGCAGCTCCTCCACCTCCATGGCGAGGAAGTTGCGGTAGAGCATGGTGGTGGGCTTCACCATCACCTCGCCGACGGATAGAGCCGGCAGCTCCACCGGATAGCCGCCCGCCTGCCACACGCCGCGCTTCACCGCCTCTGCGCGGTCGCGCAGGTGCGAGTGGCAGGGGCTGAGATCGCTCCAGGTGTTGACGATGGCGACAACGGGCTTTCCAAGAAACTCCTCCCGCCGCATGCCCATCTGCTGCGTGCGCTGGCGATGCGCGAAACCGCGCATGTCGTCGGATGCGAACCAGCGCTGACTCCGCAGCTCTCCGATTGATCGGCGTGTCATTGCAAACGGTCCTTATCCCTTGATGCCGCCGGAAGTCAGTCCGGACACGACGCGCTCCTGGAAGATCACAATCAGGACCGCGACCGGCACGATGCCGACGACGAGCGCTGCCGAGATCACCGGCCAGGGGAAAGCGAACTCACCCTGATAGAGCGTGATGCCGACCGGGAGCGTGCGCAGGGCGGGGTTGGAATTGAACGAAAGTGCCAGCAGGAACTCATCCCAGGCGTTCACGAATGCCAGGATCCCTGCCGTGAATACGCCCGGTGCCGAGAGGGGCACCACGACCTTGAACAGCGCACCGATGCGAGTGCAGCCGTCGATCATGGCGGAGTTCTCGAGATCACGCGGAATGCCCTCGAAGAACGAGACCAGGATCAGGGTGCAGACCGGCAGGCTCAGCACCGTATAGGGCAGGATCAGAGCTACCCAGGTGTTGAGAAGGCCGAGAGCCCGCATGATCTCGAAGAGCGGGACAAGCAGCGTGACGAGTGGGAACGTCGATACCGCGATGATAGCCGACAGGATGAGATCCCGGGCCCGCAACTGAAGCCGGGCCAGCGCATAGGCGGCAAGCACCGATATGAAGAGCGTCAGTGCGGTGGACAGGATCGCCACCATGAAGCTGTTGAACAGGAACAGCAGCAGGGGCTGGTCTGTGAACGCGCGCAGATAATTCGCGATCGTCGGCGCATGCGGCAGCCAAGTAATCGGCTTTAGCGTCAGTTCCGATTCCGTCTTGAGCGACGTGAACAGAATCCAGAGCGCCGGGAACATGCCGTTCACGACCAGGATGAAGCCGATCAGGATGCGCAGGGGCTTGCCGGAGAAAAGCGAGCGGCTCGCAGTGGTGTCGTGGCTCATGGCTGTCACCCCTTGGCCCGGATCATGCGAAGGTAGACCGCCGTCACGCCCATGGAGAGGGCGAACATGACGACCGCGAGCGCCGAGCCATAGCCGAGATCGAGGAAGTCGACCGTGTTCTGGTGGATGTACATGGCGAGCGTCGCCGTGGAGGTGCCCGGACCGCCACGCGTCATGGTGAACGGGATGTCGAAGGTCTGCAGCGCCGTGATGGTGCGGAAGATCAGAGCCACGACGATGGCGGGCTTGAGCAGCGGCAGCGTGATCTCGAAGAACTGCCTCAGGCGCCCTGCCCCATCCACGTCAGCCGCCTCGTAGAGAGAGCGCGGGATTGTCTGGAGGCCGGCGAGGATGATGAGCGCCATGAAGGACGAGGTCTTCCAGACGATCGTGAGGCAGATCGCGGCAAAGGCCCAATTGGCGGAGTTGAACCAGATCACGCCCTCGATGCCGATGCGCCGAAGCACGTCGTTCACAACGCCGTACTCGGAATGAAAGAACCACGCGAAGATGAGACCGGCGAAGGAGAGCGGCAGAGCCCAGGGGATCAGGAGCGACAGGCGAACGGGCCACTTCACGTTGAACGGAAGGTTCGCCATCAGGGCGAGAGCGAGGCCGACGAATAGCGCGCCCGGAACGGTGATGAGCGTAATCAGTACCGTGTTCCAGGTCGTCTCCCAGAACACCGGATCCTCCAGCATAAGCGTGTAGTTCTCAAGTCCGGCGAAGGTTGCCGGCAAGCCGGAGGTGAGAGACAGGCTCTGGAAACTTGTCCAGATCAGGCGGCAGACCGGATAGACGATGATCAGCGTCAGCAGAAGCGCTGCCGGCATCAGCAGCAGCACGGCCAGAGTGCGCTCGCTCGGATCGAGAAACCGCGTCCACCATTTGGTGCCGCTCTCGTTGTGCGTGGTCACTAGGGTCGTTTCGCTGGCCGTTGCCATCGTGATCATCCCGCCCGGTTGCGACGTTGGGGTGACGGACGCCCGTAGGCGCCCGTCAAATGATTATTGCGGCTTGTCTTAGCGCAGCACGCGACGCAGGCGACCTTCCATCTGCGTTGCGCCTTCCTCAGGTGTCGACTGGCCGGCCAGAACACCGTTGACGGTGGTGCGGATGATCTCGCTGACCTCGTTGTAGCGCGGCGTCACGGGACGAGCCTTAGCGGTCTCGACGACGGGCTTGGCATTAGCGAACCACGGCACGGCCTTGGTCACGTCCGCATCCGTATAGACTTCCGGAAATTGCGGCAGCAGGGAAGCATTGATCGCCATGAACTCCGAAGTCTCGGGGCTCGACAGGTACTGGACGAGTTTCTGCGCCTCGGTCTTGTTGCTGGAATAGGCTGACACGCCCCATTCCCAGCCACCCAGGCAGGAGGCCGGCTGACCGCCCTGCACGGCCGGCAGCTTCACAACGCCGACCTTGTCCTTCACGGCGGACTCGGCGCCCTGGAACTGACCCCATGCATAGGACCAGTTGACGGCGAAGAGCACGTTGCCGGACTGGAACTCCTTGCGGGTGTCGTCGGTCGCCACTTCGGCGATGTTCTTCTTGGCGACGCCCTGATCGACAAAGTCCTTCCACAGCTTCAGCGACTTCACGGCCGCGTCCTTGTCGAAGGAGAGCTTGCCGTCGGAGACGAGTTGCTTGCCCATGCTCCAGTACGGCAGGAGGAAGGTGCAGACTGCGCCTTCGATGGCCTTGCCCTGGAAGGACAGACCCTGGAGGTTCGGATCCTTCTCGGCGTCCGTCACCTTCTTGGCCGCAGCCGCAAGCTCGTCCCAGGTCTGCGGCGGCTGAATGCCGTGCTTCTCGAGAAGATCCTTGCGGTAGTAGAGGAACATGGCATCGGCAAAGGCCGGCAGAGCCACGACCTTGCCATCGACCGTGTTGGCCTCGGCATAAGCCGGGAGATAGCGCTTCATGTAGTTGGCGGCATCGCTGCCGAGGACTTCGTTGAAGGGCACGGTCCAGCCGGCTGCTGCATATTGTGCCGGGCGGATCACGTCGAGGATCATGATGTCGAGCGACGAGTCCTTCGCCGTCATGACAGTGTTGAGGTACTGGGCCTGCTGCTCGGAGGTGTTGCCACCGGTCTCGATCGTCACCTTCACGTTCGAGTTCTTGGCCTCGTACATGTCGAAGGCCTTGCGCCATACGTCAGGGCGGTGCTGGCTCGAGACAAAAACCCGCAGGTTGGTCTGCGCTGTCGCGACGGATGCCGACAGAGTTACAGCCGCGCCCGCCAGAAGTAGTGTCATGGTTGTCTTGAGAGTCATCGTTTCCTCCGTGGAAGTTTGACGATGCCGGTTTCATGCCGGCACCCTTTGTTGAACCGCACCTTTTTAGGCGATGGCCCGTTCCGTTGCCGCATCGAACAGGTGGATCCGCGAAGGATCGACACCGATGGAGAGGTTCTCGCCGGGGCTCGGGCGCATCTCCGGCGCGACGCGCGCGGTCAGATTGGACGAGCCGAGGGCGAAATGGATGAGGGTATCGGAGCCCAGCGGCTCGACGACCTGCACCCGGCCTGACAGGGCATGGCCCTCGCCGGCCGGCACGAAATGCTCCGGACGGATGCCGACGACCACTTCACGTCCCTCGAGGCCAGAGGCTTTCACGACCGTGTGGCTCTGTAGCGGAAGGCTGGCTCCGCCGTCGAACGTCAGCTGTCCGCCGCGGATCGTGCCCTTGGCGAAATTCATGGCCGGTGAGCCGATAAAGCCGCCGACGAAGACGCTGGCTGGGGAGTTGTAAACCTCGTCCGGGGTGCCGACCTGCTCGATCTCCCCATTCTTCAGGATCACGATACGGTCGGCGAGCGTCATCGCCTCGACTTGATCGTGAGTCACATAGATGATGGTGGTGCCGATGGCCTGATGGAGACGCTTGATTTCCGTGCGGACCTGGCCGCGCAGCTTGGCATCGAGGTTCGAGAGCGGCTCGTCGAACAGGAACACTTGGGGACGACGCACGATGGCGCGCCCCATGGCGACGCGCTGGCGCTGCCCGCCGGAGAGCTGGCTCGGCTTCCGTTCGAGAAGCTGGGTGATTCCGAGCATCTCGGCCGCCTGGGTGATGCGCGGCTTGATCTCGGCGGATGGAATCCCCCGCACCTTCAGGCTGAAGGCCATGTTCTCATAGACGGTCTTGTGCGGGTAGAGCGCGTAATCCTGGAAAACCATGGCGATGTCTCGCTCGCGGGGCGGCAGCTTGTTCACCACCCTCTCGCCGATGCGGATCTCGCCGCCGCTGATGCTCTCAAGGCCTGCAAGCATGCGCAGGGTCGTTGACTTGCCGCAGCCAGACGGGCCCACCAGCACCACGAACTCGCGGTCGGCAATTTCCAGGTCGATGCCCTTTACGATTCGCAGGGCACCGTAAGTCTTCTCAAGCTTGCGGAAGCTGACAGACGACATGCTCCCTCCCTGTTGATTTGCGGCGCACTCGATCCCGGCGCACTTGCACATATGCCCCTGCGACGAATCCCAGGTTCTTGGCTCAGTAGGCGCATAATAGCGCTACGATAAGTTTTGCGCAAGCAGCTTTCAGGGAAGTCCCTTAGCGCCCGTGGATTAAGGCTTTAGCGGGTAATCTGGCATAATCTGTTGGAGAAATGCCATATCAGCACTATACTGTCGGAAAGTATTCTCTCGTAGCGCTACGAAAGGCAAGGCTGATGGATGCTGGCAACAGCTCGCAGAACCGCGTGCCCCGGAAGCGGCGCAAGATGCAGCGCGTGACGATGATGGATGTGGCCAAGCTCGCCCAGGTCTCCCCTTCCACGGTCTCGCTCTACCTTCGCAAGCCCGCCGCCGTTTCCCCTGCGGCTGGCCAGGAAATCGCCCGTGCCGTCTCGACCTTGGGCTATGTTCCTAATCTGGTGGCAGGCGGACTCGCGGCCGCATCCTCGAAGGTGGTCAGCATCATCGTACCGTCGATCCGCAACGCGTTCTTCGCCGAGACGGTGTCGACCCTGCAATCTGAGTTGGCCGCCGAAGGCCTGCAGGTGATCCTCGGTCATAGCGAGTATGGGGAGGATCAGGAGGAAGCTCTGGTTCGAACCGCCCTCTCCTGGGCTCCCGCAGCCGTCGTGCTGACAGGCCTGTCTCACAGCGCTGAAACCTGCAAGCTTCTGCGGGCGAGCGGGGTGCCTGTCGTCGAGATGTGGGAGATCGGCGCAAAGCCGATCGACATGGCAGTCGGTTTTTCACACCCGCAGGTGGGCGCGTCCGCAGCCCGGCACCTCCTGTCAAAGGGACGCCGCTCCATCGCGTTCCTCGGCGCCCGCATGCAGGAGGATCATCGCGCCGCCAAGCGCGCGAGCGGCTTTGCCGACGAGGCCAAGCACGCGGCGGAAACCGCAACCTGCGAGGTCATCAATCATCCAGGGGCAGCCACGGTCGAGGCCGGATCGCTCCTGTTGAGCCGTGCCCTCCAGCAGGTTCCGGACCTCGATGGCATCGCATGCTCGAACGATCTTATCGCCCTGGGCGCGCTCTTCGAGTGCCAGCGCCGGGAGATTGCCGTACCGGACAGGATTGCCGTGATTGGTTTCGGGGACCTCGATTTCAGTGCTTCGTGCATCCCCTCTCTCACGACGATCCGCCCTTCTGGCGACCTGATCGGAAAGGAAGTCGCGCGCTTGATTCTCGGAGGCATCCATAGCGAACACCCTGAAGGCGCCTCGCGCATCATCGATACGGGGCATGTTCTTATCGAGCGGCGGAGCACTTAAGCAGACCCACAGGTCGTACGCTTCTCAAAGACATTTTACATCACGTAGCAGCCCCCTACCTCTGGTGTTCAAGTGCCATCTGCGGCAGCCTGGGCGCAGAGACGCAGCTTCGTGGAGGCTCCCCGCTCCGACGAGACCTGTAGTCCGGCCTAAGTTTGAAGGAGCCGTTCGCATGGCCAATCGCCTGATCGCAAACCGTGACCGCTTCACAGATCGCCACCCCGAGCAGCGGACCCTCATCGGCAGCCGGGAATGGGGATATGTCCAGACAGGCGATGCGGGCCCAGCACTGCTGCTCATTCCGGGCACGTTGGGCCGCGGCGACATCTTCTGGCAGCAGATAGAGGCCCTGAAAGACCGTGCCCGCATCGTTTCCGTTACCTACCCTAAGAGCGGCGGCGTAGCAGAGTGGGCAAGCGATCTCGTGGAGCTTTGCGGCAGGATTGGCCTTGACCGTGTTACAGTGCTCGGCTCCTCCCTCGGAGGATACCTGGCACAATACTTCTCCGCAGCGTATCCGCATATTGTTGAGAGACTCATCGCGGCCAACACGTTGCACTCGGTTGCAGGAATCGCGGCCCGACCGCCCTACTCCTCCGATATCGAGAATGCACCGATCGAGGAACTCCGCGCCGGTTTCGGCCAGGGTCTCGGCACCTGGCGGGACTCTCATCCGGAGCAGGAGGATCTAGTCGATCTTCTGATGGCCGAAGTCGGTGGGCGGATCCCCGAGCAGGAACTGCGCGCACGGCTGAACGCGCTCAAACAGGGGCCGGAGCTGCCACCCCTCAGTCTGCCGCGGGACAGGATTGCAACGATCGAGAGCGCCGACGACCCTCTCATTCCGCCGCCGATGCGGGACGCTGTAAGAGCGCGCTTGAAGCCGTCAGTCGCCTACCGTTTCGAATGGGGCGGGCACTTTCCCTACGTGGCTCGACCGGATCTCTATGTATCGCTGCTCGAGGCGCAACTCGGGCTGTCCGTCACCCGCGAAAACTGGGGCGATGGAGAACTGCGGGCCAGGTAGCTGCACCTGGCCTGATATCAGATTATACCCTGCCGCACGAGGCACCGCGTGTGTGCTTTAACGCTTGCGCGACGCGATTGAACCTCAACCTTGCGGCTTGGTCTCGTGGCATAGCTGTGGGGTGTTGATGTTCCAGTTGCCACACTTATCGCAGGCCGTGACCAGAAGTCCGATGCTGATGGCGAAAGCGGCGCGGACGAGTTGTTTCATGTGAAGCCCCTTGATGTGACGCACCATATGAGAACACGCGCCTCTCTGCCAGCTTAGAGGCTCCCAAGCGTTGTAAAGCAACCGTGCTGCCGTGAGAGGGGGCCTGTTCAGGCCGCCAGTCTCGCCTGCTGCATGTGAACGATCCTGCGGACCTCGTCGCCCTCGATTGTCTCGTGCTCCAGCAACGCCTCCGTCAGGGCATCGAGGGCATCGCGGTTGTCCTCGATGCAGGCCTTCGCGGCCTCGTACATCTCGTCGATGATGCGCCGGATTTCCTGCTCGACCTCACGCGGAAGGTTGTCGCCCGCGCGGGTGACGCGCACCATGCCGATGGCCGGGCTCATGCCCCACTCGGTCACCATACGAGTCACGATGTTGGTGGCATGCGCGATGTCGCTGGCGGCACCTGTCGTGACCTTCTTCGGTCCGAACACGACCTCCTCGGCCGCGCGACCGCCCATGGCGACGATGAGATCCGCCTCGAGCTTCTCCACCGGGATGCAGAATCGGTCATGCTCCGGCAGCCGCATGACGAGGCCGAGCGCTTGGCCATGGGGAATAATGGTGGCGCTGTGCACCTGATCGGAGGCCGGGAGCAGGGTGGCGCAGAGCGCGTGCCCCGCCTCATGCACCGCCACAAGCTTGCGCTCTTCATCCGAGATGACGAGGGAGCGGCGCTCAAGGCCCATGATGATCTTGTTGCGGGCGGCCTCTAGGTGCTCGCGGATCACCGCCTCGGCCCCTTCACGAGCGGCAAAGATCGCGGCCTCGTTGAGGAGATTGCCGAGGTCGGCGCCCGAGAAGCCGGGCGTGCCCTTTGCGATGGAGGCAAGGCTCACTCCATCAGCCAGCTTGATGTTGCGGGCATGAACGTTGAGGATCGCCTCGCGACCGGTAATGTCGGGCAGCCCGATATGAACCTGGCGGTCGAAGCGCCCGGGGCGCAGGAGGGCCGCATCGAGCACGTCAACGCGGTTGGTGGCGCCGATGACGATCACGCCAGCCGTGGTGTTGAAGCCGTCCATCTCCACGAGGAGTTGGTTCAAGGTGGACTCGAACTCGCGGTCTGCCGCCGATCCCCCGCCCCCGCGCTTGCGGCCGATGGCATCGATCTCGTCGATGAAGATCAGGCAGGGTGCCTTCTTGCGGGCCTGCTCAAAGAGCTTGGACACGCGACCCTTGGCGATGCCGATGAGGGGCGCCGAGAAGTCGCTGCCCGACACAGCCATGAAGGAGACCCCCGCCTCCCCGGCTAGAGCCTTGGCGATCAGGGTCTTGCCGGTTCCCGGAGGGCCTACCATCAGCAGGCCGCGGGGAATGCGGGCTCCGACCTTAGTGAAGGCGTCTGCGTCCTTCAGGAAGGCGATCACCTCCTGCAGTTCGGCCTTGGCTTCATCCTGGCCTGCCACGTCGTCGAAGCGGTTCGGGATACTGCGGACCACCTTGGGCCAGCGGGAGGTCGGCTTGAAGTCGGTCTGAATGGCCAGCATGGCCAGCACAGCCAAAACCAGCACGATAGGCACGAGGATGCTCGCCATTTGGGCCGGATCGAAGCCGGGCTTCTTGAAATCGACCTCAGCGCCAGAGGCGGTAATCCGCTCGATATAGTCGGCGCTGACGAGACCGTTCGGCATGCGGACGAAGACATCCCTGTCTGCCAAGGAGACGGAGAGGCCGCCGCTTCCGATAAGAACCTTCTGGACCTTCTTCTGGGTCAGTTCACGTGTGAACTCGGAAAACGTGATCTCGGCGACCGGCTGCGCCAGATAGCGCGGGGCGAGGAATACGGCGACCGCAATCACCAGGGCAAGGATGGCGGCTGAAACAGCCACGCCTTTTTTGGACAGCAGCTGTCTGGCTTTTTCGAGAACGTTGGTCACCGGCGGCGCCCCCATAGCGCAGTTTGAATTTTTTGGAGGAGCCGCTGTTTAGTTTATTTTGACGCAGTTCGCAGTACGGCGAATGGGCACACCCACCGGATGGAGGGGGAGCCGCTCAGTTCAGCAGATCGCCATATTCCTTGTGGCGCCGAATCCAGGCGAAGGCATAACCACAAAGCGGTGTGATCCTCCGCCCCTCGGAGCGGGCGATTTCCGCCACTCCCCGCATGAGGTCTCCGGCAGCCCCTGTTCCGCGCAGGGGAATGGCGGCTTCCACATGCCGGATTACGAGGTTGGACCCGCGCCGCTCATAGGTCGCGAACGCGATCTGCCCATTCCGCTCCAGCTCGAACCGATGACCGTCCTCATTGTCCCGAACGTCGCTTCTCATGGCTCAACTCACCTGATGAACACTGTCAAAAGTCCAACGTGATCCGCCAGGCAGCGTTCCGCAAGCGGCCAAGCTTGAGCTGCCTGCGGGCAGGAACAATCCCAAGCGTGATCTGTTTCGGCCTAGCGGATAGGAGGACCAGCCAGCATGCAGACCGTGTTCCTGGATTGCGACGGTGTCCTGGCGGATTTCGACAAGGGCGCCGCCCGGATCTTCGGGATGACACCGGCCGCGTACGAGAAGCGGTTCGGCCTGAAGCGCTTCTGGTCGGAACTCGCCTCCGCCGGGGATTTCTTCAACAGCCTGGAGCCCCTGCCCGACGCCATGGAGCTGTTCGAGGCCGTGAGGCACCTCGATCCCGTGATCCTGACCGGCCTGCCCCGGGGCGACTGGGCTGAGCCGCAGAAGCGACGCTGGGCCGAGCGGCACTTTCCGGGCACGGAAGTGATCACGACGACAGCCGCCCTGAAGCGCCAGCATTGCCGCCCCGGCGATGCGCTGGTCGACGACCACGACAAGTACCGCCATCTCTGGGAGGGCGCTGGCGGCATCTTCATCCACCACACGAGTGCAGCAGCCTCAATCCGAAATTTACGGGAGCACGGCTTCATCTGAGCCGCGTTTCTCACTCCAAAGCCATCTTCCGTTCAAGCCCGGCCTGTACCGCAGGCCATTCGTCCCGGACAATGCTGTAGACCGCCGTATCGCGGATATGCCCGTCGGGCATGATCATGTGCTGGCGTAGGATTCCGTCGAGCTTGGCGCCGAGGCGCTCGATGGCAGCGCGCGATTGGTCGTTGAGGCGATGGGTCCGCAGTTCCACCGCGTTGCAGCCCAGCACCTCGAAGGCGTGCCGCAGCATGAGGAATTTCGCGTGGGTGTTGACGAAGGTCCGCTGCCAAGATTTCGCGATCCAGGTGGTGCCGATCTCGACCCGGTGATTGGCGGCATCGATGTTCATGTAGCGCGTCGAGCCGATAACCCGATTGCCCTCGTTCACGACGGTCGTGAAAGGTAGCGCAAGGTCGGCCTCCTGCAGCTCCAGGGCCTTCTGCACATAGGCCTCAAAACCCTCCGGCCGCGGCACGGTCGTGGTCTTCTTCGCCCAGAGCTCTCCGTCGCCGGCCGCCTCGCCCAGAGCCGGAACATCGGCGAGGCTCAAGGGCCTTAGGGTCAGACGATCCGTCGAGAGAGTCACGGGCTCGATATGCAGCATGGTGAAGGTGCCTTTATCCGATCTGCAGCTTTGTCTCCGATTCAGAGCAAACCCGCAACGGCCAAGGCAGCACCAGGAGACGACCGGTCTCCTGATGTGATGATCGGCAGCCGACGCAATACGCGTCAGCCCAGTAGGTAGACGAGGCCGGGCAGGCTAACCGCGAGAGCCGCCAGCGCCCAGGCGCCTACGGCCGATTCCCAGGCGACGTTGCCAGTCGCGTTCCGCAATCTCTGCGCGCAGGTCGAGGCATCCATCGTGCGCCCGCTGAGGCACGAGCAGAGGGCGTAGTGCGCCTGACCATCTGAGAGCGCAAAGTAGCGCATGGCATCGCCGAGCCTGTCGCCTGCAAGACCATCGGCGCGTAGGATCGGATCCTCGTAAGCGACCGTCAGCGGAGAGTTGTCCTCGCGGATCAAGGCTCTCTCGGCTGGCGGCTTATACTCGATCTCACCAAGGGAGTTCAGGGGGCGCTTCGGATCGCGTTCGAGCAGGTCGATCCAACGCTGAAGTCGTTCCTCACGGGACAAAGGTCTCTGCTGAACGTCGGCTACGCTACGGAGCTGATCAAGATGCTTGTGTTCCATCCATCTCCTCCTTGCCGAGCATCGGACCCAAGAGTGGATTTGCACTTTCGGGATCCAACCGATGCTCAATCCTCAATACTCAGACAACCGGATGGCTGAGTGAGATACCCGATGCTGCGCCTGCCCCGCGGCGAAAGTGCGACAGAGTGGGAAATCGACCAGCCTTGGGCTAGGCTGAAAGCCTCACGCGGGCACGGAAGCAGGGCCATGGCAGGAAGCGCGGAAGGCAGCAGCGGGCAACGCAGGCATTCGTGGAGGCTGGCGCCCTGGATCATCGCAGCGCTCCTCTTGCTGCTCCCCCTGATCGCGATGCTGTTCACCGATGACATGAATTGGGACGAGACAGATTTCATCGTGTTCGGTGCCATGCTGCTCGGCGCCTGCGCGGCCTACGAGCTGGCGGCAAGGATGACAGGAAACACTGCCTACCGAGCCGCCGTAGGCGTTGCGGTCGTGGCAGCCTTCATTCTCATCTGGATGAACCTTGCCGTCGGCATCATCGGGTCCGAGGATAACCCAGCCAACCTGATGTATGCCGGTGTGCTCGCCGTCCCGATCCTCGGTGGCCTCATCGTGCGATTCCGGCCTCATGGCATGGCGCGCGTACTGGCCGCGACAGCACTCGCTCAGACGTTCGTCGGGGTGATCGCCCTGATGGCCGGGCTGGGCTCCACAGGGGCGAACTGGCCACGGGTAATCGTGGCCCTGACCGGCTTCTTCTCCGCGCTGTGGCTCATATCGGCCTGGTTGTTCCGTAACGCGGCGCGGGAGCGAGCGTCCGCAGGCGCAGCGCCATAGGTCGAGGCCGCACCTGCGCGTTCTACTGTCCTGCCCTGAAACGGCTCTTCGCCCGGATCTCGCGACGCTAGAGAGCCGATGTCCTAATCCTCGGGCGCCTCGACGATAGGATCGTATTGGCTCGTATCCAGGCCCAGCAGGTTGAAGCTCTGCTGCATGTGCGGCGGCAACGGCGCCGTCACGTCGATGGGCTTGCCTGTCCGCGGATGGGCAATGACGATCCGGCGCGCCAGCAGGTGCAGCTTGTTCTGGATGCCGCCGGGCAGTTCCCAGTTCTCGATGTCGAAATATTTCGGATCGCCGACGATGGGATGACCGATATGCGCCGCGTGCGCGCGCAGTTGGTGCGTGCGGCCGGTAACCGGTTTGAGGGATAGCCAGGCGAGCTTCTGCGCCGCCGTGTCGATCACGGCGTAATAGGTCAGCGCGTGGCTTGCCCCCTCATCGCCGTGCTGGGCGACCTTCATGCGCGCATCGCCCTCCTCGCCTTCCTTGGCAAGGTAGGTCGAGACCCTGCCCTGCCGGACGCGCGGCACACCGGCGACGAGCGCCCAGTAGATCTTGCGCGTGGTGCGGGCGCGGAAAGACTTTGCCATCGTGGAGGCGGCAAAGCGCGTCTTGGCGATCACGAGGCAGCCGGCCGTGTCCTTGTCGAGGCGATGCACGAGGCGCGGCTTCTGGCCATCCTCGCCGGTCAGGGAGTCGAGCATCCCGTCCACGTGCCGCTTGGTGCCTGAGCCGCCCTGGACGGCAAGCCCCATCGGCTTGTTGATGATGAGGACGTCCTTGTCCTCATAGAGCGTGATAGACTTCAGGAAATCGCTGTCACCCTGGTCCTTGGCCGGGCTACGGGAGACCGGACGAGGCTGATCGAGCTTCAGCGGTGGCACCCGGACCTTCTGGCCGGCCACAAGGCGCTCGCTGGGCTGCGCCCTCTTGCCGTCAATGCGCAGTTCCCCCTTACGGACGATGCGCTGGATATGCGTGAAGGCAAGCTGCGGGAACCGCGCGACCAGGAAGCGGTCGACGCGCATGTCGGCTTCGTCTGGCTCGACCACGAGGGTCTGCACGCCTGTCGCCAGAACCTCCTGGGCCTCCGCCCTGGCTTGGGCTCGCGTCTGGCGTGGAGCCTCCGCAATCGCGGGCTTTGCCTGTGGCCGTGCCGCGGCGGGCTTCTCGCGCACGACTGAGGGCGCCCGCGTCTTGGCCGCAGCCGATTTCATGCCGCGCGGCTTCGCCGGGGCTTTGCGCGCAGGTTTATCCTCCCGGGAGCGAAAGCCCTGCCGAGATTCCTTCCGCCCGCCACGGGCACCATTCTGTCCTGAACCGCTTTTTCTCATGATCCGTGGGTACCAGAGCGCCGCGCAGGCGGCAATCGAGGTTTAGGCTGTGAACGTACGGATTAACGCCAGACCGGCGAGCAATCCGACAATCGAAAGAACAACCGAAGCTCCGACATAAGCCATAGCTAGCCCAGCCTGCCCCCGCTCCCAAAGCATCACCGCATCGAGGGAAAAAGCCGAGAATGTGGTGAACCCGCCAAGGATCCCGGTGGTCAGGAAGAGCCGCAGAGGCTGGCTCCATCCTTCGTCGCCCCTTAAGGCGAGCCAGGCGGCAATGGCCCCCATCAGAAAGGAGCCGACGACGTTCACCGTCAGGGTTCCCCATGGGAATGCCGCTCCGCACATCCGGGCGCAGCCGACATTCACCCCATGGCGTAGGGTTCCGCCGATGCCGGCGCCGAGGAATACGAGGAGGTAGGAAGACATGAGGCGAAGCTAGCAGCCTGCCTTCTGTTTGAACAAGGCCAGATCTCGTTCGACGCTCTCCAGATCCTGCCCCTTCACTTGGGTGATAAGCCGGCAGGCCTCAGCGCGATTTCCGGTCTGAAGTGCCGCCCAAGCCAGGTTCATACGGGGCACAGCCCAGCCTGGAGTGTCCTTCACAGCCTGCTCGAGCAGAGCCTTCGCTTCAGCGGGACGGCCCGCGATCAGAAGCGTCCGACCATGATCCGCTGCCAGCGGCGGGGCCGGCGACTTCATGCGAGCGGCCAGCCGGAAGAGCTCATCGGCATAACCGAAGTCTTTGAACCGGGCGGCAGCGACGAGTGCGAAGCCATGATAGACACCGCTGTGCTGCGGATGGAGCAGGTAAGCCTGATTGAAGCGCTTGGCCGCGGTAGCGAAGTCATTGTCCGACAGGAACGCCCGCATGCCGGCATCGATGGCCGTGCCCGCCGCCCGTGTCCTGTCCGGAACTCGCTCCAGCACTGCGTCGACAAGCTTTTTGTCGGCTGCCTTCTGTGCTTCGTTCTTATCGGCAAAATTGAAGAAAGGCGCCTCGTTGTCAGGCACCCGGTATGTCTTGCGGGTCACGCTGATACCCGGAGCGACCTCGGCTTTCTGAGCCTGCGCCAAAGTCGGGACAGCGGCTGCCAACAGCCAGACTAATAAAGGAACCAGCTTCTTCATCTGCATCTCCCTGCCCTTGCAGCATAGCAACGAAGAAGCGAGCGCGATACAGAGTTACTTCTGTCTGTCTTTCCTAAGCCTCTCCCACCAATCCAGCCGCTTGCGGATCTCCCGCTCGAAGCCACGGTCCACAGGGTCGTAAAACGATTGCCGACCGAGCTTGTCCGGCCAGTAATCCTGACCGGAGAAGGCATCCGACTCGTCGTGGTCGTAAGCATAGCTCTCGCCATAGCCGATCTGCTTCATGAGCTTGGTCGGGGCGTTCAGGATGGTCTTGGGCGGCATGAGGGAGCCGTGCTCCTTGGCCACCCGCGTGGCGGATTTGTAGGCCGTATACAGGGCGTTCGATTTCGGCGCGGTGGCGAGGTAGACCGCCGCCTGGGCAAGCGCCAGCTCCCCCTCCGGCGAGCCGAGGAAGTCGAATGCGTCCTTGGCCGCATTGGCGATGACCAGCGCCTGGGGATCGGCCATGCCGATGTCCTCCACGGCCGCCCGCACCAGCCGGCGGGCGATGAAGAGCCGGTCCTCGCCCGCGTCCAACATGCGCGTCAGGTAATAGAGCGCAGCATCAGGGTCGGAGCCACGGATGGTTTTGTGGAGGGCGGAGATGAGGTTGTAATGCCCTTCCTGCCCCTTGTCGTAGATGGGCGCGCGGCGCTGGATGATTTCCTGCAGCTGTTCCGCATCGAAGACCTCGCCGGGCTTGGCCGAGCGCCAGACCTCCTCGGCCAGCGTCAGCACGGCGCGCCCGTCGCCATCCGCCATGCGCACGAGAGACGCCCTCGCCTCCTCGTCAAGCGGCAGGCTCTTGCTTGTGATCTCCTCGGCACGAACCAGGATCTTCAGGATTGCGTCTTCGTCGAGGGACTTGAACAGGAGCACCCGGGCACGGGAGAGCAGCGCCGCATTCAGCTCGAATGACGGGTTCTCGGTGGTCGCCCCGACCAGGGTGATCGTGCCGTCTTCCATGACGGGCAGGAAGGCGTCGAGCTGGGCTCGGTTGAAGCGGTGGATCTCGTCGACGAAGAGCAATGTGCCCGTTCCCATGGACCGGCGGTGACGGGCCGCCTCGAAGACCTTCTTGAGGTCTGCCACGCCGGAGAAGATCGCCGAGATCTGGTCGAAATGCAGATCCGTCTCATGGGCCATCAGCCGGGCGACCGTGGTCTTGCCGGTGCCGGGAGGCCCCCAGAAGATCAGGGAGCCGAGGGACTTCGAGGCGATGAGCCGGGTGAGGATACCGTCCGGCCCCACGAGATGGTCTTGGCCGACCACTTCGGAGAGTTTTGTCGGCCGCATCCGGTCCGCCAGCGGACGGGGCGCGTTTTGGTCGAGGCCGGCAGAGGAGAACAGGTCGCTCATGATCCTTCAGAGCTTAAGCGAGCATAAATGCCTGGGTCCAGACGAACCATGATCCTTTCAGGGTTTTCGGGAGTTTCAAAGCCATAGTGTTCATAAAGCTTGTGCGCATTCCTCGTCACCAGCATCCATCGGCGAAGTTGTTGAAGCTCAGGGTGCTCGATGATAGCGCCCATCAGCGCTCTTCCCGCCCCCTGCCCGCGCACGGTCGCACAGACAAAGACATCGCAGAGATAAGCAAAAGTCGCCTTGTCCGTGATGACACGGGCAAAGCCTCGAAGGTTCCCGGTTGCATCGTGTAACGCGAAACAAAGGGAGTTCGCCACGGAGCGCTCGAAGAACGTGCGTGGCAGGCCCTTGGCCCAGTAGCTCTCGGCCGAGATCCAGCCATAGGCGGTGTTGATATCCCGGGCTGAAAGTTCGTTCGAGATCGCCCAAGTCATTATCGCCCCAGCACTGTCGTGAAGGTCCGTCCGCCGCGGCTGACCGTGATTTCCCAATAGCCACCGTTCCGGTTTATCAGGCGATCCGCATCCCGGGTGTTCGCAACCCGCTCGCCGTTGATGGCGACGATCTGATCGCCCTTCTCGAACCCGACGCTGGCGGCAACGCTGCGTTCCTCCAACTCGGCAACGACGACACCGTCGTCGGCAACGTCGATCTGCAGTTCGTCGGCCACAGCCGGCGACATGTTGACGAGGGTCGCCCCTGTAAACGGCGTTTGCCCACGGCTGCGCACCGGATCCCGCGGCGGGTTCTCGGGTGGTGGCATGAGCTTGACCTGGATCGTCGTCTGCTTTCCACCCCTCAGAACGGTCAGCGGCGCCTGCCCCTTGGTTCCTTTGAGGGTAAAGCGGTAGCCGAAGGAATCCGGGTTATCGACCGGTTGCCCGTCGACCTCCAGGATGGCATCGCCACGCTTGAGGCCGGCCTCGGCAGCCGGCCCCTTGTCATAGACGGCGGTGACGAGAACACCGGTCGGGCGCTCCAGACCCAACCCGCTGGCGATATCGCCATCGACGGGCTGGAGGCGCGCGCCGAGCCAAGGCCGCACCACGTTCTTGGCGCCGCCTCTGGCGGAATTGAGCACCACGCGGACCATGCTGGACGGTACGGCGAACCCGATACCGATGCTGCCGCCCGACCGGGAGTAGATGGCCGTGTTGATGCCCACCACCCGGCCGTTCATGTCGATGAGGGCACCGCCCGAGTTGCCCGGGTTGATGGCGGCATCTGTCTGAATGAAGAACTGGTAGTCGGAGATGCCAACCTGGGTCCGTGCCAGGGCCGACACAATGCCCTGCGTGACCGTCTGGCCCACACCGAATGGATTGCCGATGGCCAGCACAATGTCACCCACCTGAAGGGCCTCAGAGTCGCCCAGCTCGACAGCCTGGAGGTTGGTGGCGTCCTTCAGCTTGAGCACGGCAATATCCGTGCGGGAGTCGCGCAGCAGGATATCGGCCTCAAATTCCCGCCGGTCAGCCAACGCCACCTTCACTTCGTTCATGTTCTCGATCACGTGGTTGTTCGTGATCACAAGACCTGAGGAATCGACGATAACGCCCGAGCCGAGCGAGCTCTGAGATCGGCCGCGCGGAACGCCCGGCGCGTTGTCGCCGAAGAAGCGGCGGAAGTAGTCCTCGATGGCGGCATTCTGCCGGCGGTCGTTGCGCTTGGCATAGACGTTGACCACCGCCCCCGCAGTCTGCCGAACCACGGGCGCAAAGGAGAGCTGAACCTGGGCCTTGCTCTCCGGCACGACCCGCTGCGTCTGGGCCTGCGCCTCGGCAATTCCTAGAGCGAGCGCCATTACGGCAATGGACAGGCGAAACGGCATAAAGCGCATGGTCTCGAATCCCTCGAACAGCGATGCACTTCGATAGAACGCAGGGCACAAAATACCAAGCTCCACCGGAAATATGGGGAGACCAGTTCGCAAACAAAAAGGGCGGCCCGAAGGCCGCCCTGGATCGTGTGGCTTGTGCCGAGATTACTCGGCGGCTTCGATGATCTCTTCCTTCATGGTCGGACCTGAATCCTGGCCGCGCGCATCCACGTCGCGTTCCACGAACTCGATCACGGCCAGAGGGGCATTGTCGCCGTAGCGGAAGCCGGCCTTCAGGACGCGGGTGTAGCCGCCATTACGGTCCTGGTAGCGCTTGCCGAGAACGTCGAAAAGCTTCTTGACCATGGCCTCGTCGCGCAGCTTCGACATGGCGAGGCGGCGAGCATGCATGTCACCGCGCTTGCCCATCGTGATCAGCTTCTCGACGACCGGACGCAGGTCCTTGGCCTTCGGAAGCGTCGTGACGATCTGCTCGTGCTTGATCAGCGCTGCCGCCATATTGGCGAACATGGCCTTGCGGTGTTCGGTCGTGCGGTTGAAGCGACGACCACGGAATCCGTGACGCATTGGCTTTCTCCTTGATTTTACGGCCGCCGTGCCAAGGGACGGACCGTCTCTCTTGATTATCCGCCGTTATTCGGCGGGGCAGATGAAGGAGCCGCCCTCAGCTAAGGAAGGCGGCTCCGACGAACTTTAGTAATGCTCTTCGAAGCGCTTCGCGAGGTCTTCGATGTTCTCCGGCGGCCAGCCCGGCACGTCCATGCCGAGGTGCAGGCCCATGCCGGCGAGAACTTCCTTGATCTCGTTAAGCGACTTGCGGCCGAAGTTCGGAGTGCGAAGCATTTCCGCCTCGGACTTCTGGATCAGGTCGCCGATATAGACGATATTGTCGTTCTTCAGGCAGTTCGCCGAACGAACCGACAGCTCAAGCTCGTCGACCTTCTTGAGAAGCGCCGGATTGAACGGCAGCTGCGGCGCAGCAGCGGCAGCCTCTTCCTTGCGGGGCTCTTCGAAGTTCACGAAGACCTGGAGCTGGTCCTGCAGGATGCGCGCGGCATAGGCCACAGCATCCTCAGGCGTCACTGCGCCGTTGGTCTCGACCGTCATGATCAGCTTGTCGTAGTCGAGAATCTGGCCCTCACGGGTGTTCTCGATACGATAGGAGACCTTATTTACCGGGCTGTAGAGCGCGTCGACCGGGATGAGGCCGATTGGAGCATCCTCGGTGCGGTTGCGCTCGGAGGGAACGTAGCCCTTGCCGGTGTCGACCGTGAACTCCATGCGGATCTCGGCGCCCTCATCCAGCGTGCAGAGCACGAGTTCGGGGTTCAGGATCTGCACGTCGCCGACCGTGTTGATGTCGCCAGCCGTCACGGCGCCGGGGCCGGTCTTGCGGAGCGTCATGCGCTTGGCGCCCTCGCTCTGCATCTTGATGGCAATCGTCTTCACGTTGAGGACGATGTCCGTCACGTCCTCACGGACGCCCGGGATGGACGAGAACTCGTGCAGCACACCGTCGATATGGACGGCCGTAACAGCGGCGCCCTGGAGCGACGACAGCAGGACACGACGCAGGGAGTTGCCGAGCGTCGTGCCGAAGCCACGCTCAAGCGGCTCCGCAACGACCGTCGCGATGCGCTTAGGATCGTCGCCCGGGGAGACTTCGAGCTTGTTGGGCTTAATCAGCTCTTGCCAATTCTTTTGGATCACAACCACACCTCATGAGGTACGGCTTGAAGGGAGGCTTTTGACCCACCCTTTAAACCGGAACGCGCGCGGGTTTTTGGACCCACGCGCCGGATAACCTTAGACGCGGCGACGCTTGCGCGGGCGGCAGCCATTGTGCGGGATCGGCGTCACGTCACGGATCGACGTGACGGTGAAGCCGGCCGACTGCAGAGCGCGCAGGGCGGACTCACGGCCGGAGCCGGGACCGGACACTTCGACCTCGAGGGTGCGCATGCCATGCTCGGAAGCCTTGCGGGCCGCATCTTCAGCGGCCATCTGAGCCGCATAAGGGGTCGACTTACGCGAACCCTTGAAGCCCATCGCGCCGGCCGAGGACCACGAGATCGTGTTGCCCTGGGCGTCCGTGATGGTGATCATGGTGTTGTTGAACGAGGCGTTCACATGCGCCACGCCGGAAACGATGTTCTTGCGTTCGCGGCGGCGGACGCGGGTAGCTTCTTTAGCCATTCCAAAGATCCTTCAAACGCGCCCGTCGTGCCAGGCGCTCGGGAGAGAGGGCCACCCGTCAGGGGTGGCCGTAAAATCTTACTTCTTCTTACCGGCGATCGGCTTCGACTTGCCCTTGCGGGTGCGGGCATTCGTGTGGGTGCGCTGACCGCGGACCGGCAGACTGCGGCGGTGGCGTAGGCCACGGTAGGCAGCCAGATCCATCAGGCGCTTGATGTTCATGGACACTTCGCGGCGCAGGTCGCCCTCGACAATGTAGTCGCGGTCGATGGTCTCGCGGATGGCCAGAACTTCGGCGTCGGTCAGCTGGTTCACGCGGCGTTCGGCCGGGATGTTGACCTTCTCGACGATCTCTTGGGCCTTCTTGGCGCCAATGCCGTGGATATACTGAAGCGCGATCACAACGCGCTTGGCGGTCGGAATGTTGACGCCTGCAATACGGGCCATCGTCCATCTCCATGTAAGAAGCAAAAGCTTCGGGTTATGATTATCGCGCGTCCGGTGGAGGCCGGCCCTTGCGCGGGCTTATGCTGAACACAAGAATCCAGAGCAGCCTCTCATGAAGCCCTCTGGATATGCAGGTTCTTGTGCAAGTGCTTGCCCCTAACGGAAATTAACCCGCCCGTCAAGCCCCTGCCCTTCAGCGACCCAGGATTCCCTTGATCGCCTGGGTCACGTCATCGATAGGCTTCATGCCGTCGACGGTCTTGAGTATGCCCGTGCGCTCGTAATAGGCCGAAAGCGGGGCCGTCTGATTCCTGTAGGCCTCAAGCCGTGTCTTGAAGACCTCCGGGTTGTCGTCCTTGCGAACGGGCTCCCCGCGAGCCTCGGTGTCCTTGGCCCGCCTGACGATCCGTTCGACCAGTTCGGCCTCATTGACCTTGAACTCGATGACGGCATCGAGCTTCAGGCTCTTGTCAGCCAGCATGCTGTCGAAGGCTTCTGCCTGCGCGACGGTCCGCGGAAAGCCGTCGAGGATGAAGCCGGCTTTAGCGTCCTGTTCCTCGATTCGATCCGCGATGATGCCGACGACGATGTCGTCCGACACTAGGTCACCACGATCCATGACGGCCTTGGCCTTGAGGCCGACCGGCGTGCCGGCAGCCACGGCTGTGCGGAGCATGTCGCCGGTGGACAGCTGGGGAATTCCCAGCCGCTCGACCAGACGCACGGCCTGAGTGCCTTTTCCGGCCCCCGGCGGCCCCAGCAGGATGATCCTCATCGACGCCCCCCTGACTTCGTCGAGAATGCTCGCCATGAGGCGAGGCGTTTAATCTTAGCGTCTGCGCGAGCCTTTGAGCTTCGCCTTTTTGACCAGGCCCTCGTACTGGTGAGCCAGCAAGTGGCCGTGCACTTGAGCAACCGTGTCCATGGTAACAGACACGACGATCAGAAGCGAAGTCCCGCCAAAGTAGAATGGCAAAGCCGCATAAGACACCAGCAATTCGGGAATCAGGCAGATGATCACCAGATAAATGGCGCCCAGCACCGTGATGCGGGTCAGAACTTGGTCGATGAAGTCCGCCGTCCGCTCACCAGGGCGAATACCCGGGATAAAACCACCCTGCTTCTTCAGGTTGTCCGCCGTTTCCGTCGGATTGAACACGATGGCCGTGTAGAAGAAGGCGAAGAACACGATCAGCGCCGCATACAGGAACATGTAAGCGGGGCGTCCGTGGCCAAGATAGGCTGTCAGCGTGGAGATGAACCCAGTCCCGTCTGCGTTGGTCTGGAAGCTGGCGATCGTCGCAGGCAACAGGAGCAGCGAGGAGGCGAAGATCGGAGGGATCACGCCCGAGGTATTCAGCTTGAGCGGCAGGAACGAGGTCTGGCCCTCATACATCCGATTGCCGACCTGACGCTTCGGATAGTTGATGAGAAGACGACGCTGGGCACGCTCTATGAACACCACGAAGTAGATAATTGCGATGGCCATCACGATCACGCCGATGATCAGCCCGGTCGAGATGGCGCCTTGTCGGCCAAGCTCGAGGGTGCCGGCGATGGCCGACGGCAGGTTCGCCACGATGCCGGCGAAGATGATCAGCGACGTACCGTTGCCGATGCCGCGGGACGTGATCTGCTCGCCCAGCCACATGAGGAACATGGTGCCGCCGGTCAGGGTGATCACGGTCGAGATCAGGAAGAACGGGCCCGGCGCGTCCACGATGGTGCCGGAGCTCTGCAGGCCTACCGCGATGCCCCAGGACTGGAACACCGCCAGCATCACCGTAAGGTAGCGGGTGTACTGGTTCAGGATCTTGCGGCCGGCCTCCCCTTCCTTCTTGAGCGCCTCGAGTGAGGGCAGGACGGAGGTGAGAAGCTGGATGATGATCGAAGCCGAGATGTACGGCATGATGTTCAGGGCGAAGATCGCCATGCGCTCCACGGCGCCGCCCGAGAACATGTTGAAGAGGCCTAGCACGCCGCCGCTGGCATTTTGGAAGCTCTGCGCCAGGGCCTCCGGGTTGATGCCGGGCAGCGGGATATAGGTGCCGAGACGATAGACGATGAGGGCGCCCAAGGTGAACCAGATGCGCTTCTTCAGCTCATCGGCCTTGGCGATGGCGCCGAAATTGATGTTTGCCGCAAGTTGCTCGGCTGCTGAGGCCATAGTGGTGTCCCCGAAATACTTGAACCGTGACGGTCATCACGCAAGCGGCGGCCACGCGATCTTAAACGCGGGCCGCCGCTTGGATCTTAGTCAATGTGGGCGCTGGCTCACGCCTGCGCAACGCCACCCAGCAGGGTGACCGAGCCACCGGCCTTCTCGATCGCTTCGACGGCCGACTTCGACGCGCCATGGACCTGGAAGGAAAGCTTAGCCTTGAGTTCGCCGACGCCGAGGATCTTCACGCCGTCGCGCGGCTTGGAGACCACACCGGCAGCCACCAGCGACTCGACTGTGACGGCAGCGCCCTTATCGAGCTTGCCGGCTTCGATGGCCTGCTGGATGCGGCCGACATTGACCTCGTTCAGGTCAATCTGGTTCGGCTTGTTGAAGCCGCGCTTCGGCAGACGACGGTGCAGAGGCATCTGACCGCCTTCAAAGCCCTTGATGGACACGCCGGTACGGGACTTCTGTCCCTTCACGCCGCGACCACCGGTCTTGCCCTTGCCGGAGCCGATACCACGGCCGACACGCATGCGGTTCTTGGTGGAACCTTCGTTGTCACGAATTTCGTTGAGTTTCATGACGCTCTCCTCACTGCCCGTCGACAACGCGCACGAGGTGCTTGACCTTTTCGATCATGCCCCGAATCGCAGGCGTGTCTTCCAAGGTCGAAGTACGATGAAGCTTGTTGAGCTTGAGACCGATCAGCGTCTGGCGCTGCTTGGCCTCGCGGCGGATCGGGGAACCGATCTGCTCAACGGTGAGGGTGCTCTTTGCTGCGGAAGCAGGATTCTTTGCCATTATCAAAGCCTCCCTTACGCTTCAGCGCCAGCGGCTTCGCTGGTGTCTGCGTCACGGCGGCGAGCCTGCAGCGTCGAGACCTTCAGGCCACGGCGAGCAGCGACCGAACGCGGGCTGTCCTCGTTCTTGAGCGCATCGAAGGTCGCGCGGACGAGGTTGTACGGGTTCGACGAGCCGAGCGACTTGGCGACCACGTCCTGCATGCCCACCACCTCGAAGACGGCGCGCATCGGGCCGCCGGCGATGATGCCGGTACCCTGGGGAGCAGCACGAAGCACGACCTTGCCGGCGCCATGGCGGCCGTTCACGTCGTGATGGAGCGTGCGGCCTTCGCGCAGCGCAACGCGGATCATGGAGCGCTTGGCAGCGTCCGTGGCCTTGCGGATAGCTTCCGGCACTTCACGAGCCTTGCCATGACCGAAGCCGACGCGACCCTTCTGGTCGCCGACGACGACGAGAGCAGCAAAGCCGAAGCGACGACCGCCCTTCACCACCTTGGCGACGCGGTTGATGTGGACCAGGCGGTCCACGAATTCGCTGTCGCGCTCTTCGCGATCAGCACGTTCTCTTGGTTCTCTAGCCATGAGACCTCTCACTTGCGCGGGCGGCGGGCCCGCTCGCTAAGGGTTGCTTGGAATATACCCGCCGTTAGAAATCCAGACCGCCTTCACGGGCAGCGTCGGCCAGGGCCTTGACGCGACCGTGATAGAGGTAGCCCGAACGGTCGAAGATGACCTGCTTCACGCCGGCAGCAACCGCGCGTTCAGCCACGAGCTTGCCCACTTCCTTCGCCGCATCCACGGTGGCGCCGGTCTTGAGCTTGCCCTTCAGGTCAGTCTCGAGGGTCGAAGCCGCAGCGACCGTATGGCCGCGCACGTCGTCGATGATCTGGGCATAGATCTGCTTGGACGAACGGAAGACCGACAAACGCGGACGACCGTTCGCTGCTTTCTTGATCGCACGGCGCACACGAGCCTTGCGGCGATCTTCAGCGCCTTTCTTCTCAGCCATGATACGTCGTCCTTACTTCTTCTTGCCTTCCTTGCGGAAGATGAACTCGTTGGCATACTTGACGCCCTTGCCCTTATAGGGCTCCGGACCGCGGTACTCGCGGATCTCGGCGGCGGTCTGACCAACGACCTGCTTGTCGATGCCAACAACGACGATTTCGGTCGGCTTCGGCGTCGTGATCGTCACGCCTGCCGGAATCGCGTAGTCGATGTCGTGGCTGTAGCCCAGCGACAGCTTCAGCACCTTGCCCGCAACGGCGGCCTTGTAGCCGACGCCGTTGATCTCAAGGCGCTTCTCGAAGCCCTTGGACACGCCTTCGACCAGGTTCGCCACCTGAGCGCGGGACATGCCCCACTTCGCGCGGGCTGTCTTGGACTCGTCGCGCGGGTTCACCGACACGGCGCCGTCTTCGAAAGCAACCAACACTTCTTCGGGAACGAGGAACGAGAGTTCGCCCTTCGAGCCCTTAACCTTAACCATCTGACCGTCGACGGTCGCCGTCACACCTGACGGAACCGAAACGGGTTTCTTGCCTACTCGGGACATTTTCGAATCTCCGTGGTTCTGTGCGGGTGCCTAGCCTTAGAAGACCTTGCAGAGCACTTCGCCGCCCACGTTCTTCTCACGGGCCTCGTGATCGGCCATCACGCCCTGGGGCGTCGAGAGAATGGTGATGCCCAGACCGTCGGCCACGCGAGGCATGGTGTCGACGGAAGCATACACGCGGCGGCCCGGCTTGGAGACGCGCTCGATTGAGCGGATCACCGGCTGGCCGTCATAGTACTTCAGCTCAATCGAGAACTCGGTCCGGCCATTGCCGAACTCCGTCTGCGAATAGTCGCGGATGTAGCCCTCGGACTTGAGGACTTCGAGAACGCGAGCGCGCAGCCTCGAGCCAGGGGTCGAGACGGTACCGCGACGGCGCATCTGCGCGTTACGGATACGGGTGAGCATATCGCCCAACGGATCGTTGATCATATGATGCCCTCCCTTACCAGCTGGACTTCACGAGGCCTGGGATCAGGCCCTTGTTGCCGAGCTCGCGCATAGCGATACGAGACATGCCGAGCTTGCGATAGTAAGCGCGGGGACGGCCCGTGATCTCGCAACGGTTGCGAATGCGGGTCGGGCTCGCGTTGCGCGGCAGCTCGGCCAGCTTGAGGCGCGCCTCGAAGCGCTCCTCCATGGACTTCGACTCGTCATTGGCGACCGCCAGGAGGCGCTCGCGACGGCCGGCGAACTTCTTCACCAGCTCACGACGATGCTTGTTCTTCTCAATAGCGCTTTTCTTAGCCATGCTTTTATCTCCAGTGTCCGCGTTTGAGGACAGTTATCCTCACTGCCGGAACGGGAAGTTGAAGTGACGCAGCAGGGCACGGGCTTCGTCGTCAGTCTTCGCCGTAGTGGTGATGATGACGTCCATGCCCCAAACCTGCTCGACCCTGTCGTAATTGATCTCAGGGAACACGAGGTGCTCCTTGATACCCATTGCGTAGTTGCCGCGGCCGTCGAACGACTTCGGGTTCAGGCCCCGGAAGTCGCGGACGCGCGGGAGCGCGATGGTCACGAAGCGGTCAAGGAACTCGTACATGCGAGCCTTGCGCAGCGTAACCTTGGCACCGATCGGCATGCCCTCGCGGACCTTGAACTGCGAGATTGCCTTACGGGCCTTCGTGATCACCGGCTTCTGGCCGGCGATGAGAGCGAGATCGGCAGCAGCGACCGTAGCCTTCTTCGAGTCAGCGGTCGACTCGCCAACGCCCATGTTCAGAACGATCTTCTCGATCGTCGGAACTTCCATGGGGTTCTTGTAGCCAAATTCTTCAATGAGCTTCGGACGCACCACTTCCTCGTAGTGCTTCTTCATCCGCGGCGTATAGCCGTCCACCTGAGCCTTAGCCATCGATCAGGTCCCCCGAACGCTTGGCGAAACGGACCTTGCGGCCGTCTTCGAGAACTTTGAAACCAACCCGGGTCGGCTTGCCGTCCTTCGGGTCTGCGTAGGCCAGGTTCGACAGATGGATGGCAGCCTCTTTCGAGATGATGCCAGCTTCCTGGTTTGCCGTCTGGCGCTGGTGACGCTTCACGACGTTCACGCCGCGGACGAACGCGCGCTCTTCCTTCGGAAGCACCTGGACAACTTCACCGGTCTTGCCCTTGTCGCGACCGGTCAGGACGACAACCTTGTCACCCTTCTTGATCTTCGCGGCCATTAGAGCACCTCCGGCGCAAGCGAAATGATTTTCATGTGGTTCTTGGCACGCAGTTCACGGGGAACGGGGCCGAAGATACGGGTGCCGACCGGCTCCTTCTGATTGTTGATCAGAACGGCAGCATTTCGGTCGAAACGGATGACCGAACCGTCAGCGCGACGGATGTCCTTAGCGGTGCGAACGACAACCGCCTTCATGACGTCGCCCTTCTTCACGCGACCGCGCGGGATAGCTTCTTTCACGGATACGACGATGATATCGCCCACGGAAGCGTACTTACGCTTCGAACCGCCGAGAACCTTGATGCACATCACGCGACGGGCGCCGGAATTGTCGGCGACGTCAAGATTCGTCTGCATCTGGATCATGGCTTTGATCCTTTCCTTTGTTTCAGACAGGTTTCCGGGCCAAGGCACGATTGCCCCCCGGACTACGCCTGACGGGGATCTACTGTCCCCTGCCCTTCAAATGTCGAGAGAGGCGGTCGTATACACGAACCGCCCCTATCGGACAACCCCAAAAGAAAGCCTTTTAAGCCTTCGCTTGGTCGACGAGCACCCAGGTCTTGAGTTTGGAGAGCGGCTTGGTCTCTTCGATGAAGACCTGGTCGCCCACCTTGGCTGTGTTGTTCTCGTCATGAGCGTGGTAGTTTTTCGTCTTACGCACGGTCTTCTTCATGACCGGGTGCGTAAAACGACGCTCCACCTTCACGACAACCGTCTTGTCCTGCTTGTCGCTGACAACGACGCCCTGCAAAACGCGCTTTGGCATCTTGATCCCCTTTAAGCCTTCGCCCCAGCAGCCTTCTGGCGCTGAAGCGTCTTGACGCGGGCGACGTCCCTGCGGACCTCACGAACGCGTCCGGTGTTCTCGAGCTGGCCGGTGGCGCGCTGGAACCGGAGGTTGAATTGCTCCTTCTTCAGGTTCAGCAACTCATCCGACAGTTGGTCAGCGGACATTGCCTTGAGGTCGGAGAATCTCTGCTTGGTCTTCATGATTCTCTCCCCTTACTCAGCAATGCGCTGGATGAAGCGCGTCTTGATCGGAAGCTTCGCAGCGCCGAGGCGCAGAGCCTCACGAGCGATATCCTCCGGCACGCCGTCGATCTCGAACATGATACGGCCAGGCTTCACCTTGGCCGCCCAGAACTCGGGAGCGCCCTTACCCTTACCCATACGCACTTCGGTCGGCTTCGACGACACCGGCACGTCCGGGAAGATGCGGATCCACACCCGGCCCGCGCGCTTCATAGCGCGGGTGATGGCGCGGCGAGCCGCCTCGATCTGGCGAGCGTTCACACGCTCGGGTTCCATCGCCTTCAGGCCGAACTGGCCGAAGTTGAGGTCCGTGCCGCCCTTCGCAGTGCCGGAAATGCGGCCCTTGAACTGCTTACGGAACTTGGTTTTCTTCGGTTGCAACATGGCAAACCTCTCCTGACCTCTCGGTTACGCCGCTTGCTCGCGGCGGCCACCGGAGCGGCCTCCTTCGTCGTTCATCCGCTTGTCCTGGGCCATCGGATCGTGCTCAAGGATTTCGCCCTTGAAGATCCAGACCTTGATGCCGCAGGTGCCATAGGTCGTGAAAGCCGTGGACGTCCCGTAATCCACATCCGCACGCAGGGTGTGCAGCGGAACGCGGCCCTCGCGGTACCATTCGAGGCGGGCGATTTCAGCGCCACCCAGACGGCCCGAGCAGTTGATACGGATGCCCTCGGCGCCCAGACGCATCGCCGACTGAACGGCGCGCTTCATGGCGCGGCGGAACGCAACGCGGCGCTCGAGCTGCTGGGCGATGGAATCGGCCACCAGCGTCGCGTCGACTTCCGGCTTGCGGACTTCGACGATGTTGATCGCCACATCCGCGTCGGTCATCTTGGCGACGAGCTTGCGGAGTTTCTCGATGTCTGCACCCTTCTTGCCGATCACCACGCCCGGGCGACCCGAGTGGATGGTGACGCGGCACTTCTTGTGCGGACGCTCGATAACAATCTTCGAAACGGCGGCCTGCTTCAGCTGCTTCATGAGAGCTTCGCGGATCGCCATATCCTCGTGCATCAGCTTGGCGTACTCGCCCTTGCCGGCGAACCAGCGCGAGTCCCAGGTCCGGTTGATGCCGAGCCGAAGACCGATCGGGTTAACTTTCTGACCCATCTGGTTCTCCTTTATGCCTGTTCGGCAACTTCCCGAACCACGATCGTGAGGTTCGAGAACGGCTTTTCGATACGAGCACCCCGGCCACGGGCCCGGGCGTGGAAGCGCTTCATGACAAGCGCCTTGCCGACGAAGGCTTGGCTGACGACGAGATCGTCCACATCGAGGTTGTGGTTGTTCTCGGCGTTGGCAATGGCGCTCTCGAGGCACTTCTTTACTTCGCGAGCGATGCGCTTGCGGGAGAACTCGAGATCGGCGAGAGCCGCAGAAACCTTCTTGCCGCGGATAAGGGCCGCAACAAGATTGAGCTTCTGGGGGCTGACGCGCAGCATGCGAGCGACGGCTTGTGCCTCTGTGTCGCTCAGTGCGCGAGGAGTCGCGGCCTTACCCATCTTACTTCCTCTTCGCCTTCTTGTCCGACGCGTGGCCGTGGAAGGTGCGGGTCGGCGAGAACTCGCCGAACTTGTGACCCACCATTTCCTCGCTCACGTTGACGGGAATGTGCTTCTGACCGTTGTAGACCCCGAACGTGAGGCCCACAAACTGCGGGAGGATCGTGGAGCGGCGGCTCCAGATCTTGATAACCTCGTTGCGGCCCGAGGAACGGGCAGCCTCGGCCTTCTTGAGGAGGTAGCCGTCGACGAACGGACCCTTCCAAAGCGAACGTGCCATGACGTGCCTCTATCCTTACTTCTTCCGAGCGTGACGGCTCGACACGATAAACTTGTCGGTCCGCTTGTTCGAACGGGTTTTCTTGCCCTTGGTCGGAACGCCCCATGGGGACACCGGATGGCGACCACCGGAGGTACGGCCCTCACCACCACCGTGCGGGTGGTCGATCGGGTTCATGGAAACGCCGCGGTTGTGCGGACGCTTGCCAAGCCAGCGGTTACGACCAGCCTTACCGATCGAGGTGTTCATGTGGTCCGGGTTCGACACCGCCCCGACACTGGCGAAGCACTGGCCATGGACCAGACGCTGCTCGCCGGAGTTCAGGCGGACCGTCACGTAGCCCTGGTCACGACCCACGATCTGGGCGTAGGTGCCGGCGGAGCGGGCGAGTGCGCCACCCTTGCCGACCTTCAGCTCCACATTGTGGATGATCGTTCCCACCGGCATGTTGCCGATCGGCATCGCGTTGCCCGGCTTGATGTCGACCTGCTCGCCAGCCGACACCTTATCGCCGACAGCCAGACGCTGCGGAGCCAGGATGTAGGCTTGCTCGCCGTCAGCGTAGCCAATGAGTGCGATGAAGGCGGTGCGGTTCGGATCGTACTCGATCCGCTCCACGGTCGCCACATCGCCCATACGGGCGCGACGCTTGAAGTCGACCAGGCGCAGGGTGCGCTTGTGACCACCGCCACGGAAGCGGACGGTTATGCGACCCATGTTGTTACGGCCGCCGGAGGAGCTCTTGCCCTCCGTCAGCTTCTTGACCGGCTTGCCCTTATAGAGCTCGCTGCGGTCCACAATCACCAGCTGGCGTAGGCCGGGGGTGATTGGTTTGAATGTTTTCAAAGCCATCGGATCACTCTCTCAACCGATCAGAGGCCCGTCGTGATGTCGATGGCCTGGCCCTCAGCGAGGGTTACAACCGCCTTCTTCACGTCCGACCGCTGGCCGCGGGTGCCGCGGAACATCTTCACTTTGCCCTTGGTGAGGATCGTATTGACGCTCTTCACCTTGACATCGAACAGCTTCTCAACCGCTTCCTTGATCTGCGGCTTCGTCGCATCCAGTCGAACCTTGAAGACGACCTTGTTCTGTTCGGACAGGGCCGTGGCCTTCTCGGTAATGACCGGGCTCACGATTACATCGTAATGGCGCGGGTCCAGGCTCATTTGAAGCGCGCCTCCAGCGCATCGACAGCCGCCTTCGTGAGAACGAGCTTCTCGCGACGCAGGATGTCATAGACGTTGATGCCCTGCACCGGCAGGACGTCGATGTTCGGGATGTTGCGAGCAGCCCGCTGGAAGTTCGTCTCGATCTCAGCGCCGCCGATGATCAGGGCGTTGCCGAGGCCGAGCTTGCCGAAGCGCTCGACGAGAGCTTTCGTCTTCGGCTCGGACAGCGTCACATCGTCGATCACGATGAGCGAAGCGCCCTTGGCCTTGGACGAGAGCGCGTGCCTCAAAGCGAGGGCGCGAACCTTCTTGGGCAGGTCGTGCGCATGGCTGCGGACCTGAGGGCCGAAGGCACGACCGCCGCCCCGGAACTGGGGAGCGCTCGCGGCGCCGTGGCGGGCGCTGCCTGTGCCCTTCTGCTTGTAGATCTTCTTCCTGGTCCGATCGACGAGCGAACGGTTCTTCACGGCGTGAGTGCCGGCCTGGCGCTTTGCGAGCTGCCAGCGGACGCAACGGGCCAGAAGATCGGCGCGCGGCTCGAGGCCGAAGATCGCCTCGTTCAGGTCAACCGAACCAGTGGTGTTGCCCTCAAGCGTGGTGATATCTAGTTTCATCACGCATTCTCCTCTTGGGCCTGCTCAGCCTGTGCGGCCGGCGCAGCATCGTTGGCCGTGCGGAACGAACCGGGCATCGGCACTTCTGCAGGCAACTTACGCTTCACCGCGTCGCGGACGAAGATCCAGCCGCCGGCAACGCCGGGAACGGCGCCTTCGACGAGGATCAGACCGCGCTCGACGTCGGTCGACACCACGCGCAGGTTCTGCGTCGTAACGCGCTCGGCACCCAGGTGACCCGGCATCTTCTTGTTCTTGAACGTCTTGCCCGGATCCTGGCGGCCACCGGTCGAACCGATCGAGCGGTGGGAGACCGACACGCCGTGCGTGGCGCGCAGTCCGCCGAAGTTCCAGCGCTTCATGCCGCCGGCGAAGCCCTTACCGGTGGTGATGCCCGTGACGTCCACGAACTGACCGGCAATGAAGTGATCAGCGGTGATCTCGGCGCCGACCGGGATGACAGCATCCTCGGAGACGCGGAACTCCGCGAGCTTGCGCTTCGGTTCGACCTTGGCGATGGCAAAGTTGCCGCGCTCGGCCTTCGAAACGTTCTTAACCTTGGCCTTACCGACGCCGACCTGCAGCGCGGTATAGCCGTTCTTTTCCTTGGTCCGGTGGGCGACAACCTGGCAGCTGTCGACCTTCAGAACCGTGACGGGGATGTGTTCGCCGGCATCCGTGAAGATGCGGGTCATCCCGAGTTTCTGTGCAATGACGCCTGAGCGCATGTGCGTATCCTCTCGGCGTGTCTACCGAAAGCTCCAAGCCCAACGGCTCAGAGCTTGATTTCCACGTCCACACCAGCAGCGAGATCGAGCTTCATAAGGGCATCAACCGTCTGCGGGGTGGGGTCCACGATATCGAGAACACGCTTGTGAGTGCGCATCTCGAACTGCTCGCGCGACTTCTTGTCGATGTGCGGCGAGCGAAGAACCGTAAAGCGCTCGATGCGCGTCGGCAGCGGGATGGGCCCGCGAACCTGAGCGCCGGTCCGCTTCGCTGTCGACACGATTTCCCGTGTCGAAGCGTCGAGGATCCGATGGTCGAACGCCTTAAGGCGAATACGAATGTTTTGACCGTTCATGGCTTATCCATTCAACAAGGGAAGCGACCGAGCCGTAACCCGGCCGCCGTCCTTTGATCCTCTATCTATCAATCCATTACGGCGGCGACGACGCCGGCGCCGACGGTGCGGCCGCCCTCACGGATGGCGAAGCGCAGCTTCTCCTCCATGGCGATCGGCGCAATCAGCGTCACCTCCATGGTGATGTTGTCGCCCGGCATCACCATCTCGGTGCCCTCAGGCAGCGTCACCACGCCCGTCACGTCCGTCGTGCGGAAGTAGAACTGCGGACGGTAGTTGCCGAAGAACGGCGTATGACGGCCGCCCTCTTCCTTCGTCAGGATGTAGGCCTCGGCCTTGAACTTCGTGTGCGGCTTGATCGAGCCCGGCTTGCACAGCACCTGGCCGCGCTCCACGTCCTCGCGCTTCGTGCCGCGCAGCAGAACGCCCACGTTGTCGCCCGCCTGGCCCTGATCGAGCAGCTTGCGGAACATCTCGACGCCCGTGACCGTCGTCTTGACCGTGGCCTTCAGGCCCACGATCTCAACTTCCTCACCGACCTTCACGATGCCGCGCTCGACGCGACCCGTCACCACCGTGCCGCGGCCCGAGATCGAGAACACGTCCTCAATCGGCATCAGGAACGGCAGGTCGATCGGACGCTCCGGCTGCGGAATGTAGGCATCCACCTCGGCCATCAGCTTAAGCACAGCCTCGCGGCCGATCTCAGGCTGGCGATCCTCCAGAGCGCAAAGAGCCGAGCCCTTCACGATCGGGATGTCGTCGCCCGGGAAGTCGTACTTCGACAGAAGCTCGCGCACCTCGAGCTCGACCAGGTCGAGCAGCTCGGCGTCGTCGACCATGTCGACCTTGTTCATGAACACCACGAGAGCAGGCACGCCCACCTGGCGGGCCAGCAGGATGTGCTCGCGGGTCTGCGGCATCGGGCCGTCGGCCGAGGACACCACCAGGATCGCGCCGTCCATCTGGGCCGCACCCGTGATCATGTTCTTCACGTAGTCGGCGTGGCCGGGGCAGTCCACGTGGGCATAGTGCCGGTTGACCGTCTCGTACTCCACGTGTGCCGTGGAGATCGTGATGCCGCGCGCCTTCTCTTCCGGCGCCTTGTCGATCTGGTCGTACGCCGTAAACGTCGCCCCGCCCGACTCCGCCAGAACCTTCGTGATCGCCGCCGTCAGAGACGTCTTGCCATGGTCCACGTGACCAATCGTCCCAATGTTGCAGTGCGGCTTGTTCCGCTGAAACTTTTCCTTCGCCATCGTGGCACCCGTTCCTTTGATCGTTCAAATTTCGCTTAGTGGGTTCAGGCGTACTTCGCCTGAACCTCGGCAGCCACGTTCGACGGCACCTGCTCGTAGTGGTCGAACTGCATGGTGTAGCTCGCACGCCCCTGGCTCATGCCGCGCAGAGTGTTCACGTAGCCGAACATGTTGGCGAGCGGGACCATCGCGTTGATGACCACGGCGTTGCCGCGCATGTCCTGACCCTGGATCTGACCACGCCGGGAGTTCAGATCGCCGATCACGGAACCCGTGTAGTCCTCGGGGGTCGTGACTTCGACCTTCATCACCGGCTCGAGCAGAACCGAGCCACCCTTCTGGAGAGCTTCACGGAGAGCCGCACGGGAGGCGATTTCGAAGGCGAGAGCCGACGAGTCGACTTCGTGGAAGGCACCGTCGATGAGCTCGACCTTGAGGTCGACCACCGGGAAGCCGGCAACGACGCCAGCACCCACAACCGACTGCAGGCCCTTTTCGACGCCCGGGATGTACTCCTTGGGCACCGAACCACCGACAATCTTCGAATCGAAGGCAAAGCCTGCGCCCTGCTCGTTCGGCTGAACGACGATCTTGACGCGGGCGAACTGGCCCGTACCGCCGGTCTGCTTCTTGTGGGTGTAGTCGATCTCGGCCTTCTTCGTGACGGTCTCACGATAGGCGACCTGCGGAGCACCGATATTCGCATCGACCTTGTAGGTACGACGGAGAATGTCGACCTTGATGTCGAGGTGAAGCTCGCCCATGCCCTTCAGGATCGTCTGACCCGACTCCTGGTCGGTGGAGACGCGGAAGGACGGGTCCTCGGCGGCCAGCTTCGCCAGGGCAAGGCCCAGCTTCTCCTGGTCGGCCTTCGACTTCGGCTCGATGGCGATCTCGATCACCGGCTCCGGGAACTCCATGCGCTCCAGGATCACGGCCTTGTTCGGGTCGCACAGCGTGTCGCCGGTGCGGACTTCCTTGAGGCCCGCGAGAGCGACGATGTCGCCCGCATAGGCTTCCTTGATGTCCTCGCGGTTGTTCGCATGCATCAGGAGCATGCGGCCGACGCGCTCTTTCTTGTCGCGGGAAGAGTTGAGCATCGTGTCGCCAGAATTCACCTTGCCGGAATAGACGCGGCAGAAGGTGATCGTACCAACGAAGGGATCGTCCATGATCTTGAAGGCGAGCATGGAGAAGCCTTCCTCGTCGGTCGGCCTGCGGATCGTCGGCTCTTCGGTCTTGAAGTCGATGCCCTGGATAGCCTCACGGTCTGCCGGGGACGGCAGGAAGTCCACGACGGCGTCGAGCAGGGGCTGAACGCCCTTGTTCTTGAACGCGGAACCGCAGAGCACCGGGTGGAAGGCACGACGCTGCACGGCCGTACGGATCAGGCGGCGCAGGGTCGCATCGTCCGGCTCCTGGCCGTCGAGATAAGCGGCCAAGGCATCATCATCCATCTCGACAGCAGCTTCGACGAGCTTGGCGCGATACTCGGCAGCCTGATCCTTCAGGTCATCCGGGATCTCGACTTCGTCAAAGTTGGCACCGAGCGCCTCGCCGGACCAGACAAGGGCCTTCATCTTGATCAGATCGACCATGCCGCGGAAATCGCTCTCCGCTCCGATCGGGATCTGAAGGCAGACGGGCTTGCCGGCCACGCGCTTGATGATGTCGGCGACGCAGTTGAAGAAGTTCGCGCCGGTCTTGTCCATCTTGTTGACGAACACGACACGCGGAACGTCGTACTTGTCGGCCTGACGCCAAACGGTCTCGGTCTGGGGCTCAACACCCTGGTTGCCGTCGAGAACGCAGACGGCACCGTCGAGAACGCGCAGCGAACGCTCGACTTCAATGGTGAAGTCGACGTGGCCGGGGGTGTCGATGATGTTCAGGCGCTTGTCGTTCCAGAAGCAGGTTGTGGCAGCGGACGTGATCGTGATGCCACGCTCCTGCTCCTGCTCCATCCAGTCCATCGTCGCGGCGCCTTCGTGCACTTCACCGATTTTGTGGGACTTACCGGTGTAGTACAGGATGCGCTCAGTCGTCGTGGTCTTTCCGGCATCGATGTGGGCCATGATGCCGAAGTTGCGGTAGTCCTCAATCGCGTGCGTGCGGGGCATCACTCAGCTCCTCAGACCTTTACCAGCGGTAATGCGAGAACGCACGGTTGGCTTCCGCCATACGGTGGGTGTCTTCGCGCTTCTTCACGGCATTGCCGCGGTTGTTCGAGGCATCGAGCAGCTCGGCGGAGAGACGCTCGATCATGGTCTTGTCGTTGCGGCCGCGGGCGGCCTGAATGATCCAGCGGATCGCGAGAGCCTGACGGCGCTCGGTACGAACCTCGACCGGGACCTGGTAGGTGGCACCACCGACGCGGCGGGAGCGAACTTCGATCGCCGGAGCGACGTTGTCGAGGGCCTGCTTGAAGACCTCGAGCGGGTTCGCCTTGGCGCGGCTTTCGATGCTGTCGAACGCACCGTAGACGATGCTCTCGGCAGAGGACTTCTTTCCGTCGTACATGATGGAATTCATGAACTTGGTGACGATGATATCGCCGAACTTGGCGTCCGGGATGATCTCACGCTTTTCGGCGCTATGGCGGCGGGACATGAGCTAGCTCCGACCTCAAATACAGTTGACGGCTTACTTCGGCCGCTTCGCGCCGTACTTCGAACGACGCTGCTTACGATTCTTCACGCCCTGGGTGTCGAGGACACCGCGGAGGATGTGATAGCGGACACCCGGAAGGTCCTTCACGCGACCACCGCGGATCATGACCACGGAGTGCTCTTGAAGGTTGTGACCTTCACCCGGGATGTACCCGATGACTTCGAACCCGTTCGTCAGACGAACCTTGGCGACCTTACGGAGAGCCGAGTTCGGCTTCTTCGGGGTCGTCGTATAAACGCGCGTGCACACGCCACGCTTCTGCGGGCAGGCCTCAAGCGCGGGAACCTTATTCCGGCTCTTTTGCGCAGTCCGCGGCTTGCGGATCAGCTGAGAGATCGTTGGCATCCTGTGCCCTCTTTGACCGGCCACCCGACAGGTGGCCATGAATGTGTCTTCAACGGTTGAACGCCGCCCTTCGCTTCTGCGGACCTTTTCAGGTTGCACAAAACGAAGCCACGCCATTGACTTGGGTAAGCCCCTGGCGCGGTGCGATTGCAGAGGACCACGATCTTATGACCGCGGTCGTGCCCTAAATCTGACGAGTGTCAGTCAAGGTTGAGTTCGGCAGCGTTTAGGTGGCATCCGTCGAAGCTAGGCGCCTCGACTGGCGAAAACCTACGGCCAGCCGGAAAGTCCGGTTTCTCTAGCGCCCGAGTCGCGCAAAGTCAACACTTTTCGGTAACGTTCTAGAAAGGCGCTCCCAAATGACGGGATGCGGCCGGTGCTGTGTGTTCTATACGGGTTTCTTCCCGCTCGGCACAAGGTTATGAAGTAGCAGTTGAGAAGAGGGGCGGATAGTGACGGCGGCAATTCACTTTGAGACCGAGGCCTATGATGTGACCCATGGGAAGCCAATGGGCCGTCACTTCGCCGGTCATGGCTTCCTCTCGGCCTTTGCCCGACATTCGTCCAATGATACTCCCGTCGGGTATGTGGGAAATGCAAAGCTCGGCGGTGAATTCTGCAGCTTTGTCAAGAACTTCCGCCCGGAGAGTTCGCCGCGCTACATCGTGACGGCCAAGGCGGGCGCGCTCAGGCAGGTGGGCTGTCTCTTTACGCCAAGCCCGATCAACGCAGCGCAAACGTGGCAGCGGGAGCTTAATGGGCCCAGGTCCTGGAGCCTGTGCGGGGTGAACCACACCCTCTCCTCCGCGCGGGCTATGGATGGGCTCACCTCGCTCCTTACGGCTGCGGTGCAGCCCTGGGATGCGATCATCTGCACATCGACAGCCTCCCGTGCGGTCATCGAGATGCTGTTCGCTCGCCAAGAGGATCATCTATCGCGGCGCCTCGGCGCCACCCGCTTCGTCAGGCCGCAACTTCCGGTGATTCCCCTTGGCGTGGACTGTGAAGCCCAAACTCGACGCTCAGAGCGCAGGGACGAGGCACGCTCATCCCTTGGGGTCGAACCGGGTGAGTTCGTCGTCCTGTTCCTCGGGCGCCTGTCCTTCCATGCCAAGGCGAATCCGGCTCCCATGTACCTGGCCTTGGAGCGCCTGACCCGCAATCATCGTATCGTCCTGATCGAATGCGGCTGGACGGCCAACGATCAGATCGCTCAGGCCTTCTCGGAAGCAAGGGCCAAGCTTTGCCCATCTGTGCGATCAATCGTGCTCGACGGCCGCATCAATGACATCCGGGACACGGCCTGGGCGGCGGCAGACGTATTCTGCTCCCTCTCCGACAACATTCAGGAGACCTTTGGTCTCACCCCCATCGAAGCCATGGCGGCCGGGCTGCCGGTGGTGGTGACGGACTGGGACGGATACAAGGATACCGTCAGAAACGGCATCGACGGATTCGCCGTACCAACCATGGCTGCCCCACCGGGAGCGGGGCAGCATCTGGCCACGCGGCATGCCCTCGAGGTCGACAGTTACGATTCCTATATCGGCCAGACATCGACTGCCGTAGCCGTGGACGTGGAAGCCACGGCTGCTGCGTTCGAGCGTCTCGCGGCCGATCCGGACCTGCGCCGCCGCATGGGCGCAAACGGGGCGACCCGTGCAAGGGAGTGCTTCGATTGGAAAGTTATCATCAAGGCGTATGAGGAGTTGTGGCAGGAACTCGCCACACTGAGGAATGCCGGGCAGGCAGCACCCTCCCCTGAGGCCATGCGCGGTTTCTGGCCGGCTCGACCCGATCCGTTCGATCTCTTCGCCAGCTTCCCTTCGCTCCCCTTCTCCAGCCAACACATTGTTTCGCAAGCAGCCGAGATCGATGAGGCCGAGGTGCTGGAGCGGCTGAGCCTGAGAGTAGCCCTGGTAAATGCGTCGCCGGATATCTCCTCCGCGTTCCTTCTTGCGGTGTGGAAGCTGGCAGGCAGCCAGGGCACGACGGTCCGGGATATCCTTGCCGCGCACCAGAGCGCCTCGCCGGCCCTGACCGTCAGAGCCCTCCTATGGCTGGCGAAGCTCGGCCTGCTTACGCTCACTCCCAGAGGCGAGCGTTCTTAAGCAAGCACCCACGAAAAAGGCCGCCCGAAGGCGGCCTTTTCATTCTTGTCATGTTTTCGCAGCTTATTCGGCCGCTGGAGGCAGCTCGCTCACCTTAGCCTGGGACTCGGAACGCTTCTGCTGCAGGATCAACTCGTCGCGATGGGTCGCGACTGCCTTGATCTGAGCGGTGAGCGCGCCCGTGCCGGCCGGGATCAGGCTGCCGACGATGACGTTCTCCTTGAGGCCCTCAAGGGTATCGACCTTGCCATTGACCGCTGCCTCGGTGAGGACGCGAGTGGTCTCCTGGAAGGACGCCGCAGAGATGAAGGAGCGGGTCTGCAGCGAGGCCTTGGTGATACCGAGCAGAACCGGCACGCCGACGGCGGGCTTCTTCTTCTCGGACACAAGACGCTCGTTGATCTCCTCAAGCTCGAGACGATCCACCTGCTCGCCGGTGAGCAGCTCGGAGTCGCCGCCATCGGTGATCTCGACCTTCTGCAGCATCTGGCGAACGATCACCTCGATGTGCTTATCGTTGATGAGCACGCCCTGGAGACGGTAGACCTCCTGGATCTCGTTCACGAGGTAGGCTGCCAGCTCCTCGACACCCTTGATCGCAAGAATGTCGTGCGGAGCCGGGTTGCCGTCGACGATGAAGTCGCCGACCTCGACCACGTCATTGTCCTGCAGGTGGATGTGCTTGCCCTTGGGGATCAGGTAATCCACCGGCTCGGAGCCATCGTGCGGGTTCAACGTCAGGCGACGCTTGCTCTTGTAGTCGCGGCCGAACTGGATCGTGCCGGACTTCTCCGCAATGATCGCCGCGTCCTTCGGACGACGGGCCTCGAACAGCTCCGCCACGCGCGGCAGACCGCCCGTGATGTCGCGGGTCTTGGCGCTCTCGGTCGAGACACGGGAGAGGATATCGCCGGCCTTGACCTTCGAACCCGGATCGGCCGTGAGAATCGCATCCACGGGCAGCAGGTAACGGGCGTCGCCACCACGGGCGACCTTGGCCACCTTGCCGCCAGCGCCTTGGATGACCACTGCCGGACGCAGGTCTGCTGTACGCGGAGAACCCCGCCAGTCAATGACCACACGCTTGGCGATGCCTGTCGACTCGTCCATCGACTCGATCATCGAGGCGCCGTCCACGAGGTCCTCGTAGCCCACGGTGCCGTCGATCTCCGTGAGGATCGGACGGGAATAGGGATCCCACTCGGCAATACGCTGGCCACGCTTGATCGTGTCGCCCTCGTCCACCTTCAGGCGGGAGCCGTATTGCAGGCGGTGAACCGCCCGCTCAGCGCCGTCTGAGCCGATGACCAGAACAGCCACGTTGCGGCCCATGACGACGAGATCGCCGTCGGAGTTGCGCGCAATGTTCTTATTGCGGAAGCCGATCGTGCCCTCGAAGCTCGACTCGATGAAGGACGAGTCCGCGATCTGAGCCGCACCACCGATGTGGAAGGTACGCATGGTGAGCTGCGTGCCCGGCTCGCCGATGGACTGCGCCGCGATCACGCCGACAGCCTCGCCGTGGTTGACCGGGGTACCCCGGGCCAGGTCGCGGCCGTAGCAAGTGGCGCAGACGCCGTTCTTCGACGCGCAGACCAGCACGGAGCGGATCTTCACCTCTTGGATGCCGGCAGCGCCGATCGCCTCGAGGTGATGCTCCTCAATCATCGTGCCCTTCGGAACGATGATTGAGCCGTCCTGGGCCGTCAGATCCTCTGCCGTCGAGCGGCCCAGAATGCGGGACGCCAGCGATGCGACCACCTGGCCGGCATCGATGATGGCACGCATCTTGATGCCCTTCTCGGTGCCGCAATCCGGCTCACGGATGACCGCATCCTGCGCCACGTCGACGAGGCGGCGGGTCAGATAACCCGAGTTCGCCGTCTTGAGCGCGGTATCGGCCAGGCCCTTGCGGGCGCCGTGGGTCGAGTTGAAGTACTCGAGAACGTCGAGGCCTTCCTTGAAGTTCGAGATGATCGGCGTCTCGATGATCTCGCCCGACGGCTTGGCCATGAGGCCGCGCATCGCCGCGAGCTGCTTCATCTGGGCCGGCGAACCACGAGCGCCGGAGTGGGACATCATGTAGATCGAGTTGACCGGCTTGTCGCGGCCGTTCTCGTCCTTCTGCACCGTGGAGATGCGGTTCATCATCTCGGCAGCGAGGCGGTCCGAGCACTTCGCCCAGGCGTCGACAACCTTGTTGTACTTCTCGCCCTGGGTGATGAGGCCGTCCTGGTACTGCTGCTCGTAGTCCTTCGCGAGGGAACGGGTTTCCTCGACGATCTCCCACTTGTTCTCCGGGATCACCATGTCGTCCTTGCCGAACGAGATGCCGGCCTTGAACGCATTGTAGAAACCCAGACCCATGATGCGATCGCAGAAGATCACCGATTCCTTCTGACCGCAGTGCCGGTACACGGCATCGATCATGTTGGAAATCTCCTTCTTCGTCATGAGCTTGTTCACGACGTCGTAGGGGAGCATCGGGTGCTTCGGCAGCAGGCGCGAGAGCATCACGCGGCCGGCCGTGGTGTCGACGATCTTCGACACCGGCTTGCCGTCCTCGTCCAAGCCTTCCCAGCGGTAGCGGATCTTGGTGTGGAGCGTGATGACCTTCTCGTTCAAGGCGTGCTCGATCTCGCCCATGTCGGAGAAAGCCTTGCCCTGACCGGGCTGACCGTCGGAGACGATGGAGAGATAGTAGAGGCCGAGAACGATGTCCTGCGACGGCACGATGATCGGCTGACCGTTGGCAGGGTGCAGGATGTTGTTGGTCGACATCATCAGCACGCGGGCTTCAAGCTGAGCCTCGAGCGAGAGCGGCACGTGGACGGCCATCTGGTCGCCGTCGAAGTCCGCGTTGAACGCGGCGCAGACGAGCGGGTGCAGCTGGATCGCCTTGCCCTCGATGAGGGTGGGCTCGAAGGCCTGAATGCCCAGACGGTGCAGCGTCGGAGCGCGGTTCAGGAGAACCGGATGCTCGCGGATGACCTCGTCCAGGATGTCCCAAACCTCGGGCTTCTCCTTCTCGACGAGCTTCTTCGCCTGCTTGACGGTGGCGGAGAGACCCCGCGCGTCGAGCTTGGCGTAAATGAACGGCTTGAAGAGTTCGAGCGCCATCTTCTTCGGCAGGCCACACTGGTGCAGCTTGAGCTCGGGACCCACCACGATGACCGAACGGCCCGAGTAGTCCACGCGCTTGCCGAGCAGGTTCTGGCGGAAGCGACCCTGCTTGCCCTTCAGCATGTCGGCGAGCGACTTCAGCGGACGCTTGTTGGCGCCGGTGATGACGCGGCCGCGGCGGCCGTTGTCGAACAGGGCGTCGACCGCCTCCTGCAGCATGCGCTTCTCGTTGCGGACGATGATGTCCGGAGCGCGGAGCTCCATGAGCCGCTTCAGGCGGTTGTTGCGGTTGATGACGCGGCGGTAGAGGTCGTTCAGATCCGAGGTCGCGAAGCGGCCGCCATCCAGCGGCACGAGCGGACGCAGATCCGGCGGGATCACCGGAACGACCGTCATGATCATCCACTCGGGCTTGTTGCCCGACTGGACGAAGGCCTCGATGATCTTGAGGCGCTTCATGAGCTTCTTGGGCTTCAGCTCGGACGTGGTGACCGCGATCTCCTCGCGGATCTCCTGGGCGGTCTTCTCGAGGTCGAGCTCCTGCAGGATCCGGCGGATCGCTTCCGCGCCGATCATGGCCGTGAAGGAGTCTTCACCGAACTCGTCCTGAGCGCGGATGTACTCCTCCTCAGTGAGGAGCTGACGGTCCTTGAGCGGCGACAGACCCGCATCGACGACGATGTAGGACTCGAAATAGAGGATGCGCTCCAGATCCTTCAGGGTCATGTCGAGCAGCAGACCGATGCGGCTCGGCAGGGACTTGAGGAACCAGATGTGAGCGACGGGCGCGGCGAGCTCGATGTGGCCCATGCGGTCGCGACGGACGCGGGCCAGCGTCACCTCGACGCCACACTTCTCGCAGATCACGCCCTTGTACTTCATGCGCTTGTACTTGCCGCACAGGCACTCGTAGTCCTTGATCGGGCCAAAGATGCGCGCGCAGAACAAGCCGTCGCGCTCGGGCTTGAACGTGCGGTAGTTGATGGTCTCCGGCTTCTTGATCTCGCCGTAGGACCAGGACAGAATCTTCTCAGGGCTCGCGATCGAGATTTTGATCTGATCGAAGCTCTGCGGCTGGGCCGTCTGGTTGAAGAGATTCATGACCTCTTGATTCATCGCCGTCTCCTGGGCTGGAGGGCGCTAGATAAGCACCCTCACCGGCAATTGCATGGGGCCGCGGCATCATCGCCGCGGCCAAACATCGAACTTGAGCGGTCGGCTTACTCGGCAGCCTCGGACGGGGGCAGCTGCCCCGCCTCGTTGGCTGCCTTCTTGGAATTGGTCAGCTCCACGTTGAGGCCGAGCGAACGCATTTCCTTCACGAGAACGTTGAAGCTCTCCGGAATGCCCGACTCGAAGGTGTCGTCGCCACGAACGATGGCTTCGTAGACCTTCGTGCGGCCGGCCACGTCGTCCGACTTGACCGTGAGCATTTCCTGCAGGGTGTAGGCTGCGCCGTAAGCCTCCAGTGCCCACACCTCCATTTCGCCGAAGCGCTGGCCACCGAACTGGGCCTTGCCGCCCAGCGGCTGCTGGGTGACGAGGCTGTAGGGGCCGATGGAGCGGGCGTGGATCTTGTCGTCCACGAGGTGGTGGAGCTTCAGCATGTAGATGTAGCCCACGGTCACCTTGCGGTCGAAAGGCTCGCCGGTCTTGCCATCATAAAGCGTCACCTGACCCGACGGGTCGAGGCCAGCCTTCTGCAGCATGAACTCGATGTCCGATTCCTTCGCACCGTCGAAGACGGGCGTGGCGAACGGAACACCGCGACGCAGCTTGTTGCCCAGCTCGACCAGCTCCTCGTCGGAAGCCTGCTCGATTTCCGGCATATTGCCGTAGATCGACACGAGCTGATCGCGAAGCCCCTTGGACTGGCCCGACCGCATGTAGGCATCGACCGCCTGGGCGACCTGCTTGCCGAGACCGGCAGCAGCCCAGCCGAGGTGCGTCTCGAGGATCTGACCGACGTTCATGCGGCTCGGCACGCCCAGCGGGTTGAGCACGATGTCCGCGTGCGTCCCGTCCTCAAGGAACGGCATGTCCTCGATGGGAACGATGCGCGACACGACACCCTTGTTGCCGTGACGGCCGGCCATCTTGTCGCCCGGCTGGATCTTGCGCTTCACGGCCACGAAGACCTTGACCATCTTCATGACGCCCGGAGGCAGCTCGTCGCCACGCTGCAGCTTCTCGACCTTGTCGAGGAAGCGCTGCTCAAGGCGCTTCTTCGACTCGTCGTACTGCTTCTGCATGGCCTCGATCTCGGTCATCAGAGCATCGTCTTCGACCGCGAACTGCCACCACTGGGACCGCGGGTGCTCGTTGAGGAGATCCCGGGTGATCTTCGTGTCCTTCTTGAAGCCCTTCGGGCCTGCAACAGCGCTCTTGCCGGTGAGGATCTCGGCCAGACGCGCATAGGTGTTGCGGTCGAGGATCGCCTGCTCGTCGTCGCGGTCCTTCGCGAGACGCTCGATTTCCTCGCGCTCGATGGCCTGGGCGCGCTCGTCCTTGTCGACGCCATGACGGTTGAAGACACGAACTTCCACGATGGTGCCGGTCACGCCCGGGGGCACGCGCAGCGAGGTATCGCGGACGTCGGAGGCCTTCTCACCGAAGATGGCGCGCAGAAGCTTCTCTTCCGGCGTCATCGGGCTTTCGCCCTTCGGCGTGATCTTGCCGACGAGGATGTCGCCCGCATGGACCTCGGCGCCGATATACACGATGCCGGCTTCGTCGAGGTTCTTCAGCGCCTCTTCCGACACGTTCGGAATGTCGCGCGTGATTTCCTCAGGACCCAGCTTCGTGTCACGGGCCATCACTTCGAATTCCTCGATATGGATCGAGGTGAAGACGTCTTCCTTCACGATCCGCTCGGAGAGCAGGATCGAGTCTTCGAAGTTGTAGCCGTTCCACGGCATGAACGCGACGAGCACGTTCCGGCCGAGCGCCAGCTCGCCGTACTCGGTCGACGGACCGTCGGCGATGATGTCGCCCTTGCGCACGAGGTCGCCGGCGCGGACCAGCGGCTTCTGCGTGATGCAAGTCGACTGGTTGGAGCGCTGGAACTTCTGCAGGCGGTAGATGTCGACGCCCGGACGGGTCGGATCCGTGTTCTCCGTCGCGCGGATAACGATACGGGTCGCGTCCACCTGGTCGACGACGCCGGTGCGGCGAGCCCCGATGGCGGCACCGGAATCCCGGGCCACAATCGCTTCCATGCCGGTGCCGACGAACGGAGCGTCCGCCTGAACCAGAGGCACGGCCTGACGCTGCATGTTCGAGCCCATGAGAGCGCGGTTCGCGTCATCGTTCTCGAGGAACGGGATGAGCGCGGCTGCAACCGAGACGAGCTGCTTCGGCGAAACCTCCATGAGGTCCACGCGGTCCGGAGCCACGACGATGTTCTCACCGGCGCGGCGGCAGATCACGAGCTCTTCCGTCAGCGTGCCGTTGTCGTCGAGCAGCGAGTTGGCCTGGGCGATGTTATACTTCGCCTCCTCCATGGCCGAGAGGTAGATCACCTCGTCGGTCACGTGGCTGTCGCGCACGCGGCGGAACGGCGTCTCGATGAAGCCATACTTGTTCACGCGGGCGAAGGTCGCCAGCGAGTTGATCAGACCGATGTTCGGGCCTTCCGGCGTCTCGATCGGGCAGATGCGGCCGTAATGGGTCGGGTGCACGTCGCGCACCTCGAAGCCGGCGCGCTCGCGGGTCAGACCGCCCGGGCCGAGGGCCGAGAGGCGACGCTTGTGCGTGACTTCGGAGAGCGGGTTCGTCTGGTCCATGAACTGCGAGAGCTGCGAGGAGCCGAAGAACTCGCGCACGGCGGCAGCCGCAGGCTTCGCGTTGATCAGGTCCTGCGGCATGACGGTGTCGATATCGACCGACGACATGCGCTCCTTGATCGCGCGCTCCATGCGGAGCAGGCCCAGGCGGTACTGGTTCTCCATGAGCTCGCCGACCGAACGCACCCGACGGTTACCGAGGTGGTCGATGTCGTCGATCTCGCCCTTGCCGTCGCGCAGGTCCACAAGCGCCTTCGTGACCGCAAGGATGTCCTCACGGCGAAGGGTGCGCACGGTGTCCTCGGCGTCGAGGTCGAGGCGCATGTTCATCTTCACGCGGCCCACGGCCGAGAGATCGTAGCGCTCGGCATCGAAGAACAGCGAGTTGAACATCGCTTCCGCCGTGTCGAGGATCGGCGGCTCGCCCGGACGCATGACGCGGTAAATGTCGAACAGGGCGTCCTCGCGGGAGGAAGCCTTGTCGACGGCCAGCGTGTTGCGGATGTACGGGCCGATCGTGACGTGGTCGATGTCGAGAACCGGGATCTCGGTGAAGCCGGCTTCGCCCAGACCCTTCAGCAGCTTCTCAGTGATCTCGTCGCCGGCCTCGGCGTAGATCTCGCCGGTGGACGGGTTGACGAGGTCGTTGCCGATATACTGGCCGTAGAGGTCCTCATCGGTCGCGCGCAGGTTCTTGAGGCCCTTCTCGGCCAGCTGGCGGGCGGTACGGACCGTCAGCTTCTTGCCGGCCTCGAGCACGACCTCGCCCGACTTGGCGTCGACCAGGTCCACGGAGGCCTTGAAGCCCTTCATGCGCTCCGCATCGAACGGCACCGACCAGGCGGCGCCGTCACGGGTATAGGTGATGCGGTTGTAGAAGGTGGTGAGAATCTCTTCGCCGTCGAGGCCGAGGGCGTAGAGCAGCGACGTGACCGGGAGCTTACGCTTGCGGTCGATACGGGCATACACGATGTCCTTGGCGTCGAACTCGATGTCGAGCCAGGAACCGCGATAGGGGATGATGCGGGCAGCAAACAGCAGCTTGCCGGAGGAGTGCGTCTTGCCCTTGTCGTGGTCGAAGAACACGCCCGGCGAACGGTGCATCTGCGAGACGATCACGCGCTCGGTACCGTTCACGACGAAGGTGCCGTTGTAGGTCATGAGCGGCATGTCGCCCATGTAGACGTCCTGCTCCTTGATGTCCTTCACGGAGCGGGCGCCGGTATCCGGGTCCACATCGAACACGATGAGGCGCAGCGTGACCTTGAGAGGCGCAGCGAAGGTCATGCCCCGCTGGCGGCACTCGTCAACGTCATACTTCGGCGGCTCGAACGTGTACTTCACGAACTCGAGCAGGGCAGTATTTGAAAAGTCCGAAATCGGGAAAACCGATTTGAAGACGGCTTGCAAGCCCTCTTCCGGCCGGCCGCCCTTTGGTTCTTCGACCATCAGGAACTGGTCGTAGGATGCCTTCTGAACCTCGATAAGGTTCGGCATCTCCGCCACTTCCTTGATTTTTCCGAAGAACTTGCGAATGCGCTTCCGGCCGATCAGTGTGTTGGCCATCTGGACCTCGTTCCTCATACACGGCTAATCGAGAATCCCGCTGGATCAGGAGCCTCGATTAGCCGCCCGGCGGCTAAACCGCCCGCTAACCGCAAGATATCTGGTCCTTTTCGGACCCGCTGAGGTGCCGCCAAGAAGCCCCGCCTCTTTGACGACACAACGGCCCCAGGCAAAAACGCCTGGGACCGTGTGTTTTGAGCCCCGATTTCTCGGGGGTAACCCTGCGGCCATGAAGGCCGCAAAATTACTTAAGCTCGACCTTGGCGCCGACCTTCTCGAGGGTCGCCTTGATCTTCTCGGCTTCGTCCTTGGAAACGCCTTCCTTGACGGGCTTCGGCGCACCTTCGACGAGGTCCTTAGCTTCCTTGAGGCCCAGGCCCGTGATGCCACGGACTTCCTTGATGACCTCGATCTTCTTGTCGCCGGTAGCAGCCAGAACGACCGTGAACTCGGTCTGCTCTTCAGCAGCCGGAGCACCGGCGCCAGCGCCAGGAGCAGCCGCAACGGCAACAGCCGCAGCAGCGGAAACGCCCCACTTTTCTTCGAGCATCTTCGAGAGCTCAGCAGCCTCGAGAACGGTCAGCGACGAAAGATCGTCAACGAGCTTGGCAAGATCAGCCATTTCTTAGTTCCTTAGGTTCAGTTCGAACGATTGATGGTTTTGAGGTACGGCCTCACGCCGCTTCGCCTGTTTTGGCATAGGCCCCGAACACGCGAGCGAGCTTTGCCGCCGGCGCAGTGCTGAGCTGAGCGATCTTGGTAGCCGGAGCCTGGATAAGGCCGACCAGCTTGCCGCGCAGTTCATCAAGGGACGGCAGAGTGGCAAGTGCCTTCACTCCGTCCACGTTCAGGGAGGTCGCGCCCATTGCGCCGCCGAGGATGACGAGCTTGTCGTTCCCCTTGGCGAAATCAACAGCGACCTTGGGCGCCGCGACCGGATCGCTCGAATAAGCAATCAGGGTCGGACCTTTCATAAGGCCCGAGATGGACGCGACGTCCTTGCCTTCGAGAGCGATTTTGGCGAGGCTGTTTTTTGCGACCTTCACGGTGGCACCGGCCTGCTTCATCTGCGCGCGCAGCTTCTGCATGTCGGCGACCGTGAGGCCAGCATAGTGGGCGACGACGACAACGCTCGTGGTGTTAAACACGTCGTTGAGAGTCGAGACGAGCTCGCGCTTTGCTGCTCTTTCCACTGGGCTCTCTCCGGTTGGCGGGAATATCCCGCCGGTTGCATTTGCCGCTCAAGGCCCGGACTTGCATCCGAGGCATCTTGAACGACGCTCTCGCAAGCCCTGTCCCCCAAATGACGCCTAGCGGCGCACCGGGTGAGATGGTTCGAACCGACTCCCGTCACCTGCGTTAAGCAGATGGTAAATTCGGCTTCCCCGTCTATGCAGGCCCTTTCGAATTAAACCAGCTAAGCCGGCACCTGCAGTCTTGGACAGGACATAGCCGGAACGCGCCAAAAGTTGCCTCTTGGCTCGCCGGCCTGTCACCGCCCCGTCTCCGGGACGGATTCTTAGCCTAGCGCTCGCGCAAAAGCGGAGCCTCGGCCTATGTTGGAAACTCAACGCGCTCTATTAAGCCTTTCTGAAGCATTTGCCAAGTGCCTTTTTGTCAGAAAGACCGCGTTAGTTTACGTTACGGAGTTTCATCTACTGATGCGTCTGATCGTCAGATGCCCTTTGGGAATCAGGCCAACGGCGATCAGGGGCAAAAGGAGGTTACCTAACGCGATAAGAGGTTCGATCAAATCTAGAGCGCTGGACATGTACTCAGAAAACCTATCTGCACCAATGTCATGGCTTGGAGCCCTAGGTTCAAAAGCTCCAAACGAGAAAGCCCGGCAACAGGTGCCGGGCTCTCCCAGATCTTGGCAACAGCCGATTAGGCGTTGAGGACCGAAGCCGGATCGACCTTCACGCCCGGACCCATCGTCGAGGAGACGGCGACGCGCTGGATGTAGGTGCCCTTGGCGCCGGTAGGCTTCGCCTTGGAGACAGCATCGGCGAAAGCCTTGATGTTCTCCACGAGCTTGACCTCGTCGAAGGAGGCCTTGCCGATACCGGCGTGGACGATGCCGGCCTTCTCGACGCGGAACTCCACAGCACCGCCCTTCGCGGCCTCGACGGCGCCCTTCACGTCCATGGTGACCGTTCCGACCTTCGGGTTCGGCATCAGGCCGCGGGGGCCAAGAACCTTACCGAGACGGCCGACGAGCGGCATCATGTCCGGGGTGGCGATGCAGCGGTCGAAGTTGATCGTGCCGCCGTTGACGACCTCGAAGAGCTCCTCGGCGCCCACTACGTCGGCACCGGCAGCCTTGGCCTCGTCGGCCTTGGCGCCGCGGGCGAACACGGCCACGCGAACCGTACGGCCGGAGCCGTTCGGCAGATTGCAGACGCCGCGGACCATCTGGTCGGCGTGGCGGGGATCGACGCCGAGATTCATCGAGATCTCAATGGTCTCGTCGAACTTCGCCTTGGCGCGTTCCTTGATCAGCTTCACCGCATCCTGGATCGGATAAAGCTTGGTGGCATCAACACCCTCGCGGGCGGCGCGGATGCGCTTACCTTCCTTAACAGCCATCATGCCCTCCTTATGCCACTTCCATGCCCATCGAGCGCGCGGAGCCCTCGATCATGGCCATAGCGGATTCAACGGTGTCGCAGTTGAGATCGACCATCTTCTTCTCGGCAATCTCGCGGATCTGGTCGCGGGTCACGCGACCGACATTGGCGCCCTTACCGGGGGTCTGCGAACCCTTGTCGATCTTCGCGGCCTTCTTGAGCCAGTACGAGACCGGGGGCTGCTTCATCTCGAAGGTGAAGGAACGGTCCTGATACGCGGTGATGATCACCGGGATCGGGGTGCCCTTCTCCATCTGCGCAGTCTTCGCGTTGAAGGCCTTGCAGAATTCCATGATGTTCAGGCCGCGCTGACCGAGCGCCGGACCAATCGGCGGCGACGGGTTGGCTGCGCCTGCGGGCACTTGAAGCTTAACGTAGCCCGAGATTTTCTTTGCCATAGGACTGCTCCTAATGGACCACCCGCCCGGAGCCTACCGAACGGAATGGCAGTTGCAGATCGCGGTCCAGTCCCACAATCCCGGCTGGCGACCGGGCAGACCTCCCGCGGATGAAAGGCCCTCTCAGAGGACCTGAGAAGTGCCACCATTAAGGTGCCACTTCCTGCCGGTCAGACCTTTTCGACCTGACCGTATTCGAGTTCGACCGGCGTCGCGCGGCCGAAGATGGACACCGCCACCTTGAGGCGGGCCCGGGCGTGGTCGACTTCCTCGACGACGCCGTTGAACGAGGCGAACGGCCCATCGGATACGCGGACCTGCTCACCGATCTCGAAGTTCACGGACGGCTTGGGGTGATCGACACCCTCGGCCACCTGGCCCTTGATCCGCTCGGCCTCACGATCCGGGATCGGAACCGGCTTGGATTTGTCGGCGCCCAGGAAGCCCGTCACCTTCGGGGTATTCTTGATGAGGTGGTAGACCTCGTCGGTCAGATCGCACTTCACCAGGACATAGCCCGGGAAGAACTTGCGCTCGGTGTCGACCTTGCGGCCGCGGCGCACCTCGACGACCTTCTCGGTCGGCACCATGACCTCGTCGAACTTGTCCTCGAGGCCGCGCTGGGCGGCCTGGTCCTTGATCGACTGGGCGACCTTGTTCTCGAAATTCGAATAGGCGTGGACGATGTACCAACGCTTCGTCATTGCATCCACCCCTTAACCGCCAAGCCCAAGGATCACCGAGCGAACGCCCCAGCCGATCGCCTGATCGACGACCAGGAAGAAGATGCTGGCAAGCACCACCATCACGAACACCATAGCGGTCGTGATCATGGTCTCCTTGCGCGTCGGCCAAGTCACCTTCGCGGCTTCCGAGCGGACCTGCTGTATGAAATCGAACGGGTTCGTCTTCGCCATTTCCCTGCGCCCGCACCGCCTTGAGAGCGGCAGCGAACGTCCTCTGAGGGCACGCTTGAGCCCAAATTGAAGGGGCGCGAGGCTGCTTTCCAAGCCCCGCGCCACCTGTTCAAACCATCTATGGGGCGCTCTTTAGAGCAAAACGCCCGCTTTGTCGACCGCTGGCAGGAGTGGAGGGACTCGAACCCCCAACCCCCGGTTTTGGAGACCGGTGCTCTAGCCGATTGAGCTACACTCCTCCGGCGGTCAACAGGTGGCGGAAACCCGCCACCTGGATCTCATTAGTCCATTACGGCGGCGACGACGCCGGCGCCGACGGTGCGGCCGCCCTCACGGATGGCGAAGCGCAGCTTCTCCTCCATGGCGATCGGCGCAATCAGCGTCACCTCCATGGTGATGTTGTCGCCCGGCATCACCATCTCGGTGCCCTCAGGCAGCGTCACCACGCCCGTCACGTCCGTCGTGCGGAAGTAGAACTGCGGACGGTAGTTGCCGAAGAACGGCGTATGACGGCCGCCCTCTTCCTTCGTCAGGATGTAGGCCTCGGCCTTGAACTTCGTGTGCGGCTTGATCGAGCCCGGCTTGCACAGCACCTGGCCGCGCTCCACGTCCTCGCGCTTCGTGCCGCGCAGCAGAACGCCCACGTTGTCGCCCGCCTGGCCCTGATCGAGCAGCTTGCGGAACATCTCGACGCCCGTGACCGTCGTCTTGACCGTGGCCTTCAGGCCCACGATCTCAACTTCCTCACCGACCTTCACGATGCCGCGCTCGACGCGACCCGTCACCACCGTGCCGCGGCCCGAGATCGAGAACACGTCCTCAATCGGCATCAGGAACGGCAGGTCGATCGGACGCTCCGGCTGCGGAATGTAGGCATCCACCTCGGCCATCAGCTTAAGCACAGCCTCGCGGCCGATCTCAGGCTGGCGATCCTCCAGAGCGCAAAGAGCCGAGCCCTTCACGATCGGGATGTCGTCGCCCGGGAAGTCGTACTTCGACAGAAGCTCGCGCACCTCGAGCTCGACCAGGTCGAGCAGCTCGGCGTCGTCGACCATGTCGACCTTGTTCATGAACACCACGAGAGCAGGCACGCCCACCTGGCGGGCCAGCAGGATGTGCTCGCGGGTCTGCGGCATCGGGCCGTCGGCCGAGGACACCACCAGGATCGCGCCGTCCATCTGGGCCGCACCCGTGATCATGTTCTTCACGTAGTCGGCGTGGCCGGGGCAGTCCACGTGGGCATAGTGCCGGTTGACCGTCTCGTACTCCACGTGTGCCGTGGAGATCGTGATGCCGCGCGCCTTCTCTTCCGGCGCCTTGTCGATCTGGTCGTACGCCGTAAACGTCGCCCCGCCCGACTCCGCCAGAACCTTCGTGATCGCCGCCGTCAGAGACGTCTTGCCATGGTCCACGTGACCAATCGTCCCAATGTTGCAGTGCGGCTTGTTCCGCTGAAACTTTTCCTTCGCCATTGATCTCTACCTTACAGAGGCCAGGAACAAAAAACCCAGGGGCGTCCGATATTGCGGTTGCGCTCTTTGTGCAAGAGCCAATTTCGATATTGCAGAACCTAATGCCCGATAACCTGATCCTTCACGTATCAAGCACGAGGTTTCCGAGAACTCCTCAAGGGCGGTTTCGGGTTGTATAAAGGCATTTAGGGCCAGAATTACAAGCTAGGCAGGAAGTGTAGAGGAAGGTGGAGCGGGTGAAGGGAATCGAACCCTCGTATTCAGCTTGGAAGGCTGCTGCTCTACCATTGAGCTACACCCGCATGCCCTTCTGATTGGGTGGTGGGGGAAGTAGGACTCGAACCTACGAAGGCATAGCCAGCGGATTTACAGTCCGCCCCCTTTGCCGCTCGGGACATTCCCCCTTAGAACCCAACCCGAACGCACAACGCCGAGGCTGTTCTGCGGACCGCTTCGCCTGGGGCTCGGCGTTCCGTGGCGCTCTTATGGTGAGGTGGATGGCCGGTGTCAACCTCAAAGCGCGCCGAAATCGAGTGGTCGTGCATAGCGGCTCACTGTGCTATGGCGCTCTGACAAATCGTGAGATCCAAAGAGCATGAGCGAGCGCCCCTTCCCCTCCCGCAAGCCCCGATTTCAGCGCCCTCACGGCAAGCCGGGCCACCGAGACCCTAAGGCTTGGCGTCCGAATTTCGAGATCGACACGACCATTCTCTATGGCTGGCACCCGGTCTTCGAAGCCTTGCGCAACGGCAAGCGTACGATTCGCCGCCTGCTGGCGACCGAGAACTCCGCCAAACGCCTGAGCGAAGAGATGGGCGCTCCCCTGCCGATCGAACCTGAGATCGTCAGGCCGGACGAGATCAACCGCCTCCTGGAGCCGGATGCCGTCCATCAGGGGCTCTATGCCGAGGCCGATCCCCTGCCCTCTCCCTCGGTCGACACCTTAAGCGGCAAGAGGGTCGTGCTGGCCCTCGACCAGATTACCGATCCGCACAATGTCGGCGCCATCGTCCGCACGGCGGCAGCCTTTGATGTGGAAGCCATCATCACGACGGCCCGGCACAGTCCCGCCGCGACGGGCGTTCTGGCTAAATCCGCTTCAGGCGGCCTCGAGCATGTGCCTTTCATGATCGTCCGCAACCTCAGCGGCACACTGACAGACCTGGGTGAGCGCGGCTATCAACGAATCGGACTTGATTCCTCAGGCGAGACCAATCTGGATGAAATCGACATCCGCTTGCCTGTCGTTCTCGTGCTCGGCTCCGAAGGAAAAGGATTGAGGCAGAGAACGCGGGAGTGCTGCGATGTGATCGGACGCCTCGATATGCCTGGCGCCATCAAGAGCCTCAACGTCTCGAATGCAGCCGCGATTTCCCTTTTTGCTGTGGTTAAAGGCGCTTTCCGTAACGTCAAATAATAGCCCTGGTCGCAGGGTTAACCCATTGGCTCTGCACGATAATCATGCAGGAGAAGCAACTTCTTAGACGGAAGTCGCAAATACCAATTGGGAATTGTGGAAAGAAAGGCCGGAGGTAGCCTCCCGTTCGATGGATTCTTGGCTGCGTAGAGCAGTCACGATGCCTCGGCTCAAAGCTCGACATTCGGGCCGCGACCCAGAACCCGGATCAGACCGGGCACATCAATGGAAGGGAACCCTATGGCAACAGCAGCAACAACGCCGCAGTCGGCCGCCGCAACGCGGCCGATGACGAAGGAGGAAAGGAAGGTCATCCTGGCCTCCTCCCTCGGCACCGTCTTCGAATGGTACGATTTCTATCTCTACGGCTCTCTCGCCACGATCATCGGCGCTCAGTTCTTCTCCGCCTTCGACGTGACGACCCGTAACGTCTTCGCGCTCCTGGCCTTCGCGGCAGGCTTCCTGGTCCGCCCGTTCGGCGCCATCTTCTTCGGCCGCATCGGCGATCTCGTCGGCCGCAAGTACACCTTCCTGGTCACGATCCTGATCATGGGCTTCTCGACCTTCCTGGTCGGCCTGCTGCCCAGCTACGCCCAAATCGGCTGGATCGCTCCCGTCATCCTGATCGCGCTGCGCATGCTCCAGGGTCTCGCCCTCGGCGGCGAGTACGGCGGCGCTGCGGTCTATGTGGCCGAGCATGCCCCGGCCGGCCGTCGCGGCTTCTACACCAGCTTCATTCAGACCACAGCTACCGTTGGCCTGCTGCTGTCTCTCGCCGTCATTCTCGTGCTGCGCACCTGGATGGGCGAGGCCGGCTTCCAGACCGGTGAAGGCTGGCCGATCGCCGGCTGGCGCATTCCGTTCCTGCTGTCAGTGGTGCTGCTTGGCATTTCGGTCTGGATTCGTCTCCAGATGAACGAATCGCCGGCCTTCAAGAAGATGAAGGACGAAGGCACTCAGTCGAAGGCTCCTCTGAAGGAGGCGTTCGGCCAGTGGGGCAACGCCAAGATGGTGCTGATTGCCCTCATCGGTCTCGCCATCGGTCAGGCTGTGGTGTGGTACACGGGCCAGTTCTATGCCCTGTTCTTCCTCCAGAGCATTCTGAAGGTCGACCTGCTCACCTCGAACGTGCTAATCGCCTGGTCGCTGATCCTCGGCACCGGCGGCTTCATCGTATTCGGCATCCTCTCCGACAAGATCGGCCGCAAGCCGGTGATTCTCGGCGGCTGCCTGATCGCGGCGATCACCTACTTCCCGCTCTTCGGTGCGCTCACGAACATCGCCAGCCCGAACCTGAATCAGGCTCTGGAAACGGCCAAGGTTCAGGTCGTGGCCGACCCGGCTGCATGCGGCTCGGTGTTCGACCCGGTCGGCATTCGTACCTTCACGGCTCCGTGCGACATCGCCCGCGTGGCCCTGGCCCGCTCGGCCGTGAAGTACGAGCTCGTTCCGGCTGCTCCTGGCACCGCTCCGAAGGTGACCTTCAATGGTAAGGAAACCCCGATCGCTCCGGCCATTCCGGCCAACATCACGGCGTTCTCGGCTGCGGCCACCGAAGTGGGCTACCCGAAGGCCGGCGACCCGAGCATCCTGAAGGTGAACGGCTTCTTCGACGCCCTCAGCAACCCTCAGGCCCTGAAAGCCATCGGCATCCTGTGGATCCTCGTAATCTACGTCACGATGGTCTACGGCCCGATCGCAGCGGCCCTGGTGGAGTTCTTCCCCACCCGCATCCGTTACACTGCGATGTCCCTGCCCTATCACATCGCCAACGGCTGGTTCGGCGGTTTGCTGCCTCCCACCGCCTTCGCGATGGTGGCGGCCACCGGCGATATCTACTACGGCCTGTGGTATCCGGTCGTGATCGCCCTGGTGACCTTCGTGGTCGGCCTCCTCTTTGTGCCGGAGACAAAGGACCGGGATATCATGACCTACGAGGGCGCCAGCCCGAGGCGCTGAGCTTCCGACAAGCCTCTCATCAAACAGGAAAGCCCCGCCGAAAGGCGGGGCTTTTCGTTGGAAAGGACCTGCCTGTCAGTAGCAGGTGGTCACACGGCGCACGATCCAGCCCTCACCCTCGACGAACATGCGCTTGCGGGAGATATCGCAGTGCGCATCGCTGCCCGTGGTGGGCTGAACAGACGACGTTGTCTCCACGTCCCTGGCAGAAATGGATGTCACCACCTCCTTGGCAGGCTTTGCAGCCACACCGTGGCTCGCCGGTGCAGCCTCGGCTGTTCCGGCCAGGCCTGCACCCCCAAGGACCGATAGAACCACGAGAGTCTTGAGGACGCCTCGCAGTCGAACTCTCGTCTGAACAGAAGCCCCTAGGGTCCTCATAGCACCAACTCCTGGATTGCTGTTTGCCTGATAATTCCAGAATCCAAGGTTGGTTTCGGTGTGCTGGGACACTTAATATTTACATTTGTATGGAACTTGCGTCCTGCTTCGCGTGCTGCTACCTCAGCCCTATGAAGTCGGCCGGTGTAGCACAGCGGTAGTGCAGCGGTTTTGTAAACCGAAGGTCGGGAGTTCGATCCTCTCCACCGGCACCACCCCTTTCCTTGAAACGGTGGAGACTTCGAAAAAAGCCCGGCAGATTGCCGGGGCTTCGTGCTCTCCGGGAATTCGAGCATCAATCAGCCGCCGCCCGCGGAATCGCTCGTCCGGAGGAGCCGCCACTGCTCCTGCCCGGCCCGCTGCCCTGCTTGCCTGAGACATCGGTGTTCTGGTTGCCCGGTGAAGGCCAGCCAGGGGTAGCCCGTCTTCCCAGGCGGCAATTTCCACAGCCAGGCCTAGGCTTCCTCCCATTGTGGCAGGAGGCATTCATGGCGGTATTCCTGCTGAACGTGATGGGCTCGGCGGCAGTGGCTTCCGCCGTCATCGTCGGCATCATCGCGACCCAGTTGTCTCGGGAAATCGCTCATGCGAACGACACCCACCTGGAGCACTCTAAGCAGAAGCGACGAGCAATCGATTGAACAGCACATCAAAGCCGCAGCGCCGGGGCGGCACCGGTGGGAGCATCACGTGGGCTGAAGGCCAAGCTACTAGCGGATCTGCTCCTTGCCCCAGTTCTTGTGCGCAACCTCGTCGGAGACCTTCTGCTCGTTTCGCGTCAGTTTGCGGCGTCGGCTGCTGGCAACGGCCATGAAGATGCCGATCAGCAACGGGCCGCCGACGATCACCAATGCCCAGACCCAACCATCGGCTATATCCCACATCATCCTGCTCCTTCGGGACCCCGTGAGGCGGCCCCAACTGTCCTTGCAGGGCTAACCGGGATGCAAACTCGTTGTTCCGTTCGACAGCCCCGCATAGGCAAAGCCGATTTCCCGCATTAGACAGACGGGATGCCCAATCACTCCGAAGACTCGATCCACGCCCATGCTGATTGCTATCTCGGACCCTGACGATCTGCGAATCGAAGCCTATAGGGCCGTGAAGGAGCGAGATCTCCTAGGGCGCCAGCACCGTTTCATCGCGGAGGGTGAGGTTGTCCTGAGAGTCCTGCTGAGGCAGTCCCGCTTCGTGGTCGAATCGCTTCTCTTGGGCGAAGGACGCGTGGAGGGCCTGAACGATGCACTCCACCTCCTGCCACCCGAGGTTCCTGTCTATGTGGCAAACCGGCAGGTGATGGACGCGATTGTCGGCTTCCCGATTCATCGAGGCATTCTGGCCGTGGCTAGGCGTCCGGCCCTGCTTCCGGTCGAAGCTCTCCTTGCTGGCCTGCCGGGGACGGCCCTCGTGGTCGGCCTAGTCGGTCTTGCCAACCACGACAATGTCGGCGGGATTTTCCGGAATGCGGCTGCCTTCGGGGCGGATGCAGTCCTGCTCGACCAAGAAACCTGCGACCCGCTCTACCGCAAAGCCATCCGCGTTTCGGTCGGCGGAGCTTTGGTTGTGCCCTTTGCGCGGGCTCCCTCGGCCGATGCCCTGGTGCGGGCGCTGGAGGACGCCTCCTTCGAAGTGGTCGCCCTCTCCCCGTCCGGTGCGGAAAACCTCTCGAAGGTCCGGCCCTCCCGGCGTACGGCGCTGCTGCTGGGCGCGGAGGGTCCCGGCCTGCCGCCGGAACTCCTGGCGCGGACCCGGACCGTGTCAATCCCAATGAGCGGAGGCTTCGATTCCCTCAATGTCGCCACCACCAGCGGCATTGCCCTGCACCATCTCACTCAGGGCAAATAAGGGCTGGAGCCCTCTCCTGCTCGCTGACTTGTGAAAGGAAGCGCTCTTGCATGCAAGCGGGGCCGTTCTAGGCTTCTGCTCCCAAGCCTGGAGACGCTCATGTCCATTACACGCCGCACCATTCTTGCCAGCACCGCTCTTGCCGCCACTCCCATTGTCGGGCCAGCCCTGGCTCAGACCGCTCCTTCCGCGCCGGCTCCCGCTCAAGGGTCGGGCTCGCGCCAGGCGCCGGGCTTCTATCGCTACAAGGTCGGCGATATCGAGGTGACCGCCATCAACGACGGCTTCGCGCAGCGTCCCCTCGAAGGCTTCGTCCGCAATGCGGAGTTGTCTCAGGTCCAGCAGGCCATGCAGGAGGCTTTCCTCCCCGGTAACGCGTTGCCGATCACCTTCAACACGCTCGTGCTCAACAACGGCGGGCGCCTGACCCTAATTGACACCGGCAACGGCGACATGGGAGCGCCAACCTCCGGCCGCTGGATGGCGAATTTCCGCGCAGCCGGCTTCGATCCGGCCCAGGTGAACACGGTCGTGATCAGCCATTTCCATGGCGACCATATCAACGGCCTGCGCCTGAAGGATGGCACCGCCGTCTTCCCGAATGCCGAAGTGATGGTTCCGGCTGCAGAATGGGCTTTCTGGATGGACGATGCCCGCATGAACCAGGCGCCGGAGGGCATGAAGGGTGCCTTCCAGGGCGCGCGCCGCGCGTTCGGTCCCATTGCCAACAACGTAAAGCGCTACGAGATGGACAAGGAGGTCGTGACGGGCCTCACCGCCGTGGCAGCCCCAGGACACACGCCCGGTCACACGGCGTACATGCTGTCCTCAGGCAGCGGTAAGCTGATGATCATGTCGGACACCACGAACCACCCGGCCCTCTTCGTCCGCAACCCCGATTGGTCGGCGGTGTTCGACATGGATGCGGACCAAGCCCGCGCCACCCGCCGTCGGTTGCTCGACATGGCCGCGTCCGAGCGGGCGCAGGTTGCCTTCTACCACGCCCCCTTCCCGGCGACAGGCCACATTGCCAAGGAGGGCACTGGCTTCCGCTTCGTGCCGGTCCAGTGGAGCCCGGCGGCCTAAGGCTGCCCGCTGGCCGTTTCGGCAACAAGCCACTCCAGGGTGGCCGCATCCCCGCCGGTCGGCTCGATGAAGGGAACGACCGGCGTCTCATAAGGATGGCGCTCCTTCAGCGCCCGATGCACCTGATCCTGAAGGCCCTTGCGGGTCTTCAGGATGGCCACGGCCTCCTGCCCCTGCTCGACGGCGCCCTTCCAGGCATAGACGGACCGCATCCCCGGCAGCACGTTGATGCAGGCGATCAGCCGGTCGCGAACGAGCCCCTCCCCGATCGACAGGGCGATGTCCACATCGGGAAAGGTCGTATAGACGAGAAGCGGGCGATCCATGCTATGCCTTTTCTTCGCAGCCTACAGGACGCAGCGAGGGTAATTGGGCATGGCCCGTCGTTTCAACAATATCGCATTCGTGGCCAGCGCCGCGCCAGATGCGCAAGGCGCACTCCAAATCCTGCAGGATCGTTACGCCAACGTTGCGCCTGAACAGGCCGATGTCATCGTGGCCCTTGGTGGAGATGGCCTGATGCTGCAGAGCCTTCACCGGTTCATGGGCACGGCCAAGCCCATCTACGGCATGAACAAGGGCACCGTTGGCTTCCTGATGAACGACTTCCGGGAGGAGGATCTGTTCGAGCGTCTTGAAGCGGCTGGACGGAGTGTGGTTCACCCGCTGCTGATGGTGGCTTGGGATGTAATGGGCGTGTCTCACACGGCGCGGGCCATCAACGAGGTCTCGATGCTGCGTCAGACCTATCAAGCGGGCAAGCTACGGGTGAGCGTCGACAACCGGGTACGGATCCCCGAACTCAGTGCCGACGGCATCCTGGTGGCGACCCCTGCCGGGTCGACTGCCTACAACCTTTCCGTGGGTGGGCCGATCCTGCCGCTGAACGCACCATTGCTCGCCCTCACGCCGATTTCCGCCTTCCGCCCGCGGCGTTGGCGCGGTGCCCTGCTACCGGATTATGCCAAGATCCAGATCGAGGTTCTGGAGGCGGGCAATCGCCCCGTGAGCGCGGTTGCGGACCACACGGAATTCCGCAATGTCTCCCGGGTGGATGTTTCAATGGATCGCAGCGTCGATCTCGTGATGCTGCACGACCCCGGCCACAGCCTCGATGAGCGCATCCTGCGGGAGCAGTTCGGCTATTGACGACAGCATAAGGCGCGGGCTTCAACGTGCCAGCCAGGAACGAGAGGTCAAAATCATGAACGATGAGAGCAGGCACCCGAGAGGCGGCCTCTACTTCGAGGATTTCACCGTCGGCACCACCATCAAGCACCGCCTGACCCGGACGGTGACGCAGATGGACAACATGCTGTTCTCCAACATGACCCTCAATCCACAGCCGCTCCATATCGACGCGCATTTCTGCGCGACAGAAACGGAATGGGGCAAGCCGCTTATGAACTCCCTGTTCACCTTAGGCCTGCTCATCGGCATCTCGGTCAACGATACGACGGTGGGCACGACCATCGCCAATCTCGGCATGACGGACGTGAAGTTTCCGGCTCCGCTCTTCGAAGGCGACACCATCAATGCGACCACGGAGATCGTGGCCAAGCGCGAGTCGAAATCGCGTCCCGACGCCGGAATCGTGGAGTTCATCCACCGGGCCTACAAGCAGGACGGCACTCTCGTGGCCGAATGCCGCCGTCAGGCCTTCATGCGCAAGAGGATCGCCTGATGCGCTCCCTGCTCTTCGTCCCGGGCGACAGCGCCAGGAAGCTCGAGAAAGGCCTGACTTCCGGAGCGGATGTCCTCCTCATCGATCTTGAGGATTCGGTGGCTCTCGCCGCCAAGGAGGAGGCCCGCCGCGTCACGGCGGAGTTTTTGAACGAGCACCGCACGAAGGCCGAGCGCCCGCGCCTCTTCGTGCGCGTCAACGGATTGACTACAGGCCTTATTGATGCGGATCTCGACGGCGTCATGCGTGCCGGCCCCGACGGGATGGTGCTGCCGAAGACGGTGGGTGGTGCCGACGTGGCGCATCTCGGCGCCAAGCTCGCCGTGCGCGAGGCTGAATTCGGCCTTGAGGACGGCGTCACCCGCATTCTCGCCATCGCGACGGAGAATGCCGCCGGCGTGTTTGCGCTCGGCACCTTTGCAGGCGCAAGCCACAGGCTCATGGGCATCACCTGGGGCGGCGAGGATCTGTCAGCCGATCTGGGAGCCGAGACGAACCGAGGTGAAGATGGCTCCTACACCGATCCCTATCGCCTCGCCCGCTCTCTCACCCTGCTGGGGGCCACGGCGGCTGGTGTCGATGCAGTGGATTCCGTCTTCACCAACTTCCGCGACATGGCAGGCCTGGAAGCAGAGTGCCGGGACGCCCGCCGCGATGGCTTCGTGGCCAAGATGGCGATCCATCCGGCACAGATCCCCATCATCAACGAAGCCTTCGCCCCCTCGCAGGAGGCAATCGAGCGGGCCCAAGCGGTGATCGAGGCTTTCAAAGCCAATCCCGGAGCAGGTGTGGTCGGTGTCAATGGCGAGATGCTGGACCAACCGCACCTGCTACGTGCGGAACGGCTTCTGAGGCGTGCCAGCAAATAGTTACCGAGCCAGTCTGGGAACCGGATGGGCCAGCAAATTTATTCCTCTAACTGTAAGTAGTTATAAGTATTAAATCAACCTAAAGTTATAATATCGACAATCTATCTTCGACACTTGCAGTATTCGAGAAGCAAACTGCTCTTTAAAGGGCCAAATGGCATCAATCCTCTTCAAATAGATAGTCGACAACCGCTTCCCTCCCTATCGATATGATGAGGACTTTGCTCCTCTGCTTCATGGATGGCGGATAGCGAGCGGAATGTTCTTGGCATCGCCGGAAGACGCCATGCAAAGACAGGCATAGGGAATTTCGGATGTCCGATGCTATTGTTGCAGCTTTCAATGATGCGGCCGATTGGGACGAGGTCTTGACCGCGATCAAGAGCAATGCCGCGGCGCTTCTTGATGACATCCATATCGAGAATCTCGGTTACTTGGCAGACGACGTAGATCGCGAGCAGGCAGTCGGTCTCGGCGTCAACGAAATCAAGACCCTGTTCGGGAACTTCACATCCCTGTCGGAGATCAAGGCTGTCGTCGAGCGGCAGATCGATGTGGAATATGCCAAGTTTTATTTCGTCTACGCCTTTGAAACATCGAGCAGCGTGGAGGACATGAGGGCTGCTCTTGAGCAGGTGCAGTTGCTCTACGACGACCGAGAAAGCGTCATTCAGGAATGGTCTTTAAGTGACAACCCTGCCGTCAAAGCTCGAGCTGCCGAACTTGCGGCCGAGCCTTACACAACTGTTTTAAGGAAGATCGCCCCTCGTCTCGACGATGGGCGATACCTCGACGCCTTGGCGGCGGAAATGATGTCAACCCGCGAGGAGAACGGACCCTTCGATACTCTCGATAGTCTCATCGAGGGGCTCGGTGATGCGATTGATGTGCTTGGATCGGAGAGCATCGTCACGCCATTCAATGATGCGGCAGGTTGGGAGGCCATGCTCGTCGCAATCAAAGATCATGCATCGGCACTGCTCGATCCCGATCACCTCGATAAGCTCCAGCAGCTGTCTGAAGAGGATGCCTACGAGCAGGCCGTTGGACTTGGCGTGACCGAGATCAGAACGTTATTTGGAGACTTCACCTCGCCGGATCACGTTACAACGGTCGTGGAGAAGCAGATCGATATTGTCCATGGTCGTCTTGCAGGTCTCCGAGCGATCAACAGCGCACAGGATGCCAGCTCCATGGCAGCAGCATTGAGCACCCATGTCACACACCTCCATCAGCAGCGGCAGGAGCTGATTGCTGGATGGATCAACAGTGGCAACGAGGCTGCGGTTGCCCGTGCGATTGAGCTTGAAGGCGAAACCTATTCCATCATCCTGAGCGAAGTCAGTTCGCAAATTGGCGATGAGGCTTATCTAGCAGAACTGACCGTGAGGATGCAGGCGGCACGCCAAGGCAGTATACTTCCCGACATCGACGCTTTGATCGCTGCGCTCGACATGATCGACAGGGCCATTGATGCAACCTACGACGCTGCGATTACCGGCGGTAGTTCCGGCTCCATGAACGAGGGTGATCTGCATAGTGTTGGCGGCCGCATGACCGTCGAGGATGGTGACTGGGGCGAAAACAGGTTCAAGACTGTTGAGGAAAGCGAGCTTCAGAAACAATTCGGGACGTTTGCCTTCAACAGCATCACCGGTGAGTGGGGCTTCACGCTCAACAGCGCCGCGCAATCTCTTAAGGAAGGCCAGCAGGTTCACCAGACGCTGACGGTTCAGTCTCTGGACGGTACTGCGGTCGCGACCATTACCGTTACCATTACAGGGCGAAATGATTCCCCTGAGGCTGCGGGATCAGGCAACAGCGCATCGGGCATTGAAGATACCAGCATTATGGGACACGTCCCTTCTGGTACGGACATCGATGGCGATGATTTGACCTACACGCTGATGCAGCCCGTCCAAGGTTTGACACTCAGTGGGGACGGCACCTTCAGCTACCAGCCGACGCCAAACTTTAACGGCACAGTGACATTCCAATATCAGGTGGTCGATGCTGAAGGTGGGACAAGTCAACCGAGAACATTCACGATCACCGTCAGCCCGGTGAACGACAGACCGCATGACATCGTTCTGTCGACCGACAGCGTGGAGGAGAACGCCACAGCCGGGACAGTCGTGGGCACGCTTAGGGGATTCGACATCGACGATGACGCTCTCGCCTTCTCCCTGATAAACGACGCCGACGGGTGTTTCGCCATCAGCAATGGCCTTCTTGTGGTCAAGGACGGCGTCAAGCTCGACCACGAGCAGGCGACCACACACACGGTCACTGTGCAGGTGAAGGATAAGGACGCCGCCGCGTATCAGGAGACCTTTGTCATCCAAGTGAATGACGATACGAGCGAGAGGATCATAGGCTCGTCCTCTGCAGATATTCTCAGGGGCGGCTCAGGCCGCGACGCGCTTTGGGGCGGACTTGGGAACGATCAGCTGACGGGCGGATCAGGCAAGGACATCTTCGTATTCGACAGCAAGGCGAACAAGAGCACGAACAAAGACAAGATCGTCGACTTCAATGTGAAGGACGACAGTTTATGGCTCGACAACATGGTCTTTACAAAGATCGGCAAGTTCGGCTCGAAAATGAAGCCCGTGCAGTTGAAGAAAGACTTCTTCGTGGCCGGCTCTGCGGCCAAGGACAAGAACGATTACCTCATCTACGACAGCAAGAAGGGCATGCTCTCCTACGATGCCGATGGCTCTGGCAAAGGCAAGGCTGTGGAGATCGCCACCCTGTCGAAGAAGCTCGCCATGACCTACAAGGACTTCTTCGTCATCTAGACCCGGCAAGCACCCTTAGTTGAGTTCAGGCGGGTCCGAGAGGCGGGAGAGCAGGCTGACTAGTTGTGCCTGATGACGCGTGCTCGTCTTGGCGAAGATCGATTTAAGATGGTAGCGGACAGTATCGGCACCGATCCCATGCTGGCTTGCGATCTGTTGCGTGTCGAGACCTTTCGCAAGTCCTGTGGAGATCCGCATCTCGGAGGGTGTCAGCTGAAACATCTTCTGGATGGTCTTGGTATCGAGACCCCGCTCCTCCCCTGGATCGCTGAGCAAAAGAAGGCCAGCAGCCCCTTGGAAGACATCTGAAGCCCGGCGAACAATAGGATGGGCATGAACAACGAGAGGGAGTTCATTTGGCCTGTGAAGCAGAGCGGATGTCACGGCATCCCGGCTCCGCTCCATGAACGGTTGGGTGCAAGTCTCTACAAGCTCCTGCAAAGCCTTATTGTTCTCCCGATGTCGTGATCGGACGCGGGATGAGATTACCTGGAAATGGGTCCCGAGATAGCTCTCGGCTTTCTTGTTCATGCGGATGACCCGTCCCAACCAATCGATCAGGATAGCGCCACAGGTCAAACGCTCGAGGCTGTCGACCAATCCCTCGGCGTAGGACATGCGAGCTTTTGAGGCCAGCCGGGCGGCTCTTTTCATGTGCGGCAGGTCCCGCTGAATGCGGGCCAAGTCATTCTGCAGGAACGGGTCCCTGCCGGCTTTGCGATGAACAGAGAGCGTAATCTGTGGCGCGCCTATCTCAGTCAGCAGCCCCCCTGCGAACCACTGGAAACCTAAAGGCTCAAGAAAGTCGGTGTAGAACGGAAGCTGCGTCAACTCGTCCGGTGTGAAGAGATCGAGATCGGTAACGAGTTCATTGCCCTTGCGCACGAAGGCGAGCCCACGGACTGCTCGAATATCGCGCTTGTACCATCCTTCACCGACGAAGCGGCCGCAAAACTCCTCCATTCGACCGGAGTTGAGATAGCCGCTCAGGCAGTCAGGATAGGATGAGACGATGACGCCATCCGCATTCCAGGCCTCGCTCGCACGATCCAGCGCCTCCTTCCACAACTCTGGAACGATGGCAGCCTCATAGAAAGCCTCTGTTACTGGCATTTGCAGACAACTCTACACTCGACAAACCACGGGCCAGCCCGAAAAGCCTTTGTTAATTTCTGCAGCCTAGAGATGCTGCTGCATCCCTGGCTGCTTTAGCCCCTATCACGCTGGATGCCCTTACGGCACCTACCCAAACAGGTAGGCAGCCTCTTCGAGACACTCCCCATTTACGTAGTTTTTGGAACGTTATCAACTCCCCATATGGGTAATGAGCGATTCCCCTGAGGTGTGCTCTTTAACGTTACGAAACCACACATCGCCCTCTCCCCGCGTGGTTGGAAGCGGCAGGGCAATGGCAACGGACGCGATCGGCGGGGCGCCCCATGGCGCTCCCAAGAGTTCGAAATGCTCACCATGAGGGTGAGTTTGGGGGAATGTTTATGTCTGAAAATCCTGTTTTAGATTTCAACAGCGCTACGACTGCTGAGCAAGTTCTGGCAGCAATCACTGAACACAAAGCGACTTTGCTCGATAACGCCGGCCAAGCCGAGTATGCCTATATCCCGAGCCCTTCCGGTCGTCAGACGGCTGTTGCCGACGGCATCCTTGAAATCAGGACTTACTTTGGTGACTTCACCGAAGCCACTCTTGCTCAGGCTGTCGCTCATCAGGTCAACGTCGAGTACAACAAGCAGGTCTTCATCGACGACATCAACACCGCTCGGGGTGACGAGGCTGCCGCAGATCTCGCAGAGATCCTCCTGGCACAGGTTGGCACCCTCAACGACCAGCGTCAGGCGCTGATCGCAGAGTGGGGCGCTGTCGAGAATAACGCACCGCTTGCCGCTCGCGTTGCCGAGCTGAAGGCAGATCCCTACACGATTATCCTGAAGGCGCTCGATGCGCGTCTTGACGATGCGGACGGTGATGCATTCCTCGCCGAACTGACTGCCAAGTTCCTCGCAGACCGTGGCGAGGCCAGCTATTTTGGCGTTTGGACACTCCTCAACGAGCTGGACAAGGCTGGCGACGCTGTAGATCCGGTCTATGCGTTCAACAGCGCCACTACCTCCGCCGAGATCTTGGCGGCTATCACTACGCATGGCGCTGATCTGCTAGATCTTGACAGTCAAGCCGAGTATGCCTTCATCCCAAGTCCCTCGGGCCGTCAAACGGCCATTGCTGACGGGTTGCTAGAGATCAAAAAGTTCTTCGGCGATTTTACGGAGGCGACTCTCGCAGCAGCGCTCGACCAACAAGTCAACGTTGAATACAATAAGTACGTCTTTATCCGGACTATCGACAACGCTCGGACCGAAGAAGCCGCTGACATCATTGCAGGTGAACTCACTCAGCAGGTGGAGGTTCTCAATGACCAGCGTCAAGCATTAATTGAGGAGTGGGGCGCTATCGCGAACAACGCTCCCCTCGCAGCCCGCGTCGCGGAACTCAAGGCCGATTCTTACACGATCATCCTGAAGGCACTTGACGCACGTCTCGACGATGCTGACGCTGCCGACTTCCTGGCCGAGTTGAGCGCCCAGTTCGTTGCTACCCGCGGCAACGCTAACTACAATGGTGTCTGGACCCTCGTTGACGCTCTGGACAAAGCTGGCGATGCCGTTGATGCAGTCTACGCATTCAACAGCGCCACCACCTCCGCCGAAATTCTAGCCGCAATTACAACACACGGCGCTGATCTACTGGACGATGCCAGCGAAGCTGAGTACGCCCACATCCCAAGCCCCTCGGGCCGTCAGACAGCAGTCGCCAACGGCGTGCTTGAGATCAAGAAGTTCTTCGGTGACTTCTCGACAGAAGAGGCCCTGGTTGAGGCGCTCGACCATCAGGTCAGCGTGGAATACAACAAGTATGTGTTCATTCAGGCAATCGACAATGCTGGCGATGCTGCTGCCATGGTCAAGGCCCTCAAGGACTATGTTGGCGTTCTCAGCGAGCAGCGTCAGGATTTGATCGAGGAGTGGGGTTCCGTCGCCGGCAATGCGGCGCTTGCGGCCCGTGTCGATGAGCTTGAGGCCGATCCATACACCATCATTCTGAAAGAGGTTGCCGACCGGCTTAACAACCCGAAGTTCCTTCAGGACCTGGCGGCGAAGCTGCTGGTTGCCCGTAGCGATGCCGGCGGTAAATTCAACGGCGTGGTCACTATCGTCGATGCCATTGATGGCAATATGGATATCACAGCTCCGGAAGCACCGGCTGTGGCTCTGGCGAACGATACCGGCACGACTGGCGATAAGATCACCAATGACGGTGAGCTAAACCTCAGTGCTATCGAGGATGGTGCAACAGTCGATTACTCGATCGATGGCGGCCAGACTTGGAACACGACCTTCGCAGCAGTGGAAGGCCAGAATACGGTTCATGTCCGCCAAACGGATGCAGCCGGCAACGTGTCAACACCATCGATCCTCACCTTCACACTAGACACTACTGCCCCGGCGGCGGCGGCGATTGCAGTGGCTGGCGCTGCGAATGGCCTGAACAAGACCGAGGCTACGAACGCAGTGGCGGTGACTATCACTCCGGATGTCGGCGCTACGGTCATATCAGCCAAAATCGGCGATGAGGATCTGGTTGAAGCTAACGGCGGCTACACGTTCGACGCCACCAAGTTGACAGAAGGCGAGCACACCATCACCGTGGTGACCAGGGATGCAGCCGGTAACGAGACCACCACCACTCAGAAGGTGACTATCGATACAGTGGTACTGGCCCCGGCTGTGGCTCTGGCCAACGATACCGGCGCAGCTGGCGACAAGATCACCAATGACGGTGAACTGGCGATCACGGGCCTCGAGGCTGGCGCAACAGTCGAGTACTCGACCGACGGCGCCACATGGAGCTCGTCGTTCGAGGCTGAAGAAGGTCAGAACACAGTCCATGTCCGCCAGACGGATGCAGCCGGCAATGTGTCGGAGGCGACCACATTCACCTTCACGCTCGACACTGCTGCTCCTAACGTCCCCTCCCCCCTGGCACTTGCAGAGAATGCAGACGGCACGACAGCACCGGTCACAGTCGCAATGCTAAACCCTGAAGAGGGCGAAACGTTCACGATCACCGGCGGTGACGATCAAGCCCTGTTCAACATTGTCGATGGCAACCTCGTGTATGTTGGCGGCCCGCTCGATTTCGAGAGCGAATCCGACCAGAAGAGCTTCGTGCTGCTGATCACTGCCGAGGATGCAACTGGCAACATCGAGGAACGTGAGGTCACCGTCAATCTGACGAACGTGAACGAGGCCCCGGTCGCAGCTGCCACCGGCAACAGCGCTTCGGGCAATGAGGACACGGTCATCACCGGCAGTGTTCCAGCCGGTTCCGATGTAGACGATGGCGACTCGCTGAAGTACGAACTAGTTGCCCCAGTGGCTGGGTTGACGCTCAAGGCTGACGGCACCTTCAGCTACGTTCCGCCGGCCGACTTCAACGGTCCTGTCGAGTTCCAGTACCGTGTGGTTGATACAGCGGGTGCAAAGAGCGCGCCTCAGACCTTCGAACTGACCATCAACGCCGTCAATGATGCGCCGCGGGATATCCTCCTGTCGAAGAATGCGGTCACTGAGAATTCGGTGGCTGGAACCGAGATCGGCAAGCTGACGGCCTCGGATCCTGAAGGTGGCACCTTCACCTATGCCCTGCTCGACAATGCAAGTGGACGCTTCGCTGTGGACGCAGCAACCGGCCTCCTCACTGTCGCGCGCAACTTCGCACTCGACTACGAGCAGGCAACGTCGCACACGATCCGGGTTCAGGTTAAAGACTCGGCTGGTGCGACTTACGTAGAGACCCTCACCATCGACGTCGGAGACGTTTCTGGAGAAAAAGTCACGGGCACCTCGACCTCGGATGTCCTTACGGGCAATGCGGGCAACGATGTGTTCAAGGCTGGCGCCGGTAACGATACTGTCGCGGGTGGCGCAGGCAACGACATGCTTTATGGCGGCACGGGCAACGACAATATCCGTGGCGGTATCGGCAAGGACACCCTGAAGGGTGAGTCTGGCAAGGACACGTTCGTGTTCGACACCGTGGCCAGCAAGTCGAACGTGGACAAAGTTCTCGACTTCATTGTCAAGGACGACAGCTTCTGGCTCGACAATGCCGTGTTCACCAAGCTCGGCAAGAAGGGCACCGAAGCGAGCCCTGCGAAGCTCAGCAAGTCGTTCTTCACCATCGGCGACAAGGCCAAGGACAAGAACGACTACGTGATCTACGACGACAAGAAGGGCAAGCTCTTCTACGACGCCGATGGCTCCGGCAAGGGCAAGCAGGTGGAGATCGCTACCCTCTCCAAGAACCTGAAGCTGACCGAGAAGGACTTCTTCATCGTCTGATCCAGATGACGATCGAAGCCTGAACAAACGAAAAAGCCCGCGATGGGAGACCATCGCGGGCTTTTTACATTCTCGGGCCGGGACGGCGTTCCGCCGACGATCCGGCCGTGTCAGCCTCCGGGTCGTGTGATGGAAAACTTTGTCTCCGGGGTCGCCACGAAGTAGTCACGGTAGCCGGAGCGGGCGATGGGTCGCATGGCGGCCGTGTCGACGAGGCCGTCGACGATGTAGCTGTCGTCGATATGGATCCCGATCACTTGACCGATCACGAGGTAGTAGGACGGGTCGCCGCCTCCGAGAGGCTCGAGCGGCACGGTCTGGAGCCACCGGCATTCGAGAGCCGCCGCTGCCTCCGCCACCCGGGGCGGCTTCACCAGCCGGGACGGTGCGGCCTTGAGGCCCGCATGCTCCATCTCGTTCTCGCCGCGCTGTAATGGCGCCGAGGTGAGGTTCATCTTGTCCCGCAGGTCGTAGGTCGCCAGGTTGCAGACGAACTCGCCCGTCTCCTCGATGAAGGTGAGCGCGTCCTTCTTGCCCGCCGAGGAGAAGGCCACCATGGGCGGCCGCTCAGACACGGCATTGAAGAACGAGTAGGGTGAAAGGTTCACCTCCCCCTTGGCGCTCATGGCGGAGATCCAGCCGATGGGCCGGGGCGTGACGATGGCCTTGAACGGATCGTGCGGCAGGCCATGGGCGTTGGTGGCGGTTTCGTAGAACATCACATTAGAACCGTGTCACGATGTCGTCGAGGCTGGGCCGGTCGCGGTCAGCCGGCGTCTCCTTGGCCGTGCCGATATGAATGAAGCCGGCGATCCGTTCGTTTGGATTCAAACCCAGCGCATCGAGCACCCGCCGGTCGAAGGCGGCCCAGCCGGTAAGCCAGGAGGCGCCGTAGCCGAGGAACATCGCGGCGTTAAGGAGGTTCATGCAGACGGCGCCGGCCGAGAGAACCTGCTCCCATTCGGGGATCTTCACATGCGGCACGACGCGGGACACCACCGCAACCACCAGGGGCGCCTGGGCGAAGCGCTCCCGCTCAACGGCCAGCTTGTCCTCGCCGGCCTCGGGGTTGTCCGCCTGAAAGGCTGTCGCCAGCACCGCGCCGAGGCGCTGACGGGCGTCGCCCTGGATAAGGATGAAGCGCCATGGAACCAGCTTACCGTGGTCCGGCACCCGGGAGGCCACCTTCAGGAGGGTCTCGACCTCCTGCTCGCTCGGCCCCGGTTCGCCCAGCCAGCGCGCAGGGACGGAGCGGCGCTGCAGAAGGCGGGAAAGGCTATCGTTCATGGGCTCTTCATCCGGCTTGGATAATGTGGAACAATGTAGGTGGATGCTCACGAAGGCTGCGAGCACGATGGGCCTTGAAGCCGGCCATCGTCTCGCCGTCTTGATGCGCTTGAGGAAGCGCGGGCGTCCCAAGGGCGGGCCGCTGCCACAGAAGAAACAGCAGCGGATGTATAGGGGGAGTGCGGTCAGACGCCAAGCAGGTTTCAACCCTGGCGGACCCGGCAGCCTGCACAAGAGCAGGCTTGAGGGTCACGCCGGAGGGTGAGGTACGCCGGCGAGACGCCGCTTGAAAGCAATGCAGACATCCTTTTTCGGACCCAGTAGTCCTGCTTCCCCCGCCGCTTGGTCGAGGCGCGAGACGCTCATCGCCTTCGGTCTCATCCTGGCCGCCTGGGCGCTGGCCGTATCCATCTGGCCCCTGACCGGAACGGTCGTTCCGTGGGACTCCAAGAACCAGTTCTACCCGACCCTGCGCTACCTGGGCGCCGCCCTGGCCCATGGGGAACTGCCCCTCTGGAACCCCTACCATTTCGGCGGCCACCCCTCGGCGGCGGATCCCCAGTCCCTTCTGTTCACGCCCACCATGCTGCTGTTCGGATGGCTCGTGCCCGAGCCCTCGATGCAGGCCTTCGACGTGGTCGTGTTTGCCCATTTCCTTCCCGGCGCCCTCGCCTTCGTGCCGATATTCCGTCGGCGCGGCTGGCACTCTGCCGGCGCCGTAGTGGCCGCGCTGGTCTTCATGCTCGGAGGCTCCGCCACCGCGCGGCTCCAGCACACGGGCATGATCTTCAGCTACGGCTTCTTCCCCCTGGCCTTCTGGCTCCTGGAGGAGGCGCTCGACCGCCGCTCCTACCGTTATGGCGTTCTGTTCGCGTTGAGCGCGGTCCTGATGGTCCTCGGGCGGGACCAGGTCGCCTTCCTTTGCGCGCTCACGCTGATTGCAGTCGCCGTTCACCGCATCTGGGCCGCTCCCGGTTCCCTTCCCTATCTCAGATCCCGCCTGGGGCTCCTGATCGCCATGGGAGCCATCGGGGCTGCGCTGATGGCGGTTCCGGTCGTCCTCACGATGCAGTTCCTCGCCACCTCCACGCGCCCCTCCTTCGGCTTCGGCGTGGCCGCCATGGGGTCCCTGCCGCCGGAAAGCCTGGCAACGATCCTCTTCGGTAATGTCTTCGGCTCCTTGCGCTGGACCTATGACTATTGGGGGCCTGACTGGCACAGCCTGGCTGAAGGAACCTGGACCGACCGGGCCACGAACTACCTGTTCATCGGCACGATCCCGGCCCTTCTTCTGATCTGGAACGGTGTCGCCGGCGGGCGCCTGTTCGCCCGCGAGTTCCGATTCTTCCTCGCGATGGGCATGGCCGCCCTGCTCTATGCCCTCGGGCGCTACACCCCGGGCTTCGAGTTCATCTTCGACCATATGCCGGGCGTGAACCTCTACCGCAGGCCGGCGGATGCCACCTTCCTCATCAACATCGCCCTGGCCTTTGCCGGCGGCTATCTCGTGCATCGTTATGTGACGGAGGGGCTCCCCAGGTGGAACCGCGCCGCCCTCGGCCGCTTCTGGGCCCTCCCGCCCCTGCTCGCCTTAGGCCTTGTGATCGCGGCCATCGCCAGTGCCCTGTCGTTCGCGGTCAAGGGCGGGCATGCCGCCCCGGCCTTAACCGAAATCGGCATGAGCCTCGCCGCGGCCGCCGTGGCGGTCCTGGTCATTGCCAAGCTGAGCGCCGCACCGCGCTGGCGTGGGGTGATGGCACTGGTGCTGGTCACACTGACGGGTGCGGAGCTGATCGGCCGCCACGCGGCCTCGGCCCTCAACGCCGAGCCGGCCGAGCGCTACACCGTCTTCACCAAGCTGCCGCCCGAGCAGTTGCAGGGCCTCCAGATCCTCAAGCGCGAACTCGTCGAGCGGAACGCCCATGGCGAGTATCCCCGTGTCGAGATCCTCGGCCTGAAGGGTGCCTGGCAGAACGCCTCCATGGTGCTCGGGATCGAGGACATCATCGGCTACAACCCCTTGCGTCTTGCCGATTACGAGCGGGCCATCGGTCCGGGGGAAAATGCCGAAGACCCCAACCTGCGCCAGTTCCCGACCAGCTTCCGCGGCTACGAATGCGAACTCGCGAGCCTGCTCGGGCTCGACTACATCGTTCTCGATCGCCCTGCCGACAAGCTGCCGCGCCATTTCCCCCGCTTGGCCGATGCGGAGGTGGTCTATGGCACCGGGCGGATGTGGATCTATCGCCTGAATGCCTCCGGCCCCCGCACTTATGTGGCTCATCATGTGAGTCCGGTGGATTCCGAGGCTGTGCTCGGCGAGGAGGAGTTGCCGGAGTTCAACCGCGAGACGGAAGCCCTCATCGACCACGAGAGCCTGCCGCTCCTCAAGGCCCGGTATTCCCCGGCCGGCTCGAAGCCGGAACCCGCCAAGGGTGAGGCCCGCATCGTCAGCTATCAGCGGAACTCAGTCACGATCGAGGTCGACAGCAGCGCGAACGGCGTGCTGGTGCTGCACGACATTCACTATCCGGGCTGGGAGGCTACTGTGGACGGCGAGCGCCGCCCGATCCTGCGGACCAATCTCCTGTTCCGTGGGGTCGAGATCGGTCCGGGACGGCACCGGGTCGAGTTCCACTTCCGCCCTATGTCCCTGGAAAATCTTGTTGCAGCCGCCGCCGATATCGTGAAGAGCGAGGACGAGCCGATTCAAACGGCCATCGCAGCTCCGCTCCGGTAACGAGCGATTTTTCGAAACGATGCCTTTTTCCGTGAATCCACGCTCCTTCGTCCTCGGTCTTCTGACTCTCCTGTCGGCATCCACGGCCGCGGCCCAGTCTCCTGCCGTGCCGTCCATGTCACAAAACCAGCCTCCGATCTCCATCGGACAGGTAACGGTGAATGCGGGCGCGACCTTTGCCGGGAGCAACGAGCCGATCCGATCCGGTCTCGTTTGGCGGATCTATGAGGATCGCGGCGACGCCTCCCAACCGGTGATCGTCGCCCGCTCCACCAGCCCTGCGCCGAGCTTCACCCTCTCGCCGGGCAACTACATCATCCATGTGGCCTATGGCTTTGCCAGCGCTTCGAAGCGCATCAGCGTGCAGCGCGGCAACCTGAACGAGCGTCTCGCGATCAATGCGGGCGCCCTTCAGCTCAAAGGTGCGGTCAGCGGGAGCCCCATTCCGGCCAACCGCCTCACCTTCTCGGTCTATGTGCCGGAGGCGCAGAACTCGGAAGGAAGGCTCGTGATCGCCGAAGCCAAGGCGAACGACATGATCCGCCTGCCTGAGGGCACCTACCACATCGTCTCCACCTACGGGGATGCCAACGCCATCATGCGCAGTGATCTGAAGGTGGAATCGGGCCGGGTCACCGAGGCAACCCTCAACCACCGCGCAGCCACCGTGACCATGAAGCTAGTGGCGTCCGCAGGCGGCGAAGCCTTTGCCGGAACGGCCTTCAGCGTGCTCACCCCGGGCGGCGACGTGATCCGCGAGGCTATCGGGGCCTTCCCGTCCGTAACACTGGCCGAGGGCGAATACGTCCTCATCGCCCGCCACGAGGGCAAGGTCCATACCCGCGAGTTCAAGATCGAGAGCGGACTCGACCGCGATATCGAGGTTCTCGCCAAACCCTGACTGCCCTGAACCTTTCCGGCCCCGCGGCATTGACCGAACACCAAGTACAGGTCGCGCCGCGCATGAGCCCGCACTCCCAAGGCGTGACCTTGCAGGAGAGGAAGCCCATGAAAGTCGCAGAGATCATGACCCGCAACGTGCGCGTGGTGAGTCCGGACCGGACCATCCAGGAAGCGGCACGGCTCATGGATGAAATGAATGTCGGCGTCTTGCCCGTCTGCGATGGGCGGCGCCTGCGCGGCATGGTGACGGACCGCGACATCACCGTTCGCGCAACCGCAGCCGGCCTCCCGCCCGACACCACCCGCGTGCGGGACATCATGTCCGACAATGTGTGGTGGTGCTTCGACGACGACGACGTGAGCCATATCGTCCAGCTGATGAGCGACCACCAGATCCGCCGCCTGCCCGTGGTCGATCACGACAAGCACCTGGTCGGCATCGTGGCGCTCGGCGATCTAGCGACCGATGTCGAGGGTGAGGCCACCCGCGCTCTGCATCGCATTTCCACCCCCTCAGAGCCCGACCGCTCCGGCACGCCCACAAGTGCCCGCGCCGACCAGACGCGGGGCGGCGGACAGGCTCGCCTGACGGCCGATGAACGGCGCGAGCTGGAACGGCGCATGAACGACGCCAGCCGGGACGACACTGACCGGCACCGCCCTAACGACTACCACGACAACGGCAATCGCGGACGGGTCGACAACAGCCGCAGGCCGGGCCGCGACCATTTCCGCTTCCGCGAGGAGGACGATGTGCGCGCCGCCTTCGGCAGCTTCGGCTATCCCGGCCAGGAAGGCGCCCGCGACTCCCGCATGCGCGGCGGCTTCGGCGGCGATGGTTATCAGAGCTATGGCGACGAATTCGCGGGCCGCGGCTCCGCCGGCAGGGGCTTTCACCCTCCGCGTTATGGCGCTTCGACCATCACCGGCGAGCGCGCCCGCCCCGGCGACGACAGCAGCGAGGATGATCGCCGCATGCAGGATCGCGAACGGACCTGGAGCCTCGTGAACGAGCGACGGGATCACAGCAACTATGGCATGGGCCCCGGCAATAACCGGTTCAGCAACGACGCCACCGGCAGCTTCGGCGAGGTCCGCCGGGGCGAGCACCAGGGCCGTGGCCCGAAGGGCTACCAGCGCTCGGACGAGCGCATCCGCGAGGACATCAGCGAGCGCCTGACCGACGATCCTATGCTCGATGCGTCAGAAATCGAGGTGCAGGTCCAGAACCGGGAGGTGACCCTCACCGGCACGGTGCGCGACCGCAACGAAAGGCGCCGGGCCGAAGACATGGCGGAATCCGTCTCCGGCGTGTCCCACGTGCAGAACAACCTGCGGGTCGGCCAGCGCCAAGGCACACATGCCACCGGCACCGAAGCCGGCGATGCAGGAGCCGCGACAGGCAATCCCGGCAGCGGCACGGCCGGCACAACAGCCGGTACCGCAGCAGGCGGCCGCACCACTGGACGGCAGCGACAGACGAGCTGAGGCGATGCTCTCAACGATACCCTCATCCTGAGAAGGTTGAGCCAAAGAAAAAGGCGGCGCTCTTGAACAGGAGCGCCGCCTTCATCCATTTGATCGGCTGTTACGCCACCGTGCGTTCAACCACGCGATGGCCGTCAAGCGTCGCATGCCCCTCCGGCTCGGACACCGCTTTCGCCGCCCGCTTGAGGTCCGGCGTTACGGCCTCGGCAGCAAGCGCCTTCAAGGCTTCATCGAGGGTCATGGTCTTCTGCTCGGGGCTGCCGAGACGGCGGATGGAGACTGTCCGTTCGGCGGCCTCCTTGCGGCCAACCACGAGAAGAACAGGCACCTTCACGAGCGAATGCTCGCGGACCTTATAGTTGATCTTCTCGTTGCGCAGGTCAGGCTCGACGCGAAGGCCTGCGGCCTCGGCGGCGCGCACCACCTCCATAGCGTACTCATCGCCCTCGGATGTGATGGTAGCGACCACCGCTTGCACCGGCGCGAGCCAGAGCGGGAAATGGCCGGCAAAGTGCTCGATCAGGATGCCGGTGAAGCGCTCCATGGAGCCGCAGATCGCGCGGTGCACCATGACGGGCGTCTTCTTCTGGCCGTCCGCATCGACATAGAACGCGCCGAACCGCTCCGGCAGGTTGAAGTCGACCTGCGTGGTGCCGCATTGCCAGTCGCGGCCGATGGCGTCGCGCAGCACGTACTCGAACTTCGGTCCGTAGAACGCGCCCTCGCCCGGGTTGATCGCGGTCTTGATGCGCCCGCCCGACTGATCCTCGATCTGCTTCAAGACGCGGGTCATCACGTCTTCCGCGTGATCCCACATCTCGTCTGTGCCGACGCGCTTCTCAGGGCGTGTGGAGAGCTTCACGACGATCTCATCGAAGCCGAAATCGGCGTAGGTGGAGAGGATCAGATCGTTGATCTTCAGGCACTCCGCGGCCAGCTGCTCTTCGGTGCAAAAGATATGCGCGTCGTCCTGCGTGAAACCGCGCACACGCATGAGGCCGTGCAGGGCGCCCGACGGCTCGTAGCGATGAACGTTGCCGAATTCGGCGAGGCGCAGCGGCAGATCGCGGTAGGATTTCAGGCCGTGCTTGAAGATCTGGACGTGGCCCGGGCAGTTCATCGGCTTGAGGGCGAATAGGCGCTGATCCGCCTCCGGATCGTTCGGGCGGAGGAAGGCAGAAGCCGACTTCACGGCGAACATGTTGTCCGAGTACCAGCCCCAGTGACCTGAGGTCTCCCACAGGGCCTTGTCGAGGATCTGCGGCGCGTTGACCTCCTGATAGGTGCCCTTGAGACGGCGGCGCATATAGGAGATCAGCTCCTGGAACACCGTCCAGCCTTTCGGATGCCAGAACACGACGCCCGGTCCTTCCTCCTGGAAATGGAACAGGTCCATCTCGCGGCCCAGGCGGCGATGATCGCGCTTCTCGGCTTCCTCAAGCTGGCGGATGTAGTTGTCGAGATCCTCTTGGGCAGCCCAGGCGGTCGCGTAGATGCGGGTCAGCATCGCGTTATTGCTGTCACCGCGCCAATAGGCGCCCGCCACCTTCATGAGCTTGAAGGCGTTGCCGATCTTGCCCGTGGAGGTCATGTGCGGACCGCGGCAGAGATCGAACCAGTCGCCCTGGGAGTAGATTTTGAGATCCTGGCCTGCCGGAATCGCGTCGATGAGCTCGATCTTGTAGGTCTCGCCCTTCTCCTTGAAGACCTGCTTGGCCTTGTCGCGGCTCCAGACTTCCTTCGTGAAGGGCTTATCGCGCGCGATAATCTCGCGCATCTTGGCCTCGATCGCCGGGAAGTCCTCCGGGGTGAAGGGCTCGTTGCGGGCGAAGTCGTAATAGAAGCCGTTCTCGATTACGGGACCGATGGTCACCTGCGTTCCCGGAAACAGCTCCTGCACGGCTTCTGCGAGCACATGCGCGCAATCGTGCCGGATCAGTTCCAGCGCGCGCGGGTCTTCGCGGTTGAGGAATTCGATCTTGGCATCCTGGGAGATCGGATCGGCGAGATCGGCGACCGTGCCGTCGAGCGCCATGGCGATTGTGCGCTTGGCGAGCGACTTGGCGATGCCTTCCACGATCTCGCGGCCGGTGATGCCGGGCTCAAACTGGCGCTGGGCGCCATCGGGAAATGTCAGGGTAATCATGTCAAATCTTCTCCTGGCTCACTCCTGCCAACGGAGCAGGTAAGCGGGGCCGACGGCTTGCTGATGAAAGGCGAAGTCAGCCGCCGTCAGGTTCGGCTGCCTCGCAGATGATCGGGGGAGCATTGACGCCCCGCCAGAGACCATAAGCCCAGGGCTTATACCAGGAGGCAGCCTCGGGCAACGTTTCAGGCACGAGATCGAGCCCTGAGGTCCCGAAGGGCCCGCAACGGCATATCCGCGCGAAACCCATCCAGCCCCCCGGCCAGAACCCGTGCCGCTGAATCGCCTCGTCGGTGTATTCGGAGCAAGAGGGCAGATGGCGGCATTGGCGGCCGATGAGCCCAGACAATGTTAGTTGATAACCGCGTATAAGGTAGTGCGCAATAAGTTTTCCTACTGTAGGTTGCATCATGCGCTTTGCGAAAGTGAGAAGCCAATGAGAGATACTAAAGTCACGGTCAGATACGAAACAAGACAAAGCCTTGGTGGGTTCATTTTTGCAACCACGATCAGCGGTGAAACCACTGACAAGTTTTACGATTTTATCCGAGACTATGGTGATGTATGTATTTTCAGCAAGAACGATGATCTGGCATTGATTATAGATCAATACTTCGGGTCCTCTGATTTGATAGGAAGAAACAAGACCAATCTCGAAACGCTGAATGTCTTATCAGTAAGTCAAGAAATACCAGACAATATTACAATCAAAGAGATCGCTTCCAACCGGCTTTCACTACAAAGTAATAATCCTCTCACCGCTTTCTTCTTAAGCAAAATCGCGGATCACGCTTCAGAAAATTTTCTGAAATTTGTCAAAGCTTTTGAATATACAATCCGCAATCCGAATGAGGAAAAAGTTTACACTTGAAATTTAGGTCTGGCCTGAACTCCTTCTCGATTCGATCTGGTCGAGAGCATCCACGACTGCATCGAAGGTGAGCAGGATGGAAGCATGCCGGGCCTTGTAGTCCCGCAGGGGCTCCAGAACCTTCAGGTCCTCCCACTTGCCCTGAGGTGCCTCACCGCCCGCCTTGAGCAGCTGCGTTACGGTCTCGCGAAGGTCGCGGAGTTCCTCGACTGTCGAGCCGATGACATGGCGCCCCATGATTGAGGACGAGGCTTGGCCCAGGGCACAGGCCTTCACGTCCTGGGCGAAGCCCGTCACTACATTTTGATCGAGCTTCACATCGACCGTCACCGTCGACCCGCAAAGCTTGGATCTGGCCGTCGCGGATGCGTCAGCGTCTGGCAACCGCCCGAGGTGCGGAATATCGGCCGCGAGTTCGAGGATGCGCCGGCTATAGATCTCATTCAGCATGACAGCCTGTGACATTACGTTTGGGAATATACCCTTTAACTCCGCGTAGGTATCTAATACACAAAATGGGTACTGAACCCATATTGTGGTAGCTGAACTCCGGAATAGGCCTCTGACCAGTGGCGTGCGGAGAAGAAGCTGAAAAAATGTTTGGAAGCTGCGTCGCTTCCTAATCCGAAGAATGACGAAAGGGGCCCTGCGTGAGTGATGCCGTCAAGTCCTTGTCCGCGCGTCTGAATCCGGTTGCCGACAAACCTGTTACGACGCCGACCCGGGAAGAGGCCGAAGCCGCCGTCCGCACCCTGCTCCGTTGGGCCGGGGACGACCCGTCGCGCGAGGGACTTCAGGATACGCCTAAGCGCGTGGCCAAGGCTTTCCGGGAACTCTACTCGGGATATGGGGAGGATCCGGCCGAAATCCTCGACAAGGTCTTCAGAGAGGTTGAAGGCTACGACGATATCGTGCTCGTGCGCGACATTCCCTTCTATTCCCATTGCGAACACCACATGGTGCCGTTCTACGGCGTGGCGCATGTGGCCTATTATCCCTCCAAGGGCGTTGTCGGCCTCTCCAAGCTCGCCCGCCTTGTGGATGCCTATGCGCGTCGCCTGCAGACGCAGGAGACCATGACGGCCCAGATCGCCTCGGCCATGGTCAAGGCGCTCGCCCCGCGCGGAGTGGCGGTGATGATCGAGGCCGAGCACATGTGCATGTCCATGCGTGGCATCCAGAAGGCCGGCGCCCTGACCTTGACGACCCAGTTCACAGGTGTCTTCAAGGAAGACCCGGCCGAACAGGTGCGCTTCCTCACCCTGGTGCGCAACGGCCGGGGCTGAGGCCCTCGTATGACCGCGACCAACCCGTTTCCGCCTCCCGGCTCCAAGACCGAACTCGAGGAGGGCAGTGTTCTGTCCCCCCGTTTCGGAGCGGACGGGCTGGTCACCTGCATCACCACGGAAGCCGCGACGGGCGAAATCCTCATGGTCGCGTACATGAATTCGGAGGCCCTGGCGAAGACCCTTGAGACCGGCGAGGCCTGGTACTGGTCCCGCTCCCGTGGGGAACTCTGGCACAAGGGCGCGACCAGCGGGCAGGTCCAGACGGTTCTGGAAATACGGACCGACTGCGACCAGGACGCCCTTCTGCTGAAGGTGAAGGTCGCGGGCGACGGCGGGTGCTGCCATACGGGGCGCCGCTCCTGCTTCTACCGCAGGGTCGAAATGTCGGCAGACGGCCCGAGTCTGGTCATCGACTGAGCAGCCCTCTCGAAACGCAGGGCTGCCCTCCGCCAGGAAACGGGTGCACGTTTCCGGCATACGCGATAGGTACGCCGCATGACACGACGTGACCTTCTCCTCGCGCGGGTAGCGGCGAGCGCCATCTTCTTCGGCAATGGCTTCGGCATCGGCACCTGGGCGGCGCAGCTGCCTCGGTTCAAGGTGTCGCTCGGCCTGTCCGATGGGGAACTCAGCCTTGGACTCCTGGCCTTCTCTCTCGGCGCCGTCGCTCTCATGCCGGTGATCGGCTGGGCTGTGGCCGTCGTCGGCAGCCGGACGATGACCCTCATCGCGGCCTTCTCGTTTGCGACCGCTCTGCTCCTGCCGGGATTGGCACCGAGCCTGCCGCTCTTCATCGCCGCATCCCTCGTGGCCGGCGCCTGCAACGGCACCATGGACATCGCCATGAACACCAATGCCACCGTGGTCGAGAGGGCCTGGGGAGCGGCGATCATGTCGTCCTTTCACGCCTTCTTCAGCCTCGGCGGGCTGGCCGGAGCCGCTTTGTCCGGCCTTCTCATCGCGTCCGATATCGGGATCGTCCCCACGCTGCTGATCTCCTGTTCCGGGATGGGGATGCTCTTCCTCGTGACGGGCTTCTGGACCATGGGGGAGACGGAAAGAGCATCGGAAGGCCACGGCTTCGCCTGGCCTCGCGGTCCGGTCATTCTCCTCGCGGTGCTTGCCATGTTCTGCTTCATCGTCGAGGGCGCCATCGTCGACTGGTCAGCGATCTATCTTCAGACGGTGGCCGGCGCGAGCCTGGAGGCGGCCGTGTCAGGCTTTGCCGCCTTCTCGCTCACCATGACAATCTGCCGGTTCATGGGCGATTTTGCCGTGCGCCATCTCGGGCGGGCACGCACCCTCCAGCTCGGTGGCCTGCTCTCGGCCCTCGGCCTTGCCCTGGCGATGATCCTGCCCTCGCCCCTGCCCGCCTCCATCGGCTTTGCCCTGGTGGGCATTGGATTGGCCAATACGGTGCCGGTCCTGTTCAGCACAGCCGGCCAGATGAAGGGCATTCCGCCCAGCATGGGGGTCGCCATGGTGGCGACGCTGGGCTATGGCGGATTGCTGATGGGCCCGCCGCTGATCGGGTTCGGCGGGGAAATCTTCGGCCTGCGCGCAATGCTGGGTCTTCTGATCGTCTTCACCTTCGTCATCATCATCATGTCGCAGCGGGCTCTTCAGCGTTCCACTGTTCAGTTTTCATGAACCAGTCCTAATTGAAACTTGAGGGCATGTTCACGCGGGTTTCATGGGAAGCCGCCATAATGAACAGAGTGCCTTGGAGTCGATCAATGTTGTGGGACGGAATTGCCCGGCGCAGCGCCGGTTCGGGGGGTGGTGGGGGAGTGACGGAGATCAAAGCGCCTGTCGAACGCGATCCTCGGGCCAAGCCCCGGATCGGCCTGGCACTCGGCGGAGGCGCGGCACGGGGCTGGTCCCATATCGGCGTCCTCCGCGTTCTTGAGGAAGCCGGCATCGTTCCGGACGTGATCGCCGGGTGCTCGATCGGCGCTGTCGTGGGCGGCTGCTATGCGGCCGGCAAGCTCGACGGACTGGAGGCCTTCGCCCTTTCGCTGACCAAGCGGCGCGTCATGGGCCTTCTCGATTTCCATTTCAGCGGCGCGGGCCTCATCGCCGGCGGACGCCTGCAACGCCTGCTCGACCAGGATCTCACCGACCAGAGGGTCGAGGCGCTGCCGGTCAAGTTCTGCACCATCGCGACCGAACTGGTGAGCGGCCACGAGATCTGGCTGACGCGCGGCCCTCTCGTTCAGGCCATGCGCGCGTCCTATGCCCTTCCGGGCGTGTTCGACCCGGTCATGATCGGCGGACGATGGCTCATGGATGGCGCCCTGGTGAACCCGATTCCGATCACGGCCGCCCGTGCCCTGGGAGCCGACATCGTCATCTGCGTGAACCTCAATGGCGAGGTGCGCGTGCGCGGCACGGTCATCCAATCCTACGATGCCGGGACGAGCGACGAGAAGGAGATCGAGCAGGTGATCGAGGAAGCCCCGCGGCGCTGGGGCATCTTTCCGGGCGGCCGCGGCGAGAAGCAGAGCAAGCCCAATGCTCCGGGCATGGCCACCGTGATGGTGGATGCCTTCAACATCACCCAGGATCGCATCGCCCGCTCACGGCTCGCCGGCGATCCGCCGGACATCATGGTCGCGCCGAAACTCGCCAAGATGGGGCTGTTCGAATTCCACCGGGCCCAGGAATGCATCACCTTGGGCCGGCAGGCCACGGAGCGCGCCCTGCCGGATATTCTCGAACTGCTGCAGGAATCGCAGCCGCGCTGATTTAAGCCGTCGCGATATACTCCTTGATCGCCTCGGCCTCGGCCTCGACCTCTTGGAGGCGTTCCTTCACCACGTCGCCGATGGAGACGATGCCGACCAAGCGTCCGCCCTCGACGACTGGGACATGCCGGAATTTCTGCTGGGTCATCAGTTCCATCACGTCGGGAATCGAGGTCTCCCCCGTGCAGGTCATCACCTTTTCCGTCATGAAGCGGGAGACGGGCTCCTCCAGGGCCTTGGCGCCATGGCTGGCGACCGCCCGCACGATGTCCCGTTCGGAAATGATGCCTGCCACAGGCCTTTGACCATCCACAATGAGAAGGGCACCTATCCTGCGCTCGGCGAGAACCTTGGCCGCTTCGCTCAAAGTCCGGCTCGGTTCGATGGTCGCGACGTCGCGACCCTTGAGCGAAAGAATGCGATTGACGATCATTGATTCCCTCCCGTTGCGCGAATGGCGAAGGACCGTCAGCCCTCGTACTCGCTAGGCTGATGCTGGGTCAGACACCCACGACTTTGGGTGAAAACCCTACGTCAGCTTTCGGATGATCAGCGCAAACGGCATCAGTTTCAAGCCGAGATGCGCTTGGCTCGTGCGGGAAGCGGGTCCACCAGAGGGAAAAGGACGAGGCCTGCCAGAAAGCCGCCGAGATGCGCCTCCCAGGCGATGCTCGCATCCGTGACGCCTAAAGGCTGGACGAAGGCGAACACGTAGTTGGCGGCGAACCAGATCCCGAGGAAGATCAGGACCTGCCGGTTGCGGATCATGTGCGCTGGGGTTTCCCGGGGCCGCTCGTGGGGCTGCGTCAGCCGCCCCTCCCAGTGCCACGAGGCCGGGGCGAACATGAACCAGGAGGCAGCCGCCATAAGACCCGACACGGCCCCGGACGCTCCGATCATCGGCAGAACCTGCAAGGGATTCATAACAGCGTAGAGAACCGCTCCGGCAATCGCGGCGGCCGCCGACAGGATGAAGAACCGCCCGCCGCCGCAACGACGGACGATGGGTGTCCCGAAGGCTGCCAGCCAAACGCTGTTGATCAGCACATGGGCCCAGGAGCCATGCAGGAAGGCATAGGACAAAGCCGTCCATGGCCTGCCCTCCTGGCCGTCGAGAACATACTGCGCCAAGGCCATCAGAGGGGTGATCGTGTCTTCCGCAACGCCCTCGCGCAGGTAGTTCATGACATCCTCCACCTGGACGCTCCCGAAGGCCACGGACCAGCGGGCCGGAATCACCGACCAGTCGATGATCAGCATGAAATCCGATTCGTCGGAGAGGAGCAGGCGGACGGCATGGATGCCGATCAGCGCCAGCAGGCAGAGGGCGATGACGGCCGGAAGGTTGAGGATCGGCTCTCGGGCACGGGGCGGGTTCGGAGACATGTAATGCTTTTGTATGAGACGGCCGACAGGAATATCCCGGTCACCGGGATTGAAGATATCCGCGACCTAACCTCTATTTGGCCGCCCAGTCGAGAAAAACCAACAACTTAGCAGCGGCCGAGCTTAACGGAGAGGAAACTCGTCCTTTCGGAATTGCGATCTTCAATATTTTTGTTAACCATAAAGGAACCAGCCGAGGCGCGACGCGTTAACTCACCTTTTACTTTCCGCTTGAGCCCTAAATGTAACCATGTCAGTTTGGTTAAAAGAACGTTAACCGGCTGGTGGGGCATGCGGCAGGATTATTTCAAGAACGGCCTTTTCTGTGGCGCAAATGAGAAGTCGGAATTTTCCGGCAATTTCATCAAAACAATTCTTCTCGGGTTCTCCCTGATCTTTTCCGGTGCTGCCGCCCAGGCTCAGACCCTCGCGTCTCTGCCCGTCAACAGCGCCCCGATCACGAGCGTCGGCACTGCCAAGCCGCTCCTCGGCTGGTCCCAGTTCTGCGAGAAGTTTCGCTCCGAATGCACCGTCGATGTCACGGAAGCCGACAAGATCGAGCTGACGCCTCAGGCCTGGAAGACCATCGTATCCGTCAATCAGCGCGTGAACTCGGGCATCAAGGCAGTGACGGATGCTGATCACTTCGGCGTCGTCGACACCTGGGGCTTCCCCGATGATGGCAAGGGTGACTGCGAAGACTTCCAGCTTCTGAAGCGCCGCCTTCTCGTGGAGGCCGGCCTGCCCCGCCGCGCCATGCGCATGACCGTCGTGATCGACGAGCTCGGTGAAGGCCATGCGGTGCTGATGGTCCGCACCAGCCGGGGCGACTTCGTCCTGGACAACAAGATCTCCTCGGTCCTCCCCTGGCACCGCACCGGCTATGTCTACATCAAGCGCGAGAGCCAGGACGCGATGGGTTGGGTGTCGCTCGGCGGCATCGTCTCGTCGCCGACCACCACGGCGAACCGCTAAGAATTCCAAAGCCGGCACCTGAGGGCGCCGGCTAGTTCATTTTCCCACCATCGATGTCAGAAGACTTCAGGCGGATCAGTCGATCCGCCTTATTTTTTGGTGAAACGCATCGTGTGGGCAGGAAAACCGGATCCACTTTTACGCACGATGCGCGGCGGATCAGTCGATCCGCTTCATTTTTTGAGCGAAACGCTGCCAGTTCTCCACGTAGTGCCTGGCCGACAAGCGAAGCCGCTCGATGGCCTCGGCATCCAGCACCCGGATCGCCTTGGCGGGAGCCCCGACAATCAGCGAATTATCGGGAAATTCCTTGCCTTCAGTCACGAGCGCATTCGCTCCCACCAGGCAATTGGCGCCGATGCGCGCATGGTTGAGCACCGTGGCGCCCATGCCGATCAGGGAATTCTCGCCGATGGTGCAGCCATGGAGGATGGCCTTGTGCCCGATGGTGCACCCCGCACCGACGCTCAAGGGCACCCCCATATCCGTGTGCAGCAGCGCGCCTTCCTGAATGTTCGTGGCCTCGCCGATGTCGATGAGCTCATTGTCGCCCCGCAACACGGCGCCGAACCAGATGCTGACATCCAGCCCCAACCGGACTCTGCCGATCACATGCGCGTCCGGGGCGATCCAGAAGCGGCCGGGTTCGGGAAGGATCGGGGCGGTGTCGTCGAGGCTGTAGATCGGCATCAATGATCCAGCAGAGAAAAGCAGCAGAACCTCAGGGGAGGTCTGCTGCGAAAAAGCGCCTAGTCCTCAAGATCCGTATCGAGGATTGCCATGGTGAAGTTGAAGGAGCGGTCCCCATCCTCATCGTCGACGAAGAGAACGCCGACGAATTCCTCACCGATGTAAACTTCCGCCGAATCGGTCTTCTTCGGCCGCCCGACAACGCGGATCGAGTGGTTCGCAAAGGTCTGGCGCAGGTAGCGCTCGACTTTAGCCATCTCGGTTTTTTCCACTACAGGTCCTTTCTTACTGTCACGTTTGCTGCACTTGCCATGCCCGGCAAACGCGAGCAAGCGGCGTTAGGTCCCGGATGGAGCCCGTCCTCAGATTCCGTCAGTGTCAGAGAAGCAATGATCCATGGACCGGGCGGGCTCCTCGCAACCGGCCGTGCCGACGACCTTGGCGGGAACGCCGGCCACCGTGGCATTATGGGGCACAGGCTTGAGCACGACAGAGCCTGCGGCGATTCTCGCGCAGTGGCCGACCTCGATATTGCCGAGGATCTTGGCGCCGGCGCCGATGAGCACGCCCTGGCGGATCTTGGGATGACGGTCGCCCCGCTCCTTGCCTGTTCCGCCCAGGGTCACGTCCTGGAGCATCGACACATTGTCCTCGATAACCGCGGTGGCGCCCACCACGAGCCCGGTGGCGTGGTCCAGGAAGATGCCCCGTCCGATCCGGGCTCCCGGATGAATGTCGGTCTGGAACGTCTCGGACGAGCGGCTCTGCAGATACAGGGCGAAATCCTGCCGCCCCCTCTTCCACAGCCAGTGAGCCAGCCGGTGCGTCTGTATGGCGTGGAAGCCCTTGAAGTAGAGCACGGGCTCGATGGCTCGGGAGACCACGGGATCCCGGTCGAGCACGGCGCTGATGTCGGCCCTCATGGCCGCCCCGATGGTGCGGTCGCTCTCCACGGCCTCAAGGAAGATCTGCTCGATGATGTCAGCCGGCACAGCCGCATGGCCAAGACGGGAGGCGACCCGGTGAATCACCGCGGCCTCGAGGCTCGGCTGGTGCAGGATGGCGCTCAGGACGAAGCCGGCCATCGCCGGCTCGGCCTGGACGATCGCTTCGGCCTCGGAGCGGAGGCGATCCCAGATCGGATCGACCTTTCCGGCCACGGCATCGGGGGCTCCCGGCTTCAGGCGCGTCTGTGTCATGGTAGTCTCCTGCCGGCTATGCTGGCGCATCGTACATAAAACCAAGCCCACTTTTCCGCACGATCCGCTATGGCCTCAATCATAAATAAGAAGCCCGGGCCCTTACTACAGATCCAAACGAGCCATGACCTACTCTTTTTCGCCCGTACCATCCAAGCTTGCCCTCTCCTTCAGCGGCAGCATTGCAACATTGGCCATCGACAATGTTGCCAAGCATAACGCCGTTGACCTGGAGATGTGGAAGGCCTTCCCGTCGCTGATGGAGGCTCTTGACCGGGATCCGGACGTGCGGGTTGTCGTCCTGAGGGGCGCAGGCCAAGCCTCTTTCGCGTCCGGAGCCGATATCGCCGAATTCGCGACGGTACGCGCCGATGCCGAGGGCGGGCGGCTCTATGAGGCCGCCAACGAAGCGGCTTTCTGGGCCGTCGCCCATTGCTCCAAGCCTGTGATTGCCATGATTCGCGGCTTCTGCCTCGGCGGCGGCTTCGGTCTTGCCCTCTCCTGCGACCTGCGGGTTGCCTCCGAGAACGCCATCTTCGGCATTCCGGCAGCACGGCTCGGGGTCGGCTACCCTCCGGGAGCCATGAAGCTCGTGACCGCTGCCGTCGGCGCCACCGCCGCGAAGGATCTGTTCTTCACCGCACGGCGGCTCGACGCTCAGGAGGCGCATCGCCTCGGGGTCGTGCAGCGGCTGGTCCCCGATGGCGAATTGGAACAGGTCACGCAAACGCTCGCGGAGAGCATCGCGGAGAACGCGCCCCTGACGATCAGGGCCGCCAAGGCAGCGATAGATGATTCAGTTGGCGTGGCGCATCCCGGCGCCAACCCAGTGGCCTTGGCTGATCAGTGCTTCGACAGTGCGGATGCCGTAGAGGGCCGCGAGGCCTTCCTGCAGAAGCGCAGGCCGGTTTTCACCGGGCGCTAGGTTCAGGCGTTCCGGCGATACACGAAGTAACGGCCCTCCGGCACGTTCGTCTGGGAAGAGATGTCGGTGCAGGACGGCATCTCGAAGGCTCGGTCGGCGATCAGAAGCCCTCCGGGCTGGAGCAGGGAATCGAGCAGGGGCGACAGCCGCAGGGCGTGCCGGCGGTTCGCCTCTTCGTCACCTGTGCCGATATCGGTGTGAATCAGCGCCGCCGATCCCTGCCCAAACCGCGCGATGAAGGCCGGCAGGGTCTCGAAAATGTCCCCGACAATCAGGTAGCCTTCGGGAGGATAGCAATCCGGATGAGCCGCCGGAGAGCGCTCGAAGGCATAGATTTCGCGGCCGGGTAGCTTGGTCCGCAGGTGATCGTAGGTGCGGCCGTTGCCGAGGCCGAGTTCGAGAATAAGCCCCGTGGTTCTGATCTCCTGAGCCGCCCAGTTCAGGAGGTCGCGCTGGGCGGTAAGCCGCCGGATCACAGAGTCGAGTCGGGTCATAGGTCACTCCTGCCGCAGGGATATGGGGAGGAGCCCTTTAAAGCAAAGGTAGGTGCCTCATGTACGCTGCGTCAGGAAGTCGAGCACGCCCTGCTTGTGCACCTTGTCGCCCACGGCGAGGTTGTGGTCCCGCCCTGGAATATCGAGCGCCGTCGCGTTCGGGATGAGCCGGGCCAGTTCCGGCCCTGAGCCGGAGACGTCATCCTTGGTTCCAACCGAGACCAGGGTCGGCAGTGTGATGGAGGCGACCTCCTCTGGGGTCAGCACCTGCCGGGTCCCGCGGATGCAGGCCGCGAGCGCCTTGAGGTCGCTGCCCGTCTGCTCGGCAAAGGCCCGGAACATGCGCTGCATGGGGTCGGTCAGATCGTCTAGGGAGCCCACCTCCATGGCATCGGCGATGCCGAGCGGCAGGCCGACACCCTCCACCAGATGGATGCCCAAGCCGCCAAGAAGCATGGAGCGCATCCGTTCCGGGGCGGTGAGCGCCATGTGGGCGGTGATCCGCGCGCCCATGGAATAGCCCATCACGTCGGCCCGTTCGATGCCGAGATGGTCGAGCAGCCGGCAGCCATCCTCCGCCATGCGATAGGAATTATAGGCCTCGGGATCGTAAAGCTTCTCGCTCTGCCCATGCCCCCGGTTGTCGAAGGCGACGACCCGGTATCCGGCCCGCGTCAGGGTTTTCACCCAGAGCGTGTTGACCCAGTTGACCGCATGGTTCGAGGCGAAGCCGTGAATGAGCAGGATCGGATCGCCCTGCCCCTCATGGGGCGGCACGTCGACATAGGCGATGCTCACGCCGTTTGAATTGAAATAGCGCATCGGACCAGTGGCGTTGGAGGAAACCAAGAGTGAGGTTCTACCTAGCACCCATCTGGCCGGATGCAACGCTTGGAAATTTGCTCTAGGCGCATGGCCGATCGGCCATTATGGTGCGCCAAATTTCAACGCTTCAGAGCAACGGCAATGGCTGACAAAGGTACTCCCCACTTCCACAACGATCCGGGCGTTCCCGTCATTCACGTGGGCTCGAAGGAGTTCATGTGCATCGGAGCGACGCCGCCCTTCGATCATCCCCATATCTTCATCGACATGGGCTATGACACCGAGACGATCTGCTCCTACTGCTCGACCCTGTTCAAGTACGACCCCTCCCTGAAGTTTGACGAGGCCCGCCCGGCTGAATGCGTCTGGGAGCCCGATTTCGCGAACTCCGCCTCTTCCCGGTAAGTGCAGAAGCTCTCGATTGCAGTCGTCGGCGCCGGCATCGGCGGCCTGACGGCGGCTCTGGCCTTAGCCCGGCAGGGCCACGCAGTGACGCTCGTTGAGCGCCGGACCGGGTTCAGCGAGGTCGGAGCAGGCCTGCAGCTTTCGCCCAATGCCAGCCGGATCCTGATCAAACTCGGTCTCGGCCCGGCGCTCCGCCGTGTGGCGACGGAGCCGGAGCGCGTGATGGTACGCGCGATCCGCTCGGGCAAGCCCATCGGCGAGGTGGCCATGGGCGCCTTCATGCGCGAGCGGTTCGAGGCTCCCTATTGGGTCGTGCACCGGGCCGATCTCCAGATGATCCTGCTCGATGCCGTCCGGTCCGAGCCGTCGATCCGCCTTGTCATGGGGCGGACGGTGGAGAGTATTGAGAACAATCCCTCACAGGCTTCCCTCACCTGGATATCCGCCGGCGGCGCGCAGGAGACCCTCACGGTCGACATGATCATCGGCGCCGACGGCGTCTGGTCGAAGGTCAGGCAGCAACTCGGCGACAGGACGCAGCCCACCTATCGCGGCCACATTGCCTGGCGGGCCACCTTCGAGCGCAGCGCCGCCCCGGCCGAACTCGCGGGCGAGGAGACCGGCCTCTGGCTCGGGTCTCAGGGCCATGTGGTGCATTACCCCATTGCCGGCGGCAGGCTTATCAATGTCGCGGCTATCGAGAGAAATCCTACACCCGTAGAGGGCTGGGCCGCTCCCGGCCGGCGCGAGGATCTGCTCGCCCGCTATGCCTCGTCCGCCCCTGTCCTGCGCGATCTTCTCGCCCTGCCACAGGAATGGCTGCGCTGGTCGCTCTTCGACCATCCGGCCGAGCGCCTCGCCAAGGGCCTGATTGCCCTCCTCGGCGATGCCGCTCATCCGGTCCTGCCCTTCCTGGCTCAAGGTGCCGCGATGGCGATCGAGGCGGCGGCGACCCTTGCCTCTCTGCTGCGCGAGACGCCAACCGATATCCCAGCAGTCCTCTCGGCCTATGAGAAGCAGCGCCTCGGGCGCGCGACCCGGGTCCAGAAGGAAGCCCGCACGAACGGGCGCATTTATCATGCGGGCTCTCTGGTGGCCTTCGGGCGCGACAGGGTCATGCGCTATCTCGGCCCCGAGGGCATGACGAAGCGCTACGACTGGCTCTATGGCTTCCGTGCTCCGGACTAAGTGAGTATCCAGCGCGTATGGTTGGACTTGCGCTCAGGCCCACAGCTCGATAACCCTCTTTGCTGAAGCGGACGTGGCGAAACCGGTAGACGCAAGGGACTTAAAATCCCTCGGGCTATGCCCGTGCGGGTTCGACCCCCGCCGTCCGCACCATTCGATTATCCCACTCATTGCCGTCACCACCTTGAGAGGCGTAGCTCCCGGAAGCTCGCCTTGCTGTCAGCCTTCGGTCAAATCGACTGCGACAATAGAAACGCCGAATTCCCACGCCTTCTTCGGAACGGCAAAGCCAGAAGCAAAGTTGATGAAGGAGAAATGAAGTGTCCGGGTAACCCGGCCCGTTTTAGGAGTCTGCCCATGCCGACCGTTATTGCCATCGAGGCAAAGCCCGTTGAATTTGAGGGAGTCGATAGCGGCTTTTTTCACCTCTATCTCGTCAAGACCGTTACGGATGAGCAGGGTCGTGTCGTCTCGGAGAAAGTGATCCGAGGCACTGCAGGATCGAACGGCGATCTTGAGACATTGGTCGATGCCAATCTTGCTACCTCCCCCGACAGGAGAGGCTCAGACACCCCAGAGGAGAGGCACCGCAAGGTACTCGATCTCGGCAACAGAAACGTCGATGATGTCTGGCAAATCATGGTCCAGCACGCCAACAATATCGAGAACGCGGATCTGAACTATAGCGTCGATATCTTTAGACAGGTTTCAGGGGATGATCTGAACAGCAACTCTGTCATTGCGTCAGTGCTCCATTCGGTGAGCCTGAGTCTGAGCACAAACCTTCCCGTAGGAGTCACCAGGTCGGATGCTCCCCTCTATGGTCAGCTTCAGTATATGACCGTGGACGACGCGCTCTTCGGAACAGCGAGCAACGACCGGATTATGGGGGGCATTGGGAGCGACAGGATCAACGGCGGGAGGGAAAGTGACCGTCTCTATGGGGAACTGGGCAATGACCGGCTGAGTGGCAGTTCTGGCAATGACGTTTTGCTGGGTGGGGGAGGCAGCGACAGCCTAAGTGGCGGTTCCGGCAACGACGCTCTCAATGGCGACCTCGGCAACGACAGTCTAGACGGTGGCTCCGGCGCCGATGCTATGACTGGCGGCGGCGGCAACGACCGTCTCTATGGCAGCTTCGGGGATGATGCTCTTAACGGCGGAAGCGGCAATGACCGCCTTTATGGCCAGTCAGGTGCCGACATTCTCCGCAGCGGCTCGGGATTGGATGTCTTCGTCTATCATGGGATCCCGAACGGTTCAGCAGATGTAGACACCATTCGGGACTTCTCGGTTGCCAGTGACACATTCTTACTGAACAACAATGCATTCACGGGTCTAGGACCAGAGGGTCAGTTGAGGTCTTCGGCTTTCTGGACTGGAACGGGGGCACATGACGCGAGCGATCGGATCATCTACGATCGCACCAACGGTGTTCTCTATTACGATCAGGACGGCACCGGCAGGAGTGAGCAGGTCATCGTAGCGAAGCTCTCAGTCGGCCTGAGGATGACATCTCTGGACTTCCAGATCATCTAGTCGAGCATCCATAGGAGCCGGAGGGCCCGGTGCTGTGATCTAAGGCGCTTGGTGTGCATGACAGCACATCGAGCGATCCTGTTGGCGGATATGGTCGAAGGCACTCTTGACCAGTCCCTTTGGAGACGAACGATGCTCTCCGGCTCCTTTTCGCCTCACCGCATAAGCCTAGTGGCCGCCTTGGTCCTTGTATCGACGAGTGTCGATGCATGGGCACAGAGCCATCCTCTGACGCTGAGAATGTCCTGTACTCAGGCACAGGGCCTTGTCGCCTCGCAGAAAGCCATCGTCCTCAACACGGGGCCCTTCACCTACGACCGCTATGTCGGATCCTACGGATCCTGCGGCGTCGGCGAAACCCTGGATCCGGCCTGGGTTCCGACGGCCGATACAGCCCAGTGCCCCATCGGATACCGCTGCTCACCCCGTTCTGCGCCCTCGCGGAACTAAGCCCCGCCAGGTCACAATACGCCTCCGCCTGCTCTCCTAAATGCAGCTAGGAATCTCAGCGGCTGTGCCACGCTCGGAACGCCAGGAGGGGCGTCAGAATCGGCCAGCCGAAGCCGGCGATCAGGATGTGATCGAGGCCAACCTGTTCCTCGTCATTGATCATGGTCGAGACTGCAAGGAGCAGTATGACGCCACCCAGATAGATCATCAGAACTTCACGCATCCCGCAGCCCCCAGCAACCTTGAAGCTGAGCTTTGACGCATGAGAAGGGTCAAGCCAATGCGACCGGCAGTCGCCTGCTCCCCAATAAGGATATAAGACGCAAGGCCCGGGGGCGCAGGATACCTGTCTCAGCATGGACGAGGAATCTCGCCGAGGCGAAAAAATTAAACTTCTTCAGAAACTTAGCCGCAACTGAATAGGAACTCGCCCGTTCTTCGATCACCACGCGCAACTCACAGGGAGGTCATTGATGCCAAAGCGGCACCACCCTTATGCCGCAGGAGGCAACACGGGCTGGAGTATCGGCTCCAATGGGTTGACAGCGGCCGGGCAATCCGAACTGTTGAAAGATCTCGGACGTCAACTTCAGCACAATTACCAGAGCATCCTGAAGGAACCTGCGCCGGATCGCATCAGGCAGTTACTGGAGAGGCTTGAAAGGGCGGGCCGTCGAGAAGGGGATGAGGACCACTGAGCCATATCTGTTCAGGATCGAGCCCTCACCCCATTGAGATGGTTCTGAGCCTTAGCGCCTGCGACGGTTCCGCGGATTCGAATGGCCCGCCGAGGCCGTTTCCTTCGGAACGAGGCTGTAGATCAGAAACCCCGCCAGAATTCCAGCTCCGAGCAGAACGAAGGGATATGACTTGGCGGTCTGAACGACACCGGACGCGGTCTGACGCACGGCATAGAGCGGCACGGAGGCATGGATCAGGCGCTCGGCCCGCTTAAGATTCTCCTGTCGGGTATGCATCTCGAGGTCATAACCTTCATCGCCATTATGGCGATGAAGCTCGATGCTGTTGCGGGCGAACCCGGCAGAGACAAGGCGCTGGACCGCTTGGTTGGCTTCACTGCGAGACGCGAAAGTTCCGGTAGCAATAGACGTGTTCGGCATCAGTTAATCCTCTTCGAACTGCTGACGCCAATTCCCGGCAAGCGCCTAGGTTCCACGCCGACGTGCGAGACGATGCGGATAGGCTTCGACCCAGTGACCCTCAGTTTCTCCGGAGGGACTGAGCGGCGGCCCTCTCCGCCTCCATCAGGACTTCAAGGGCTCTCCAGGGCTTGGGCATGAAACGGACATCCCGCGGGACATCGCCAGACTCGTCATCAAGGGGGCTGCCGGAGGTCAGCACCGTGCGAACCCATGGCCACTTGAGCCGAACGGTTCGCACCAGATCCAATCCGTCCATCAGGCAGGGGAGCCGGAGATCAGCAAAAAGGAAGGCTACTTCTTCCGAATGCCGGTTCAGATAGGCCAGCGCCTCTTCCGCGCTGGACGTCTCGACGACCTTCAGATCAGTTTCCTCGAGAAGAGCTGCCGCTAAGCCCCTGACTTCGAAATCATCCTCGACGATCAAGGCTATACGATAAGGCTCGATTCTCTGTCCCATAAGCCATCTCCTCTTCCAGTTTACATTTCCTGGAGCCCTTTGATGAAGGAGCAACGATCCTCAGGCTCTCTATTGGATAGAAAAATCCGGCTCCGAAAACGCGATGCGGACAGCCGGTGCGATAAAGCCAGAACTCAATATGCGGTCGAAAGCAGTAACGCTTTCAACCGCATCTTCGACAAGATCGCGAATAAGCAATTGTCCCGAGCGCAGGGCGCGATCGGGCCAAGACCCTCATCACAGAACGGTGAGGACGGCTCTCCGTTTCAGCTTGGCCTTATAGAAATTTTCTTGAGAAGCTTTTTGCTCTGGAGGAACCGCCTTCCAGGCTGTAGCTTAAGCTTGAACCGACTTTTCTCACGTGAGATCCCCACCGTGTTCAAGGAGACCCAGCTTCACCAGGAATTCTTGGACCTGGAGCATCACATGCGGCTTCTCGACCGCAAGCTCGCCGATGCCCTTCATCGGATCCGCCACGGCTCCTCGTCTGAATCGGTTGAGCAGGCCCGGCAGGACGAGAAGCAACTCCTTTACGAACTGGACCGGCTGATGACGAGAATGCGGGCGATCGAGGGGCAACTTCTCCAAATCCAGAAGAGCGCGACGCGTCACTAGAAGCAACGCCTGCAGCCGGCTTGTGTGAAACCGCACGTCGGTGTCGTTGAACCCGGCTCATTCTGGCCAACATTACGAAACGTAAGGCCAAGAAGAGGATAAGGAATGACCTGCAGGGAATCTTGTCCGGAACCGGATATGGAAGTGGGGAGCGGCGCCGGAGCGGTACGCAGGCGAGGCATCCCGCTGTTCACCGTATTGATCGGCCTCTTGGCCGCGATGAATGTCGCATCAGTCGTCTTTGTTCTTCTGGAGTGAGCGGCTGCCCTGCCTCGCAATCGGCAGCGTCACTGCAGATAACCTGATAAGTCGAGAACTGCAGGACAGCGCATATGATGCGAACTCTGTCCTGCAGGTTCAGGGTTCGTGTTCAGCGCAGTCCGAGGAATGACAGGATCGCCAGGACCACAACGATTGCACCGATGAGCCAGATGATGTTGTTCATGAGGATTCTCTCCCGAATTGGAATTGACCTCATGCCAACGGTCAAGGTGAAGGTTCGTTCCTTGGCTCCACGTACCGGATCAGTTGGAGCGGCAGGCGCTCAGATCGGTGCCCGAGACACTGCCCGAAGGGGCAATCTGCCTTCTGCTCACGCTCGTACAGGCCTCATGCGTCAGACCCTGATCTGAATCGACCTGGATCCGGCTTTCCTGTGCGCGTGCGGTCTCATAGCCAGAACCTGATCGATAGTCCCAGGTGGAAATCCCCGCCATGCCAACGCATCCACCAAGCCCAATTGCGAGCCATGCGGCAGTGAAGGTTTTAAGCACCGTGGGCATAGTTTGATCCCGTCGGCTGAGGAGCCCGTTTGAAAGGCAGAAGGAGCTTTCAGTAGGACGTCGTTATGACCAAAACAAGAAAACCCCGGCGTCACCACCGGGGTTTTCTAACTAATTAGGAAGAGTGTTTAGAAGTCGCGCTGAATGCGCAGGCGGCCTTCCCAAGCGTCATCATCATCCGCGCCGACAATGCCACGCGGGTTGAGGTTGGAGTAGAGAGCCTCCACACCGATGTCGAGACCGGAAACCGGCGACCAGATCAGGTTCGAACCGACGCGCCATTCAGTGAAGTCAGCGACAGGAGCGGTAGAACCGTACTCAACGCGAGCATAGGAGCCGAACAGGCTCTGCCGGATCGTCGGGGTCCAGTAGTGGTTGAGACCACCGGCGAGGGACCAGCCGCGGCCGGTATCGAGATCGCCATCAAGATCCACATAGGCGTCCACAGCCGTTCCCGAAGCGATGCCGACCGAGTTGTCGGGATCGAAGCCGAGATAACCGAGAGCGCCGTCGGCATAGGTGGCGGCAAACCACAAGGCATCGCCTTCGGCGAGCGCCGGCAGGTTCACGTTGACCATGCCCGACACGGCCCAGCCAAGTTCGCTGTCAACGTAATCGCCGCCAACAAGGGTGTTGGTGCGGAGCTGATGCAGTGCGCCGGAAAGCTGAGCCGAACCCCAGGTGCCGGAATACTTCAGGTTACCGACGAGGTCAGGCAGCCTCTGGCCGGCGCCGACATCGGCAAGGTCCGTGGCGAGGTTGGTCGCGAAGGAGCCCTCTTCCAGCGACAGGGTGGCCGAGAAGCCATTGCCGAAGGAAAAGGTGTAGGCGAGCAGGTTCACATCAGGATAGTCGTAGAAGCGGAGCGTGCCCCAATTCTCATTCGCGACGTCGCCGTTCGTGAAGAACGAGGTCGTACGACCGGCGGTCAGGCCACCGAACTGGATGTAGGCCTGGGCAATGTTCGGCGAGGTGCCGGTGCCGGGACCATTAGAGTTAGCGTAGACGCCGGTGTTGCGGGATATCTCCATACGGACGAAGGCGCGGAGCAGACCGTAAGCCGTCGCGGTGCGGGCATCGAGCTGGACGCGGCCGCGGGCGAGGAAGCCGATCGAATTACTCTCGCGAGTTGTAGGCTCAAGGTAGGTGTACTCGGCGCGGACGCGGCCACCGACGCGCAAGCAGGTTTCCGTGCCTGGGATGTAGAAGAAGCCTGCACCGTAGGTGGAGCAGACGCGAACGTATTCGACCGCTGCGGCCTTAGCGACCGGCAAGTCAGCGGCTTGTGCCCCCGTGACAGCCGCAAGCCCTGCGACTGTTCCAAGAAAGAGGCCCTTAACGAGCTTCATGGGTTTCTCCAAAGAAATCTGGGTCCGAGACCCATGTACAAACGTGACCATACTCACGCTCACGTCTGACGCAACACAGGTTCGCTTCAGATCCGCTCATGCGACGCGCACTATGCCGAAAAGATAGGCATTCCAGGAGGGTTCGCATGCTTATTTTCCAGGGTGTGGCCCGAATTCAACAGCCAGGCAAACCCTGTCGTTGCGTCACTCGCACTACAGCTTGAGGCCCATCCGCCGCTAAGACACATGTCTCCCAAATCTGCCCGAGCCAACTCGTCAATCTCCGAAGAAATCCAGTTCGAGCTCCCGGCAGGTATACCCGACAGGGCATTGGGGCGTGTCCCGGGTCGGCACGAAAGCGAGTTCGGTCATCTCGTTGCGCAGGCAGAACCGCCCATCGCTGACATAGCGGTCGTAAGTGTAGGTGCCGGTTCCAAGAACGATCTGACCTCGCGTCAGCACGAGACCACGAGCCTGATTGCAGGTCAGGTTAGGGGTCAATGGCCGTGGCTGGGCCTGGACACTCGATGCAGCGACCAAGAGAGCCAGAACACAAACAATCTTTCGCATCGTCATACCCTTCGTACAGACTGTCCGAACGGAACACTCTTCGAAATGACAACGCGTCAAGCAGGGCTTTGTTACCGCGAGGCCCCTGACCGAAGAGGGCATGAAGCCGCTACAGCATGGGCTGCAGGCGCCGCGCCAGATCGACAGCGCCGGCATAATCGGTCTTTCCCGAGCCCAGCACCGGAATGCTCGCAACCAGAATGGAGCGCGGCACCCAAAGTTCAGGAAAACCATGGTCCTTGGCATGGGCCATGAGGACATCGCGGTCCGCATCCGGCTTGTCGGTGATGAGGACGATCTGCTCCCCCTTGCGCGGGTCCGGGATCGCCACCACCACATGGCTGCTGTCGGGCCAGAGGGACTGGACGGTCGCCTCGATGGCCGCCAAGGACACCATTTCGCCGGCGATCTTGGCAAAGCGCTTTGCCCGCCCCCGGATCGTCACGATCCGACCATCGACGGTGACGATGTCGCCGGTGTCGTGCCACCCCTCGGCCGGCGGCCGGATGCCGCCGGGTCCGGCCGGGTCGAGATAGCCCTTCATCACGTTCGGGCCGCGCACGTGCAGGCGCCCGCCCTCATGGATTCCCTCGACGGCTTCCAGGCGCCATTCGATGCCGGGCAGGACATGCCCCACCGTGCCCGGATGGTTGTCGTCGGGAAGATTGCAGGCAATGACGGGCGAGCATTCGGTGGCGCCGTATCCCTCGACGATGACCGTGCCATGCCGATCCCAAAGGCGGCGCGTCTCGTCCTTCACCCGCTCGGCCCCGGCAATCACGAAGCGCACGCTTGCGAGATCGTCCTCGCCGGCAGCGCGGGCATAGCCCTGGAGAAAGGTGTCAGTGGCGAGCATCACCGTGGCGCGCGTTCCCGCAACGAGCTTCGGGATCTGCCGGTAGTGCAGCGGGCTTGGATAGAGCACCGCCTTCATGCCGTTGAGCAAAGCCGTCAGAAGACCTGCGGTCAGGCCGAAGGAATGGAAGATCGGCAGCGGATTGAAGAAGACGTCGTCGTCCTTCAGCACATCGCCTGCGAGAGCCTTCACCTGATAGGCATTGGCTACCAGATTGGCGTTCGACAGCACCACGCCTTTCGGCACGCCCTCGGACCCTGAGGTGAAGAGCAGCACGGCCGGGTCGTCCGGCTGGAGGTTCGCGCCAGCGTGGACACGCCGCGCGATCCATGAATCGACAAGCCCGCGCAGCTTGTCGAGGCTCGTAAGCTCTGCGCGCACATCCTCGAGCCAGAGGATCGTACGCCCCTCCCCTAACGCCTCAATGATGTCGTCGAGTTTGCCCTGCTCGATGAACCGCCGCGAGGTGACGATGGTCTCGATCCCGGCCAATTCGCAGGCGGCCCTGAGGTTCTTGAGACCCGCGGTGAAGTTCAGGAAGGCCGGAACGCGCCCGAAGGCGTTGAGCCCGAACAGGGTCACGGCAATCGCCTGCACATTCGGCAGCAGCACGCCGACGGTCTCGCGCTCCTTCGTCAATCTGGCGAGCTTGCGCCCGAGCACCAGGGAGCCGAGGACAAGACGTTCGAAGGTGATCGGCTGACGCTCCAGATCCTCCAGGGCAACCTTGTTGCGGCCGAAACGATCCCGGGCATCGAGGAGTGCTCCGAACAGGGTCTTGCGCGTCCGCGCGATGTCGAACTCAGCCACGGGCGCGCTCCTGGTCAACTAGCCGGCCGAGCCTTCGCGGATCGGCGCCTGATAGGCCAGGCCCATATCCCAGGGGAAGTAGATCCAGGTGTCCTGGCTGACTTCCGTCACGAAGGTATCGATGAGGGGGCGTCCGGCGGGCTTGGCATAGACGGCGGCGAAATGCGCGCTGGGCAGCATGTCGCGGACCATCTTGGCGGTCTTGCCGGTGTCGGTCAGGTCGTCGATCACGAGCACGCCCTTGCCCGTGCCGTCGCCCAGCGCCTTGACGGCGGGCGCAATGTCCTTGAGCACCCGGAGCTCACCCTGGTTCTTGTAGTCGTGATAGCTCGCGATGCAGACGCTCTCGATAAGGCGGACGTCGAGTTCACGCGCCACGATGGCGGCCGGCACGAGGCCGCCGCGGGTGATGCAGACGATGGCCTCGAACGGGCCGGCCGAGGCCAAGCGCCAGGCAAGGGCGCGGCAATCGCGGTGAAACTGGTCCCAGGAGACGGGGAAGGCTTTGGGAGAAGTCGGAGACATCGGTTGGCTCTTTGTGACGGTGGTGGCGAGGATAACTCTTACAATGGCGCTTGGTCACCCTTGAGGCGGGCGAGATGATCGCGCACGGCAGCGGCGGCCCGGGCAACGGCCTCAGGCTCCTTGCCGCGCACGACGATCTGGTTGCGGAAGCCGCTGGTGGAGAACGACGGATAGGACCCGATGGAGACGCTCGGGAAGGACGATGCGATCTGGCCCAGGCCCTCGGCATAGATGCCCTCGGCCAGACCCTCCGCCTCGATATTCTCGATGATCATGCGCGCCCCGGTTTCCAGGGTCGGCGCGATGTTGTCGAGCATGGCCTGCATGATCGAGGGCACGCCGGCCATGACGAAGACATTGCCGATGCGGAAGCCCGGCGCCTTGGAGATCGGGTTCTCGATCAGGTCGGCACCATCGGGGATCCGGGCCATACGCAGGCGGGCCTCGTTGAGCTCGTCCGGCGTATAGCGCTCCCGCAGTATCGCGACTGCCCGCGGATCATGGTCGATCCCGACACCGAAAGCCTTGGCGATACAGTCGGCCGTGATGTCGTCGTGGGTGGGGCCGATGCCGCCGGTGGTGAAGAGATAGGTGTAGCGGTGGCGCAAGGCATTCACCGCAGCCACGATCTCCTCCTCCACGTCCGGCACGACGCGCACCTCGCGCAGGTCTACGCCGATCCCGGTCAGATACTCGGCGATGTAGCCGATATTCTTGTCCTTGGTGCGACCCGTGAGGATCTCATCCCCGATGATGAGAAGAGCGGCTGTAACGGAGACGGCCATGCGCAGCGATCCTTTTGGGGGCGTTTAGCCTCAGAAACGGCAATTCTCAAGCAAGGGTTCGGTTGAACCGAAGGCTTCTCCCCTGCTACCAGGGATTTTTACACGCGAATGTTGGTTTTGGATGCGTTTTCAGGAAACCCTGCTCGAGGGACGTCTCATCGAGCGCTACAAGCGATTTCTGGCGGATATTGAGCTAGACACCGGCGAGGTGGTTACGGCTCATTGCGCCAATCCAGGGGCTATGATGGGTCTGAAGGAACCCGGCAGCCGGGCCCTCCTCTCACGGGCCACGAACCCCAACCGCAAGCTAAAATACAATTGGGAGTTCGTGGAGGTCGCGGCCGGCGGCGGTCCGCTCCAGCTCATTGGGATCAACACCTCCCGCCCCAACCTGCTGGTGGCCGAGGCCCTGCGGGAGGGGCGCCTCGCGCCCTTCGCGGCTTACGACCGCGTCCGGCCCGAGGTGAAGTACGGCAAAAACAGCCGGGTCGACTTCCTGCTGGAGAAGGACGGCGAGCCGCCCTGCTACCTGGAGGTGAAGAACTGCCATCTCATGCGTGAGGCAGGCTTCGCCGAGTTCCCGGATTGCATCGCCGCCCGCAGCGCCAAGCACCTCTACGAGTTGGCCGACATGAAGGCCCAAGGCGCGAGAGCCGCCCTCGTTTACGTCATTCAGATGGATGCCGAGCGCTTCGACGTCGCCCGCGACATCGATCCGGCCTACGATAAGGCCTTCCGGCACGCCCTCGCCGCGGGCGTGGAATCCTACGCCTATGTCTGCCGTATCACGCCGCAGGAGGTGACCATCGACCGACCGGTGGAGATCGTAAAGCCGCGGTAAGCGCCCCTCAGGAACGCTCGAACACCAAGTTCATCTTGGTCTCGAGAATCTGCCGGTAGCCCTTGCCCGTGAGGAGACCGACCACATCGACCTGCCAGCGCTCCGGCACGTTCGCCACGATGAACACGGACGGGTAGAGGGAAGCGGGCGCGTCACGGAAAAACGGGCCGAGGACCAGGTCCTCCGCCCCCTCCACATCGAGCTTGATCGCGTCGACATGGGTCAGGCCCTCCCGGCTCAGAAGTTCGAGCAGGGTCACGGCAGGGACGCGGATCGCGTCCGTCTGGCTGGAATTGACGATCTTAAGGCTCGCCTCGCCCCGGTTGAGGGGGTCCAGGAAGAGGGTGAGCTCGCCCGTCTTGTCGGCGATCGCGCAGTCGACAGCCTTGATCGTGCAGGAGGGATTCTGCCGGATGTTGTAGATCAGCCTGTCGAAGATCTCCGGCTGCGGCTCCACGGCCAGGATCCGGGTGGCGACAGTGGGGCCGGCCTCCCGCGCCAGGAACAGGGCGTACCAACCGACATTCGACCCCACATCGATGAAGGTGAAACCATCCCGAATGCGCGAGGCCAGGATCTTGAGCTCGTCGGCATCGAAATATTGCGGCGTGAAGAGGAGCCGGCGCTCGCAGACGTTCTTGTGGGGATAAAGCCGCATCCTGACGCCGAATGTCTCGAGATCGAGCGGCGGACCTTTGAGCATCTTCATGGCCAGATGGCGCAGCATCAGGGCCAGCCTGCGGCCCGCCCAGCCCTGGGGCAACCCGCGCGTGCGGTCGATCACCCAACGGGTGAGACCTGAAGGCGCAAAGTCCCCAAAGGGGCGGGAGTCATTCATTACCGAGGAATCCAGAGCCACGAACCGGATGAACAGGGTTGCTCATGACACCCTCACGCGCCAATCGCAAGCGGGGCATGAGGTCTTTGCTTGCGTCAGCCGCGGCGATCCTTACATTCCGGACAAGAGATCAAGGATTGAGAATGACAGAGACCGATGTTGTCGAGCGCAGGCGCGCCGCCGAGATCCCGCTGCACGGCCCTGCGGACTTCGAAGGGATGCGCCGCGCCGGCCGCATGGTAGCCGAGTGCCTGGACATGCTCTCGGAGCACGTGAAGCCCGGCGTCACGACCGAGTTTCTGGACAAGCTGGCCTTCGACTTCATCCGCGACCATGGCGCCTATCCGGCCTGCCTGCACTACCGCGGCTATACCAAGACGATCTGCACCTCGATCAACCACGTGGTCTGCCACGGCATTCCCAACGACAAGCCCCTGCGCGACGGGGACATCATGAATGTCGACGTGACCCTGATCCTCGATGGATGGCACGGCGATTCGAGCCGCATGTACTACGTAGGCGAGGTGTCACGCCGGGCTCAGCGGCTCTGCGAGATCACCTATGAATGCCTCCTGCGCGGCATCGCGGTCGTGAAGCCGGGCGCGACCACCAACGACATCGGCGCGGCAATCCAGTCTTATGCGGAAGCCGAGCGCTGCTCCGTGGTGCGCGACTTCTGCGGCCACGGCATCGGCAAGGTGTTCCACGACTCGCCGACAATCCTCCACTACGTGGAGCCGGCCTACAACGTGGAGCTGAAAGCCGGCATGTTCTTCACCATCGAGCCCATGATCAATCTCGGGCGGCCGCAGGTGAAGGTCCTGGCCGACGGCTGGACCGCCGTCACCCGTGACCGCTCCCTATCGGCCCAGTTCGAGCACATGGTGGGCGTGACGGAAACCGGCGCGGAGGTTTTTACTTACTCGCCGAAGGGTCTGGACAAGCTGTCCTAAGACCAGCTTGACACTAGCCTGCCGCATTGCTTCTGGCCTACAACGTAACAACGATGCTTCGAGGAGCATCAGGTGCAGGAAGCAACGGGCAGGCATGAGCGACGACCTTCCCCATTATCACGGTCATCGCGACCGGCTGCGCGCCCGCTTCATGGAGGTGGGCGGCGATGCCGTGCCGGATTATGAGCTTTTGGAACTCGTGCTCTTCCGCTCGATCCCGCGCCGGGACGTGAAGCCCATCGCCAAGGAACTGATCAAGCGGTTCGGCACCTTCGCCGAGGTGCTGGCTGCCTCCCCGGCCCGGCTCATGGAGTTGGATGGAATAGGCGAGAGCGTGGTCACGGATCTCAAGATCGTCGAGGCCTCCGCGCGACGGCTCGCCAGGGGCGAGGTGGCAAAGCGCCCCGTCCTGTCCTCCTGGACGTCCGTTATCGACTATTGCCGCACCGCCATGGCCTTCATGGACAAGGAGCAATTCCGCCTGCTCTTTCTCGACAAACGCAACGCGCTCATCGCCGACGAGGTGCAGCAATCGGGCACGGTCGACCATACGCCGGTCTATCCCCGCGAGGTAGTCAAGCGCGCCCTCGAACTCTCCGCCTCAGCCCTGATTCTGGTGCACAACCACCCTTCAGGGGACCCCACGCCATCCTCCGCCGACGTCAAGATGACCCGCGAAATCATCGAGGTGGCCAAGCCCTTAGGGATCACCGTTCACGACCACATCATCGTGGGCCGTGAAGGTCATGCCAGCCTCAAGGGCCTGCGCCTGATCTGAGCTTGACCACAGAACCAACCTCTCCCGACCGCGTTACATCACCACGAATAACGCTCATGGGAGATCATAATGAAGAAGCTACTGCTGACCGCTGGCCTGCTCGGCTCCACCCTCTTGGCCTCAGCTGCCATGGCCCAGTCTACCCCCGCCCAGCCCTCCTCCGGCGCCAGTGCACCGGCAGGCGTGAATTTCATGACGCGCCTCGAGGCCGGCCAGATGCTCGCATCCAAAATCATGGATGAAGACGTGGTCGGGGTCGACAACAAGGACATCGGCGACATCGAAGATCTGGTGCTCGACCGCAGCGGTAAGGTCGTCGCTGTCGTCGTCGAGGTGGACGAAGGCCTTGGCGACCGCACCGTGGCCCTGCCCCTGAGCGCCGTCCAGATGAATGCCCCGGATGCCGCAACCACCGGTTCCGTTCAGGGCTCCGGACAGACGACGGGTTCGACCACGACCCGTAGCAGCGACGACATGCGGATCGTCGTGAACATGCCGGTCGATCAGCTCAAGTCAGCTCCCGAGTTCGATGAGGATAACGACTAAACGATTGCGATCCTGCGGCCACCCTCCGGTGGCCGCAGGCCCTTTTTAGATCAGCGTGTCGATTCCGGTGAAGATCGCGTAGACGAAGCCGAGACTCAGGGTCAGGCCGATGGAGCCGATCAGGAGCCCTCCCACCACGACGAAGCCATCCCGCTCGACGAGCCCCAGGCCGACGAGGCATACAGCAAGGCCCAGCGGAATCTGCCCCACAAACGGGGGCGCGAAAAGAAGCCCCACCGACAGGATCAGGATGACCGCGCCCATGAGGCGCATCGCGATCGGCGTGTCCAGGAAGGTCATGCGGGGGCGCGATATGCGCTCGAGCCGGCGAAACACCGGAACTGCTCGTCCGACGGCCCGCTCCACATCCGTGCGGGCCATGGAGCGGTTCATGAGCTGGCGCGGAAGCCAGGGCACCTCGCGACCGAAAACGATCTGAACGGCGACGAGCGCCAGCAGCAGGCCGCAGACCAGAGGGATCGGCGGCGGCATGGGAAGGCAGTTGGGCAGCCCCAGCAGCACGATCAGGAGCGCGAAGGCCCTATCCTGGAGCACGGCCATGATCTCGCGTACGGTCAGGCGCTCGCCCGGCTGGGACGCGAGGGCGAGCAGGATCTGGGAAGTTCGCGCGTTGGAAAACAAGGAGCCCTGACAGGTTCGGGGATGCTCAGGGCGCCTCTCTACCTGACTTAACGCCCGGGGCCAAGGCGTATCAATGAATGTTGATCTCCCCCTCAATTGCCCGGAACTCGGCGGGACGGATCAGTTGCGCATGGGTGACCGTGACCGAGTGCAGGGGCCCTGCAAGCTCCCGCTTCCAGAAGTCGAGGAAGTCGATGAGCACGGGAAAGCGGGGAGCCAGATCATATTCCTGCCAGATATAGGTTTGGAGGAAGGATGGGTGATCCGGCATGCGATACAGGATCTTGGCGGTCGTCAGCCCGTAGCCTTCCATTTGGCGGATGAAATCCTTCGATACCATGCGAACTCCTTCTCAAGCCCGAACGAGCCTTGTCGACAGGAATCCACCCGGAAAGCGCAGGCGGTCTCCTGCCCTATGCTCAAGGCTAAATCTTGAGTGTACTTTGAAGTTCCCGCAATCAAACGGACTTGCACAAACGGACTTGCACATCCACGCGATCTTGCGTTGAGTGCTCGGGCTCGCGCATCGTGCGGATCCGAAAGGGCCGCGCCAGCGAAAAGGTGGACCCGGTCTTCCGCGCCGGACGTTGCGCTGCATAATGGATTGAGCGTCGGAAGCATCGTGGAAGGAGATCACCGGGAATGCGCTTTGCCTTCGCGGGAATCGATTTTCTGGGAGATGTTTTCGAGACGTTCCTTGCCAGGGGCTGGGAGCCCGTCAAGATTTTCAGCCGCCCCTGCGACAGTATCTACGACTTCAACGACGCGACCCTGTCTCGCGCCCGCTCGCTGCGCTTGGCCGTACAGATGTCGCGCATCCTCCCGGCCGATCTCGCCGGTCTGAAAGCCATGGGCTGCGAAGCCCTGGTGGTTGCGGGCTATCCCTGGCTGATCACGGGCTGGGAGCGGCATATTCCTTATGCCGTCAACTTCCACCCCTCACCTCTGCCCTTGGGACGAGGGCCCTACCCGCTCTTCCAGGCCATCCTCGACGGCTTGACCGAATGGGGAATGACGGCCCACACGCTCGAGCCGGCTTTCGACACCGGAGCCATCGTGGCGCAAAAGCGATTTTCTTTAAGTAGTGCGGAGTCTCACGACACCCTGCTCTCTAAATGCCAGATGGCCGCGAAGGAGCTTGCAGCGGAGATTGCCTCAGATCTGCCCCGTCTCTGGTCCGAAGCAAAGCCGCAGGGGCTCGGGACCTATTGGCCCCGGGTCACGCAGGCGCAGAGAACCGTCTCCTGGAACGGTGGCGTGCAGGACGTGCTGCGCACCATCCGCGCCTTCGGATCCATAGAAGCCTTCGCCCAGGTCGAGTCTCGCTACGTCTATGTGTGGGAGGCCTCGGGCTGGGAGGAGCCGCACCGTCACAAGCCCGGCACCCTCGTCCATCGTCATCGCAAGCACATGGTGGTCGCCGTCCGCGACGGATTCGTGCAGATCGGCGGATGGAGCCCCTATGCGCCAGGGGCCGCGAGACAAGGATAGAAGGCCAAACCTTCAGCGTCGGCGCTTGATCATCTTCCAGGCCTGGCGGAGGATGAATATGTTGCGAAGGAGCTTGAACATCGGATCACCTTTGTAAACCACGTGCTGGTCAAAGGCCTTCTCCGGCGGATGGTTCCAATCCGCTCCTACGTTCATCGCCGCAATGTGAATGCTTTAAGCGAGCGGAGCATTCACTGTGCACAAGACTCCTTCAGGGTGGAACTTGATCTGGACATCGCCATTGAGCTCGCGTGCGAGGCTTCGTTCAATGAGACGGGAGCCGAAGCCCTGCCGCGTAGGGATCTGGACCGGCGGACCACCACTCTCCTGCCAGCGCAGGTGAAGCCGGCTTTCGGGTTCTGCCCGTTCGATGTCCCAGACGATATCAACTTTTCCCGTCGCATTCGAAAGGGCGCCATGCTTCACCGCGTTGGTGGTCAGTTCCTGAAGCGCCATGGACAGGGCCAAGGCGATGCGGGGTGACAAGCGAACCTCGGGCCCTCCCATCGTCAGGCGCTCCTCCCCGAACGACCTGTAGGGCGCGAGGGCCTGAGCGACGATGTCCATGAGTTCGGCCCCCTCCCAGCTCTCCGTCGTCAGAACGTCGTGAACGCGCGCCAGGGCCATCAGGCGTCCTTCGAAAGCCTCCTTGGCGTCCTGCACCGTTGAGGCATTGCGCAGGGTCTGAGAAGCAATCGACTGCACCGTGGCGAGTGTATTCTTCACCCGGTGGTTCAGTTCGTTGATCAGGAGTGTGCGCTGCTCCTCGGCTTTCTTGCGGTCGGTGATGTCGCGCTGGATGCCCCAGAGCCGCTTCAGCTGCCCATCCTCGATGACTGCGATCATGCTGTTGTCGAAATATTTGAAGTTGCCGGCGGAATCCTGCTCAACGGACTCCACGCCGGTGACGCTGTAGCCGGAGCAAATAAGCCCAGCGAGGTAAGCTCTGGCCTCGGGGTCGGAGGAAGGCAGTGGAAAGTCGAGAGTCTTGCCGATCAGGTCCTCGGCCTGGTCAAGCCCATACATGCGCGCCATGGCGTCGTTGCAGTCCACGAAGCGGCCGTTACGGTAGGCCAGCTCGACCTGCTCCTCCACCGGCAAAGTCGTGTCGAGCGGGGGGACGAATTCAAGGAGCCAGATGCCTTCCGAACTGCGGGTGATGAACGAGCGGTAGCGCTCCTGGCTATCGCGCAAAGCCGTCTCGGCATCTTTCTCGGCGGTTATATCCCACTGAGCGCCAAGAGAGCGGATGAAGCGTCCGTCCGCATCCCGGATCAGCTTGGTGCGCGCTGTGAGCCATCGCATTTCACCGGTATCGGCGCGGATGATACGAAAATCGTACTCGAGCTGGTGACGGGCGGGATCAGTGACCGCGCGACGTGTTTCGGATTCGATCCATGATCGATCGTCGGGATGCACAAGGCCGAACCATTCCTCATACGAGAAGCTGTCGGAACGATCATCAAGCAGTCCGTATAGCTCCAGGTATTCCGGTGAGGCGATGGCTTGGCCAGTCGCGCGATCGAATTCGAAGCTGCCGATCCGTGCCGCCTCCTGGACCTGCCTGAGCCGCTCTTCCATGGGAGCGTGGCTGATTATGTCGTTCCCGGCGCAGTAAAACCCTGCAACCTTGCCCGTTTCATCCCTGATGGGCGTCCAGGAGAACGTGTAGGCGTCAATTGGCCAGCCCAGCCGCCCGTCGGATAAAGCAGGCTGCGCTTCGCCCGATAAAGCCGACTCAATGATTGTGCGATGCCGGTCCCAAGTCTCTGGCCATAACTCACGAAAAGGACGGCCGAGCATTGCCGGATGCCTTGAGCCTAGGATCTGTCCAAGGCTGTCGTTGTAGAGAACCGCGAGATCGACTCCCCAGACGACAAAGACTGGTTGCCTGGACCCGATCATGAGATCGGCAATGGTGCGAAGGCTATGGGACCATGACGGCAGAGGACCGAGCGAGGTCGCCGCCCAATCATGAGCCCGAATGCGCTGACCCATCTCGCCCCCACCCTGCAGCCAAGGAGCAGCCCCAGGTACCGATGGAACCCTGACATCTTCGGATTTGGCTAGGGGCGATGACCCTCCCAACAGGCCATCACTCATGGACGGACCATCCGATACGCCAATCCGCAGGACGCCTTGACCGTAGCAAGATCGGATGTGTTCCAGTTGCTCGGCATCCCTTGCTCGTTGCCCTGAAGGTCTTGGTTGTAATGTGACAGAGGAACATAAGCTCCAGAGGCTAGGGTTCAAGGGATGACATTACATGACTAATAGCATGCCCAGTGACGAAATTATGCGGAACCAAGATTCCGTAAGGGCATTACCTCTTCAGGAAGGCCATCTGCCCCCAGGTCTTCTAGACCCTCAAAGCCCTTCACGCCCCCCTCGTGAAGGGCTTTTTCCTACGAGGTCTCGCGGAACTTCGAGATTGTGGCGAACCACACACACCTCTTTGGGGTTACCTCCTTGGAGGCTCTGTTCACCTACAGCCCTTCACAACTCAGGGCCGCCTCGCTCAATTCCGGCGGGCAGGCCCTCTCTTTTGCCTTTGTGCTTTCTGACCGAAGTTTCCCTTGAAGCTGAAACTCGATCTTGGACCCTTCATTACGGCCATGAGGGCTCTCTCGAGCCTTCCGGTCCATACCCACAGACATCAGAGTTCGTGATAGTGCCGCCCCTGATAGATGAGGGGCGACTTCTGCTCGCCGAGCCTGATGCTGAGGATTTCGCCAATGATCACATGGTGAGTGGCGACCACTCGGGCATCGCTGATCCGGCAATCGAAGGAGACGAGGCTCGTCGCCAGAGCGGGTGAGCCCGTCTCCAGGATGTCCCACTCCCCTCTGCTGAAGCGTTCCGGCCCCTGAAGACCAGCGCGACCGGCGAAGATGTCTGCGAGATCGAGATCAGCCGCCGCGAGGGTGTTTACGCAGAAAACCTTATTCAGAAGCAGGGCCTGGGCTGATCGGGAGCCCGTGTTGACGCAGACCAGGAGCGAGGCCGGGCTGTCGGTCACGGGCGTCACGGCCGTGGCCGTGAAGCCCCCGCGGCCGGCAGCGCCACCTGTTGTGACCACATGGACGGCACCGGCGACGCGGCTCATGCCCTCTCGAAAGAGCAGGGCGTCCGAGCCAGAGGTGGAATGCGGAGAGGCTTGTGTCTTCAAGATCATGATCCAAGCAAGCCTCTTCCACTCTTTTGGGCTGAGCACAAGGCCGTTAAAGCCATATGGTTCCTCAGTCCCGGCAAGGGAAGCAGCCGGTGTTCGAGCCCCATGCCGCATATTCAGTCAGCCTCTGGCACGATTTCCATCATTTAGCGTGATAGGAATCTTAACAGTACGTTGTGGAATGAAAATCATTTTGCTAGAGACATCCGCACGTTACGTCAGGCTTGGCGATGCACACGCATCGTGCTTTCCTGCATCGTTTCCCAAGAATGACCCCGTTCCAGAGGGGCAAGGGTAGGACATGGAAATCTTTGTGCAGCAGCTCATCAATGGGCTGACTCTCGGGTCGATCTACGGCCTCATCGCCATCGGCTACACGATGGTCTTCGGCATCATCGGCATGGTGAACTTCGCCCACGGCGACGTCTTCATGCTCTCCGCTTTCATCTCGCTCATCTTCTTCCTGATCCTGACCACATGGCTTGGGATCTCATCGGTGGTGCTGGCGCTGTTCTTCGTGCTGATCATCGCCATGGTCCTCACGTCCCTGTGGGGCTGGACCGTCGAGCGTATCGCCTACCGGCCCCTGCGCGGCTCTTTCCGCCTGGCGCCGCTGATCTCGGCCATCGGCGTCTCGATCTTCCTGTCGAACTTCGTCCAGGTTGCCCAAGGCGCGCGCAACAAGCCGACGCCCCCGATGGTCCAGGACGTGATCGTCCTCTTCCAGGGCGCAAGCGGCTACAACGTCGCCCTCTCCTACAAGCAGATCATCATCATGGCGGTCACGGCCGTGCTGCTGACGATCTTCTGGTACGTCGTCCAGAAAACCTCCCTGGGCCGCGCCCAGCGCGCCTGCGAGCAGGACCGCAAGATGGCCGCCCTGCTGGGCATCAACGTGGACCGGACGATCTCGCTGACCTTTGTCATCGGCGCCGCCCTCGCCTCGGTCGCCGGCACCATGTACCTGCTGTATTATGGCGTCGTGAGCTTCAACGACGGATTCGTGCCGGGCGTAAAGGCCTTCACTGCGGCGGTTCTGGGCGGCATCGGCTCACTGCCGGGCGCCGTTCTCGGCGGCCTGATCATCGGCCTCATCGAGACCTTCTGGTCGGCCTATTTCTCGATCGAGTACAAGGACGTAGCCGCATTCTCGATTCTCGCCATCGTGTTGATCTTCATGCCCTCCGGCATTCTCGGACGGCCTGAGGTCGAGAAGGTTTAAGGGGCCTGACCGCTATGAACGCTCCTTCCATCACCACCACAGCCCAGACCAATGCCGTCTCGAGGCACTTCGATCTGGCCGCGGCCTTCAAGGACGCTCTTAAGGCTGCGCTGATCACCTTAGGGTTGTCCATCCCGATCCTGTCATACAAGACGGACCAGAGCGGCGCCGATCTCTTCCTGACGCCCCGGTGGGGCCTGGTGGCCATCGTTTGCGCCATTGTGTTTGGCCTGCGCCTCGTGCTGCATGCCTATACGGCATCGCGGAACTACGCCAAGGCGACCCCGAGCGCGCGTCAGGCGACCGAACAGGTCGATGCCATGCCGAGCGCATTCCAGCGTGTGTCCAGGTTCGCCATACCGTTCTTTCTCGGAATAGCGATCGCCTTTCCGTTGCTGATCTACCTGATCCAGGGCGGCCTCAACGAGTCGCGCTACTGGGTGGATCTCGGCATCCTGATCCTCACCTACGTGATGCTCGGCTGGGGCCTGAACATCGTGGTGGGCCTCGCCGGTCTGCTCGATCTGGGCTACGTCGCCTTCTATGCGGTCGGGGCCTATTCCTACGCCCTGCTTTCGACCACGTTCGGCCTGTCCTTCTGGATCTGCCTGCCGCTCGCCGGCATCCTGGCAGCCTTCTGGGGCATGATCTTAGGGTTTCCGGTGCTGCGCCTGCGCGGCGATTATCTCGCCATCGTGACGCTGGCCTTCGGCGAGATCATCCGCCTCGTGCTCATCAACTGGGTCGACTTGACCAATGGCGGCGCCGGCATCTCGTCGATCCCGCGCGCAACCTTCTTCGGCCTGCCCTTCACGGCGGGCGAAGGTGGATTCGCAGCCACGTTCGGGCTTGAGTTCAACGGCATGCACAGGATGATCTTCCTGTATTACCTCATCCTGGCGCTGGCTCTGCTCACCAACTTCGTCACCATGCGCCTGCGCAAGCTGCCCGTGGGACGCGCCTGGGAGGCTCTGCGCGAGGACGAGATCGCCTGCCGGTCGCTCGGCATCAACACCACGAACACCAAGCTGACGGCCTTTTCCATCGGTGCCATGTTCGGCGGCTTTGCCGGATCGTTCTTCGCGGTCCGCCAGGGCTTCGTCTCGCCGGAAAGCTTCAACTTCCTCGAATCCGCGATCATCCTGGCCATCGTGGTCATGGGCGGCATGGGATCCCAGATCGGCGTGGCCATTGCGGCCATCGTCCTGGTCGGCGGCCCTGAGGTCCTGCGCAACCTCACCTTCCTCCAGTCCATCTTCGGCACAGGCTTCGACCCGAACGAATACCGCCTGCTGCTCTTCGGCGTGGGCATGGTGGCGATGATGGTGTGGCGTCCGCGCGGCCTGATTTCGGAACGTGAACCCTCAGTGATCTTGAAAGAGCGCAAGGCCATCTCGGGCTCGCTCGTGAAGGAAGGACACGGCTAATGCGCTGGCTGCAGGATCCCATCCTCGACGTACAGCATCTCACGATGCGCTTCGGCGGCCTTGTGGCCGTCAACGACCTCTCGTTCAAGGCCGGGCGCGGCGAGATCACCGCGCTCATCGGCCCCAACGGAGCCGGCAAGACCACGGTCTTCAACTGCATCACCGGCTTCTACAAGCCTACTGAGGGCATGATTGCCCTGCGCAAGCCGAACGGCTCACACCTTCTGCTGGAGCGACTGCCGGGCTTCGACATCAACTGGAAGGGCAAGGTTGCCCGCACTTTCCAGAATATCCGCCTGTTCTCCGGCATGACGCTCCTCGAGAACCTGCTGGTCGCTCAGCACAACCCGCTGATGATCGCCTCCGGCTTCACCTTCATGGGTGTCCTCGGCATTGGCGGCTACCGCAAGGCCGAGAAGGAGGCGATCGAGAAGGCCAAGTTCTGGCTGGAGAAGACCCGCCTGATCCACCGCGCCGACGAACCGGCCGGCGACCTGCCCTACGGCGACCAGCGTCGTCTGGAAATCGCCCGCGCCATGTGCACGGATCCGCTCCTGCTCTGCCTTGACGAGCCGGCCGCCGGCCTCAACCCGCGCGAATCCATGGAGTTGAACCAGCTCCTGCTGTCGATCCGTGATGAGCAAGGCACCTCGATCCTCCTGATCGAGCACGACATGTCGGTGGTGATGGAAATCTCCGACCACGTGGTCGTGCTGGATTACGGCATCAAGATTTCGGACGGCCTGCCCGTCGAGGTGAGGAACGATCCCAAGGTCATCGCCGCCTATCTGGGCGTGGCCGACGACGAGGTCGAGAAGGTCGAAGCGGAGATCGGCCTATGAGCACCGCTGGAGCAAACATCGCGATGCAGAATCCCCAGGCTTCAACTGCCCGCCAGCCGCTTCTGAGCGTGCGCGGCGTGAAGACCTATTACGGCAACATCATCGCCCTCAAGGGCGTGGACATGGATGTCAACGAGGGCGAGATCGTCACGCTGATCGGGGCCAACGGCGCCGGCAAGTCGACGCTGATGATGACGATCTTCGGCAATCCGCGGTGCCGCGAGGGCACGATCACTTATGCGGGCCGGGACATCACCAAGCTGCCCACCCACGAGATCGCCCGCCTATCGATTGCCCAGTCTCCCGAGGGCCGGCGCATCTTCCCGCGCATGACCGTCTACGAGAACCTCCAGATGGGCGCGTCCATGAACGGCTTGGCCCATTTCGACCAGGATCTCGAGCGGGTCTGCACCCTGTTCCCGCGCCTGAAGGAGCGCCTGCAGCAGCGCGGCGGCACCCTCTCGGGCGGCGAGCAGCAGATGCTGGCCATCGCCCGGGCGCTCATGAGCCGCCCGAAGCTCCTCCTCCTGGACGAGCCTTCCCTCGGGCTGGCGCCCCTGATCGTGAAGCAGATCTTCCAGATCATCAAAGAGCTCAACGAGAAGGACGGCATGACGGTCTTCCTCGTGGAGCAGAACGCCTACCACGCCCTCAAGCTGGCTCATCGCGGCTATGTGATGGTGACGGGAAACATCACCATGAGCGGCACCGGCAGGGAGCTGCTCGAAGACCCTCAAGTCAAAGCGGCCTATCTCGAAGGAGGAAATCACTGATGCAGGGCATCCTCTACGAAGAGCCGTCGTTCTGGCTTTTTCTTCTCATCACCGTGATCATGGGCGGCTGGGCGGCCTGGATGACCGGCCGGGCCATCGCCCTCACCTGGCGCCCGTTCTGGGCCCTGATCCTCTACCTGTTCATTCTGGGCGCGGCCGTACGCTTCATCCACTTCGCCCTGTTCGACGGAACCCTGCTGTCGATCCATTACTATGCGATCGACACGATCGTCCTGCTGATCATCGGCGCTCTAGGCTTCCAGTACCGCCGGGCCCGGATGATGACCACGCAGTACCGCTGGCTCTACGAGCGGAGCGGGCCGTTTTCCTGGCGGGAAAAGGCTTCTGCTACCAAGGGCTAAGCTAAAAAGATTCCAGCGTGACATTCGCTTAAAAACAAGCATGATGTCACGCGGATGGTGGGGAGAACCCGCCAAACCGGCCCCACGAGGAAGAGGGGCCTATAAAACCACCCAGAGGAGTGACCTCATGAAGAAAATGCTGTTGACCGGCGTGGCGCTTGGTCTTGGCCTCGCCTTCTCCAGCGCTGCCAGCGCCCAGATCAAGATCGGCGTTGCTGGCCCCGTCACCGGCCCGAACGCGGCCTTCGGCGCTCAGCTGAAGAATGGCGTAGAGCAGGCTGTCGAAGACATCAACGCAGCTGGCGGCATCAACGGCCAGAAGCTGCAGGTCGTGATCGGTGACGACGTCTCCGACCCCAAGCAGGGCGTATCGGTGGCGAACAAGTTCGCCGCTGAAGGCGTTAAGATGGTCGTCGGCCACTTCAACTCCGGCGTGTCGATCCCGGCCTCGCAGGTCTACGAGGAAGCCGGAATCGTCCAGATCACCCCCGCTTCGACGAACCCGCAGTTCACAGAGCGCGGCATGTGGAACACCTTCCGCACCTGCGGTCGCGACGACCAGCAGGGCCTCGTTGCCGGCAGCTATCTCGCCGACAAGTTCAAGGGCAAGAAGGTTGCCGTCGTCCACGACAAGACCCCCTACGGAAAGGGCCTTGCCGACGAGACCCAGAAGGCCATGAATGCAAAGGGCCTGAAGGAAGTCGTGTATGAAGGCGTCAACCCGGGCGAGAAGGACTACTCCGCGCTCGTGTCGAAGCTGAAGCAGGCTGGCGTGGACGTCGTCTACTTCGGCGGCCTCCACACGGAAGCCGGCCTCATCATCCGCCAGATGCGCGACCAGGGCCTCCAGTCCCCGATGATGTCGGGTGACGGCATCGTGTCGGCCGAGTTCACCTCGATTGCCGGCCCGGGCGCCGAGGGCACCCTGATGACCTTCTCGCCGGATCCGCGAAAGAACCCGAACGCGAAGGACGCCGTGGCCAAGTTCAAGGCCAAGAACTTCGAGCCGGAAGCCTACACCCTGTACTCCTACGCTGCGACCCAGATCCTGGCCGAGGCGGCGAAGCAGGCTGGCGGCACCGACGGCAAGAAGATGTCCGACGCGATGAAGGCCGGAAAGCCCTTCAAGACCGTCATCGGCGACATCTCCTTCGACAAGAAGGGCGACATCACCCGTCCGGACTACATCATGTATGTCTGGAAGAAGGGCGCTGACGGCAAGATCGACTACTCGGGCAACGAGCTCGGCATGTAATCGACCGGCCACAAGCCGAACGATTGAAAACCCGCCCTGGCAACAAGGGCGGGTTTTCTTATGACTGCCTTTTTCCGAGGATGATCTAGATTATGCCCACGCTCACCCTCTCCTTGCTCGCCGACCCTTATGCGGTCTGCCGCTTCCCGACTGGTACGCCTGTCAGGTCGCCCGAACCAGGAGGCTTCTCGCTTCTGGTGCAGGCTGTCGAGGAAACGACCCTCGTCTGTCCTCTCCACCAAGTGCCGTCTGAGGCGGAAACCGATGCGGGCTGGCGGTGCCTTCGGATCGCGCAGAGCTTCGACTTCGGTGTGCCGGGGATCCTCTCCTCCGTGCTCGAACCCCTGGCCAGAGCTGGCATTGGCATCTTCGCCACCTCGACCTTCAGCACCGATTACGTACTGGTGAAGGAGCAGGACGCGGATCGCGCAGTGGAGGCCCTGCGAGCCGCAGGGCACCGGATCGAGGTCTGACGTCAGGCCCGCTCGATCCGTGCGGCAAAGCACCCGCGCCGGGCAAAGTGGGCGTCTACATGCGCAACATCCGGGTTGGCAAGGAAGCGCTCGATCAGGCTCACCACCTCCCCGCCCTCGCCCACCTCGGCATCGACGATGAAGGCATCCGCATCGTAGGCGCGCAGGGACAGAAGCCGGTCCCGCAGCATCGGCGGCAACTCGCCTTGGTAGCTCCCGGTTCTGGCAGAGCGGCTGACGAAGATCGGTCCGGCCGACCGGTATGGTGAGCCTGGATTCGTCTGGTGAGCGTGGTTGAGCAGCAGAAGCTCCTCGCCCTCTTCAACCCGCTTCAGGGCAACCCGGCAGGGATAGAGGTCGGAGGCATCGGCGACGACACGCCGGGCCCCAAGATCCTTGAGGGTGGCTTCATCGAGTCGGAACAGTTTTGCAAAAGGTTCGGCGTCGAGGCCGCGAACATGGAATGTCATGGATGATCTCCTGTGAGAGATCACCAGAGTGGCAGCCGGACCTGAGGCCAGCCACCCGATTCCTGTGCAACCTTATCCGAGTCGCCCGAGCGCCGGAAATGCCTCCAGGAGCCAGAACGACATGTTGGTGATCCAGCCGGTGAGGAACGCGATGCCGGTCAGGACGAGGAGGACACCCATGGTCTTCTCGATCAGCGCGAAGCGGGAGCGCACGCGCTTGAGAAGCGCCACGAAGGGCTTCATGGCGAAGGCAGCGAGCAGGAAGGGAATGCCGAGACCCGCCGAATAGGCGGCCAGCAGCAGGGCGCCCTGGGACACGCTGTTCTCCGAGCCCGCCACGGTGAGGATCGCCGCCAAGACCGGACCGATGCAGGGTGTCCAGCCGAAAGCGAAGGCAAGGCCCATTACATAAGCGCCCCAGAGCCCGACGGGCCGGGTCACGCTGAACCGCGCCTCCCGGTAGAACAGGCCGATGCGAAACAGCCCAAGGAAGTGCAGGCCCATGACGATGATGGCAATGCCCGCCACAGTGCTCAGCACATCGAGGTACTGTCGGATCACCTGACCGAGAGCCGAGGCCGTAGCGCCGAGCAGCACGAATACGGTCGAGAAGCCCGCCACGAACAGGAGTGCCGCCAGGACCGCCCTCCTCCGGACGGCGCGGTCGTCGCCCGCACTCAGCTGGTCGAAAGTGGTGCCGGCGAGAAACGAGAGGTAGGGCGGCACCAGCGGCAGCACGCAGGGGCTCAAGAAACTGATAAGGCCGCCAAGGGCCGCGGCCGGGAAGGAAACGCTGAGCATGACAAGCCTTGTAGAGCATCGTGCGGAAAAGTGGATCCGGTTTTCGCTGGCGCGGCCCGCTGGGTCCGCTCCGGACGATGCTCTCATCCAAGAAGAAAGCATCGGATTCGATCCCAAAAGTGCATTCCACTTTTGGGTCCGATGCTTTAGCCCGTTGCCCTCATCGATGAAAGCCGCTGAAATGCCGCTTCGCCAGCTTGTGATGGGATCCGCTTTGCGGTTTGCTGAGGCCATGACTGAAGCTCGCAATCTCATCACCGACGTGGCAGGCCTTCGCGTCGGCAATGCCCACGACGCTGCCCTCGGCTCCGGCGTCACGGTGGCGCTCTTCGACGAGCCTGCCGTCGCATCCTGCTTTGCCATGGGCGGGGCGCCCGCCACCCGCGAGACCGATCTGCTCGATCCCGACAAGATGGTGCCCAGCATTCACGGCATCGTCCTCTCCGGCGGCTCAGCCTTCGGTCTCGATGCAGCGAGCGGCGTTCAGGCCTACCTCCGGGAACAGGGGGTTGGCTTTGCGGTCCGGGAGGCCCTCGTCCCCATCGTCTGTCAGGCCTCCAGCTTCGATCTCCTGAATGGCGGGAACAAGGATTGGGGCCGGTATCCGCCCTATCGGGAGCTCGGATTTCAGGCGGCGGAACAGGCCGGGCTCGACTTTGCCCTGGGCACCGCAGGCGGCGGCTATGGCGCCACCACAGCCAACCTGAAGGGAGGCCTGGGATCAACGAGCGCGACGACATCCTCGGGCCACACGGTCGGTGCGCTCGTGATCGTAAATGCCGTCGCCTCTGCCGTAATCGGCGACGGCCCGCATTTCTGGGCCGGAGCTCTTGAGGAGGGCGACGAGTTCGGTGGGCTGGGACTTCCCTCCCGGGTCAGCCCCGAGAGGCGCTCCCTCATCTGGAAAGGCGGTCCCCAGCCGGCCACCACCATCGCCCTGGTCGCCACCGATGCGGTGCTGACGAAGGCGCAGGCCAAGCGCCTTGCTGTCGCGTCCCATGCCGGCCTCGCCCGGGCCTTACGCTTCTCTCACGCCCTGTTCGACGGCGATACGATCTTCGCCGCCGCCACCGGGCGCAAACCCCTGCGGGACGAGGCGGCGGAGTTCACGGAAATCACGGCCCTGGCCGCCGACTGCCTGACTCGCGCCATCGCGCGCGGCGTCTACGAGGCGACAGCCCTACCCTATCCGGGTGCGCAGCCGGCTTGGCGAGATCGGTTCTCGCGAGCTTAGAATCGTTCCGCCCGATACGGCGTTGGATCGACCACCGGCTGCTCGCCCGTGATCATCTCAGCGAGCAGCCGGCCCGTAACGGGCCCGAGGGTCAGTCCGTGATGGGCGTGACCGAAGCCGAACCAGAGGTTCTTGTGCTTCGGTGCCGGCCCGATGATCGGCATCATGTCCGGCGTGCAGGGGCGCATGCCCATCCAGGGCTCCGGATCGACCCGCTCGCCCAAGGGGAAGAACTCCCTTGCGATAGGCTCGGCCCGCCCGAGCTGCACCGGCGTCTTGGGTGCATCGCGGTGGGCGAATTCCGCCCCTGTCGTAAGGCGGATGCCCTTGGACATCGGCGCGAGGAAATAGCCGCGGTCGAAGTCGAGGGTCGGCCGATTGAGCACTGCATTGCCCTGCGGCTTGTAATGCATGTGATAGCCGCGCTTGACCGCGAGAGGCAGGTTGTAGCCAAGCTGCTTCGTGACTACGTCCGCCCAGGCGCCGAGCGCCACCACGACTGCGCCGGCTTCAACCGGTCCCCTCTCGGTCTGCACCCGCCAGCCGGTTACGGTTTCCTCCAGCGACTTGGCATCGCCCGCAGCCAGTTCACCGCCGAGGCGCTCGAACAGGCTCACATAGCCCATGGTGAGCAGGTGGGGATCCGACACGGAAGCCGGATCGGTCCAGTGGATGCCGCCCTTAGTCTCCACCTTGAGGTGCGGCTCGCGCTCGGCCACCGCCCTGGTGTCGAGGGCGTCGAAGTTGACGCCGAAGTCGCGTCTCACATCCTCAGCGTCGCGGAACTGCTCGTCGCGGCTCTTTTCGTCGCGAAAAACCTTCATCCAGCCGGTCGGGCGGATCAGGTGCGTGGAGCCGGATTCCTCCGCCAGCGCCATGTGCTCGGTGACGCTGCGCTCGATCAGGGGCGCATACATCCGGGCGATCGCCTTGTGCTGGGCGGGACGCGAATGCATCCAGTACTGCCACAGGAAGGGTGCGAGCTTCGGGATCGCGGCCCAGTGATAATGGGCGTCGATGGTGTTGTTCAGCGCATAGCGCAGGAGCGCGCCGAAATCGTGCGGAAAGCCGTAAGGATAGACGCCCTCGCGCTGGATCAGACCGGCATTGCCGAAAGAGGTCTCCTCGCCGGGCTTGCGCTTGTCGATCAGCAGGACCGACCGACCGCGCTTCTGCAGGTGCACGGCAATGGACACGCCGACGATCCCGGCCCCGAGAACAACCACATCCTTACGCATGAAGCTCTGCCCCATCTCAGGCGCCCCCGGTTAAGAAAGGCGCGCTCGTATCGTTCAATCGAGGCCATCTTTACTCCTCTTGGATCGAGGCCGTCCATGGATTTCCTGTCCCAAACGGACCTCTCCCCAGGTGAGTGGTATTCGACTGGTTCATACCTTGAACGCCAACCTCCCGTTGCCGTGCGGGCGGGCTCGTGCTACCGGCGCGGCCATGACACGCCCCCTGCTCATCGCCCCCTCGATCCTGGCCTCCGACTTCTCCAAGCTCGGCGAGGAAATCCGCGCCGTCGACGCCGCCGGCGCCGACTGGATCCACATCGACGTGATGGACGGCCACTTCGTGCCGAACATCACCATCGGACCCGATGTGGTGAAGGCCCTGCGCCCCCACACCCAAAAGGTCTTCGACGTGCATCTGATGATCGCGCCGGTCGATCCCTACCTGGAGGCCTTCGCCAAAGCGGGCGCGGACATCATCAGCATCCATGCGGAAGCGGGCCCGCACCTGCACCGATCGCTCCAAACGATCCGGGCGCTCGGCAAGAAGGCCGGCGTGGTGCTCAACCCCGGCACCCATGAATCCGCCATCGAGCCGGTCCTCGACATGGTGGACCTCGTGCTGCTGATGACAGTCAACCCCGGCTTCGGCGGCCAGGCCTTCATTGCTTCAGTCTGCGAGAAAACCCGCCGGGTGAAAGCCATGATCGGCGACCGCGACATCGACATCGAGATCGACGGCGGCGTGACGGCCGAGACGGCCCCCCTCGTGGCTGCCGCCGGCGCCAACGCGCTCGTTGCCGGCTCCGCCACCTTCAAGGGCGGCCCTTCAGCTTATGCGGCCAACATGGCCGCCATTCGCGAGGCGGCGGCAAAGGCGCGTTGAGATCGCGGGGTGATCGTGCTACCGCGCGGGCATGTCCCCCGCGTGGAAGTGAACAGCCATGATCCCCCGTTACAGCCGTCCCGAGATGGTGGCCATCTGGTCGCCGGAAACCAAGTTCCGCATCTGGTTCGAGATCGAGGCCCATGCCACCACGGCACTGGCCAATCTCGGCGTCGTGCCTAGGCAAGCGGCTGAGACGGTCTGGGAGAAGGGCTCGAAGGCTACCTTCGACGTGGAGCGGATCGACGCCATCGAGCGCGAGGTCAAGCACGACGTCATCGCGTTCCTGACGCATCTGTCCGAGATCGTCGGCCCCGAGGCCCGCTTCGTCCACCAAGGCATGACCTCTTCGGACGTGCTCGACACGACCTTCAACGTGCAGCTCGCCCGCGCCACCGATATCCTGCTGCGCGACATGGACGAGCTGCTCGCCGCCATCAAGCGCCGCGCCCTCGAGCACAAGATGACGCCGACCATTGGCCGCTCGCACGGCATCCATGCGGAGCCCACCACCTTCGGCCTGAAACTCGCCCAAGCTTATGCCGAGTTCGAACGCTGCAAGCTCCGCCTCATCGAGGCGCAGCGGGAGATCTCGACTTGCGCCATTTCGGGCGCCGTTGGCACCTTCGCCAACATCGATCCGAGCGTCGAGGAATACGTGGCCGAGCAGATGGGCTTGGCTGTCGAGCCGGTCTCAACCCAGGTCATCCCCCGCGACCGGCACGCCATGTATTTCGCAACGCTCGGCGTCATCGCCTCCTCCATCGAGCGCCTGGCGACGGAAGTCCGGCACCTGCAGCGCAGCGAGGTTCTGGAGGCCGAGGAGTTCTTCTCGGCAGGTCAGAAGGGCTCGTCCGCCATGCCGCACAAGCGCAACCCGGTGCTGACTGAGAACCTAACGGGCCTTGCCCGCATGGTGCGTGCCTATGCCATGCCGGCCATGGAAAACGTGGCCCTCTGGCACGAGCGGGATATCTCCCACTCCTCCGTCGAGCGCATGATCGGGCCCGACGCTACCGTGACCCTGGATTTCGCCCTGGCGCGGCTGACCAACGTCATCGACAAGCTCGTGGTCTATCCGGAGAACATGCAGAAGAACCTGGACCGCCTCGGCGGCCTCGTTCACTCCCAGCGGGTTCTGCTGGCCCTGACCCAGAAGGGCGCCTCACGCGAGGATGCGTACCGGCTTGTCCAGCGCAACGCTATGCCGGTCTGGCGCGGAGAAGGCGACTTCCTCACGCTCCTGAAGAACGATGCGGATGTGACGAAGTACCTGTCGCCGGAAGAAATAGAGACCTGCTTCGATCTCGGCTACCACTTCAAGCATGTGGATACGATCTTCACGCGGGTCTTCGGAGCTGGCAACACTTAGCTGAAAGGCTGGCAATACTTCCCGGAATAAGCAACAATTCCCGCCTCAGGAGATCAATGGCGCGGGAACTGCTGCCATGCTGTCGGATAAGATCCTCTCTCTTGCGTTCACACGGGCCGTGAAGCACGGCACCTTGGAGATGACCACGGCCGAAGGCGAGCGATCCACCTTCGGAGACGGAACCGAACCCCGAGTCTCGATCCGATTTGCGGACGCCGCAGCCCAGATGGCCCTGTGTCTCCACCCCGAATTGAAGCTCGGTGAGCTCTATACGGAGGGCCGCCTCGTCATCGAGCAGGGCACGATCCTCGATCTGCTCCAACTCCTCCTCCAGCACACGCATGGCCAGCTGGATGAACTGCCGCTCCAGCGCCTGCGCAAGATCCGCCACTGGATGATGCGCAGGGCCGAGAACGATGCAGCCAAGGCCAAGCGCAATGTCGCCCATCATTACGATCTCGACGGCCGCCTCTATGTCCTCTTCCTCGACAGCGACCGCCAATATTCCTGCGCTTACTTCGATCATCCCGATGCCAGCCTGGAGGAGGCTCAAGCAGCCAAGAAGCGGCATATCGCGGCCAAACTGATGGTGGACCGGGGCCACAGCGTGCTCGATATCGGTTCCGGCTGGGGCGGCATGGGGCTTTACCTGGCGCAGGTCGCAGGCGCCGGCACGGTCAAGGGTATCACTCTCTCGGAGGAGCAGTTCGAGGCCTCGCGCCGTGGGGCGGCCGGAGCGGGACTGCTCGACCGGGTCCGTTTCGAGCTCGAGGATTACCGCTCCACCACAGGCACCTTCGACCGCATCGTCTCGGTGGGCATGTTCGAGCACGTGGGTCCGCCCTCCTATGACGAGTACTTTCAGACGTGTCGAAGGCTCCTGAAGGAGGACGGGGTCATGCTCCTCCACACCATCGGACGCTCCGGTACGCCCTACCCGGCCAATCCCTGGATCACGAAATACATCTTCCCAGGCGGTCACTTGCCCGTGCTGTCGGAGATCATGCCGGCCATCGAGCGAGCCGGGCTGATCGTGACCGACATCGAGATCCTGCGCCTGCACTACGCGTATACCCTGCGGGCTTGGCGCGAACGTTTCCTGGCCTATCGTGAGGAAGTCTTGAAGCTCTATGACGAACGCTTCTGCCGGATGTGGGAATGCTACCTCGCCATGTCGGAATCCGTCTTCCGCTGGCAGGATGCGGTGGTGTTCCAGGTTCAGCTCGCCCGGCGCAACGACGTGGTGCCCCTAACCCGCGGCTACATCGCGGAGCGTGAAGCTGCCCTCAAAGCGGCCGAGGGCATGGAGTTGAAGCGGAGCGCTTGAACGAGCCTGACGGGGCCTTTATCTCCCGGGCATGAAAACCTCCGATTGCGACATCCTCATCGTTCCAGGCTACACGAATTCCGGTGCAGACCATTGGCAGAGCCGATGGGAGCGCCAGCTCTCGACCGCGTGGCGGGTCGAGCAGGAGAACTGGGACGCTCCCGATAAGGACGCCTGGGTCGAGCGCATCGCCCAGGACGTGAAGCGCGCCGAAAAGCCCGTCGTGCTGGTCGGCCACAGCCTCGGCGTGCTCGCCATTGCTCATGCGGCCCCGCTCCTGCAAAGGGGCAAGGTCCAGGGCGCCTTTCTGGTCAGCATGCCGGATGTGGAGCGCCCCGACTTCATCCCTGCTATCGATCGCACCTTCGCGCCGATCCCGCGCGATCCCTTCCCGTTCCCGTCGGTTCTGGTTGCGAGCCGCACCGACCCACATTGCGACTACGCCAAGGCGGAGGACATCGCCTATGCCTGGGGCGCGGCCGTGGTCGATGCGGGTGATGCCGGCCACCTCAACACGGAAAGCGGCCACGGCCCCTGGCCCGAGGGGCTGATGCGGTTTGCGGGATTCCTGAAGCGCCTGTGAGGCGCTTCTCACATGACGAAAAGTTCATGCGGCCGCCACCTCGGTGAGATCAGGTTAAGAGCAATCTTGTCCTTATCGTCACTACGGAGGATATCCGCATGAAAACAATCGCCACCATCGCTCTTGCGGCCCTGCTGGCCGGCTCCGGGACCTATGCTCTGGCGCAGCCAGCGCCGGCACCGGATGCGCCGGCTGCCTCGCAGGATCAGAGCCGGCAGGACCGCCGTCCCCGCCTGAGTCAGGACGACTTCAACCGCCTCGTGGACGCCCGCATCGCCTCCATCAAGGCCGGCCTGAAGCTGAGTGCCGATCAGGAGCGCCTCTGGACGCCTGCAGAAACCGCCATCCGCGCGGCTGCGAGCGAGCGCTTCACCCGCATGCAGGAGCGCCCCGACCGCGACGAGCGCCAGTCCATGGACTTCATGCAGCGCCTCGAGCGGCGCAGCACCATGGTGTCGGAACGAGCCCAGCGCTCGATCGCCGTTACGACGGCTCTTCGCCCCCTCTGGGACACGCTCACCGAGGACCAGAAGCGGATCGCTCCGCGCCTCCTGCGTGAGGCCGTCAACAACGATGGTCCGCGCTGGCATGATCGCGGCGGACGCCAGGGCCGTGACGGTCGTGGCCATCACCGCATGGGCATGATGGAGCATGGCCGCGGCGGAATGGATCGAGGCGGCCCGCGTGGGCCAGTTCAGCAGTAAGCCTGCATAAGCAAAAAGGCCGCCCAATGGGCGGCCTTCCTGTTTTCGAAATCGGCTTCGCGATAATTAGCGCGAATAGAACTCGATCACGAGGTTCGGTTCCATCTGGACCGGGTACGGCACTTCCGACAGGGTCGGGATGCGCGTCACGCGGGCCGTCATCTTGGAATGATCGACCTCGATGTAGTCCGGCACGTCGCGCTCGGCGAGCTGGCTCGCCACCAGGACGACCTCGAGCTGCTTCGACTTGTCCTTGACCTCGATCACGTCACCCGGCTTCACGAGATAGCTCGGGATGTTCACGCGGCGGCCGTTGACCTTCACGTGACCATGGTTGACGAACTGACGGGCGGCGAAGGGGGTCGCGACGAACTTCGAACGGTACACGACCGCGTCGAGACGGCGCTCGAGCAGGCCGACCAGGTTCTCACTGGAATCGCCCTTCTGGCGGATCGCCTCCGCGTAGTAGCGGCGGAACTGCTTCTCGGTGATGTTGGCGTAGTAGCCCTTGAGCTTCTGCTTGGCGCGCAGCTGCGTGCCGAAGTCAGACATCTTGCCCTTGCGGCGCTGGCCATGCTGGCCGGGGCCGTATTCGCGGCGGTTTACAGGGCTCTTCGGGCGGCCCCAGATATTCTGACCCATACGGCGGTCAAGCTTGTGCTTGGCCTGAATGCGCTTCGACATCGCTGTTCCTCTTTGTTGTCGAATTTGCGAGGAACGCGCCCTCCTCTTCCCTTTCGGGACGACAGGCCGACCGAAGCCGGGCCACGGGAGCGTAAAAAGTTACGCGGCCCGTGAGGACCGCGCGAACGGGTGGGGTTTAGGCGGAAAATGCAGGAAAGTCAATCAAAGAGTGCCGCCGCGTTCATCACCCCACGAGCAGCGGCATCTCCTCGATGGCCACAACCGGCAGGCCCTTGTCCTGCAAGGCTCCCCTCAGGGCGGGACTGATCCCGGAACCGCTGGTGAACACGGCCACGGCTTCGTTCTCGTCTGCCTCATGTCCAGGGACAGGCTGCCCAATCAGTTGCGTCACCCGGCGGGCGATGGCCGGGGCCGGATCGATCCAGTTCACCGGCCAGGGCGCGAGGGCCTGGAAGCGCGGCAGGAGCAGCGGGTAGTGGGTGCAGGCAAGGGCCACGACGTCGGTCCGCCCGCCCTCGTCCGCGACGAAGCAGGGCTGCAGTTCGGCCATCAACTCGTCGTCCGAGACGGGTTCGCCGGCCATCTCGGCCTCGGCGATGCCCGCGAGACGGCGGGAGCCCACGAGATTGACCCGGCAGCCCGCCGCGTAGGTCTCGATGAGGTCGCGGGTATAGTCCCGGGCCACGGTGCCGGGTGTCGCCAGCACCGTGACGTAGCCTGTCTGCGTCATCTGAGCGGCCGGCTTGATGGCCGGAACGGTGCCGATGAAAGGTACGGAGAAGCGCTCGCGTAGATGCGGCAGCACGATGGTGGATGCTGTGTTGCAGGCCACCACCACGAGGTCCGGATCGTGCAGGGCGATCAGGCGCTCCATCACGCTGACGACCCGCTCCGCCAACACCGCCTCGCTCAAACGTCCATAAGGAAAGCCTGCATCGTCCGCCGCATAGACATAGCGGGCATCGGGGCGAACCTTCAGGATCTCCGAGAAGACCGTGAGGCCACCGAGGCCTGAATCAAAGACGAGGATGGTGGGAACGGGAGACGGCATGACGGCAGGATTATAGGTCGCACCCGCCAGAAGATCGACACGCATGACACACCTTACGAACGCAACTTACCGATGAAGTCCGATAATCCCTGCTTGGTTTCCGGAGGCGCCATGTTCAGCCTGCGGCGCGGCCCTGGCTCTTCCTTCTTCTCCGGACCTTCGGCCTTGGGCATCTGCGCCGAGAGGCGCCGCACGGGCCAGCCGTCGCTCCAGGTGCCCATGTCGACGAACTTCGGATCGCGCGTGAGTGCGGCGGCATCCTTGCCGGCAAACGCCGCCTCAGCGGCGATGTCGAAGGTCTTCCAGTAGGCAAGGTAATCGAGGGTGTCGGTGCCGTTGTTGCCGAGCAGCTGGGTCAGAATGGTCTGCGGGCCGGAGAGAGCCATGTCGGCGCTCCAGCGCCACGTGTTCTTCTGCTTCGGGTCCCGGGGTGGATCGGGCGGCAGCTTGATGGCAGCAGCATCGTAATCCGCCTTCGGCGAGCCTGGAGACGCGAGCGCTGCCGTGATTGCCGGAAAGCCGTGGTCGTCGGAACCGGCCCGCATGAAGAGCTTGCGGTTGACTGGCACGGCGCTCGCCTGCTGGAGGATGAGCCGCGAGGCGCGATCGGCAGGCAGGTAATCCCTGTCGCCGCTCATGGTGATGATCAGGGTCTGCGGATCGATGGTCGAGAGGTCCCGCAGGAGAATGCCGCGCTCCTTCTCGTTGGCGGCGATCCCACCCGGCATCAGTCCGAAGATCAGCTTCGGTGTCGGCACCTTGCCCGCGCCGGCACCGGCCGCGAGGTTGAGCGCAAGCGGCACGCCCGCCGAGTGGCCGATGAGGGCGACGCGCTCCCGGTCAGGCTTGGCGTTCGGATCATTGGCGAGCTCCGCCAGGGCGCTCTCGATCAGGGTCTCGGCCAGATTGGTGGCGTCAGCTGGCCGCGACCGGTTCACGTCCTGGAAACGCGGGAACAGCACGAGATACCCTTTACGGGCGAGATGCTCGATCCAGCCGCCGTAGAGCGCTGGGTTCACCGCGCCCCAGGAATGGAGAAAGATCACGACAGGGCGGGGTCTTGCGGGGGTATCGCTGCCGTGGAACACAAAGGTTCCGGCGCTTGCCGTGCCGACCGCGCGCTTGATGACTTCTGTCACCTTGTAGTCGCGTCCGCCCGGTCCCTGCTCGGGTTGCTGCGGCGGAGTTGCCGCCTGCGCCCAAGGGGCAGCAAGGGAGACGCCAAAGACCAAGGCAGGCAGCAGAAAGCGGCGCATCGTCGTCTCGAACTCTTGTACAATCGGGCACATAGAGCCCAGCCGTTATAAAGCCACGATTTGCTTAAGGTTTTCTCAACCTGCGTCCTTCCGCAAGGGCACGAATCGCCCCACGCAGGGTGCGCACCTCCTGCTCGGTCATTGCAAGGCGGTGGAAGATGTCCCGCATGTTGCGGGTCATGATCGGCTTCTTGTCCTCAGGATAGAAGTTCACCGCCTCGAGCTGGGCTTCGATGTAGTCGAAGAAAGACGTCACCGACTCCCGAGTCGCCGGCGGGGAGATTCTGCCGCCCTCGAACGGCAGCGCGCCGCCGGTGGCGAGCTTGTACCATTCGTACGAGACGAGAAGGACCGCCTGCGCTAGGTTGAGCGAGGAGAATTTCGGGTCGACCGGGAAGGTGATAATAGCGTCCGCCAGCGACACCTCGTCGTTCTCGAGCCCGGTGCGCTCGCGCCCGAACAGGATGCCGACGCCCTGCCCTGCACCCAAACGTTGCTGCGCCTCCTTCATGGCGGCGTCCGGCGCGAAGACCCGTTTCATCTGCCCCCGCTCGCGGGCCGTGGTGGCGAAGACGAAATTCAGGTCGGCAATGGCCTCGCGGGCCGTGTCGTAAAGAGTCGCCCCTTCGAGCACATGGGTCGCGCCCGAGGCCGCCGAATGGGCGCCCTTCTTGGGCCAGCCGTTGCGCGGCGAGACGAGGCGCAACTCCGACAACCCGAAATTGGCCATGGCCCGGGCCACCATGCCGATGTTTTCGGCGAGCTGCGGTTCCACGAGGATGATGATCGGTCGGGTCATGAGACGTTCGGGAGAAGCAAATGGAGGTCGGATGCACCTCCCATACAGCGAAAGTCACTTCCCCGCCTAGGCGATCAACGCAGTGACCTCACACAAAGCAAAGCCTCCCCGACTTGCGTCAGGGAGGCGCTTCACACGCGAGATAGGACGCTTACCAGCAGCCCCAGCCGCAGTAATAGCTCGGACGGGCCACAGCGGCACCGAGCACGGCACCGCCGACGACGCCGACCGCGGCACCGGCTGCGGCCTGGTTGGCGGCGGCGTTCGACTGGGCGACGTTGTTCCGGTAGCCCGCATTCACGCAGCGGGTATAGGTGGCCGTGCCGGGTTTGAGACCGGTTTCCCGGCAGACGGATTCGGCATTGCTCATGGATTGTTCGGTCGTCTGGCAGCCGGCCAGAACCAAGGCCGTCGCTCCGAGAATAAACGCAAGACGCATGTCAGCTCCCTTATGTTGAACCATGTCTCCGATGGCATTGTGCTTTCGGCTTTGCGCCTCTTGCCCCTGAGGAAACCGTCGGAACGGGATGATCTGAACTACGGTTAAGCTTGGCCTGCCGTGCGGCAGCACACGCGATGCGGCGAATTTTCTCGTTTCGGGAACTTGAACCCACAGACGTCTCTTACTTCCTTCATCAAACACGTTAGATCGTGACTTTCGAACCCAAGCTGTGAGGTTGTCGGGTACCGCTTTTGCGTCCTCTTGCGGGAATTGTGGTGTGCCTGATCGTCTGGTCAGTGGACCAGTCGGCGGCGGCGCCTCCGGGGCCAGGATCGTCAGGAGCCCCCACGCCCCTGTTCCACGGGAACTGGTGCGGAGTGGGGGACGTGAACCGGGCCTCTCCCGTCGATGCGCTGGACGCTGCCTGCCACGCCCATGATCTGTGCTACGAGCGGGTCGGCCGCGGTGACTGCCAATGCGACAAGGCCCTCCTCAGGGCGACCGCGACCTTGGTCAAAAATCCCAGAATCCCAGAGACAGTCCGTAGCAAGGCCGCCACCGTGAATTCGCTCTTCAGCGCGACGATCTGCACCGAGACCGAGAAAATGCCACGCCGGGCGGGACAGGGCTGAATTCCTTTGCCGCCCCCACCTTCCCCCCTGGCCTCAACCGCGCTATAGCCCCGGCAACCCTCCTGCCGCCTTGGCAGGACTGTTCCAGCTCTTCAAGCGCAAGGTGAGATCATGGCGAAGATCAAGGTTGCCAATCCGGTCGTCGAACTCGACGGCGACGAGATGACCCGCATCATTTGGCAGTTCATCAAAGACAAGCTGAT
>NZ_JAYGGN010000012.1:0-93838 GCF_036314045.1 Microvirga sp. CF3062
TCACAGGTTCAAATCCTGTCCCCGCAACCAAACACTCAAAAGCCCCCGCACGTGATAAACGGCGGGGGCTTTTGCTTGGACAAAAGAACAGTGCACGAAAGGCTTCGCCTCGCTCCAGTTCCTGAGCGCGGTTATGCAGACTCAGGCAACCTGCCCGACAGGGTCAAGGTCGGCATTCAGCGAGAACCGCTCCAACTGAACTGCGTAGGCCGCCTCCAGTCCCTTGAAACGGGGCTCCGGTTCCGGTTCGATCCGTTCCACCGCCGCCGCAAGACGCGTGCAGAAACGATCGGACGCAGACAGGAGAATGCGAAGCGATCTCGCCGCCGGTGGGATACCGGACGAAGCATCCGCTACAAGCACCGCAGCAGCCGCATAGAGATCATCGACGGCAGCTTCCATACCTGGATTGCGCTTGAGCAGACCCATCGTGTTGATGAGAAGCACGCGCAGATCGTGCAGATCATCTCCCCTGCCCGCCTGCGCAAGAAGATTGACGACCTTTTTGACCGCTTCGATTCTTTCTTTGATTGTTTGTGCCAGAGCGCTATCGGTCATGAGCCTTCCCCTATAGGCCTTCCGCGAAACCCGCTGGAATCCACGAAATTCACAATGCGCTTTTATGGTTAAGCAATCCTTACGACGTCGTTGAAATCCAAGCTTTTGAGGCATTCTGCGAACCTCGCACCGGCGGATGTGAAGCCTTTCCCGTGCGGCACTTTTCATGCATTGAGGTTTATCCCGAAGCCGACTACATGAACACATCATCTGTGATTTGAACGTCCATCATGTCGAAGCAAAACGACCTTAAGCGACCGCAAAGACGTATCCTGCGAAGCCAGTGTTTCGCAGGAAGGTCCTGCTTCATGCATGACCGTGAGCTGCGACCTGAACCAAGCCCCACATGGGACGCTCAGGCGGTCAGCCCGTCAGAACCGACGCCCGGTCGGGCGCACTTTCCCACATTGATACCGGTCTGACGTGACACGTCGCCGGCCAGATCCGGCGATCTTCCTTTCCTCCCGCATTCGCCCCTAGACCGCGATGCAGGCTCGCCGGATCCCCGCTTGCTGAGAAAAGGAGAAGCCCTGCTATGAACAGGGTCTGGACTGAAGAAGAAATCGACATTCTGCGCCGTGATCGCGAAGCCAAAGTGCCGGTTCCCGTCACCGCTGCCAAACTGGGACGGCCTGTGCCGGCGACCTATGCGAGAGCCCGGTTGATCGGCACGCTTGTCCAGCCGCATCAGTCCTGGGACGAAGGCAGCGCCGCACGCCTGCGCGAACTCGTCTGCGCCGATCTCCCGATGACCGACAAGAGGATCGCCGCTGAACTCGGAAGAAGCGTAACCCAGATCCGCTGGAAGATGCAGGATCTCGGCCTCATCGGTGTGCGGGATCTCTCCAAGCTGGCGAAAATCACCGCTGCCGAGTCGGCTCGCCCGAAAGCTTCCAGGGCTTCATCGGCAGGACCAGCATCGCGGAAGACTTCAGCCCGACCCGAACTGGTGCGACAGTCCAATCTTGCGCAATCTGTCGATCCGACTCCATCCATCGTGACTGCTCCCCTCACACATAAGGCATTCGACCCTCAGGCAGCTCTGGAGCACGCCATCAAGGCTCTTGCGGCCATCATGGCCGATCGCCTGAAGAGCTCGATTGCCCAATCCGAAGCTGGCATGATCAAGGCAGCTCGCGCTGCCATCGCCGAGAAGGGGCGCATCGACCAGAGGCTCGTCATCCGAGCTAAACGCGCGACGGAGACGGAAACTCGCCGTCTGGCGGCGGCTGGCCAAGCCGAGATCGAAGCGAAGAAAGCTGCTGCGGATGCAAAGCGTCAGGAAGTTGAAACCAGGAAGGCCGAGGCTAAAGCCAAACGGCTAGCCGATGAGGTGGCACGCCCAGTCCGTGAGCAGAAGGCCCGCGAGGAGCGCTCACGTGAGAAGGCTCAGGTCGCTGCCTCCGTGGCGGTCGAAAAGTCAAAGCCTGTAGAAAAGAAGGCAGTCCTATCTGCCGTGCAGGGCGTGTCACGAAACGCTACATCCCGCCCTGCCCCACAGCCAGTCGCGTCTCCGGTTTCGAAGATTGTCGTCATGGAAGCCCCTGCCCCCGTGCGTCCAGTTGAGGTCGATCAGACTGCAGCTCCGATCTCCGGCCGCGGCGGCTGGAAATCCGTTCGTCGCGATCCCGCGCGCGTTATGGCGCAGGGGAAAGCCAAGGCAAAGCCGGCCAACCGTGCAGACGCTGTCGATCTCGCACAGGCCGCGCAGACCGCAATAGAGCGCTTTATCGCGGAACGCGGTGTGACACGCACCGAATCGAGCGGCGTTCAGTTGGTCGTGTCCCGTCTTCAGGCGCGTGGCTACATCGTCGTGCGTGACGAGGCGGGCTGGACCATCGACCAGCGCCACCGCATCGCCAGTGAATCCGACCTTATGGCTTTCGCCGATGCCCGCGGCATTACGCTGAGCGCAGCAGCCTGATCCAAAGTCCTGGTGGCGTCCGACAGATCAGGTTCATGTCAGGCGCAGCTTCTTGATTTGTCGCCTTGTCGGTGCCCTTATCTGCTCCACATCGGCTGCGGATTAAGGAGATGATGATGGACAAGCGCAGACTCGGCCGCTCGGACTTGATGGTTTCACCGCTTTGCCTCGGCGGCAATGTCTTCGGATGGACGGCCGACGAGGCAACGTCCTTCAGGCTTCTCGATGCCTATGTGGATGCAGGCCTCAACTTCATCGACACGGCGGATGTCTATTCTACCTGGGCGCCGGGCAACAAAGGCGGCGAATCGGAAGCCATCATCGGCAAGTGGATGAAGGCGCGCGGCAACCGGGACCAAGTCATCATCGCCACCAAGGTTGGCTCCGAAATGGCGCCCGACCGGAAGGGGTTGTCGAAGAGCTATATCCGCTCTGCCGTCGAGGATTCCCTTCGGCGGCTTCAGACCGACGTCATCGATCTCTATCAGTCCCATCGCGACGATCCCGATACGCCGCAGCAGGAGACGCTCGAGGCTTATGCGGAGTTGATCCGCGAGGGGAAGGTGCGGGCCATCGGATCGTCCAACTTCACCGCAGCACGAATGAAGGAAGCTCTGGCGCTCAGCGCCGAGCATGGCCTTCCGCGCTACGAGAGCCTGCAGCCGAAGTACAATCTCTATGACCGCTCGGAATACGAGGCGGAACTGGAGCCGCTCTGCCGGAAGGAAGAGATCGGTGTTATCCCCTATTATGGCCTCGCCAGCGGGTTCCTGACTGGCAAGTACCGCTCGGAGGCGGATTTCGGAAAGAGCGTGCGCGGCGGACGCATGGCGGCCTATCTCAATGACAGGGGCAAGCGCATTCTGTCGGCCCTGGACGATGTCGCCGCGCGCAAGGATGCCACGCCGGCGCAGATCGCTCTTGCCTGGCTGATGGCCCGCCCTGGGCTCACCGCTCCCATCGCCAGCGCCACAAGCGTGGAGCAACTGCACGATATCGTGAAAGCCACGAGGCTAAGCCTCCATTCGGACGACGTTGCGCAGCTCGACGCCGCTAGTGCCTGACCCATGAGGGGAAGCGCATCTGTTGGCCCGATGCTCTTCCCCGACACCTTCGCTTTTTGCATGGCAGCCTTCCGTTGCAACGGATGGATGATCGCTTATCTCGTGACGACCTGTGCTTCATGAGATTCCACAGGATAGATCGAGGTTTTCAATGAGCGCCGACGCCCATGCATTGTTCCAGCCCTTCACTTTGGGCAGCTTGACCCTGCCGAACCGCTTGGTCATGGCTCCCCTCACCCGCAACCGGGCTGCGGAGGGTGATGTTGCGCGTGACATTACCGCCACCTACTACACCCAGCGTGCAAGCGCGGGCCTCCTGATCTCGGAGGGTTCGCAGATTTCGCATCAGGGCCAGGGTTATCTGCGCACGCCCGGCATCCACACCCCCGAGCAGGTCGCACATTGGCGCAAGGTGACGGATGCAGTCCATAAAGCTGGCGGGCGCATCTTCATCCAGCTCTGGCACGTGGGCCGTGTGTCTCACTCTTCGCTCCTCCCAGGTGGCGCTGCGCCGGTGGCGCCCTCGGCGCTGCGGGCTCAAACCAAGACCTTCGTTGAGAATGGCTTCGTGGATGTCTCCGAGCCCCGTGCCCTCGACCTCTCAGAGATCCCCGGCATCCTGCGCGACTATGAAAATGCCGCCCGCAACGCCAAGGAGGCTGGCTTCGACGGTGTCGAGATTCACGCAGCGAACGGCTACCTGCTCGACCAGTTTATGAAGGACGGCTCCAACCACCGCACGGATGCCTATGGCGGATCCATCGAGAATCGTGCCCGCCTCACGATTGAGGCGGCCGAAGCCGTGCTGAAGGTCTGGGACAAGGGACACGTCGGCATCCGCCTCTCACCGGCCAAGGTCAACGACGCGGCGGATTCCAACCCGCAGGCTCTGTTCAGCCATGTCGTCGAAGGGCTCGACAAGCTCGGACTCGCCTATATCCATATGATCGAGGGCGCCACGCAGGGTGACCGGAACGCAGTCGATGTCGACTACACGAGCCTGCGCCGCTCGTTCCGCGGCGCCTACATCGCCAACAACGGCTATGACCGTGAGATGGCGGCCGAAGCGATCACGAGCGGACGGGCCGACCTCGTGGCCTTCGGGCGCCTCTTCATCGCCAACCCGGATCTCGTCGAGCGCTTCCGCCTCAACGCCCCGCTCAACCAGCCGGACCGCGCCACCTTCTATGGCGGCGACACGGAGGGCTACACGGACTATCCCGCTCTGAACGAGGCGGCGTGACAATCAGCAGGTGGAGCAGACGCCTTCCCGGGCTTTCTGCTCCAGTTGCTCCCCTTGGCGGAACAGTTCCTCTTCCCGGGGAGAGGGCCCGACCGCCGAGCGCTCTCCTGGCTGAAGCCGGTTGACGCCTCCAACGCCTCCGGTGGTGTCCGGGTCAGTCGAGGAGCGGTTGGCGCTGGTGGCTGCCCCACCCGTGCTCGCTTCGCTGCCGGGAGGAGATCCGGAGTTGCCCGTAGTCGCACTGCCTGTTGCGTTGCTGCCTTGGTTCGTTGTGGCTCCCGTCAGGGCGTCAGGCGTTCCCCTGACACCCGTATTGCCAGCTTGGCCCGTGTTTCCGGGAGCAACCTGCCCCGGAGGCCGAAGAGTCGGGCTGCTTGGCTGTGCGGCTGTCCCTGAGGATGAGCCATTTGAGGGTGACGCTGTGGAGGAGGAACCGCCGGCACTTCCGCCGCTGCTGGAGCCACCGGAGGATCCTTGCGCCCATGCGGCTCCTGTGATCAGGCAGCCTACGATCAGGGCGGTCGAAATAGCGAGATGACGCATAGGCGCCTCCTTTCGAGGTGCTATGGAGCGTCAACTCCAGGCAGAGTCAGTAGTTTCCGGCCGACCTCCGCCAAATCGCCAGACTGACCCTGCCCGCCGGATCCAGGACCTGGTGCTCCCCCGGTTTCAATCCCCGCTCCGACAGGATGGCCTCGGCGCTTCTACCGGCCTGGCACCCTGAAAAGACCGGAACACCGTCCGGCACATGAGTGCCTTCCGCGCGCGTCAGGTGGAATGCGTCGTACCCAATCGCGAGAAAGAGATCGAAGACCCGGCGCCCACCGGGCACAGCAACAGGGCCGCCCTCCGGCAGGACAGTGCGGATGGCCTCGTCCCATGGCAATTCTTCGGGATTCCACCACCATCCGTCGGCACGCTGCTCGAGGCCAGAAGATGACGAGGACAGAATGATCCGCAGGCGGTTTTTGGGGTTCGGATTAGCCTCATGCCCGAGACGCCCGAGCACGGTCACGGCGGACTTGTTGAGCTCTGCCTGGAAGTAAACCCAGTCCGCCTCGTTGCGCAGCATCTCGGGCGTGCGGCCCGATGCATCGGCGATGCAGTCGTTGTCGGACACGATGGCATAGCCGTGGATCTCAACCTGGGTCATGGATGGGCCTTTTGTAGACCAAGTGAACGATAGCAGCCCTCGTGGGGATGATGGCGAAGTTCCAGCTTGCCAGTTCAGGACGAAAATCCGATGAAGCACATGCGACAGGAAAATGGGAGAGGCGGGATGCGGATTGCGACGTGGAATGTGAACTCCATCAAGCAGCGGCTGGATCACCTCGCCACCTTCGTGAAGAGCGCCGACCCGGATGTCGTCTGCTTGCAGGAGCTGAAATGCGTGGACGAGGCCTTTCCCCGCTCCGAGGTTGAGGCTCTGGGCTACAACGTCGTTACCCATGGCCAGAAGGCCTATAACGGCGTTGCGATCCTGTCCAAGCGCCCCCTTGAGGACGTGCGCCGCGGCCTGCCGGGCGACGAGAGTGACGAGCAGGCCCGTTACCTGGAAGGCGTGATCTCCACCTCCACGGGGGCTCTGCGAGTCGCCTCCATCTACCTGCCGAACGGCAATCCTATCGGGACGCCCAAATTCGACTACAAGCTCGCCTGGATGGACCGTCTGCGCACCCATGCCCGCAGCCTGCTGGCGCTGGAGGAGCCCTTGGTTCTCTGCGGCGATTACAATGTGATCCCGGAGCCGGAGGATGCTTACGATCCAGCGGCTTGGACCAAGGATGCTCTATTTCAGCCAGAGAGCCGGGCGAAGTTCCGGGAACTCATCAATCTCGGGTTCATCGACGCGGTGCGCGCCTGCAGCGACCAGCCGGGGCTCTATTCGTTCTGGGATTATCAGGCCGGTGCGTTCCAGCGGAACAACGGCATCCGCATCGACCACCTGCTGCTCTCAGGCCAGGCGCAGGACCGGCTGAAGACAACCTCGATCCGCAAGGAAGTGCGCGGATGGGACAAGCCCTCCGATCACGTCCCGGTGATCGTCGATCTCGATATCGATTGATCGTCGAAAATCTCTTCGTCATCACCGGCCTTGTGCCGGTGATCTCGATTGGTTGAGGCACTGAGCCTCACAGAATCGAGATGGCCGGGACAAGCCCGGCCATGACGGTGGAGTTGTTGACTGCCGGGCTTAGCGGCGCGCCTGGATATATTGCTCGAGCAGAGCGAGCGCGAGCTTGCGGTCGCTGTCGTCCGCCGACGTGAAAGCATCCTGGTAGAGGTCCACGATCCACTGATCCTTGGCGGCGTCAGTCGATGCCTCGCGGGCCAGTGTCAGCCACATCAGCCCCTTAGCGCGCTGGCGCGGAACGCCCTGCCCGGTCAGCAGGAGATGACCCAGGAGCGCCTGGGAGGCGGTGTGGCCCTTCTCGGCCGCCAGGTTGAACCAGCGGGCCGCATGGCGGGCATCCTTCCGGACGCCGGTGCCCTCAAGGTAGAGGCGTGCCAGGTTGTACTGCGCGTTGGAGTCGCTGAAATAGGACGCCGCATAGCTGAACATCTCGACGGCGCGCGCCGGATTGGACGCCACATAGGTGCCTTGGATGCCGTCCAGGAAGTAGCCGCCGAGCGCCACGAAGGCGCTGGAGACAGCGCCAGCATTCGGCGAATCCGGGCTCTCGTCCGCATGCTGGTCGGCGAGCTTGGAGAAATACTCGAAGGCCTTCAGGTCGTCGTGCTCGACGCCGTCGCCATCGGCATACATGCGTCCGAGCTTCCACAGGGCCAGCGAGTGTCCTTGGCCGGCCGCGTATTCGAGCGCGTGGACGGCCCCGATCTTGTCGCCGGCATTGTAGGTACGCATGCCACTGCGCAGGGCATCGCGCGCCGAGCCGTATTTGGTGGCAGGCGCCAAGGCGGGTGACAGAGCAGGCGTCAGCGGCTGCGGACGCGGCGCGGCATCGAGCGCGTACGAGGCCCCGGCACCGAGGAAAGCCACCCCCAATGTGGCCAGGATGAGATTAGACGTCCGCATAGGTTTCTTTTTCTGCGGCTCCGCCCGGATGGGTGATAGCCCCATCACGTGCGGGACCAACGGTTTGTGCGTATTTCCAGAGATAGCCCGAGGTGGCGCTCGTCTCGCGCGGCGTCCACTCGGTCCGGCGCCGGGCGAGTTCCTCGCCTGAGAGTTCCACGTCGATGGTGCCGTTGATGGCATCGATCGCGATGATGTCGCCGTCCTTGAGCAGCCCGATCGGCCCGCCGACAGCTGCCTCAGGCCCCACATGGCCGATGCAGAAGCCGCGGGTCGCCCCCGAGAAGCGCCCGTCGGTGATGAGCGCCACCTTGTCGCCCATACCCTGCCCGTAGAGCGCCGCCGTTGTGGAGAGCATCTCGCGCATGCCGGGACCGCCGCGCGGCCCCTCGTAGCGGATCACGAGAACCTCACCTTCCTTGTAATCGCGCTTGGATACGGCCTCGAAGCAGGCCTCCTCGCCGTCGAAACAGCGAGCCGGGCCGCGGAACACCTGGTTGTCGGTGGCCATGCCGGCCACCTTCACGATGGCGCCTTCAGGCGCGAGGTTGCCCTTCAACCCCACGACGCCGCCGGTCACGGTGATCGGCTTGTCGGCCGGATAGACCACGTCCTGATCCTCGTTCCATTTCACGGGAGCGAGGTTCTCGGCCATGGTGCGGCCGGTCACCGTCATGCAGTCGCCATGCATGAAGCCGTGGTCGAGGAGCGTCTTCATGAGCAGCGGGATGCCGCCGACCTCGAACAGGTCCTTGGCCACATAGCGCCCGCCGGGCTTCAGGTCCGCGATATAGGGTGTGCGCTTGAAGATCTCGGCCACGTCGAACAGGTCGAACTTGATGCCCGCCTCGTGGGCGATGGCCGGCAGGTGCAGGGCCGCATTGGTCGAGCCGCCGGAGGCCGCCACGACGGTTGCAGCGTTCTCCAGGGACTTGAGGGTCACGATATCGCGCGGGCGGATGTTTTTCGCGATCAGGTCCATGATCTGCTCGCCGGCAGCAGAACAGAACCGGTCGCGAATCTCGTAAGGCGCCGGAGCGCCGGCCGAATACGGCAGGGCAAGGCCGATGGCCTCGGAGACCGTCGCCATGGTGTTGGCGGTAAACTGCGCTCCGCAGGCCCCCGCAGACGGACAGGCCACCTGCTCGAGCTCAGTGAGATCCTCGTCGGACATCTCGCCGACGGAATGCTTGCCGACCGCCTCGAAGAGATCCTGCACGGTTACCTGACGGCCGCGGAAGGAGCCGGGCAGGATCGAGCCGCCATAGATGAAGATCGACGGTACATTGAGGCGCACCATCGCCATCATCATGCCGGGCAAAGACTTGTCGCAGCCGGCCATACCGACGAGCGCATCGTAGGAATGGCCGCGGATGGTCAGCTCGACCGAATCCGCGATGACCTCGCGGGACGGGAGCGACGCCTTCATGCCCTGGTGGCCCATGGCGATGCCGTCGGTGACCGTGATGGTGCAGAACTCGCGCGGGGTGCCGCTGGCCGCCGCCACGCCCTTCTTCACCGCCTGGGCCTGGCGCATGAGGGAGATGTTGCAAGGCGCAGCTTCGTTCCAGCAGGTGGCGACGCCGACGAGCGGCTGGGCGATCTGCTCCTGGGTCAGGCCCATGGCGTAAAGGTAGGACCGATGCGGCGCGCGAGCGGGCCCCACCGTCACATGACGGCTCGGCAGCTTCGACTTGTCGATCAGGCGCGCATCCATAATCCGCACTCGTTTTCACCTGGTTCCCACGAGGAGATCCAAGCGTTGGAATTCCCGTGATCTGCCATGTGCAGCGCCACCCGTGCAATGACCCTTAGGAAGGATCGACTGAACAGCCTTAACCCGAATTCTGCCCTAGGCTTCGTTCTGTAAGGCTTTGGTTTTGAAGCACTTTAGCCAGCATAAGGAATAGCTCGCCGTTTATGGCGGGATCGCGGCGGAGCTCGGGCTAACAGAGGCAAGATATTGAAGGTTTGAGGGTGTTGCTTGGCCGCAACAATTCTGGGACACGATTCCGCTCTTCGCATGAGACCTCTGGCTTTACCAGTTTAGCAAATCGCCTCCGGCTCCTCTTCAATCTCCAACCTCCTTCGAGGAAAACCAGACATCGTCATAGACCGCGAAGGCACTCGAATCGGGGGAGCGGTCGCCCTTGATCCAGACGGAGCGAATTGCCGCCAGATCGGCTTCCGTCGGCAGATGCGCGACCGAAGGTTTTTCGGTCGTACCGCTGCAGGAGATGAACCCGACCGTCATGAGCGATTGCGCACTGAACCCGCCGGCACGCCGGGTCACGAGCAGGGCCGGCCCCCATCCCTTATGCGGCTGCCAGGGAAAGATCAGACGCCCTCCCGGGTTGAGCGCCCGCAGCCACTCCACATCCGGAGCAACGACACCTGCGTTCACATAAATGATGTCGGCAGGCGGCAGAGTGCGGCCGAAGGCCGATGCGGCATGAACCGCAACATCCGGATAGGAGGCCAGGTTCCGTGCCGCTTGGGCCGCCAGATCCGCCTCGTACTCGAACGCTTCCACATGCCCGCTCGGCTGAACGAGCAGAGCCAGGATGGCGGTGTAGTATCCCAGCCCTGCCCCCACATGGATCACGCTCTCGCTGGGTTTAGGGTGGACCGCGTCGATCCAGGCGGCATGAAGGGCTGGTTCTCCGTTGTTGATGCCGCGCTCTCGATCAATGGCAACGAGGACGTTGTTGTAGATCTCGGCAACATCAGAAGTCCGCATCGCAATGCCCATGCTGATGACGGACCAAGGCGGGAGAGGCAGGAAGGCCTCCCGTGGAACAGCCGCAAAGGCCTGCTCGATGCGCTTGTCACGAATATCCGCCAACCGGGCAACCTGCTCGGCATACGCGCTGCGATAACGCTCGAACCCTTCAGTGGCCATGCCCGAGAATCGTCCTTGGGCCGCTCTTGTTCCACGAGGCCGTCAGAGGCGCCGAGAACAGATACTGCTACATCCGGAACACGCCGAACTTGGTTTCCGGAACAGGAGCGTTCAGGGCAGCCGAGAAGGCCAGCGCCAGCACGCGGCGGGTTTCCGACGGCAGGATGATGCCGTCGTCCCACAGGCGGGCGGTGGCATGATAGGGCGAGCCCTCCTCCTCGTACCTGTTGCGGATCGGGGCCTTGAAGGCCTCCTCCTCGTCCGCGCTCCAGTTCTTGCCCTCGGCCTCGATGTTGTCGCGCCGCACGGTGGCGAGAACGCTCGCCGCCTGCTCGCCGCCCATCACGGAGATGCGCGAGTTCGGCCAAGTGAAGAGGAAGCGCGGTGAATAGGCGCGGCCGCACATGCCGTAATTGCCGGCCCCGAATGAACCGCCGACCAGCAGGGTGATCTTCGGCACCTGGGCGCAGGCCACAGCCGTGACGAGCTTCGCGCCGTCCTTGGCGATGCCGCCGGCCTCGTATTGCCGGCCGACCATGAAGCCGGAGATGTTCTGCAGGAAGAGCAGCGGAATGCGCCGCTGGCAGCACAGCTCGATGAAATGGGCACCCTTCTGGGCGCTTTCCGAGAACAGGATGCCGTTGTTGGCGATGATGCCTACCGGCATGCCCCAGAGCCGGGCAAAGCCCGTCACCAGGGTGGTGCCATAGAGGCGCTTGAACTCGTCGAACTCCGAGCCGTCCACGAGGCGGGCGATGACCTCTCGTATGTCGTATTGCTTCTTGAGGTCGGTCGGCACGATCGCGTCGAGATCATCGATAGGGTATCTCGGCTCCACCGGATCGGCGATATCGATGTCGATGCTCTTGCGGGTGTTCAGGGTACCGACGATGCGGCGCACGATGGCGAGCGCATGGACGTCATCGGTGGCGTAGTGGTCGGCCACGCCTGACTGACGGGCATGAACGTCGGCCCCGCCCAGATCCTCCGCCGAGACCACCTCGCCGGTAGCCGCCTTCACCAAGGGCGGGCCGCCGAGGAAGATGGTGCCCTGGCGGCGCACGATGACCGTCTCGTCCGACATGGCCGGCACATAGGCGCCGCCCGCCGTGCAGGAGCCCATGACGCAGGCGATCTGCGGAATGCCAAGCGACGACAGGGTCGCCTGATTGTAGAAGATGCGGCCGAAATGCTCGCGGTCCGGGAACACCTCCGTCTGGTGCGGCAGGTTCGCGCCACCGGAATCGACCAGATAGATGCAGGGCAGACGGTTCTCGCGCGCCACTTCCTGGGCGCGCAGATGTTTCTTCACCGTCATCGGATAGTAGGTGCCGCCCTTGATGGTCGAATCGTTGCAGACGATCATGACCTCGCGGCCTTCGACCCGGCCGATGCCGGTGATGATGCCCGCCCCGTGGATCGCGTCGTCGTACATGCCGTGGGCGGCAAGGCTCCCAAGCTCCAGGAAGGGCGCGCCGGGATCCAGCAGGCGCATCACCCGCTCGCGCGGCAGCAGCTTGCCGCGGGCGAGGTGCCGCTCGCGCGCCTTGGCGGGTCCGCCTTCCGACACAGCCTGTCGCCTGGCCTGGAGATCCAGGGCAAGCTCGGCCCAGGCGGCGCGGTTCGCGCGCGCGGCGTCCGAGGTCAGGTCGGCAGAGGTGGCGATGACGGGCACGGCGTCAGTCTCCCTGGTTCTTGAGCCTTGGCTCCTTCTCGGCCTGAAGCCGGAGAGCCTGATGCTCAGTAGCTAGAACCGGGGATCCCGCGCAACTGGCTTTTCGAGGCGGCTCGTCAGCCCTTGGCCCGAATGGCCGTCTCCTGACGGACAACGCCCGGCCCGCAGCGATAGGCGATGCCGCGCACGAGCGACCAATCCTGGGAGACCTGCTGCAGGTAGAGATGGGTGCCGCCGAGGGCGACCGCTGCCTCCAGCATGTCGTCGGTGGCACGGCCGAAGGTGGATTTGCCGAGCGTCACGCCGAAGCCGACATTGACCTGCGTGTGGGTTCCGGGCGTCGTCGGGGTGACCGGGCTCACCTCGCCAAGCCGCGTGCAGGCACGCACGTCCGACGGCGAATCGACGATCTTCACGAGTTCCGTCGGCTCAGGCCGATAGGCGCAGGCCGAAGCGGCCAGGGCGATGAGGGAGGCAAGGAGGGCACGTTGCATGAAGGTTCCGCCAATGATCAGCCGTTTGCCCCAGCTTAGAGCATGAAGCCGCGTTGGGGAGAAGCCTTGCCGTATGGAAGCTCAAAATCCTAGGCGGCGTGGCTCGGGAGCAACGGTGTCTCCACCCGGATGGTCGGCCCGAAGATATCCTCGAAGGCCTTGCGCATCACCGCGTCGACCTCCGGCAGGGTGACAGGAATGCCGAGGTCGACCAGGCTCGTAACCCCGTGCTCGGTCACGCCGCAGGGGACGATTCCGGAAAAATGGGAGAGATCCGGCTCCACGTTCAGGCTGATGCCGTGAAAGGTAGCCCAGCGGCGCACCCGGATCCCGATGGCGGCGATCTTGTCCTCGGCTGTCTCGCCCTTGTCGGGCCGGCGCACCCAGACTCCGACCCGGTCCTCCCGCCGCTCGCCGCGGACGTTGAAGGCATCCAGCGTTCCAATGATCCAAGCCTCGAGGGCGGCCACGTAGCGGCGCAGGTCCGGCGTCCGGCGCTTGAGGTCGAGCATCACATAGGCCACCCGCTGGCCGGGGCCGTGATAGGTGTACTGCCCTCCCCGGCCCGTCTGATGAACCGGAAAGCGGTCGGGATCGACGAGATCCGCGGCATTGGACGAGGTGCCGGCCGTGTAGAGCGGCGGATGCTCCAGCAGCCAGACCATCTCGCGGGCTTGGCCAGCCGCAATCGCCTCAGCTCTGGCCTCCATGAAAGCCACGGCCTCCTCGTAGCCGACAAGGTCGTCCGTAATGGCCCATTCTACAGGCTCGAAATTAGGCTCCGCATGAAACCGAACGGCCAAGCTGTCTCGCAGGTTCGACACCGATTCACCTTGAACTTTGCGGGATGCAGAACGGCAGACGCTCCGAACCCCGAAAGGGCGCAGGCCCTATCCCGCTCCCATGGAATTTGCGCTTATATAGTCGCTCTAGAGCCTTATCGCCTATCCCCTCGGCGTCAGCCTTAGCCTTTGCGTCGTTCAATCGTCTCAAGCTCCACGGAAGGGGTTGCAGCGACCCAATCGATCTGCTAGAGCGGCCACCTCTTCAGGAAAACCTTTCCTGAAACCGAGTTCGCGGTCATGGCGGAATTGGTAGACGCACTACCTTGAGGTGGTAGCGGGGAGACCCGTGGAGGTTCGAGTCCTCTTGACCGCACCAACTTTCAGCATGTCATGTGCTGAAGACGAAAAAGGCCCCTCACCGGGGCCTTTTTTTGTTGACCGCTTCTGCCCAACATGGACGGCGGCTTGGAACCTGGTCTCAAGCGCTCGACCCTCGTGGCAGAAACGACCGACAAACGTTTTTCCGACAAAGCCTTTGGGCGCATTGCGCAGGCTGGCGCAGGCTCCTAAAAGACCGGCAACCCACCTCCGGAGGACGGCTCATGCAGGAAGTCGAAGACAAGACGCTGCTTCCGAACCCCGATGGGTCCGACCCAGTCATCCCGGCGTTCCGGGACGAGGAAGGGGAGCTCAATCCGGAATTCCTGGCGTTGGCGGCAGACGCCATCGAAGCCTCGGATTCCGAGCGCCTGCAGACACTCGTCGAGGACTTCCATGAATCCGAGATGGGCGACCTCCTCGAGGCCCTCGTCCCCGAGCACCGCTATCGCCTGATCGAGCTTCTCGGCTCCTCGTTCGATTTTGCTGCGCTTACTGAGGTGGACGAGGCCGTCCGCGAGGAGATCCTCGAGGAGCTGGAAACCTCGACCGTCGCCGAGGGCATGCGAGACCTCGATTCCGACGACGCCATCACAATTCTCGAAAGCCTGCCGGAAGACGAACAGGCGGAGGTTCTCGACCAGCTGCCCGCCATCGAGCGCGTGGCGCTCCAACGCTCCCTCGACTATCCGGAAGACAGCGCCGGCCGGCGCATGCAGACCGAGTTCATCGCCGTACCGCCCTTCTGGACGGTGGGGCAGACGATCGACTTCATGCGCGAGACCGACGACCTGCCGGAGACCTTCTACGAGATCTTCGTCATCGATCCCGCGGCCCACCTGCTCGGAGCGGTGCCCCTGGACAAGCTCCTGCGCTCCAAGCGCCCGGTCACGATCCAGGAGATCATGAACGACGAGCCGGACCGGATTGAGGCCACTCAGAACCAGGAGGAGGTTGCGCGCCTGTTCGAGCGCTACAACCTCGTCTCGGCCGCCGTGGTGGACGAGGGAGGCCGGCTCGTGGGCACCATCCTGGTCGACGACATCGTGGACGTGCTGGAGGAGGAGGCCGATGCCGACATCAAGCAGCTCGGCGGCGTGAAATCGGACGAAGAGCTCTCCGACACGATCCTCTACATCCAGCGGAGCCGCTTCCCATGGCTTTTCGCCAACATGTGCACGGCGCTGATAGCCTCCAGCATCATCCGCCTCTTTGAGGACTCGCTGGAGAAAATGGTCGCGCTCGCCATCCTCATGCCTATCGTGGCCTCCATGGGAGGCAATGCGGGCACTCAGACCATGACGGTGGCCGTCCGCGCCCTTGCCACCCGTGAGCTCGGGCGCTCCAACGCCTGGCGCATCATCCGCCGCGAGGGGGCGGTCGGCCTGCTCAACGGCATGGCCTTCGCCATCATCATGGGAGTCCTGGCGGGGCTCTGGTTCGAGTCGCCGGAGCTCGGGCTTGTGATCGGCCTTGCCCTCATCACGGTGCTGTTCTTTGCGGCGCTCGGCGGCATCTTCGTGCCCCTTACCCTCAACCGGATGGGCGTGGACCCTGCCGTGTCGTCCGGTCCCTTCGTGACCAGCATCACGGACATCGTGGGATTCTTCGCCTTTTTAGGCATCGCAACCGCTTGGTTTAACCTGTAAGCTTGTTTCGCGCCTGCCACGTAAGGGCCTGTTAACGCTCTTGCGTCATCCCTGGTGCGATCTCGCCTCACGTCCAATACAGTTGAACCGATGAAGACTCGCCGCCGCTCCCCCAGCCGTTCCAAGAACTCTGGCCTGACGACGTTCGCTCAGATCGCCCGGTTCAGCGCGCTTGCCGCTATGGCCCTTGGCCTTGCCTCCTGCGCCATCGCCCCCTCCTCGTCCAGCCGCTACCCGGCCAAGAGCGATGCCCGTCCGCATGAGGGTGTGGCCACCGCTCACCGGCTGCCGATCCACGGCGTCGACATCTCGAAATGGCAGGGCGAGGTGGACTGGGCGTCCCTGCGCCAGGCCGGCACCAAGTTCGCCTTCATCAAGGCGACCGAGGGCGGCGACCACATCGACAGCAAGTTTCACGAGAACTGGCAGGCCGCCAGGCGGGCGGGCGTTCCGCGCGGCGCCTATCACTTCGTCTATTGGTGCCGCCCAGCCCACGAGCAGGCTGCCTGGTTCAAGCGGAACGTGCCGGCGGATCCGGACGCCCTCCCCCCGGTGCTCGACGTGGAGTGGAACGGCCAGTCGGTGAACTGCCCGAAGAAGGTCCCACGCGAGCAGGCGCTCGCCATGATCGATCTCATGCTGCGCGAGATGGAGGCCCATACCGGCAAGCGGCCGATCATCTACACCGACATCACCTTCCATAAGGAGATCCTGGAGGGCGAGTTCAACGACCATCCCTACTGGATCCGCAGCACGGCGGCCGAACCCCACGTGCGCTACAATAGCCGCCGCTGGACCTTCTGGCAGTTCACCACCACGGGCCGCGTGCCCGGCGTGAAGGGCGACGTGGACCGCAACGCCTTCTATGGCACGGACAACCAGTGGCGCATGTTCGTTGCCAGCGCCTGCGATCCGCGCGACCACAGCCGCCTCAAACCCGCAGGCATCTGCCGCGACATGGACGCGGTGCAGACGGCGAGCATCGACGAGTAGGCCTTCAGCCGCATCGAAGTTCAGGCTCCCCACGGTCCGTGCGGGAGCCTTTTCTTTGTCTGGTGAGATCAATTCGGGTCAGGCAATGACGCCGCCTCACTTTTCTTGATCCCTCGGCCTTGATAAGGGCAGCATTGCTGACCAAAATGGCCCACGACAAAAACGATCCATCAGGTACCCTTCCGGGTTACGAATGGAACGGGGAGGAATCAATGCTGCCGAACGCCGCCAAGGGCTTCAATTTCGATCTCGGCGAGACCGCCGACGCCATCCGTGAAACCGTCGCCAACTTCGCCCAGGAGAAGATCGCGCCGCGTGCCGAGGAGATCGACCGCACCAATCTTTTCCCCCGGGACCTCTGGCCCCAGCTGGGTGAGCTCGGCGTCCACGGGATCACGGTGGAAGAGGATTACGGCGGGGCAGGCCTCGGCTATCTCGAGCACGTGATCGCCATGGAGGAGATCTCCCGCGCCTCCGCGTCGGTGGGCCTCTCCTACGGCGCCCATTCGAACCTCTGCGTGAATCAGATCCGCCGCAACGGCAACGAAGACCAGAAGCGCCGCTACCTGCCGAAGCTCATCTCCGGCGAGCACCTGGGCGCATTGGCCATGTCCGAGCCGGGCTCGGGCTCCGACGTAGTGTCCATGCGCACCCGCGCCGAGAAGCGCGGCGACCGCTATGTGCTCAACGGCAACAAGATGTGGATCACCAACGGTCCCACCGCCGATACGCTGGTGGTCTATGCCAAAACCGACCCGGAGGCTGGCCCACGCGGCATGACGGCCTTCCTGATCGAGAAGGGTTTCAAGGGCTTCTCCACCCACCAGAAGCTCGACAAGCTCGGCATGCGCGGCTCCGACACCTGCGAGCTGTTGTTCGAGGATTGCGAGGTGCCGGAGGAGAACGTGCTCGGCCATGTCGGCCGGGGCGTGAACGTGCTCATGTCCGGCCTCGACTACGAGCGCGCCGTGCTGGCCGCCGGCTCCACAGGCATCATGCAGGCCTGCATGGACGTGGTGCTGCCCTACATCCACGAGCGCAAGCAGTTCGGCCAGGCCATTGGCGAATTCCAGCTCGTGCAGGGCAAGGTCGCCGACATGTACGTGACCATGAATGCGGCCAAGGCTTACGTCTATGCTGTCGCCAAAGCGTGCGACCGGGGCGAGACCACACGCGAGGATGCCGCCGGAGCCATCCTGTATGCTGCCGAGAACGCCACCAAGATGGCCCTCGACGCCATCCAGCTTTTGGGCGGCAACGGGTACATCAACGATTATCCGACAGGCCGCCTGCTGCGCGATGCCAAGCTCTACGAGATCGGCGCTGGCACCAGCGAAATCCGCCGCATGCTGATTGGCCGCGAACTGTTCGCGAAGACCGCCTGATCGAGGTTGCATCAATCCTTCACCAGAACGGCCGGGCGCAATCCCGGCCGTTTCTGTGTTGAGAGGCTGCCAAGGACGCAACGGACCTTTCCGTCTCTGAAAGACCGGTTACAGTCAGGAACGGATTCATACCCGCGAGACGGCAATGACCTTGAAGCTCTACGCGCACCCCTTCTCCTCGTACTGCCAGAAAGTGCTGATCGCGCTTTATGAGAACAGCACGCGGTTCGACTACCTGACTCTCGACGATGCGAAGAATGGTGTCGCGTTAGAGGCGCTCTGGCCCATCAAGAAGTTTCCCGTGCTGGTCGACGAGGGGCGCACCATCATGGAAGCCAGCATCATCATTGAGCATCTGGATCTCCATCATCCGGGACCGGCACGACTGATCCCCGAGAATTCAGGGGCCGCTCTCGAGGTCCGGCTGATGGATCGCTTCTTCGACAACTATGTCATGACGCCGATGCAGAAGATCGTCGCCGACCGTATTCGCCCGGAGGAGGATCGCGATCCTTACGGTGTCCGCGAGGCGCGAGCCATGCTCGACAAAGCCTATGACTGGCTCGACAGGACATTGGCAAACCGTGAATGGGCCGTCGGCGCCACCTTCAGCCTCGCCGACTGTGCTGCCGCACCATCCCTTTTCTATGCAGACTGGGCGCACCCGATCAGCGAGAAGTTTTCGCGCACCCGGGACTACCGCCGGATGCTCCTGGCCCGGCCCTCCTTCGCACGGGCAGTCGACGAGGCCCGACCCTACCGTCCATACTTCCCGCTCGGCGCGCCGGACCGCGATTGACGCACGGCAGGAATGCGGCCGGGAGGCTCTCGTTGCGGTGGCGCTCCAGGCTCGCGACCGCTATGAAAGCCTGATCCACATCAGGGAAGAATCCATGACCCTCGACAAAGCCATCGCCGACGCCCTGCGGGCCGCCTCCACCGCGACGCTGACCACCGTGCTGCTCAAGAAGGGCATCCGCCGGTGCTGGATGAAGGGCCCGATGCCGGCCTTCAACGCATCGGAGAAGATGGTAGGCCGTGCCTTCACCTTGCGCTTCGTGCCCGCCCGCGAGGATCTGGCGACGCCGGAATCCTGGGCCTCCCCGATCTCCACCCGGGCGGCCATTGAGGACATGCCGGAGGATTGCATCGCGGTGATCGATTCCATGGGCGTCATTGATGCAGGTGTCTTCGGCGATATCCTCACCGCACGCATGAAGAAGCGCGGCGTCGCCGCGCTCGTGACGGACGGCGCGGTGCGCGATGCAGTCGGCGTCGAGGGCACGAACCTGCCGGTCTGGTGCGCGGGCGTGGCCGCTCCTCCTTCCGTGGCGAGCCTGACCTTCGTCGGCTGGCAGGAGCCCATCGGCTGCGGTGGCGTCGCCGTCTTCCCGGACGACGTGATCGTCGCCGACCGGGATGGCGTCGTGGTCATTCCGGCTGCCATGGTCGATGAGGTCGCCAAGGCTGCGGTGGCGCAGGAACACTACGAGATGTGGGTCATGCGCGAGGTGGAGCGAGGCATTCCCTTGCCCGGCCTGTATCCGCCCAATGCCGAGACCAAGGCCCGCTACGAGGCCGAGTTGAACAAGTCGTAAGACTTTCCTGAGTAAGGATGGCGGGTGTTCTATTACGTCTCGAAAATCGCGTGGTTCTTCACCACGCCATCCAATCTGCTGCTCAGCCTGATCCTCTTGGGGTTGGCTCTTAGTCTGTTCAAACGCCTGCGCCGCCTCGGCATCGGGTTCAGTCTGGTCTTCACGCTGGCGACCATCGCCCTGGGCCTCCTACCCATCGCCAGCTACGTCCTGCTGCCTCTGGAGGAACGCTTCCCCGTTTTCCAGGATGACGGCAGGCCGGTGGACGGCATCATCCTGCTTGGCGGCTCGGTCGAGGCATCCGACTCAAAGTCGCGGGGCAGCATCGTGGCCAATGAAGCGGCCGAGCGCGTCCTCGACACCATCCGGCTTGCCCATCGCTATCCCGCCGCCCGCATCCTGATCGCGGGCGGCGGCGGCACGGTCTTCGGAGACGGCGCCGCCGAGGCCCCGATCGTCGCGGACTACTTCAGGAGCATCGGCATCGATCCAGCCCGCATTCTGGTCGAAGACCGCTCGCGAACGACAGCCGAAAATGCCGTCTATTCGAAGGAACTCGCACAACCCCGCGAGGGCGAGCGCTGGCTTCTGGTGACATCGGCCTGGCACATGCCGCGAGCCGTCGGCGTGTTCGAGAAGGTTGCGTTTCCCGTCACGCCCTACCCGGTGGATTTCCGCACGGCCGGAGGAGCGAGAGCCCACCTTCCCTTCGCGTTCATCTCGGAGGGCCTGAGGCGTCTCGACATCGGCACTAAGGAATGGGCGGGTCTGATCGCCTATTACGCGTCCGGGCGCACGGCGCGGCTGTTCCCCGGACCTCAGGATTCCGCTGGCGGCAGCGCCAGCCGGTAGGTGCCGCGGAAATCGTCGGGATCGACCAGTCGTCCTTTGCGCAGGATGACGATGCGCCCCTCCTTCATGAGGCGCACAGCCATTTTGCGAACAGGCTGCATGAGCGGCCCCCATCCGTCCGGCTGGTTGCCGCCAAGCACTTGCGCCACATCGGCGGGTCCGATGGTCTTGCCAGGTCCTCGCTCCTCCAGGAGGGCGAGCATGGTGGCCTCCAGCTCTTCAGGCATTGTGGTTTTAGACATTGGACTGCCTCATGGCTGAGTCGAGAGCATCCGACAGGAACTGGCGCCGCCACATGACGATCAGCACACCGGCGGTCGCGGCCATGAACAGGTAGCCGCTCACGAACCATCCGAGATAGGCGAGCGAGAAAAAGAAAGCCCGCTGCCCGCGGTTGAAGTGCTTGCCGGCAACCGCGTTCATGGCACCCGCCTGGCGCGCGACGGCGAGCGCCTCTTCACGGTTCCCATTTGTCAGCACGGGAACGGCCCCGACGATGATCGCCATGTAGTTGAAGAGCCGGTACGACCAGGCGAACTTGAAGAAGGCATAGACGAAGATCACGGCAAGGCCGCCGACCTTCACGTCCCAGGCGATCCGCGTCGGCGGTTCGCCGAAGGGCAGGTCGGCGAAGAGCGGTAGAACCGAATCTGTTGACCGCAGGAGCGCCAGCACGCCGCCGATGGCAATGAGCGACGTCGAGGCGAAGAACGCCGTGCCGTTCATGAGCGAAGCGAGGATTGTGGTGTCGACGATGCGGTTCTCGCGCACCACCATCTGCTCCATCCATTGGTAGCGGTACTGGTTCATGACCTTGTTGAGGCTCTTCTGCCCGGCGGGCGTGAGCTCGAGAGCGGCGTGGTAGCCGACCCAGGCAATCAGGAAGAAAGCCAGCGCCGCGTAGTCGAGATTGGTGAAACCCAGCACCCGTGATCCCCCGTTGACTCCGCCGCCATCATGCCCAGTTTGTTGAAGGGCTCAAAGCGGAAGAACAACCTGTCATGCCTCAAACCATCACGCGCGGCTACAAGACATTGCTCGAAGAGGCCAATGCGAAAGTCAGGACTGTGCCTGTCGCTGAGGCCGTGTCCCTGCACGGCCGTGACGACGTAGTATTCGTGGACCTGCGCGATCCGCGCGAACTGGAGCGCGAGGGGCGCATTCCCGGCGCGGTGCATTGCCCGCGTGGCATGCTGGAATTCTGGATCGATCCGGAGAGCCCCTATCACAAGCCGGTTTTCGCCCAGGACAAGACTTATCTGTTCTTCTGCGCCGCCGGGTGGCGCTCTGCCTTGTCCGCAGCAACGGCACAGGACATGGGCCTGCAGCCGGTCGCCCACATGGAAGGCGGCTTCACCGCCTGGAAGAACGCCGGCGGCGCTGTCGAAAACGTAGAGCCGAAGAAGGCTTAAGCCGTTCGCCGGATCTCGAACCGGGCCGGCAGATCGAGATCCCTTTCGCTCCCGTCGAGGGTCTCCACGTTCTCGACCAAAGCGCTGGCAGGCCCCTGATGGCAGGCCTTGAGCATCACCTGGACGAGATCGGCCGGGCCTGAGAACATGGCTTCGACCGAGCCGTCCTGCCGGTTCCGGACCCATCCTTTGAGACCGCGCAACTCCGCCTGGTGCTGCATCCAGGCGCGAAAGCTCACGCCCTGGACGCGACCATGGATCAGAACATGCAGGGCTCGGCTTTCACTCATCGTGCCTCAGCGGTGGGCATGGCGGGCGTCGGTGTGGCGCCCAGCATAGTCCTCATCGAGCGTTTCGATAATACGCTCCGAATTCTGAGGGTCCACCTTGCGCAGGATTTCGTCGATCTTCGCCTCCATGCGGTCGTCCCCCTCCTTGGACTGGGGCGACCCGACATAGAGAAGGATGGCAAGGCCGCCCACCTGCCAGAGAAGCTGCAGAAACTCGGACTGCCAGTTCTCGAACGTATCCCGGGACATCTCGACCAAGTAGTCGGAGATCTGGATTGGCTGGGCGTGTGCCTGCTGCTCGCTGACATAGGCAAACCAGCCGAAGAGCCAATGACCGATGAAGGAAATCAGGAAGAAGCCCAACGTCACCCAGGCATAGCCATAGGCCTTGAACGGAGAGCGGGACTTGGTGTTCATGACCGACCTCTTACGCAAACTGCCCGTTACACCGACTCAACGCGCCGGTACGGCAAAGGTTCTGAAGCGAGGCCGGAACGAATCCGCAGCTCCGGAATTCAAGCTGAACAGTGATTGGCTCAGGTGCATCATGCGTATGAAGATGGCGGCGGTCCTGGTCGGAATTCTCGCCGCAGGCGGCTGCAGCGATTTTCCCAAGGACAATGCCGAGACCCTGAAGCAACTTCAGGCAGGCCGGGAGATGAAGGTGGGGGTGGCCCACAACCCACCGTGGACCGTCGTTGCAGAAGGACGGATCGAAGGTGTGGAACCCGCCCTCGTCACCCAATGGGCCGAAAGCCTGGGAACGAAAGCCCGCTTTATCACAGGCCCTACGGACGCTCTGGTGGAGGCGCTTTATAAGCGGGAGTTGGACGTCCTGATTATGGGATTGACCGACAAGACACCCCATTCCGGCAAGCTCGCCCTGTCCCAGCCTTATCTGGAGGTCAAAACCAACCTCGGCGTCGCACCGGGGCAGACGCCCCTGGCCGATTGGACCGGGCAGCGCATCGCCGTCAATCCGGAGCGCCTCGACCTTGTGGCGCAGGTCCGGGAGCTGGAAGCCGAACCCGTGCCTCTTGAAGGAGGCGAAACCCCGGTGCCGATCATGGCCGGGTACGATTTCGAGCTTCAACGGCGCGGCCTCAAGCCGACGGAGGATGAGCTTTCGACGGAGAATATGGTCATGGCCGTCATTCCGGGCGAAAGCGCCCTCCTCCTCTCCCTTGATCGGTTCCTGCAAGCTCAGGACAAAGACGCCCTCAAGGACAAAGCCATGGAGGCTTTGCGATGAGGCCGATCGAGAACTTCGAATTTCCCGAGGACAAACAAGCCCTGTTCAAGCGCGCCCAGCGTCTCGAGGTGATCACCGTCCTCTACATCGCGTCGGCCGCAACAGCGCTTTACATCACGATGGGCTCTTCGCAGGCCATGCGGGCGAGCTTCTTCGAGGATGTGATCAGCGTCATTCCGGCCATCGTCTTCCTCATCTGCAGCCGTATCGCCCTGTGGCCTCCGAACCGTAAGTTCCCCTACGGCTATCACGGGGCGGTATCCATCGGCTATCTCATCTCATCGGTTGCCCTCGTCGGGATGGGTCTGTTCCTGCTCATCGAATCCGCTTCCAAATTCCTCTCAGGCGAGCGCACTACCATCGGCGGCATGCATATCTTCGGGGAGACGATCTGGGCCGGCTGGCCCATGCTGGCGGCCATTGCCTATACGGGCATTCCTAGCGTCATCCTGGGGCACATGAAGCTGAAGCTGGCCCCCAAGCTCCACGACAAGATTCTCTATGCGGATGCCAAGATGATGAAGGCCGATTGGATGGCTGAAAGCGCCACGGCCATCGGCGTGCTCGGGGCGGGCTTCGGCTATTGGTGGATCGATCCGCTGGCAGCGGGCATCATCGCTCTCGATATCCTCAAGGACGGTGTTTCCAACCTTGGGGTTGTGATCGCAGACCTCATGGAGCGTCGCCCGCAAAAGACCGACCGCTCAGGCTACGAGACGCTGCCGGAGGATCTTCGACGCAGGATCGAGGCTTTGGATTGGGTGAAGGAGGTCGAGGTTCGCCTTCGCGAAAGCGGGCACATCGTTCTGGGCGAGGTCTATGTCGTGCCTAGCAAAACGGACAATCTGCCGGAGCGGGTCGCCCACGCCATTGAGGACGCCAAGGAGATGAACTGGCGCCTGCACGACGTGACCATCTCGGTTGTGCCCCGCCTCAGGGATGCGTCACCGGCGACGGATGGGCAGGGCTGATCCTCCCGGGGCTCCCCAGAGTGGGCGGACCTTGGGCTCTTGAGGAGCCGGTGCCGAGGCTCGGGTCTTCGGCAGCCACACGCTCAGGCTCCGGATGTAATCCTCCGGCAAGCCAGCACACCGGGCGGCCTCGACGACACCTTCCATGTAGCCGGGGAGCGGTGTGCCGGGCTTGGCGCTGCGCCTCACATAGACAATCGCCCGGCGCGGCCCCTGTGCCGTTACGATCGGCTGGACGACCTTGATGTAGAGGCCCGTCGAGAGGCTCTCGTACCGGTCGAGAGCCGGCACATCGGCGAGCGCCAGATCCCACACCATGCCCCAGACCGCCCGTTGCTGATCCCGTACCACGGTGGCGTAGCCCTCGTCGAAAACCATGAAGCGGTGGCGCATGAGCCGCCCGATGCCAACCGGCTTCGAGGCCGGGCAGCGTCCGAGCATGGCAGCCTGGTCCATGTTGGACCCGTAGGCGAAATAAAGGGGCATCGGTTTTGGCCCGAATCCTTATGCAAATTCCAGGATCACGGCATCCACCGCGAGGCTGTCGCCTTCCTTGGCGTGGATCTTGGAGATGGTGCCGTCGCGCTCGGCGCGCAACATGTTCTCCATCTTCATCGCCTCCACGATGCAGAGCGGCTCGCCTGCCTTCACCTCTTGGCCCTGGGCGACGATGATGGCCTTCACGAGACCAGGCATCGGGCAGAGCAGCTGCTTGCCGGTATCGGCCTCCAGTCGCTCCGGCATGAGGGCCGCGAGTTCCGCCTCGCGCTTGGTGTAAACCTTGACCTCGGCGGAGGCTCCCGCATGGGAGAGCGCGACGCCATTGAGGATCGTCCGCACCTGCACGGCAACGGCTTCACCGCCCACAGTGCCGGTCCAGACCGGCTGGCCCGGAGCCCAATCAGAGACAATCAGCCAGGCCTGACCGTCGATCACCACCGCGAAGCCGCCGTCGATATCTTCGACCGTCACCTCATGGCGCTCCTTGCCCAGCATCACCACCCGGTCGCGCTCGAAGCGCAGGCTGGCGGCGGGACGCATCTGGCCGGATATGTGGCGCTTGCGCTCGTTCAGCACGTGGTCGATGGCGGCACCCACCGCAGCCATGCGCAGGGCCACCTCGCCCTCCGGCGCAGGTGCCTTGAACCCTTGCGGGAACTCCTCGGCGATGAAGCCGGTGGAGAGTTGGCCCGACTGCCAGCGCGGATGCTGCATCAGGGCCGTTAGGAACGGGATGTTGTGGCGGATGCCCTCGATGGCGAAGGCGTCCAGCGCCCGCGCCTGAGCCTCGATGGCCTGGAGGCGGGTCGGTGCATGGGTCACGAGCTTCGCGATCATCGGATCGTAGTAGATCGAGATCTCGCCGCCCTCATACACGCCAGTGTCGTTGCGCACCGTGACGCCGTCCTGCTCGCCCTCGTTCGGAGGGCGGTAGGTGACGAGCCGGCCCGTGGAAGGCAGGAAGTTGCGCACCGGATCTTCGGCATAGATGCGGCTCTCCACCGACCAGCCGTTGAGCCTCACGTCTCCTTGCGATAGGCGCAGCTTCTCGCCGGCCGCCACGCGGATCATCTCCTCCACGAGATCGATGCCGGTGATCATCTCGGTGACCGGGTGCTCCACTTGGAGGCGGGTGTTCATCTCAAGGAAGTAGAAGGACTTGTCCTGGCCTGCCACGAATTCCACCGTGCCGGCGGAATCGTAACCCACGGCCTTGGCGAGAGCGACCGCCTGCTCGCCCATGAGGCGGCGGGTCTCTTCGTCAAGGAGCGGCGACGGCGCCTCCTCGATGACCTTCTGGTTGCGGCGCTGGATCGAGCATTCGCGCTCGCCCAGATAGATCACGTTGCCATGCTTGTCGCCCAGCACCTGGATCTCGATGTGGCGCGGATCGGTGATGAACTTCTCAACAAAAACGCGGCTGTCGCCGAACGAACTTGCCGCCTCGGACGTTGCGCGGGCGAATCCCTCGGCCACTTCATCCGAGGAATGGGCGATGCGCATGCCCTTCCCTCCGCCGCCGGCCGAGGCCTTGATCATGACCGGGTAGCCGATCTCGTTGGCGATGGTCACCGCCTGCTCGGGCCCCTCGATCACCCCGAGATAGCCCGGTACGGTCGAGACCTTGGCGGCGGCGGCCGCCTTCTTCGACTCGATCTTGTCGCCCATGGCCGCGATGGCGCCGGGATTCGGGCCGATGAACACGATGCCGGCTTCGGCCAGGGCCTTCGGGAAGGCTTCGCGCTCGGACAGGAAGCCGTAACCAGGATGGACGGCCTGGGCGCCGGTGGCCTTACAGGCCTCAATGATCTTCTCGATGACCAGATAGGATTGGGCAGCGGCGGCCGGGCCGATATGGACGGCCTCGTCGGCCATCTCCACATGGAGCGCATCCCGGTCGGCGTCGGAATAGACCGCCACCGTCTTGATGCCCATGCGCCGGGCGGTCTTGATGACCCGGCACGCGATTTCGCCCCGGTTGGCAATCAGGATCTTAGAGAACATGAACCCTCGAACGCTCCACCCTATGGCGCATCGTGCGAAAAAGTGGCCTCGGTTTTTCGCCGAGAACGATGCGCCAACCAAAAAAGTCAGCCCCACCTCCGTTACTGCACATCCGTGCCGTGGGGAAGCGGGGCTTGGTTCAGCATTTAGCTTTAGAAGATTATTCAGGCGGCGATCTGGGACAGCCTCGCCTGCTGGCGCCCGCGCATGATGAAATCGAGGAGCGCCACGTCCACGTGGCCCGCCTCGTCCAGGATGGCATAGGCGATGGCCATGGCGTTCGGGGACGGCCCGCTGACTTCCAGGAGGGTCGAGAGCCAGAAGGCATCGTCATTGCTGACCACACCATGGGGAGCACGCTTCCAGATGACGAAATCGGCCACGAGCCTGGTCAGCGCCGCGCCCCAGCCTTCGACGGCGGTGACGATGCGGTCCAAAGCCAGTAGGGACTCGACCTCGAGACGGCTCGCGATCCCACCGGGGAGGATCTCACTCTGAAGCATCGCCACGTCATCATTGCAGACATGGCCCCTCTCGGAGACGCTGTCGATGAAATCGCGAAGTTGATCCTTCAACATCCGTTTGACTCCCGCCGGCTTTTCTTAATTTCAACACCGGTTGATCGCTTGTGCAGGATGACATTCACACGGACGGCAGGGCTAAACCGTTAACACGACATGCTGAATCGCCGTTGAGGTTAAGCCTTGTTGAGACTCTTTGGTTGCCGGAATCTTGACGGAGCCGATTCCTCAACGTTTGCGCGGATTTGCCGAAGAGGCTGCTGCAGCTTTGCAATCCCGCAAGGTCGCCCTTTCCGCACTTCCTCGCGGCCTGGTGGTACTTATTTCCCTGTCAACGCAGCGCAACCCGCGCTTGCCCGTTAAGGAACGCATCCATGCGGCACCACGGCATTCATCACGTCACCGCCATTGCTGGCCCGGCCCGTCGCAATCTCGATTTCTACACCCGCGTGCTCGGCCTACGCCTCGTCAAGAAGACCGTCAACTTCGACGATCCCGGCACATATCATCTCTATTTCGGCGACGGCCTCGGCCAGCCCGGCTCGATCCTGACCTTCTTCCCCTGGGAGCACGTGGCGCCCGGACGCAATGGCGTCGGCACCACGCAGGAAACGGCGTTCCGCGTCCCCGAGGTATCCCTGGGCTTCTGGGCGCACCGGTTCATCGAGCAGGGCGTCGAGCACGGCACCGTGGAGAAACGCCTCGGGCAGAGCGTCCTGACCTTCAAGGATCCGCACGGCACGAGCCTTGCTCTCATGGGCATTCCGAATGCGGAGGCCGAGGAGGCCTGGACGGCAGACGGCATCCCGGCGGAGCATGCGATCCGCGGCTTGGAAGGCGTCACGCTGCTCGTCGAGAACGGCGAGCGGACGGGTGCGATCCTCACCGACGTGTTCGGCTTTGCCGAGACGGCGCGCGAGGGCTCTCTCGTCCGCTACAGGACGGAGGCCCTCATGGGCAGCACGGTCGACATCCGCAGCGCCGGCGGCTTCCTGCCGGGCCGGATGGGTGGCGGCTCCGTCCATCACGTGGCCTTCCGCGCAAAGGACGATGCCGACCAGGCCGAGATGGTGAGAAAGCTTGCCGAGAACCACGGCCTCCAGCCCACGGAGCAGAAGGACCGCAACTACTTCCGGTCCGTCTATTTCCGCGAGCCGGGCGGTATCCTGTTCGAGATCGCCACCGACGAGCCGGGCTTCGCCGCCGACGAGGCGCAGGAGCGGCTAGGCGCTGAGTTGAAGCTTCCGGCGTTCCTGGAAGCGCGCCGGGGCGACATCGAGGCAAGGTTGCCTGAATTGGCTTGAGCCGCCAGAAACCCTCTCCCCTATGCGGGAGAGGGTGGCGAACGAATGTGAGCCGGGAGAGGGGCAGAACAGACGAACTCACCCCCTCTCCCACCCTGCTGCGCAGGGCACCCTCTCCCGCACCTAAGTCGGGTGTTCCCGACTTAGGCAACAAGGATGTCCAGATCGGGAACACCCGATCTGGATGGGGAGAGGGAGAAAGAGAGAATCCCATGACCGAACTGTCCTTCATCCACCGCTACGAGCCCGCCACGGATCCATCCCGCCCGCCTCTCCTGCTGCTCCACGGCACGGGCGGCGACGAGAACGATCTGCTGGGTCTCGGCCGCACGATCTCCCCCGGCTCCGCCCTGCTCTCCCCGCGCGGCAAGATTCTGGAGAACGGCATGCCCCGCTTCTTCCGGCGTCTCGCTGAAGGCGTGTTCGACGAGGAGGATGTGAGGTTCCGCGCCAATGAGCTTGCGGATTTCGTCACTGAGGCACGGGAGGCCTACGGGTTGGAGGCTCCCATCGCGGTCGGCTTCTCCAACGGCGCCAACATCGCCGCCGCCATGCTGATGCTGCGGCCGGAGGCTCTTGCGGGCACGGCGCTGCTGCGGGCCATGGTGCCGCTGTCCCAGGCTCCCGCCGTGGACCTTGCGGGCAAGCGGGTGCTGATGATCTCAGGCGCCATGGACCCGATCATTCCGGCGGAGAATGGCAAGCGTTTGGCTGCCTCCCTATCGGCCTCCGGCGCTGAGGTTCAACACGAGACGCTGCCGACAGGACACAACCTGTCGCAGACGGACCTGCAGCTGCTGGTGCGGTGGTTTGGACGCTAGGTAGCAGCCGTTTCAAGACGTGGATCCCCGGAACAAGTCCGGGGATGACGAGGAGGGTGGCAGGACAAGAGGGTGTCATTCCCGGCCGGAGCGAAAGCGGAGGGGAAGGGAATCCATGGCTCCGCGCTTGATCGTGGATCCCCTTCCCGCACTTCGTGCGCCGGGGATGACACCTGCATCGTCATGGCCGGGCTCGTCCCGGCCATCCACGTCTCAGGAAGCGGCAAGAACCCCCGTCTCAAAGAACCGCTCCATCGCCTCCTCGGCGGCCTTGATGCAGATGCCGCGGCATTCGAGCCAGGCATCGTCGAAATGCGTGCTGCGGTAGCGCTCGCCGGAATCGCACAGGAGCGTCACGACCGATCCCTTTTCACCATTCTTCACCATCTCTCCCACGATCTGCGCTACGGCCCAGAGATTGGTGCCGGTGGAGCCGCCGCAGGAGCGGCCGATGCGGCGCGACAGAACGCGTGCGGCCGCGATGCTCGCCGCATCCGGAACCGCAATAGCGCGATCGATGAGCTCCGGCACGAAGGACGGCTCACAGCGCGGGCGGCCGATGCCCTCGATCACCGACGGTGGACCGGAGACGGTGCAGACTTCACGATCCGCGAGGTGCCGGTGGAACACGGAGGCCTCGGGATCGGAGAGGCACAGCCGCGTTGGCAGGCAGCGGTAGCGAATATAGCGCCCCAGCGTCGCCGAGGTGCCGCCGGTTCCCGCCCCCACCACGATCCAGCTCGGGATCGGATGCTCCTCATGGCCCATCTGGCTGAAGATCGATTCGGCGATGTTGTTGTTGCCGCGCCAGTCCGTCGCCCGCTCCGCATAGGTGAACTGGTCCATGTAATGGCCGCCGAGTTCCTCGGCCAAACGCGCGCTTTCCGCATACATCTCGGCGGGGCTATCCACGAAATGGCTCTCGCCGCCATAGAAGGCGATCTGCGCGATCTTCTCGGCGGATGTCGAGCGCGGCATCACGGCGATGAAACGCAGGCCCAGCATCCGGGCGAAATAGGCTTCCGATACGGCCGTCGACCCGCTCGAGGCCTCGATGATGGTCGTCTCCGGCCCGATCCAACCGTTGCACAACCCATAGAGGAACAGAGACCGCGCCAGCCGGTGCTTCAGGCTGCCCGAGGGATGGGTCGATTCATCCTTGAGGTAGAGCTCGACACCCGGGACAGCCGGCAGCGGCACGCGCAGCAGATGCGTGTCCGACGAGCGGTTGAAATCCGCCTCGATGATCTGGATGGCGGTGGAGACCCAGGAGCGGGTGGATTGGTCGCTCATATAATCTTCCCTGTGGGAGTTTAGAGTACAACCCTAACGGATCATAAAGAGATGCAGCGGCATTCCGAATATCAATGTTCCTACGGAATAAATCATAGCAAATAAGAAGCAGAATGCTGGTAGATATTGATACTGAACATTTACGCGAAAATACATAACTCCCCGCCAGTAAAATATCTTTTGGGACATCTTCGAGAGAAACGATTTCGCGCTCTACCGACGCCCTTCGAAGTTCTTCTAACTCTCTCAAATCTGACAAGGTCTTATCAATGTCTGATACTATCTCTTCATTCCTCTTGTGCAACTGCGCTAGAAAGGCATCAACCTGCTGACCCACTCCCCTCACTACAACCGTTGCAGCCGTATCAACAATCTGCTCTGACATTTTCTCCCAGTTAAGTTTCGAAACATGTTGGAGGCCGTTGATTTCGTGAATTGCGCTACTGAGCTGATTGAATGCCGCAACTTGTATTACTCCACGCCTTCCACTGATCGAATTGGCGATCTTGCTTTGAACGCTGTCGACAATCCCGTCAGGAATAGGCGATTGAGAGTATTTAGAAAGCTCATCCCAGTATTTGCGGTACAGAGTTTGCGCCTCAGATATTTTCGCTACCTCGGTCTCTGCTTTCTCTTTCATTTCGCGTAAGGCCTCTCGCACAGCTTCAGCTTGCTTAATGCCCTGCTCTGGATCACGAGCCCATGATGGAATTTCTGAAAAATAATAAAGATAGTAAGAGCCATTCAGATAGGCACAAACAATTAAGACGCCTATCGCTGCCCAGAAATTAGATATCTCAGATCCTATCTGAACACCCAGAATCTGGGTTGAAGAAGGGATGCGAATAGCTAAAGCGGACACGGCTATCGTCGCAAGAGACGATAGTAACGCAGCTCTTTTGTTGCGGTAAAAGGCTTCTTCGAATTTAGAAGACATATATCACAACGGAATGTTGTCGTGCTTCTTCCAGGGCCGCTCGGTCTCCTTGTGCCGCAGCATCGCCAAGGCCCGCGCAATCCGCCGCCGCGTCGAATGCGGCATGATCACCTCGTCGATGTAGCCACGCTCCGCCGCCACGAAGGGCGACATGAAGCGGTCCTCATATTCCTTGGTGCGGGCCGCGATCTTTTCCGCATCGCCGATGTCCTGACGGAAGATGATTTCCACCGCGCCCTTGGCACCCATCACGGCGATCTGGGCGGTGGGCCAGGCGTAGTTCACATCGCCGCCGATATGCTTTGAGGCCATCACGTCATAGGCACCGCCGAAGGCCTTGCGCGTGATCACCGTCACCAGCGGCACGGTGGCTTCGGAATAGGCGAAGAGCAGCTTCGCTCCGTGCTTGATCAGGCCGCCATATTCCTGCGCGGTGCCCGGCAGGAAGCCCGGCACGTCCTCGAAGGTGACGATCGGGATGTTGAAGGCATCGCAGAAGCGCACGAAACGGGCCGCCTTGCGGGAGGCGTCCGCGTCGAGCACGCCCGCGAGCACCATGGGCTGGTTAGCCACGAAACCCACCGTGCGGCCCTCGATGCGGCCGAAGCCCGTGATGATGTTTTTCGCGTAAGCTTCCTGAATCTCGAAGAAGTCCGCCTCGTCGACAACCTTCAGGATCAGCTCCTTCATGTCGTAGGGCTTGTTCGGATTGTCCGGGATCAGGGTGTCGAGGCTGTCGTCCACGCGGGCCGGATCGTCGAAGCTCGGGAGCTCCGGCACGCCGTCCATGTTGTTGGCGGGCAGGAAGTCGATGAGGCGGCGCACCTGCAGCAGCGCCTCGACATCGTTGTCGTAGGCGCCGTCCGCCACGGACGACTTGGTGGTGTGGACCTTGGCGCCGCCGAGTTCTTCCGAGGTCACGGTCTCGTTGGTGACGGTCTTCACCACGTCGGGGCCGGTGACGAACATGTAGGAGCGGTCGCGCACCATGAAGATGAAATCGGTCATGGCGGGCGAATAGACGTCGCCGCCGGCGCAGGGGCCCATAATGACGGAAATCTGAGGGATGACGCCCGAGGCGATCACGTTCCTCTTGAACACCTCGCCATAGCCGCCGAGCGCCGCCACGCCCTCCTGGATACGAGCGCCGCCGGCGTCGAACAGGCCGACGATGGGCGCGCGCATTTTCAGCGCCATGTCCTGGATCTTGGTGATTTTCTGGGCGTGGGCCTCGGAGAGCGAGCCGCCGAAGACGGTGAAATCCTTGGCGAAAACGAAGATCGTGCGGCCGTTCACGGTGCCCCAGCCGGTGACCACGCCGTCGCCAGGGATCTTGGCCTTGTCCATGCCGAAATCGGTGGAGCGGTGCTCGACGAACATGTCGAACTCCTCGAAGGAGCCGTTGTCGAGGAGGAGCTCGATGCGCTCACGGGCAGTCAGCTTGCCGCGGGCGTGCTGCGCCTCGATGCGCTTCTCGCCGCCGCCGAGGCGGGCCTGCGCGCGCCGCTCCTCAAGCCGTTCGAGCATGTCTTTCATGGCTGGACCCTGACTCCCGGGAAAAATGCTCCCCCGCTTAGCACAGCCGTGCCTGTGTCAAAATCCCACTATGGGTGTGTGCTCCACAACACTTCACAGACCGGCCGGAGCGGGTTAGGGACCTTGTATTGTTACGTTACAACGGGGCTGAACATGAACAAGACCACCCAGTATGCGGCTTTGACCGTATCCCTATCGCTTCTGGCGGCCGGCTGCGCCAGCCGCTCGGAGGATGTTGGAGCGGCCTATGTGTCGCCGGTCACCTACCAGAGCTACAACTGCAAGGAACTGAGCCTTGAGGCTCAGCGGGTCAGCGCTGCGGCGGCAGCCGCCTCGGGCGCCCAGGATTCCCGACGCACGCAGGACGCGGTTGCCACCACGGCGGCCGTTATCATCTTCTGGCCGGCCGCCTTCTTGGTGGGCGGCGACAATGCCAAGACGGCGGAACTCGCCAACCTGAAGGGGCAGATGCAGGCCATCGAGGGTGCATCGATCCAGAAGAAGTGCGGAATCAGCTTCCAGCGCGGCTAATTTTAACCGCATCAGCCGCCGGTGCCTGTCGCGCCGGCGGCTTTTTCATGCCTGCGTCAGGCGATAGACCAGGGACGCGGCCCTGAAATCGGCCTCGCGCCGCCGGCGACGCTCCATGGCCTCGTAATCCTCACCCCAGACGCTTTCCTGATAAAGCTCGTCCACATGGGCGGCTGCCCAGGCCTGGTCCACATCGAGCTGCCGTGCCGTATGGGCGAGCGCGATCAGCACAGAGCCGGACAAGGTCGTCATGACATGCAGCGCGGCGATCGCAAACGCCGATTCGACCTGCTCGATGGCCCGGCGGATGGCCGCGACCGATTCCTCCGGCTGCGTCACATGCATTACGCCCTCGCCTAAGGTAAAGCGGGCGCCGTGGGTCTCCTTCGCCCAGTCCAGCATCGGGCTCCACGCAACATCCTGGGACTTGGCCAGACGCTCGGGCTCGCCGGCCCGGTAATAGACGAGATCCGACCCGGCATAGCGGACGAGATCATCCACCACCTCGGCCTTTCGAGGCGCCACCCCGTCGATGGCGGAGTTGACGATGCGGGTGAGCGGCATGGTGGAAGGATCGATCTCAGCCCCCTGCCCCTGCCATTCCTCCGCCAGGGCCTCGGCCAGCGCCCGGGTGGGCACGGCCAGGGCCTGCTTGCTTGGCGTCTTCGCCGTACGGCCGTCAAGCGTGAGATGGAACAAGCCATCCCGCTCCTCGACGCTGGCTTCCTTGTAGAAGCGCTTCGGCAGGGTGGGTTTCATGCCGGCCTGGGCAGCCCGCATGGGGTTGGGTTCCTCGCCCGAGGGGAACCAGTCGCGTGAGTCTGTCATGGGGCGAAAATAGTCGCTCCTGTCGCCATCTGCGAGGGATGCCAGGAAAATTCCTGAGGTTAAGGCATAAACCTCCGCAGAGAGCGGTCTACCACCGGATCCTCAGCTCCCCACCCACGGACCAGCGGCTGAACGGCTCGTCGTCCTCTCCGGAATCGAAATTGCCGTCGTCTTCCGACGAGCGCGCATAGGACACGAGGTGGCTTGCATAGAGGGCGAAGGTCGCCTGCGAGGTGAAGTCGTAGTTCAGGCGTGCGGCCGCATAGGAGACGAAGCCCCCTTCGCCGGGCTCGCTCCAGCCGTAGCCGGCAGCCCCTTGAAGATCGAACCACCATCCTTCAGCCAGCGGGCCGTAGAAATGGACGCTCGCCTCCAGGGACTGGTACCGCTCGGGATTCCAGTATCCATTGTCGACGACCTCCGCGAACTCGAAGGCCGTGTAGCGCGCGCCCAGCCAGAAATACGGGTTCGCCGTGAAGCGCTTGGCGAACTCGACCTGCCCCCAGATGCGCCCGTTGCCGTCCGAGTAGTGGCTGTAGATCGCCTGGGCAGAGAAGCGGGTCGCATTGTCCGGCGTCACGATCGCCTTGAGGCTGAAATCGTTGGCCAGGACATCGTTCACGATGGAACGCGTGTTCTCGTCCGCATAGCGCCGCGCCAGGTTCAGGTCGAACCGGAGCAGATCGGATGGAATCAGGCTTAAGGTCGTATCGTGGGTCAGGGTGACGTCCTGACCGTCGTCCCCGTCGGGCCGGTTGCGTCGTGCCTCGTCTTCGAAATTCAGGAAGAGCGACGACTTGAACTCGACATGGTCGCCGAACCTGTGCTGCCCTGCGATGCCGATGCTCGACATGTCGACGCTCGGGAAGTCGCCGCCTCTGTAGCGCATGAAGCGAGCCTGAGGCCCGATCTTCGTCAAGCCATCGTTGAAGGTCAGCTCGTGCGAGGCCTGCAGCGACCAGATCGCGAGATCGTCCGAGCGGCGGGCGTACCAGCTCTCGATGCGGGTCAAGGGCCGGCGTTCGAGATAGAGCTGATCGAGCAGCGCCAGGGCGCCGGCATCACCGCGCTTCTGCGCCAGAACCGCCTTCGCGTAGCTCTCCGACAAATCCGGGCGCCCCATCTCCCGCCGCGCCTGGGCGGCGATGAAGAGCGTGGCGGGGTTCAGGTCCCCACCGGCAAGAAGAGGCTCGAGCCGGGCCAGGGCTGCGCGTGGCGATCCCATGGATCGCTCGGCCGTCGCAGCGCCGCGGATCGCCTCCACATTGTTGGGCTGAAGGGCGAGGACCAACTCGAAATCGGCCAGGGCGGCCTTGTGGTCCGTGATGTCGTTGAGGGCGTTGCCGCGCCCGATGAGCGCATCGACGTCGTTTGCGTTCGACACCAAGATCTCGCTGAAGACCGGGATCGCGAGCTTCTGCTGATTGCTCCAGGCGAGAGAACGGGCGAGCCCGAGCCGGGCGTCCCGCTTCTCCTGCGCCGTCAGGTCTGCACGCTGAAGCACCTCCTGGAAGAGCGGGATGGCTCTCAGCGGCTGACCCGCATAGAGCACCTGCTCGGCATATTCCCGCAGCAGCTCCCGGCGCCGACCCGGCATGACGGCCAAGGCCCGCTCGTAGAAGTTTACGGCTTCCGCGTTGCGGGCCTGTCCCGCAACCTGGCGCGCCGCACCCACAAGAGCGTCCGAGAACGCCTTGCGGGCCTCCTCGTCGAGCGGGTTCTCGCGGAACAGGGGCTGCCAGGCGGCAATCGCCTCGCGGAACTGGTTGCTCCAGAGGAGCGCGAAGGCAAGGCCGCGCCGCACGCGCCGGCGCTCCGCCTCGGGGCGCTGACCGTCGCGCAGAGCCTCCCGATACAGGGGCACCGCGCCGGCAGGATTGCCGGAATAGGCCGTCTGGTCGGCGTATTCGGGCAGGAGTTCCTGCCGTCTTTGCGGAGCGGTCTCGATGGCTCTGCGGAAGAAGGAAGCGGCATCGGCGTTTCGTGTGCGCTCGGCCGCCTGCCGGGCTGCACCAACGAAAGCATCGGAGAGCACCTTGCGCGCCTCCGCATCGCTCCGGTCCGCCTGCAGGATATCGCCCCAGGCCTCGATGGCCTGCTGGAACTGGCTGCTCCACAGGAGCGCGAAGGCAAGCGAGCGGGCGGCCAGTTGACGCTCGCCATGGGAGAGATCCCGTCTGGCGATAACCTCGCGGTAGACAGGAACCGCCTTGCCCGGCTGGCCCGAGAAAGCGAGCTGGTCGGCATATTCACGGCCGATCTGACTTCGCTTGGAGGAATCGAGTGAAATCGCCCTTTCGAAAAGCGAAGCTGCCTCCCTGTTGGCGCCGCGTCCTGCCGCCTCTCGGGCTGCGGTGGTGGCCGCGTCGGCAGGCGAGACTGGAGCGGCTGTGGGCGCTTGTTGGGATGGAGCGGCCTGAGAAGGCTGCGCCGCCTGCGCACGGCCTTTCTCGAGGCCAGCGCGAGCCTCCGCAAGCCCCTGCCGGACCTGAGCGTCATCCGGAGATGCCCGGAGCACATCCTCAAGAGCTGCGACTGCGGCCGGAAACTGGCCGCTCCACAGCAGCGCGAAGGCCAGCCCCCGCCTCAGACGGCGCTGCTGATCGCCAGGTCGGCTGCCATCCCGCAGGGCTTCCTGATATAGCGGCACGGCTTCGTCGGGCTGACCGGTATAAGCCGTCTGATCGGCCAGTTCCGGCAGCAACTCCTGGCGGCGTTGAGGTGCGGTCTCGATGGCACGGCCGAAGAGCGTTCTGGCGTTTGTATTGTCGGAGCGTTCGCCAGCCTGTCGGGCTGCCCCGACCAAAGAATCGGACAATGCCTTCCTGGCTTCGTCACTGCTCGGGTCTGCGCTCAGGCGGGCTTCCCAGGCGGGAATTGCCTCTTGAAACTGGCTGCTCCACATGAGAGCGAAGGCCAGTCCGCGCTCCGCGCGCTCCCGATTGGCGGCGTCCAGCGCGGGATCGGCCAGACGTTCGCGATAGAGAGGCACGGCATCCGAAGGACGGCCGGAATAGGCTGTCTGATCCGCATATTCCAGCAGGAGTTCGCTTCGGCGCTCGGGAGCAAGGGCAATGGCCTGCTCGAAGAGACGAGCGGCCTCGCGATTGTCATTGGTGGAAGCAGCCTGCCTAGCCTGCTCCAGCACTTCCTGAGCAGATTGGGCTAGAGCAGGTGACGCGGCCAGCCCGAACCCACAAAGGAAAACGAGGCTTGCGAACCGTATACGAAGGGCAAGCCTACGCTGATGCATCGTCTCAGAGTCTCGAATCACAAATTCAGGAGGGGCAGTATCTGGATTTTGCCCTTATGGCAGGTAAAGATCGGATCTGGCGAGAGCCTCGCCTGTCCTAACTTTCTTTCCTAGAAAATAGCCTATCCTTATCCCCAGACCAGAGGCCTTCCGCCTCCAGCCTCTTTCCGGAGACGCGTTTCTTGTCCCGTCCCTCTTCCCGCTTCCAAACTCAGACGCCCTGGTCTCCTCTTCCGTATTCCCCTGCGCACGAGGCTCTGTGGCAGTTTCTCTGCACGGCGAGCTTTGTCTTCGGAGTATGGTACATCGGCTGGCGGTGGCTCTACTCAATCAACTACGACGCTCTCTGGTTCTCGATCCCGCTCCTTGTCGCCGAGACGGGCTCCTTTATCGGCCTCGTCCTCTTCACGGCGAATCTCTGGAGCGCACGATCCCCGGTGCGCGCTCCTCTTCCGGTTACCATCCGCGACTGCACCGACGATGCGGACGTGCCCGACAGGCCGGTTTCCGTGGACGTTTTCGTCGCCACCTACAGCGAGGATCCTGAACTCGTTCGGGTCGGTCTGCAGGCTTCCAAGAGGCTCACTTATCCATACCCGATCAATCTGCAGATTCACGTTCTGGACGACGGCAAGCGTCCGACCATGGAAGCGGTCGCTCGGGAAGAAGGGGTGAATTATCTCACCCGCTCGGACAATGTGGGCTTCAAGGCCGGCAATCTCAGAAATGCCATGGCCTCCACGTCCGGGGATTTCATCCTGATCTGCGATGCCGATATGCACCCTTTCCCCACATTCCTGGAGGAGACGCTCGGCTATTTCAGGGATCCGAAAGTTGCCTGGGTCCAAACCCCGCACTGGTTCTACGACGTTCCTCCAGGAATACCGCTCCCGGCCGCTCTCGGGCGCCGGCTCGGAGCTTTGGGACGAGGCATTGGCCGAGCGTTCGAGCGCGTCTTCGGGCCGGTTCAGATCGGGGAAGATCCATTCGCCAACGATCCCCAGCTTTTCTTCGACGTCATTCTGCGTCGGCGCAACTGGGCGAACGCGAGCTTCTGCTGCGGCGCGGGTTCGATCCACCGTCGCGAGGCCGTCATGGAGGCGGCTCTTCGTCAATGGTCCGATCAGGTCGCAGCCTCAGCCGGACGCAACGAAAAGGCCGCCCGCCATCTGACCGGCGAGCAGGCCATCACCGATTCAATCAGCGATGTCATGCGTTGGCAGAGCGCCCTGGAAGAGGAGTTCCAGCCCTACAAGTTCCACGTCTCCGAGGACATCTATACGTCCATCGTCCTGCACAGCGACCGGGAGCGCGGGTGGAAATCAGTTCTGCACCCTGTCGTCCAGTCAAGGATGCTGTCGCCCAACGACCTTCTCAGCTGGACGATCCAGCGCTTTAAATATGCGGGCGGCACCCTGGACATTCTTGCCCACGACAATCCGCTGTTCCGGCGCGGGCTGACGCTGCCGCAAAAGCTTATGTACGGATCGACCTTCTACTCGTATCTCTCTCCCATTTGGAACATCGTCTTCCTCATATCGCCCATCGTCTTCCTGTTCTCGGGCATCGCCCCCGTCTCGGGCTATTCGCTCGATTTCTTCGTGCATATCGCGCCGTTCCTGCTGCTCAACGAGCTGTCGCAGCTCGTCGCCATGTGGGGCAACTCGAACGCCAAGGGCCGTGCTTGGTATCTCGCCATGTTCCCGCTGAATCTTCAGGCGCTCTGGGCCGTCATGCGAGGCAAAAAGATCTCGTTCCCAGTCACGCCCAAGGATCGGCAGGTCGGAACCTATGGCCGGCTCGTGAGATGGCAGATCGCGCTTGTGGTCGTTACCATGACGGGTCTTGCCTGGGGCTGGGCGGCCTATGGAACGGGGCGTGAGGGGTATACGCTTGGAGCAATGATCGCCAACACTCTCTGGGGTTTCAGCAATGCCCTGTCGATGCTGCCGGTGATCCGGGCGGCTTACTGGCAGCCCGATCCTGAATTCGAATCCGCAATCGTTGAAGGCGCAGTGCCGTCGCAGGTTTAGGCGAACGCCTGCGTCTTAAACCCATGCGGTTTCGAGCGTGTCGGAGATGACGAACACCCGATCGAGCGTGGTAAGGCGCAGCAGACGCTGCACTTGGGAATTGGGTGCGACAAGGCGCAAATCGCCCTCGGCTTTGCGAGCAGCCTTGAGACCGGACACCAGGGTGCCGAGCCCGGTGCTGTCGACGAACGAAACCTCTGACAAGTCAACGGCAAGACGGCTTTGTCCCTCAGCCACAATGTCCTTCAGGCGGGCCAGGATCTGAGGCGCTGCAGCAGCGTCCAACCGCCCTGACAGGCGCACGAGGGCAACCCCCTGTTCCGTCTGCTTCATTTCAACAATCATCTTGAACCACCGTGCGGATGAACCGGCCAGAACCGCTCAGCGGGTCCGACATCGCCGCCCGTCTCTAGCGCAAAATTCGTGACGGCAGTCCTGAAATCAGGCGTGAAACGAAAAATCACGGGAACCTGGGATCGATAGCAGGCAATCGAATCGAGGCGTTTCTGCAGGGTCTTTGCAATGGGGACGATGACAGGGTCCCCGGTCGCATCTCCCAGGATCGCCAAGCGTGCTTGGACACCGGCAGGCGTGTGGATTGCATAAGGGCAATCTTCATAGGCATAGACCCTGACACCCGCGGATGCGAGGTGGCGGCCGGTCTCGAACACCAGCTGGTGATCCACGTGGGAGCCGATGCCCAAAGGAACGAAGGCTTGCATGTCGTCGCGCCATTCCGGCAGTTGGCGCAGTTCCTCAGCAAGATGAGCGGCGAGTTCCAGCTCCTCGCCTTTCAAAGCACCGAAGAGTTCGGGGTCGGACCTGTAGCGCTCTCCACGATAGATGGCATCCGGCAGCCCGAGCCAGCGAACGGAGGAGCCGAGCGCCTGGGCAGCTTCCGCATCTTCCTTGCGGCGAACCGCCAGGACCTGCTCCGCATCCGTGACCTTCCACCGCTCGTGCTTCCAGGCAGCGAACTCACCGACCATTTCATCGACCAGTTCGCTGGCAAACACCGTGATCATGCGCGGCTCATACCCGCCCTCGGCCAAGAGCGCCAAGGTGCCGCCGCAGGAGAGCGGAACGTCGTCGTAGTGCGGCTGGATGAAAAGCGATGGTCCGAATGTGAGAAAACTCATAGGCCTACTTCAATCGTTTCGCAGATCCGCCTCGGTTTACTCCTGACCTAAGAACGAATCGTCCCGGACGCATAGCCCGATTTGAGAAAGACCGCACCAAGTTGCAGCTGCCTATGGTGGCATTGTGACCGAACGGTAAATGATACTATGCTTCAAAAAAGCAAGCGATGCTCTCCAGCCCTTCTCGGCAGCAAGCATCTCTCTTGCCTTGTCGGGCACCGGGCGATTAGGTTTCGGACCTCTTCCATACGGCAGATCCGTGCCGTACCGCGTTCCAAGCTCACCGGAGGCTCAGCGTTGACTTTCAGAGAAGGCCTCCTCAAGGCCCGAGGGCAGATCACCTTTATTGCAGCGCTGGCGATCTCGACGGGAATCATCATCTATCTCGAAACACTTGATACCGAAGAACGGATCCAGGGCCGCGTTGCGACCGAGCTTGCTCGTCAGAGGAATGCTCCTCCGACCATTTCGCCTGCTGTCGATGCAAGGGTGAAAGCCAACCTTCAGCGGTCGGAAGAGGTTTATTCCGCGGAACCGCATGCTGCGACTTCGCGAGCGGCGTTGCTGGTCTCCCTCGCTTCCGCCGTTCAGCTCAGCATCCTAAGGCCCGAGGATGGACTTGCGCGGGCCCAGAGGGTCATTGCCGACATGGAGCGCCAGACAGGCGAGGTCACGCCCGTGCTTGTCTCCGCCCTGGGAGCCGCGGCGGTCGCTTTCCCCTCGCTTCAAGACCGGATAGCAGGTCTGGCTTCAGCCCCCTGAGGCGGAGGATCCGATCCGTTTGACCATGCGCAGGCGGTTCTCAGCCTCGTTCGAATGATACTCGACCTCGTCCATGTTCATGCGGATGAGCGCGAGGCCCATGCCCCCTTCCGGGATATCGGCAAGATCGGTTTCATCGAAGGCGAATGTGTCCTCCGGGGCCTTGTCCAGCACCTGAGCGGGCATGGGGGGAGCATGATCGATGACCTCGATCACAACCAGATCGGCCTGAAGCCCGACCGCCACTTGGACGTCCTTGCCTCGCTCCCCGTGATAGCCGTGCTTGATGACGTTGTTGATGGCCTCGACGAGGCTGAGTTCCACCGCGTCCTGGTCCTCGGGACTCAGCAGATCCTCGCATAGGGCCCGAACGGCGCGGGCGAGGAGCGACACCTTGTCGAGGTCGCTGTCGATGGAGAGGCTGATGGAGGATACCATCGTGGCTCTTTCTGCGCTCTGGCAGTGAGGGATCAAGCAGAAAGCTGTTCGACCGCGGAATCCACATTCGGGTGAAGGGCGAACACGCGGTCCATTCGGGTAAGGGTGAAAAGACGACTGACGGCTCCTGTGGCCCCCGCAACCGCCAGGCTCCCCCTTGGCCCGAGGCGCTTGAGGCAGGAGACGAGGGCGCCCAGTCCGGAGCTGTCGATGAAGTCGACCTGACTCAGGTCCAGAACGATCTGATTCTGTCCGGCGTCGATGCACCGTGCCATTTCATCCTTGAATGACGGAGCCTTGCTGGCATCAATCCGCTTCTCTTCAACCCGGACGACGAGAACATTAGCGCGTAGATCAGTGGACAGCATTCGCAGGAATCCTTTCGGCTAAGCGCTCCAACATGAGAACGCTCAAGTCATCATCCAGGGTTTCAGAGCCCCGCCAGTTCCGCAAGACGTCATCGAGCCTGTCAAGCAGAACGGAACTCGGTTCTGCGGCAGCCTCGCGCACGAGTGCGCGCAACCGGTCTTCGGAGAACTGCTCGCCGGCCTGGTCCTCAGCTTCGACCAGCCCGTCGGAGTAGATGAAGAGCCGGTCGCCTGGACCTAAGTCGAACTCCAGCCTTTCGTAAGAGGCAGCAGGCAGCATACCGACGGGAAATCCTCCCTCGCCGATCATCTCGACGGCGCCATCGGCGCGGATCACCAGCGGCGACGGATGCCCTGCCTGGATGATGCTGGCGCGCTGGGAGCGGGAGTCGATCTCGCCCAGGATCATCGTGAAGTACGGCAGATCCTCCGGCCATTCCTCGTTGATCTGCACGGCGATCTCTTCGAGCGGCGTGCCTTGAGTCCGTGTCAGGATCGCCTGCGAAAGAGCGTGGTGGCAGGCGACCGACACCAATGCTGCCGCCGCCCCGTGACCTGCGACATCGACCTGGAAGAAACCAACCGCGCCGTCGTTGCGACGCACCACGTTGTAGGTGTCGCCGGCGATCAAGCTCGAGGGTCGGAACAGACCGTGAAACGCCACACCGTCAACTCTCGAGGACGGCGGCAGCATTGTCCTTTGGATGACGGCGGCGGCCTCAAGATCCTTCTGAAGCTGGCCATAGGCCTCCCGGAGGCGGGCATGGAGAACTTGCTTCTCGTTTTGGGTTCTCTGCCGCTGAATGGCATTCGCCTTAAAGACTCGCAATGCATCGTTCATCTCTCCGATCTCGTCAGCCCGCGGGCGGCGAGGCAGGTCAATGTCCAAATCGTTGTCCGCCAGCCTGAGCATCGCCTGACTCAGGCTCTCCAGGGGCCGGACGACCCGGCGGCGCACGACCAGGATGCTGGCGAGCACGGCAGCCGCCCCCAGCAGGAGCAGGACCGACCATAGAACCAGGGACCTTCGCGCACGGGTGAGCTCCGCCTCGATCCGCTCCCGCGAGCTGCGAAGGAGTTCCCGTTGCATCAGCGCGATGTTGCTCAGCGCCCTCCCCGTCAAATCATACCATTCCTCAGGTCCCAGCGCGGGTGGCACCTTTCCAAGGAGCGCCGCCAGCAGGGATCTTTGAAGCGGTGCGAAGGTCGAGCTGTAATACTCGTGAGTTGTTGAGATGGCCTCTTTGACACTCTCGCTCAATGGCACGGCCATTTGACCGTCAATAAGCTCCCAGGCGAGCCCCGCGCGACCAGCGTTCCGACTGACTGCATCAATCTCAAGGCCCCCCACAACGGATGGGCGCCCGAGAGCGCGGCTCATCAGGGCTTGGTTCCGGGCGATGCTTTCGCTGAGGATCGCTCCATAGGCTCTCAGGTTGGATTCGGTTCTGAGAACCGGATCGAGCGGTCTCTCCCGCTGCAGAATGGTCATCCGGGACGATTGCAGTTCTTCCACGAGGCGAGTGGCCTCCTGGAACCACCGCGGGGCGAATTCCTGACCTCCTACGCCACCGTTGAGCCCGAGAGATCCGTCTGCCTGCTGCCGCAGGGTCCCTATTTCCTGGCGGATGCGTGACAGAGTTGTCAGGCTGCTGCTGGTGTTTCTCAAGGATGCCTGAGTGACTGTGATCGCGCGCTCTGCTGCGTTCAACTGGTCATCCACCTGCCGTCGCACGTCCCGCAGTTCCATGATGCCGTTGGATTCGTTCCTTTGCCCGATCAGCAGAACGTATGTTTGGCTGCGCTCGCTCGCGAGAGCCTCGGTCCCAAGCAGAAGCCGCTCCCGTACCGTATTCGACGCCACCATCCTTTCCGCCGTCTGATATTCGAGCAGCTCGTCACGAATCTGGAGAGCGACGGCGACCAGCAAGGCAGCACCGAGGAATGCCGTCAGGATCAACAGGATGTGGCGGATTTTCATCGATGGGTCTGTAGCGGTATCGCGTTGGGCTGGGAGTTGCCTGTGATATCATTCAGGTGAGGAATGAAGAATGCACCATGAGCCAAGGAAGAGCAGCTTGTCGAGCGCCGCTGCTGAAAGCGGTCTGCTTTTCGGCACCGCTCTTTGCATCTCTGACCTTCTGTCGCAACCTCGCACCCGGGCAATTCTGCGTGATTGTTCTATTGTTACGCCAGAATACGAGTTGAAATGGGATGCCGTATACCGGAACCCAGGCTGTCCCGACTACTCGGCTGCCGATGATCTGGCTTCCTTTGCGTCGAACAACAACCTCGCGATTCATGGACACACACTCTGGTGGCATGAGGCCGTTCCGCCAGCCCTCCCGACCAGCCCCGAGAATCAGTTCCAGGAAGCCGCACTGAATCACCTGAGAGAAACGGTGACCCGGTATTCCGGGCAGTTGCACTCCTGGGATGTCGTGAATGAACCGCTGGAATCTGCCGATGGCCGAGCGGATGGTTTACGCGAAACGTGCTTTCTCGCGGCTTTCGGCCCTGACTATATCGAGATTGCTTTCCGCCAGGCATCACTCCTGGATCCCGGAGCCGTTCTCGTTCTCAACGAGATGGGGCTCGAATACGACTCACCGGCAGCTGAGCGAAAGCGCCGGCAAATGCTCGCCTTGCTTGAGCGGGAAAAAACCAAGGGCACCCCGATTGCTTGTCTGGGCATCCAGTCCCACCTGACCGCCTTGGAACAGCCCCGGAGGCATCCGGAGTTTCGCGCCTTCCTTCGGGAGGTCCGGGCTTTGGGCTTGAGCGTCATGATCACCGAAATGGACGTCTCTGATCATCTATGCCCCCGTAATCGGAGCATGCGCGACACCATCGTAGCCGATACCTATCGGGCTTATCTCGATCTCGTCCTTGAGGAGGCCAAGGTCCTCGCCGTGAGCACATGGGGCCTGTCCGACGACCGGACTTGGCTGAACAGCTTCCGGCCCCGGTCCGACGGCGCGCGGCAGCGGTCGCTTCTCCTTGATCGGGCAATTCGGAAGAAGCCAGCTTGGCACGCCGTGAGGGGTGCACTCCTGAACAAAGACAAACAGGAACCAGGACCCGGCAAGGCTCCACAATAGGACCTGATTAACTCCAATAAGCTATTGATAAGGTCAGCGGGTTACGTTCAGCCTGAAATGAACTATCCGCGACTGAAGTCACCAATTCTCCATCCACCGATAACCTTACAAAAGGCATGCTTCGAGAAAGAAGCGCCTAGGACCCAGAGCAATGTCCTTCCCTATCGGCCCTCATGAGGCGGAACGCTTGCAGACCCTCCTCGAGACTGGCGCGCTCGATGCCAAAACTGAACCGGCGCTCGATAGGATCTGCGAGGAGGCGCAACTGCACTTCGAGGTCCCGATTTGCACGATTACCCTGCTGGATAAAGCCCAACAACTCATCAAGGCGGCGCAGGGCATAGAGCCGGGCGAGACACCGCGGGACATAGCGTTCTGCAATTATACGGTCCTGAGCGATGAGGTTTTCGTCGTCACCGACACCTTGTTGGACGACCGCTTCAAGGACAACCCTTTCGTGACCGGCGCTCCCTTCATCCGGTTCTATGCCGGAGCCCCTTTGAGCTTCTTGAAGAACATCAGGCTAGGCGCCTTGTGCCTGATCGATACGAAACCCCGCTCCTTCTCCCGAGGCGACAAGGCCGAGCTTCAGCTTTATGCCGACAGGGCCGTCCGGCAGATCGCCGCCTCCGAATTCGAGAAGAGAGGCTGATTTCGCCTGGAGAGAACACCGTCTCCGGCCTCACTCCTTCACTGCCTCGATAACGAGTTCGAACGTGATGCAAACGGGGTTGTCGCCTCGGACGATTTCTCCTGAGGAAATACCGCCCTTCATATCGACAACATCGACAACAAGCCGCGCATGGACCTGCCCGTCGGCGCTCTCTACACCACCATTGCGGATCAGCACCTCGGTCGCATGTGAATTCACCCGAGTTCCATCGACGAAACGCACCCCGTTCAGGCTACCGACTCCATAGACATTGGCTCTCGCGATCCCGTGGCGTGAGCAGATGTCTTCGATGGCGAGGACGATGTCCTGATTGGGTCGGACCTTTGCAAGCAGCACGCCATTCCCTGTTATTGCAGGTTCTGCTTCGGCACGTCGAACCGGCTCGAACAAGGTGAAGTTCGTTTCCTGATCCGGCACAGCCTCAAAGGTGGCATCCCTGAACCCGATGCCTGTCACCTCGATGGGCTCTGCGGCCATGGACAAGGGAGCGAGCATGTGGCCCATCCGCTGTCCCTCGGACGTGTCCCAGATGCCGTGGCAGTGAAGGAAGGTCTTGTCGTCCCGCATGCCGACGATGGCACAGGCACGCATCACATTCACCGGCCCGGCCGGTTCGTAGGTCTCGCTATACCAGGCCACATAGCGCGGATCCGAGGATGCGGCCGGCATCACATACCGAAACGGTTCGCACCGGCCGCCCCGGAATTCCACGAAACCACCAAGGCAGCCGGCACGTCTCATGCCTGCGGCAACAGCCTCATCGATTGCCAAGCCCGGCTCCAGCACGAAACGGAGCGGAACGGCAGAACCGGCAATGGCGGCGATACGCTCCGAACCAACAGGACCGGGATGATCGATGCGTCTCATGGTTAATCAACACTCCCGCAGCATCGTTCAACACGCATAACCTGTACCGTCAGCGAAACTCGGACACGGCGCAGCTCTGTCCGCCATCCACCGGGAGGCAGACGCCCGTGATGAACTGTGCTTCGTCGGAGGCGAGGAAGACCGCCGCGTTGGCCACGTCCCAGGCCGTTCCCATATGGCCCATCGGCACGGCTCCATTGCGCGCGGCCACCATATCCTCGACGGAGGCGTATTGATTGGAGATCTGTCGATAGATCAGTGGCGTATCGATGAGACCCGGCATGATGCAGTTGGCCCGTATGCCATGACGGGCATATTGCATCGCGAGTGCCACCGTCGCCTGGTTCACTGCCGCCTTGGTGGCGTAGTAGGCGAAGTAGGGATAGCCCGTCCAGCGGATCGCCGCCAGAGAGGAGATGTTGACGATAGCGCCGCCTCCCTGCCGCAGCATGTGCGGGATCACCGCCTTGGCCGTGCGATAGACGGGTCCGATGTTGAGCTTCAGCGCGGCCTCGAACTGCTCCTCGGTCAGCTCGACGGGCCCGCCCATATGGGTCACACCCACATTGTTGTGCAGGATATCGATGCCCCCGAAGGCGGTGACAGACTGGGCGACCGCTGCCGCAACCGAAGCCATGTCGGTGACGTCGGCAGTAACCGCGATAGCCTCGCCGCCCTCCTTCACGATGATCGATGTCGTTTCCTCTGCGGCCTCTCGGACGAGATCGACACAGGCGATACGGGCTCCCTCGCGGGCATAAGCAACGGCTGCGGCCTTGCCGTTGCCCCAGCCGTCTCCTGAGGATCCAGCCCCGAAAACAATGGCCGTTTTTCCCTTCAGACGGTCGACCATGAAGCTCTCCAGCGCGTCTCAGCACGTTCAGCAGGAAAGAGCGTGCGACCGGCGGTGTGTCCGCCGGTCGCGAGGATGGGGATCAGGTCAGGCTGCTGCCCACGGCCTTCTCGAGGATGGCCCAGGCCTCGTCCCCGTACTTCTTCTTCCATTCGGCATAGAAGCCGCCCTTCCGCAGCGCCTCGCGGAAGAGGGCCGGGTCCGGATCGTTGAACTGCATGCCCTTGGAGACGAGTTCGTCCTTGAGGCCGGCATTCAGCTTCGCCACATCGGCGCGTTCCTCGACCGCGGCAGCGTTGAGGTGCTTGGCCACGATGGGGCGCAAGTCTTCCGGCAGCCGCTCCCAGGCACGGCGATTGGCCAGGAACCAGAACCCGTCCCACATGTGGTTGGTCATGGAAACGAATTTCTGCACCTCGAAGAGCTTCGCGGTGGAGAGAATCGCCAGCGGGTTCTCCTGGCCGTCGACCACCTTGGTTTGCAGCGCGGTATAGACCTCGGCGAAGTTGATGCTGGCAGGGGCCGAGCCGAAGGCGGTGAACATGGAGGTCCATAGTGGGCTTACCGGCACGCGGATCTTGAAGCCCTTCAAATCGTCGGGCGTCTGGATCGCCTTGCTCGAGCTCGTGATCTGACGGAAGCCGTTGTCCCAGATCTTGTCCATCACGACCAAGTTAGCCTTGGTGATCTGGCCGCGCACATAGGCGCCAAGATCGCCGTCCATGGCCTTCCAGACGCTGTCGTAATTCGGGAAGGCGAAGCCGATGCCGCTGATCGAGGCATTCGGCACGAGAGTGGACAGGATCAGGGGCGACAGGGTGAAGAACTCGACACCGCCCGACCGGACCTGGCTCAGCATGTCAGTATCGGAGCCGAGCTGGTTATTGGGAAAGATCTGGATCTCGACCCGTCCGCCCGTCTCCTGCTTGATCCTGTCGGCCGCTTCCTTCGCCCGCAGGTTCATCGGGTGCGTGACCGGCAGATTGTTCGCGTATTTGTAGGTGAACTCGGCCGATTGAGCGCGAACTCCGAAGCTACCGACCATTGCGGCTGTGGCGGTGCCCTGCAGCAGGGTACGGCGTGAAATGATCATGTTTCTCTCCCTCATGCTTGTTGTGTAAGACGACTTGTGGCGGGCTCTCCTGTCACAGGAACGCGGTGGAAATGCCTGGAATTGCGGCGATCAGCACAAGGCCGACCAGCAGCGCCAGGATGTAGGGCCAGATGGCTCCCATAGCCTCGTCGGGCGGGACGTTGCCGATCTTGCAGGCGATGTAGAATCCGATGCCGATGGGAGGTGCCATCAGGCCGATATTCATCGCCGTGACGACGACCATGGAATAGTGGATGTCGTTGATGCCCAGGTTCTTTGCGATCGGGAACATGAGCGGCGCCATGAGGACGATCGCGGGAAGGCCTTCGAGAACGCAGCCGAGGATCAGAAAGACCACGATGCTAACGGCCATGAAGATGATCCAGCCGCCGGGCAGGCCTGCCATGTAGGTTGCGAGTTGCTGGGCAAAGCCGGTCTGGGTGAGCGCCCAGGCCATGGCAAGGGCCGTGCCGAGTATCAGCAGAATCGCGCCGCTCAGAGCAGCCGTCTCCACGAGCATGTCGTAGAATTTGCGCAGTCCGATGCCGCCATAGAGAAAGATGCCGATAATGAGGGCGTAGAGAACCGCGATGGTGGAAACCTCGGTTGCCGTTGCTACACCACCGCCGACCGCACTCCGGATGATGAACGGCAGCACCAGCGCCGGTGCCGCGATGAGCATCATGCGCCACATGGTCCCGAAAGGCGCGCGCCGCACATCGCCGAGGTGCTCGCCGGAAGCCTTCATGCGCGCAAGGGCTGCGAGCACGGCGAGCAGCACCATGGCCACGATGAAGCCGCTCGTGAACAGGCCCGCGATGGAAACGCCAGCGACCGAGCCCAGAACGATGAGGACGATACTCGGCGGAACGGTATCGGCCATGGCCGCGCCCGTCGCCAGCAGCGCGATCATCTCCCGCGGCTTGTGCCCGCGTCGCTTCATCTCCGGAAACAGGGCGGGGGCGACGGTCGCCATGTCCGACACTTTCGAGCCGGAAATGCCGGAGACCAGAAAAAGCGAGCCGAGCAGCACATAGGACATGCCGGCTCGCACGTGACCCAGGAGGGAGGCAAGGAAGTCGACGATAGCCTTGCCCATGCCCGTCGCATCCAGGATGCAGCCGAGGAATACGAAGATCGGCACCGACAGGAGGATGATGCTCGACATGCCCTCATCCATGCGACCGATCATGACGAAGATCGGCACGCGCGTGCTGAAGGCCAGGAACGCCAGGGTTCCGATGCCGAAACAGAAGGCGATCGGCACGCCCATCACCAGGCACAGGGCCACAACCCCGACGAGGAAGATGAGGATGTTGACGTTGCCGAGTCTCAGTAGAGCGGGCGAAAGGAGCCAGAGCATCCCGACAATGGCCGCCACGAGGACCACCGAAACGGCGAGATCGCGCATAGTCGAGGTCTTCACCGCATGCGACACGATGAAGCCCAGCATTGCGAAGATGCCGAAGGCGATGGCCGAGACGCGGAAGCTGTTGGGAATGTTGAGAGCCGCCGATGTGACGTACCATTCCTCCATCACGTACTCGACAGCCGGTTGCAGCATGACAAGCAGAAACGCTGCGGTGAGCACGAGGCCGAGAGTGTGGATGAACCCCTGTAACCTTCTGGGGAACATCCCGGTGAAGAGCGTCAGCCTGAGATGCTCGTTCCGGTCGATGGCGATGGCCGAGCCCAGCATGGCAAGCCACAGGAACGAGATCGACGCCACTTCATCGATCCAGACCACCGGATAGGAGAACACATAGCGGGAGGCGACGCCCACCAGAAGCAGCACGATGATGACGCAGAGAAGCAGCGCCGAGACCGCCTCGATCGGGCGGACCAGCAAATTCCCGACGCGACGCGCAGCGATTTCCTCGACGCTTGTCAGCGGGGCGACGGTGTCGCTGGCGGCAGCCATGTTGCTCTCCATGCTCAATCACGCCGCCCGGTGGCGGCGCGTTCTGCTGCTCAGGGATGGCCGGTTTCGAATGCGGCGCGACATCTTACGCTCCGCTCGAAGGAGATGGCATGGCCCGCAAGCAGGATTGAGAGGGCTTCATGCCGGTTCCCTCAACAATCATCTCGCTCCCTCCCGTCCCTGCTGCGTTGGCAATAAATGCTCCGCGACAGGTCCATCCTATGGATCTTTATTTCGCAATGGACGGCAAAAAGATACACGTCTTACAAACCATTGCAACACGGGTCGAAGCAATTTAGCCTGTGCGCAAGGATGAGGATCGGCAGTATCGGTCCATCATGTGGACCGACGACGGACATGCACCATGGATGATGCCTCCTTGTCGACCGGAGATCTGTCAGGGTCCCAGAGCGTGGACAGAGCCCTGCGCCTGCTGGCGCTCGTCGGACGTGAAGCGGAACGCGGCGCGCAGCTGAGCGACATCGTAGAGGAGAGCGGCCTCAACAAACCGACAGCCCGGCGGCTGCTCCTCGCCCTCATGCGGGCCGGCCTTGTCGAGCAGGAGGTGCGGACACGCCGGTATTATCTGGGTGAGGAAGCCTATGTGCTCGGCACTCTCGCGTCGCGCCGTCACGGCTTGCTTGAGCTTTCGCTTGAGAGCCTGCGCAATCTCTCCGACGTCACGATGGATACGAGCTTTCTGTCCGTGAGGCGCGGCAATTACGCCGTGTGCCTGCACCGGGAGGAAGGCACCTATCCCGTGCGCACTCATGCCCTGCAGGTTGGGAACCAGCATCCTCTCGGTATCGGCGCCGGCTCGCTCGCCATGCTGGCTTCCCTGGATGACGACAAGGTGGAGACCATTTTGGCCGCGAACAGGAAGGTTCTCGAAGTCCAGTATGCCTATTACCCGGTGGAGCAGATCCGTGACGATATCGCTGCCGCGCGCCGGCAGGGTTATGCGCTCAACCCCGGCCGCATCGTTGCCGGTTCCTGGGGCCTCGGCTTGGCGATCAGGTTCCCGGACGGACGCATCGCCGGTGCACTGAGCCTTGCAGCCATCGACAGCCGCATGAGCGCCGAACGGCAGCCGGAGCTTGTCCGCCATCTCAGAACCGAGGTCGAGAGTGTCGAGAGCAAGCTCCGCAAGATGTTTCTGCCGGTAGGAGCCTGACCATGTCCATCCATTGCCCCGTCCCTTCGGAATGAGCCCCATGAGCAGCCCTCCCCTGATCACACCTGCGACGAAGCGGGTCATGAATCTATCCCATATCCTGCGTCAGGCCGCACGTCGGCACGGCGCGGAAATCGGATTTGTCTGGGGCGAACGCACATGGAGCTGGGCCGAGCTCGACCGGCGTGTCGACGCTATGGCGGCGGCGCTCGCGGCAAAAGGCATCCAAAAAGGTGATCGCGTGCTGGTGCAGTCCAAGAACTGCAACCAGATGTTCGAATCGATGTTTGCCTGTTTCCGGCTCGGCGCCGTCTGGGTGCCGACCAATTTTCGACAGACTCCGGACGAGGTTGCCTACCTGGCACAGGCGAGCGGCGCTTCGGCCATGATCTGTCACAGCGACTTTCCCGACCATGCTGAGACAATCCGTGAAGCGGCGCCGGCTGTTCGTTTTCTGATCTCCATAGGCCATTCGAGCTTCGGCGAAAACTACGACGATCTCGTCGAACGTCACAGGGAACAATCGGCGCCGGAAGCGGCCGTGGAACATGACGACCCGTGCTGGTTCTTCTTCACCTCAGGAACGACGGGACGGCCCAAGGCCGCTGTTCTGACCCATGGCCAGATGGCCTTCGTGATCACCAATCATCTCTGCGACCTGATGCCGGGCACCACGAGCGCTGATGCCTCCCTGGTGGTCGCGCCACTCTCCCATGGAGCCGGCGTCCATCAGCTCGTGCAGGTCGCGCGGGCCGCCAAGACGGTGCTGCTGTCTGGCGAACGCTTCGACGTCGAAGAAGCCTGGAGCCTGGTGGAGAGGTGGCGCATCACGAGCATGTTCACCGTGCCCACCATCCTGAAGCTCCTGACAGAGCACCCCTCGGTCGATGCGCACGATCACTCGTCGCTGCGCTATGTGATCTATGCCGGCGCTCCCATGTACAGGGAGGACCAGAAGCACGCGCTGCAGAAACTCGGAAAGGTGCTGGTGCAGTACTTCGGGCTCGGGGAAGTCACCGGCAACATCACCGTGCTGCCACCCGCGCTCCACGATCCGGAAGACGGCCCCGGTGCGAGGGTGGGAACCTGCGGCTACGAGCGCACGGGCATGCAGGTTTCGATCCAGGACGAACAGGGGCGAGAGGTGCCGGCGGGCGTCACAGGCGAGATCTGCGTCTGCGGGCCGGCTGTCTTCGCCGGCTACTACAACAACCCGGAAGCCAACGAGAAAGCCTTCCGGGACGGTTGGTTCAGGACCGGCGATCTCGGCCACATGGACGACGAGGGTTTCCTCTTCATCACCGGTCGCGCTTCGGACATGTACATCTCGGGCGGCTCCAACATCTACCCGCGCGAGATAGAGGAGAAGATGCTCACTCATCCGGCCATCGCCGAGGTCGCGGTGCTGGGCGTGCCTGACAGGACCTGGGGTGAAGCCGGCGTGGCCGTCTGCGCCCTGCGGCCGGATCAAACGCTCAGCGAGGGCGAACTTCTCGTTTGGCTCGATGGCAGGATCGCCCGTTACAAGCTCCCCAAGCATGTGTTCTTCTGGGATGCCCTCCCAAAGTCAGCGTATGGCAAAATCGCAAAGAGGATCATCCGAGAGGAGCTGGAGGCGAAAGGATGCCTCCAGCCCGCCCTGCATGCTGAGGCTTGATCCTAGCGAGAGCTCCTTGGTGCCGACATGGATGCACCTATTTCAGGCCGTCACACGCAAACGGGTGGATACTTTCCAGTAAGCCAAGCCGCTGCATATAGTGATCCAAAGAGAAAGAACGGACGGAAGCCGTAGGAGAGGAGCGCGAGCCCCTTATACTCTCGCACAAGGGAATGGGAGCAATAATGCAGGGTAAGGCAGGGACGGCGGCAGGTGAAGGCGCACGGGACGAGCTCGATAGTACTCAATCAGCGCGTTTTCAGCCAAGCGCAGTTTTATCTCTCGATTGCGCCGAGCGTTGCCAATTCGTGTCTAGATACAATCAAATAACGGGCGGCACTTGCTATTGGTAAAGAAAAGATCTATATAATTCTTATCGGATTTTGGCCGGACAATCGGGTCGTTTCGCTTTTGGTTTTTCCAGGCGCACGTTCGGACTTTCTTACCATCACATCGACGAACCGAGTTGAGGTCGCGCTTTTGCGCGCCTTCTCTCACGCGCATCTGCAACAATCTCGAAGGGTTACACCAATGATTACGGGCACAGTAAAGTTCTACAATGACATGAAGGGCTTCGGCTTCATCCAGCCGAGCGATGGCAGCAAGGACGTTTTCGTTCATGCTACCGCTCTTGAGCGCGCCGGCATGCGCGGCCTCGTCGAAGGCCAGAAGGTCACCTTCGACACGGCTGAAGACAGCCGCTCCGGCAAGGTTGCCGTCAACAACATCGAGATGGCTTAATCTCTGATGATGGGTGCAGGATACAAACCTGTGCCGCTAAGCCTTGAGGCCGCTCCCATGTGGGGCGGCTTTTTTGTTTGTGCCGACGGACCCCGGGTACCGGTTATACGCCCTACCCTGCCCCATAGCTGTTGAGTTCCAGGAGGAATGAATGTCCCATAAGTATCAGATTAATCAGTTGGTCCGAATCACGCATCCGCGTATTTCGGATAAGCGTGCAAGTGCCAGCGGCATCTACGAGGTCACCCGCCTCATGCCGGCGGATCAGACCGGTGAGGTCTCCTACCGCATCAAGTCGTCTGGCTTCGGCGAGCGTGCCGTGCGCGAAAGCGAAATCGCAGCCCGGGCGTCAGACACTTGACCAACGCCGAGGCGTTCTTTCACGGATCCCAGATATACGATCCTCTCGCACTGCTCCGACGGGGCGACGAGATCCTGTACGTCGCCCGGGTAGGTATGAAGACCTCACGCCAGTTCATGATCCTGACGCCGACGGGCGAGCCTGCTTGGCCGCATGAGCCGCTCAGCAGCCTCTCGGACATCGGGTGGTCGCTTCGAGCACATGAATGGCATGACGTGACGCCTGAGCCCGTCGGACAGAATGAGCGCTTGGCCAAGACGCTGGCTCGTCTCCTGATCGAGCGCACTTAGCGGGTCGCCTCACTAGGAGAGGCGCAGGTAAAGGGCACGAAGGAACAGATTATGGCTGATCAACCGACAAAACTCGATGCTCATCGCGGCATGGCCGCTCAGAAGGCAACTGATCTTCGACGCCTCCGGTCCGAGGTCGAAGCCGATCAGGAAGCACTCCGCACCAGACAGGCGGAACTCGAAGACTTGCTGGCAGCCGCACCCGCCAACGATTGGCACGAGGCAGCTGAGAAAGCACGCTATCTGCTTGGCCTCTTCACGCAGAGCTTGGATGCAAGCGATTTACGTCGCCGCAAGCTCATTGACCGCGTATTGGCCGATTTTGACCATCTGCTCGACAAGCCACCTCACGACTGAGATGATCTCACCTGCGAACTGACGAACAACGGAGACCAGCGATGGCCAGAGGCGAACAACGCGGCAACCGCGAGGCAAAGAAGCCGAAGAAGGATAAGCCCAAAGAGGCAGTCCAGATCTCACCCTTCGCAAACCAAGTCAAAGGTGGGGCGCCGGCGAAACCATCCGGTGGCAAGCGCTAGGATCCTAGCGCGTCGACTTCTGAACGGCCCTGCTCGATGCATCGTTCGAATGCGATCATGAACGTGCGTCAACTGATCGGTCCTTCCTGACAGGTGCGTTTGACTGTGCATGGTCCTTCGCGAGACAAGTCATACTGTTCGAAGAGCTGTTCATGATCCCCTGGGTTTTACTCGACACGGCAAAAATCCCTGGTGGCGAGGGCGAACTGCGCCTCAAGAGGCGCGGTGCCGAGTTTTCCATCATGTTGGGCAATAACGAACTGATGAATAGCCGCCTCAGTGGTTCCGAGGAGGATCTCGCCAAACTGTCTTGCTTGAGACTTCGGGGCAGCGAGCGACCAAGGATCCTTATTGGCGGGTTGGGGATGGGTTTCACGCTTCGCGCTGCGCTTGCTGAACTCGGCTCCGATGCTCAGATTACCGTGGCTGAACTTCTACCCGCTGTGGTGTCATGGGCGCGAGGTCCTATGGCCGAGGTATTCGGCGATAGCCTTATGGATCCGCGCGTCAGCATCGTCGAAGGAGATGTTGGGCGCCTGATAAGATCTGGCCGGTCTGCTTACGACGCTATTCTGCTCGACGTCGACAATGGACCTGAAGGCCTGACACGCAAGACCAATGATAGCCTCTACGACTTGCCCGGACTAAGCACCGCCCGGACGGCGCTGGCACCTGGTGGCGTCTTGGCCGTATGGTCATCGGCACCGAATAAAGCCTTCACCCAGCGCCTGCGCAAGGTGGGATTTCGCGTAGATGAAGTAGGTGTGCGCGCCAATGGAAGACGTGGCGGCGCAAGACACACTATCTGGATTGCCACCAAACAAGGGGGCTCACCTGCCTCGTAGGCGCAAAGTTAGAAGAACAACGCCACGTGTGCTTCATCCCCCATTACAGCCATCACGCAACTTTCATGCTGAATTGCTTGTTTCGATGACTTTTCCGGCCCGGAATATGCTCAAAGTATTGCATCCATAGAGACGAGCCTTAGGCCAGGAGCAGCAGAGATGATGAAAAAGCAGATCATTGCAATCCAAGATGTCTATGTGCCCGTCCAACGGCGTCAAACCCTGGATCGGCAGAAGGTTGAGGTCCTTGCCGAAAGCATGCTGGCAAAAGGGCAAGAGGCGCCTATTCTCGTGCGACCAGATGGCACCCGCTTTGTCCTGGTCGAGGGTTTGCATCGCCTGGAAGCCTGCAAGGCTCTCGGAGAGACAACAATACCCGTCTACTTGGTGCAAGCCCGTAAGCATTAGGTCGCGCCTGGCGAACAGCTGGTGCTCGAAACGCCAAGACTTAGGGTGATGATGCTACTCAGTCCCAACCTATAGAGGACCAGCCGGCGCGGACATGCCGCCCGAGTGAGGCATCATACGCCCAGGCGATCCTTATTGGACTACCAGAGGACGATTGGAGCGGTTGAGGGATCGAGGTGGTACCAAGTCAGGAGCACGGCTGCCAGGATCGACGCGCCAAGGAGGTAGATCAAACTCTGCCTGAAGATTCCTAGCATGCGAGGGAATATGCGAGGGCCGCGCATCCTGTTCTCCGTTGATGACCATTTCGGGTTCAACTGAATTCCTGGAGAAAGGTCCCCCTTTTGGTTGCGTTTGGGTTGAGACCCATGGACCGAGCGCCATTCGACTTCAGCCCTGAACGGCCCAGATGTTAACTTTGCTAGGCCACGCCCTTGCGCTGTGGCCCCTATGTCAACCATATTGGGCGATATCGCCCAAGTTTTTGGAGTTTCAACCCCGCTCCCACCCGGAAGGAGACCGCTCAATCCATGTCCAGTGGCATGCCCCTCCTGGCCATCGTCGCCCTTCCTTTCATCGGGAGCCTCGTTGCCGCCTTCCTGCGCCAGGATGCCAGGAACGGAGCCGCCTTCCTGGCCGGGACTGTGGCCTTGTGCGCCACCATTCTGACGGCCGTCCAATACCCGGCCGTTGGTCGTGGGGGCGTTCTGCGCACGAGCCTCGAATGGATACCAACGCTTGGCCTCGACTTCACCTTGCGCATGGACGGTTTCACCTGGCTGTTCACCATGCTGGTCACCGGCATCGGCTTCCTGGTGGCGCTCTACGCGCGCTACTACATGTCGCCCGCCGATCCGGTGCCGCGGTTCTTCGCGTTCCTACTCGCCTTCATGGGTGCGATGCTGGGCATCGTGCTCTCCGGCAACCTCATTCAGTTGGTCTTCTTCTGGGAATTGACCAGCCTCTTCTCGTTCCTGCTCATCGGCTATTGGCATCACAATGCCAGTGCAAGGGACGGTGCCCGCATGGCCCTGACGGTCACGGCCTCGGGGGGACTGTGCCTGCTCGTCGGCGTCCTGCTGATCGGCCACATCGTCGGCAGCTACGACCTCGACCAGGTGCTGGCCTCGGGTCACCAGGTCCGCGCCAGCAGCCTGTACCTGCCCACTCTGATCCTGGTCCTCTTGGGGGCTCTGACCAAGAGCGCTCAGTTCCCGTTCCACTTCTGGCTGCCGCACGCCATGGCCGCGCCAACCCCGGTCTCGGCCTATCTCCATTCAGCGACCATGGTTAAGGCTGGCGTGTTCCTGCTCACCCTGCTCTGGCCCGTGCTGTCCGGCACTGAAGCCTGGTTCTACATCGTGGTGTCGGCTGGGCTCTGCACCCTTGTCCTGGGGGCCTACGCGGCGATCTTCCAGCAGGACCTCAAGGGCCTTCTCGCCTATTCCACCATCAGCCATCTCGGCCTGATCACGCTCCTTCTCGGCCTCAGCAGCCCGCTCGCAGCGGTCGCGGCCATTTTCCACACCATGAACCATGCGACCTTCAAGGCATCGCTGTTCATGGCAGCCGGCGTCATCGACCACGAGTCCGGCACCCGCGACATCCGGCGCCTGAGCGGGCTGTTCCGGTTCATGCCGATCACGGCCACTCTGGCAATGGTCGCGGCCGCCGCCATGGCCGGCGTGCCACTGCTCAACGGCTTCCTGTCCAAGGAAATGTTCTTTGCCGAGGCCGCGGCCTTCCACGTCGACTCTCTTCTCGACCATTCCCTGCCGTGGTTCGCCATGCTGGCGAGCGCCTTCAGCGTCGCCTACTCCCTGCGATTCATCCATGGCGTGTTCTTCGGCCCACCTGCGTCCGACCTGCCGCGCACGCCGCACGAACCGCCGCATTGGATGCGATTTCCCATCGAGTTCCTCGTCCTGGCATGCCTGCTCGTCGGCGTCGTGCCCGCGATGACCATCGGGCCGTTTCTCGCCACGGCGGTTCGGTCGGTCCTGGGCTCGGATACCCCTTACTACAGCCTCGCCGTATGGCATGGCTTCAACGAGCCCCTGCTCATGAGCATGATCGCGCTGGCTGGGGGCATCATTCTGTACTGGCTGTTGCAGCGGCACTTCGCGAAGGGCATCGAAGGCCCACCTTTGATGCGACGTCTCAAGGGCCAGCGCATCTTCGAGCGGGTACTTGTCGCCCTGTCATGGAAATGGGCGCGTTCCCTGGAACGCCTGTTCGGCACTCAGCGGCTCCAACCGCAACTGCGGCTGCTGGTGGGTTTCGCGGTGCTCGCGGCCCTGTGGCCGCTCTATCGGCAAGGTTTGGAGGCCGGCTTACGCCCAGGCACGGCCTTCGACCCCGCCTTCCTCCTGCTCTGGATCGTCGGGGGCCTATGCGCCATCAGCGCGGCCTACCAAGCCAAGTACCACCGTCTTGCCGCCATGGTCCTGCTGGGCGGGGCCGGGCTGGTCACGTGCATCACCTTCGTCTGGTTCTCCGCCCCCGACCTCGCCATCACCCAGCTTCTGGTCGAGATCGTCACGACGGTGCTGATCCTGCTTGGCCTGCGCTGGCTGCCGAAGCGGTTCGAGATCGCTGGGGAAGGCCTCTCGTTAGGCCTCCAGGCAAGGGTGCGGCGCGCACGGGACCTGATGCTAGCCCTCGCGGCCGGCACGGGCATGACGTTGATCGTCTACGCGATGCTCACGCGGCCAATCCCCGATACAGTCTCGCGCTACTTCGTCGAGAACGCTTACTCCGAAGGCGGTGGCCGCAACATCGTCAATGTCATCCTGGTCGATTTCCGCGGCTTCGACACCTTCGGCGAGATCGTGGTGCTTGCCGTGGTGGCGATCACGATCTTCTCCCTGCTGCGCCGCTTCCGTCCCGCGCCTGAGAGCGTCGAAGCGCCGGAGCAGCAGCAGGTGCAGGACGCCTATGACAGGGCCAACCCGGATCGGGCCGTGGGCGACACCCTCGCCGATTACCTCACGATCCCCGCGACGATCATGCAGTGGCTCTTCCCGGTGATCATCATGGTCGCGATCTACCTGTTCCTGCGCGGCCACGATTTGCCGGGAGGAGGTTTCGCGGCCGGGGTCACGATGTCGATTGCGCTGATCCTGCAATACATGGCGGGCGGAACGCGCTGGGTCGAGGCGCGGCTGCGCATTCGTCCGATTAGCTGGATCGGCGCCGGCCTGCTCTGCGCGGCCTTTACCGGCATGGCCGCCTGGCTGTTCGGCCACCCGTTCCTGACCTCCTATTTCCGGTACTTGGACCTTCCCGGTATCGGCAAGGTGCCCGCCGCCACCGCGCTCCTGTTCGACCTTGGCGTCTTCTCGGTCGTGGTGGGCTCCACCGTGCTCATCCTGATCGCCCTGGCACACCAGTCGGTGCGCAGCCCACGGACAGCCCGTCCTCCCCTTCCCACCGCGGCACCCTCGCTCATGAAGGAGGACGCATGACCGAGCTCGTCTTTGCGCTGGCCGTTGGAATCCTGACTGCGTCGGGAGTGTGGCTCCTGCTGCGCCCACGCACTTTCCAGGTCATCATCGGCCTGTCCCTGCTCTCCTATGCGGTAAACCTATTCATCTTCGGCATGGGCCGGCTGCGTGTCGGCGGGGCACCGGTCCTGGAGAATACCGAAGCCGTTGATCCGGCGCTCTATGCCGATCCGCTGCCGCAGGCCCTGGTGCTCACCGCCATCGTCATCAGCTTCGCCATGACGGCCCTGTTTCTCGTCGTCCTGCTGGCCTCGCGCGGCCTCACGGGCACGGACCATGTCGATGGCCGGGAGGATCCGCAATGACGGGCTCGGCCGACCACCTGATCATCGTCCCGATCCTGCTGCCGCTCGCCTCCGCGGCCGTGATGCTCCTCCTCGACGAGCGCCGGCGCGTCCTCAAGAGCGCGATAGGGGTCGCGACAACGGTTGCCTTGCTGATCGTCTCGATCATGCTGCTTCGCCTAGCCGACACGCCTGCCGCAGGATCGGGCGGATCGGCCATCAGCGTGTATCGGCTCGGCGACTGGCCGGCGCCGTTCGGTATCGTGCTGGTGCTGGATCGCCTTTCCGCCCTGATGCTGGTGCTGACCAGCGTACTCGGCATCGCGGCACTGCTGTACGCACTCGCGCGGTGGCATCGCGCCGGACCGCGGTTCCACACGATCTTCCAGCTTCAGCTCATGGGACTCAACGGAGCCTTCCTGACCGGGGACCTGTTCAACCTCTTCGTGTTCTTCGAGGTGCTGTTGGCGGCGTCCTACGGTCTTGTTCTCCATGGGGATGGGGTCGCCCGAGTCAGGGTGGGACTTGCCTACATTGCCATCAACCTGACGGGCTCCTTTCTCTTCCTGATCGGCGCCAGCCTGGCCTACGGCGTCACCGGCACTCTCAACATGGCGGATCTCGCCAATCGCATTCCGTCCCTTGAGTCGGGGGATGCGGCCCTCTTGGCAGCAGCGGCGGCGATCCTCGGCAGCGCCTTCCTGATGAAGGCGGGCGCGTGGCCTCTCAACTTCTGGCTCCCGACCACATATGCAGCCGCCTCTGCGCCGGCTGCTGCCATCTTCGCCATCATGAGCAAGCTCGGCGTCTACGTCATCCTGCGCCTGTGGACATTGATGTTCGGTGCGGATGCCGGGCCCTTAGCCGGATTCGGTGGTGACGGGCTGCTCGCCATCGGCATGCTGACGATCGTGTTCGGCACGGTCGGCGTGCTGGCCTCACAGTCCCTGCCGCGGCTCGCCGGGTGCAGCGTGCTCGTCTCGTCAGGAACGCTGATCGCTGCCATCGGCACCGGAGGCGGCGCGGTGATCGGCTCCGCCCTGTTCTATCTCGTCAGCTCCACCTTGGGCATCGCCGCCCTCTTCCTGCTCGTCGAGTTGGTCGAGCGCATGCGCGATCCCGGTGCCGACGTGCTCGCCGTTACGATGGAGGTCTATAGTGAGAGCAATGATGGCGATCCCGGGGAGGAAATCGGCGTTGCCATTCCGGCCTCGATCGCAATCCTCGGCGGCAGCTTCATCGCCTGCGCTCTGCTCCTGGCAGGCCTCCCGCCCCTTGCCGGCTTCATCGGCAAGTTCGGCATGATGGCGGCGATGCTGAAGACCGACGGCGCCACGATCCAGGTCTCGGCCTGGATGCTGATCGGACTTCTGACATTGTCGGGCCTGGCGACCCTGATCGCCATGACACGGGCCGGGATCAGCTCCTTCTGGGCCCGCCTGGACGACAGCATTCCCCGGGTGCGGGTCATCGAGATGGCCCCAGTGTTGTGCCTCCTGCTGCTCTGCCTCGGCCTCACCGTCGGCGGCGGTCCTGCCATGCGCTACATGGAGGCGACAACGAAGGCTCTTCAGAACCCGCAGAACTACATCACGGGCGTCCTGGGTGTGCCGAGGGTCGAATCCGCCGATGGAGCGACACGACCATGAGCGGCATCCTGCCATACCCGCTGCTCTCGCTGGCCTTGCTCGTGCTGTGGCTGTTGCTCAACCAGTCGGTGTCGGCCGGCCACGTCATCCTGGGAAGCGTGATCGCCGTCCTCGCGTCATGGGTGATGGCGGCCTTGAGGCCAGAGAAGCCCCGTATCCGCAGCCCCGGGGCGGCCTTGCGTCTTGCGGGCATGGTTCTTGTCGACATCCTCCGCTCCAACATCGCCGTCGGCCTCATCATCGTCAGCCCCCGCGAGCCCGGTGTAAACGCAGGGTTCATGACAATTCCACTCGACCTGCGCAGCCGCAATGGACTCGCGGTCCTTGCCATCATCATCACGTCGACGCCTGGGACGACTTGGGTAAACTACGACGCTGCCAAGGGCACACTGCTGCTGCACGTGCTCGACCTGATCGACGAGACGGTCTGGGTCCGAACAATCAAGGGCCGCTACGAGCGTCTGCTGATGGAGATCTTCGAATGAGCGCTCTTACCATCCTCGGGTGGGCCATCGTCGGCGCCCAGGTCATGCTCGGCTTGGCGATGTGCTGCGCCACCTACCGCCTCGTCAGGGGACCGCGGGCGCAGGACCGGATCATCGGACTCGATAGCCTCTACGTTAGCGCCATGTTGACGCTGGTCACCTTCGGGATCCGAACCGGCAGCACGCTGTATTTTGAGGCAGCGCTGGTCATCGGCCTCCTAGGGTTCGTCTCGACCGTCGCGCTGGCCAAGTTCCTCATGCGCGGGGAGGTGATCGAATGACCGCAGCAGGGACCATGCCGGCCTGGGCTGCACTGCTAACCGCCCTCCTGGTGATGGTCGGGGCGGCTGTCACCCTGATCGGATCGCTCGGATTGCTGCGGCTCGGCAACTTCTATGCCCGTGTCCATGCGCCTACACTTGGCACGTCCTTCGGCATGGCTAGCATCTTAGCCGGATCATCCCTGTTCTTTAGCGTGATCGAGGCGCGGCCGGTGGTCCATGAAGTTCTGATGGCCGTGTTCGTCACGCTCACCACTCCAGTGACCTTGATGCTGGTTGTCCGGGCGGCGCTCTATCGTGACCGCACGGAGGGAAGCTCGGAGGTTCCAGCCGCTGCGGCGGTGGAGGACCTGATCCCTCCCCAGGAGGGATGAGCAAGGGAGGGGTGAGCAAGGCTTCACGCGCCCAAGATCGCAGTTCGCATAAGGGGCTGCCCTTGGCAGGTCCACCGCCGACACTGACCTTCCCGGAGGAGCGCATGCAGGACCGATTCCACCGAAGCAGGCCTCGCCAGCGCGATGACAATGTGGATGCCGGGCTCACCATTTTGGTATTTGCTGCCGTTGGCCGTAGCTAGGCTAGGCATCGTTCTTTTCGATAAGCTGCTCGGCTCTTACGCCATAGGCTTCCGAAGCCGCACCCCGGGACCGGCCTCTTCCGAAGGGATCAGCATTACCCCACCTTGCTCCAGAGCCTGAACAACCTGAGATGCCGTCGCGGAGTGGAGGTGATGGCGACCATTCTCGAAGTCGCGGACGGTGCTGCGCGATACATCCGCCCGTTCGGCGAGTTCCTCCTGGGTCCAGTCCAAGAGGCCACGGGCGGCACGGCACTGTTCTGGTGTCAGGAGAGGCATTCGGATGCTCTTGCGCGGGCACCGCCAGGTCACCCATTATGGTTGAACCTAGGGCTCATTCGCCATCGGCGCAAGCATACGTCAAGAGGTTTTTCCATCACTGCGAGCCAAGGGTGCAAAGCCCGTGCGCTGGCGCTCCGTGCGGGTCGATGGGGGCTTCATCACATCGTCGGGAAGAGCTAATCCCTTGTGACCCTAGTGCGGGAGAATGTTCGCCCTGCCCTCATTCCAGGATTGCGATGCGGCCACTGGGGGCATCATGCATCGCCGCGACGATCTTCAGTTCCTTGCGGGCGACCAGGTCTTGGAGGCTTGCGCTTTCCTGCTCAAGGATTTGGGCTCCTAGCCTAGCGTTCGTGATCGCAACCTGCAGCACGAAACCTGGTAGGCTCCGAGAGCGCCGCCCTGCAGGACCAGGGCGATGCACTAGAACAGCGGGCGCCCGCGTAGGGCACGTGCATCAGGCTTTTGCGCCGTTGCCGAGCCGGCCTCCTTTTTGGACCCTCTGCGGATGCATGTTCACGGCGTCGCACCTTGGTGTTCCGGTGGTCGTGTATGCCAAAGCAGGGCTATGGTGACCGCGAAGAGGGTCGCGGCCAGTGTAGGGCCACCGGGTCGACAAGGCCTCAGTGTCCGCCGAACACGAGGGTCTGGATCGGCAGCACCAGCGCCTGGATCCGCAGGATCATCGCATGCACGATCCCGACAGCATCAACCGCATGAAGAACAAGCCCCTTGGTGGCGCCGACTTGGCCGGAGTCGATCAGATCGTGGTTGCTGGTATAGGCATTGGCAATACAAGAGCTGCCCGGTGTAACGCCCTCAAGTCCGCCCTCGTAGAGCGGCTCAAGGAAGACCAGGATCGTGCCCGGCCGTGCTACCTGCTGTGCATCTAACAGCTGCTCGCCTGTGCGAATCTGGCCAGCGGCGATAAAATCCTGCACCTGCGTCACCACCATTGGGATGACGGTCCACGGCTTCGAGATGCAGGTGGCCTCGGCCACCATGCCGACCTTCATGACCTGCGCTTCGATCTGCCCGAAGCCCGCCGTGATGGCTTTCCGCCCGGCACCCTGCGGGATCAGCACGCCGGCTGGCCGCATGAACGGATTGACGATGTCGCCCACCCGCAGCGTGAACTGCTCCACGCGCCCATCCACGCCGGCCCGGACGACGGTCTTCCTCAGTTCCACGTCGGCCTGGGCCAGTGCGGCCTCGGCGCTGGCCTTCTGAGCCGGGAGGAGAGAGGAGATCTGGATCTCGGCGGCGTCCTTGGCGGCGGTCGCGGCCGCCACCGCTCCCTGGCGGCCCTGCACCACAACTTGAAGCCTCTCGATCTCACGGGCCGCCACGATGGCGGCATTGCGCCGGTTCAGCTCCTGCTTGGTGTCCAGTTCGTCCACAGCCTGCTGATAGGCGCTCCGGGCCTCCTGGATCTTGCCATCCGCCGCCACGACATCGGTCCGCGCCGCCACGAGCGCGGCATCGACCTCGGCGATCTTGCGCCGGGCGGCCTCCGCCGCCGCCTCCTGGGTCGCGCTGTCGAGTCGGAAGATGGGTTCACCTTGCTTCACTTCTCCGGTCACGCCTTCGACATGGACCTCGGCAACCCGACCGTTGGTTTCTGGCAGGATCGGGACCGTCCTGTAATACAATGTGGCGCTGGTCGTGGAGGGGTGATTGTAGAAGATCACCGTGATCAGCCCCACGGTGAGCATAAGGCAGGCAACGATGCCCCACCGCAGCTCGAACCACACCGAGTAGAGCGTGATCTCCTTGCCGAGCCGCTTGCCCTGGGCATAGCGACGGATCAGATAGTCCGGAAGGATCGTGAAGATTGCGCAGAGAAGAAGCTCAAGCATGGATCAGCTCCCCTTGTTTAATGGAACGAGCTTCGGTGTGGGCTGCGAGGGCGGCCGGGTTTCTTCGGGATGGGTGATGGGGACACCGGTCTCGTCCGGCACATCGGCTGCGCCCTCCCCTGGCGGGACGCCGGCGATCTTCTCCAGCGCTCCCGCCATCCGGCCGAACACCCCTCCGAAGTTCGGGATGTCGATCAGGGCGAGCAGCAGGCCGATGACCCAAAAGAGGTGGATGTGCGTGAAGAGGGCCAGCAGGCCCAGCACGGCGACGATCTCGAACTGCAGCTTATGACCCTTGTGGGCAATCCGCTCGGGCAGAGTGTGGATACGCAGGAACAGCAGGCCGATGGCCAGCACGGCGACCACCAGAACCACAGCCATCACGGTCATGAACACGTCCGTCCCGTCTGGACCGGCGATGAAGGCCGGCAGATGGTGGGGGGCAGCGGGGTTAAGGGATGCAGTCATGGCAGCTTCCTCTCATTGAGCATGGCAATCCAGCGTCGCCTCCAGTTCGGCCGCGAGATCCCGCGCCAGCTCCCGGTACTCGGCGCTTCGAGCGGCGCTCACCGGCAAAGACGAGCGTTCCCATCGAATGGCGGCCGCCTCGGCATCGGCAAGATCGGCACACAGCAACCGGAAGTCCTCGTCAGTTCTCGCGAGTTCCTCGATGGCATGCCCCCGGTCCGGGAAGCGGGCGATGGCGACTAGTATGGATTGATCCATGATAAGACCGCGCGATTCAGGAGACGGCACAGGTGCGCCGTCGCAAGTATCAGTATCGGCCTATAGCGTGTGACAGAGGAGTAAGTTACTGTAGGTTACAGGCGCTTTTATGCGTCTCCCGACGCCCAAAAGAGCCGGTCCGATGTTCGACGGCACTAAACATGGGGTTGACGGACCGTTGCAGGCGCAGTCGCAGCCTTCGGCAGAAGACGTACGCGCCCAGCTTGAACGCCTTATCGCTAGCCCCGATCTCGACCTCTCCGCGCGCGCCCGCAGGTTCCTACGCTACATCGTCGAGGAGACGCTCGCCGGACGAGCGGACCGCATCAAGGCTTACTCGGTCGGAACCGAGGTGTTCGAACGCGACCCGAACTTCGATGCTCAGAGCGATCCGGTGGTGCGGATCGAGGCGGGCCGGCTCCGCCGCGCCCTCGAACACTATTATCTGGTCCCCGGCCTGTCCGATCCCGTCATCATCAACGTCCCGAAGGGCGCCTACATCCCCCACTTCACCCTGCGGGCCGTCCCCGAAGTGGAAGCAGTAGAGACCGCGGACCAGCCGTCTCTTGCCGTTCCGCTGCAGGAGGCCCCAGTTGCCCTGCCATCCCGGCGTCCACATCCGCTCTGGATTGGCCTTGGCACCGTGGCCCTTGCATCCGCCGTCACCGGTCTCGCCTGGTGGGGGACCTCGCATCAAATTACACCGTCGCCGACTCAGGCATCAGCGGCTCGGGCGCCAAGCGGCCCAACCGTCGTTGTCATGCCCTTTGCCAGCCTGGGTGAAGCCCCGGAAACGAAGATCTACGCGCAAGGCATCACCGAGGAGGTCCTAAGCCAGCTCGCCCGCTTCAAGGAGCTGTCGGTCCTCGGGCGGGAGACGTCGAGGAGCATCCCTCCGGACGCTGACGCAGTCCGGATCCACCGTGAACTCGGCGTGCGGTATGTGCTGGAGGGGAGCGTCCGGACCGCAGGGCAGCAGTTGCGGGTGACGGGCCGCCTCCTCGATGCCCAGACCGGTGCGGTGCTGTGGTCGCAGGCCTATGATGACGATTTGCAGGTCCGCGGCTTCTTCGCGGTTCAGGATGACGTGGCCCAAAAGGTCGCAACCACCGTCGGCCAGCCCTACGGCATTGTTTTCCGGGCTGACGAGCAGCGGGTGCAATCAACGGCACCGGACGACCTAGAGGCCTATGCCTGCACTCTGCAGTTCTATGGCTATCGCGCGGCCTTGAGCCCAGCGAGCCACGCCGCGATCCAGGCATGCCTTGAACGGGCGATTGCCCGCTATCCAAGCTACGCCACCGCATGGGCGATGCTGTCGATGCTCTATCTCGACGAGGATCGCTTCGGGTTCAACCCACGCCCTGGTTCGCCGACAGCGACACAGCGCGCCATCGAGGCTGCCCGCCGAGCAAATCGCCTCGACCCGGAGAACGTCCGCGGGTTGCAGGCGCTGATGACCACACTCTTCTTCACGGAGCAGCCGGTGGAGGCGCTGCAGGTCGCCGAGCGGGCGGTGGCACTCAATCCGAACGACACCGAGCTGCTCGCGGAATTCGGAAGCCGCTTGGGCCAAGCCGGCGACCGCAAGCGCGGTATGGCCCTCATGGAACAGGCCCTTGCCCGCAATCCAGGTCATTCAGGCTACTACAACGGAACGCTGGCGCAGCTTGCCTATCTGGACCGCGACTTTCACAGGGCCGAGCTTCTGATGAGGCAGGTCAACTTGGAGAAGTTCCCGCTCTACCATTTCGTGTCAGCCATCATCTACGCCCAGCTCGGGATGAAGGCCGAGGCTACCGAGGCACGGAATCGTTTCCTTCAGGCGCGCCCCACCTTCTTCGACCATTGGGATCGGGAGGTGGCCAAGCGCAATTACCGGCCTAAAGATGGCGCCCTATTGGCCGAGGGCGCACGCAAGGCCGGCTTCCCTGTACCGGACACGACTGCGGCTGAAACTGCCCTTCAGTCGACCATTCCTCAACGCTGAGCACGCACATCTATTCTGAGCATACGTTATACCGTATGAGGATCGCCTACGACGGCGCGGACATTCAGGGACAGCTCTAAAGACACCGTTCGCTACCAAGGGTTAGAGCCGGCCCTTGCCGCTGCGCTGCACACCTACATGTGTTGCTCACCAACAAGCCCATCGGATTTTTCGAACCCTCGTCTGATCAGGTTTTCCTCCTCATTGCGCAGTTCCTCCAATACCGATGCCAAGCGGTTCAGCTTAGCAGCCCGACTTAAGTTATCTTGGCTCTCCGCTTCCCGGCGCAGCCGCTGCGTCACATCATCAAGCACGCGAAAGGCAAGTCGGCCAGCAGTCTCCTTGATCATGGCCTATCTCCTATCCGTGAATAATCGACCGGTTAAGACGACATGAGCTTCCGATAATGATCGGGCCAGACGCGACAAGCGGCACGAGCTTGCCATACGCTAGCAGAGGAGAACGGAGGCCGCCTGTAGCATCCTGTAGGTTTAGGTTGAGCGGCCTGTTTTGTGTTCGCCACCATTAACCCTCATCGTGCGATGGGATTATGGTGCGGCCAAGTGCAACTACTGGCCTAAGGCAATGCCTTTTGGAAGGCGCAAGACCGATTTTCATGCCGGAGGTCACAGCAGCAGAATTGGCTCAACAATGACCATTTCTCGGCACTAAGCGCAGAGGCCTGCTCCGTAACATACAGTAAGTTACAGGTGGTCGACCCCATACGCTGCTAGATAACAACACAAGTGCTCGTGCCGCTTGTCGCGTCCGGAACTTCCGGGAATGTTCTCTCCGAGCACAGATCGCCGCTTTGGCGGCCGAAATCACATGACGGAGGCTATCCATGATGCGCCATCTTCCAACGAGGCAGCAGATCACCCGATGCATCGGGGTAGCCCTCGGTGCCGCAGCGCTCCTGTCGATCACGACCGTGCTGTCACGGGCGGATTGGGCCTACGACCGCCAGTCCAGCATCGGCCGCCTCGACAAGGGTCTCAACGAGTCGGCCGCCGGAGACTGGACCGTGGTCGACATGAAGCAGGAGTGGAAGACCATCTTCATATCCCCCGCTGAGAGGCGATCCGGAATTGCAGGGAGTGCGTCATGAGATTGCTGAAGGAGCCGTTGCTGCACTTTGTTGCCATCGGCGGGCTGCTGTTTGCGGTCCATGCCTCTCTCGATCCAAGCGGCGGCGGAGGAGTGGCAGCTCCTCCCGCCATCCATCTCACCGCCGCGGACGCCGAATGGCTGAAGCAGATGTGGACGCGCCAGTGGCGCCGCCCGCCCACTGACGAGGAACTCAAAAGCCTGGTCGCGGACCATCTGAAGGAAGAGGTTCTTTCGCGCGAAGCACGGGCGCTGGAGCTCGACATCGGAGACATCGTGGTCCGCCGCCGGCTGGCGCAGAAGATGACCTTCCTCCTCGACGATACGATCCGCACCGCCGAGCCGCCGGAGGCGGAACTGCGCGCTCTCTATGAAACGCGTCCGGACCTCGTCCGCACTCCGGCGCGCGTGTCCTTCTTGCAGGTCTTCTTCCGTCGCGAGCAAGGGGGCGACCGTGCGCGCACCAGCCTCGCGGCCTTGTCCAATGCTGCCGCACTCCCGGTAGACCATGGAGACCGACTCCTGCTCGGTGACACGTTTGCCGATCAGGACGAGCAGGCGCTTGCCAACCTGTTCGGTGCGGCCTTCGCACGTGCTGTCATGACACTCCAAGTCGGGAATTGGTCAGACCCTATCGAGTCCACTTACGGTGTGCATTTGGTCAAGGTCACGGAGGCACCGCCATCCCGGGCGATCCCGTTCTCCGAGGTCCGCGAGCGCTTGGCGGAGGAATGGCGCCGTGAGCGGCAAGAGACGGCCAACGCTCAGCTCTACGAGGGATTGTTGCGAAAGTACCGGCTCGTCGCCGATCCCGCCGTGCGCCCCCTGCTTGGGCCTCTTGAGAACCATGCGGAGGTTAGGCCATGAGGCTGCTCCCGATCCTGGTTGCCCTGGCGGCACTGCTGTCGCCGCTCCCGAGCCATGCGCACGAGGTCCGGCCCGCCTATCTCGACCTGAGAGAGGTCCGGCCCGGGGAGTTCAGCGTATTGTGGAAGACTCCAATGCTGGGCCAGATGCGCCTGGCGCTCAATCCGGCCTTCTCCGGCCCGGTCGAGGCTCTGACGCCGGTCGCGACGCAGATGACTGGCAGCGCCGCCGTGCAGACCTGGCGCCTTCGGGCGGAGAGCCTGCGCGGGCAGACCCTGCGCATCGCCGGCCTGGAGACGACCCTCACGGACGCGCTCGTCCGCATCGCCTTCGCCGACGGCAGCACATGGGTTCAGCGCCTCACGCCCCAGCAGCCTGGAGCCGTAATCCCGACCAGCCAAAGCACCTGGGGCGTGGCGGGCACCTATCTCGCGCTTGGCATCGAACATATCCTGACGGGCATCGACCACCTGCTGTTCGCGCTAGCCCTGCTGCTCCTCTCGACGGGGACATGGCGGCTGGTGAAGACGGTGACGGCGTTCACGGTCGCACACAGCATCACGCTTGGACTGGCGACGCTGGGGATCGTCCACGTGCCCTCCAGACCTGTCGAGGCGGTCATCGCGCTCAGCATCGTGTTCGTGGCGGCCGAGATCGTACAGGCACGACGGGGCCGCACGGGGCTCGCGGCGCAGATGCCGTGGATCGTCGCCTTCATCTTCGGCCTGCTGCACGGGTTCGGCTTCGCCGGGGCCCTGAGCGAGGTCGGCCTGCCGGAAGGCCACATCCCGGTGGCACTCCTGTTCTTCAATCTCGGCGTCGAGGCAGGCCAGTTGCTGTTCGTAGCCGCCGTTCTCGCTGTCATGGCCTGCGCCAAGCGCATCCGGGTGGCGTGGCCACGCTGGGCGGAGTTGGTGCCGCCCTACGCCATCGGCAGTCTTGCGATGTTCTGGGTCATCCAGCGCGTCGTTGCATTTTGATCAGTGCCTCTCGGCCGGCTTCCAGAGGAAGAAACAAGGCAGTGTCGGCTGGCCGTGCCGATACAGGTTCAACGACGGGAGAAAGCCTATGAAAAGGGTCCATTTCGAACGCTCGCTTCTAACGGGAGTGATGGCTCTCGGTCTCACGTCATCGGCGTGGGCTCAAGATATCGGGTCTCCGACGAAAGAGCAGATTGAGAAGGCGATGCCGAAGCCCTCTTATTCTCCTTATGCCAACCGCGACTTTCCCTCGCGGCCGTTCTTCGGCGACACGCATCTTCATACCTCATTCTCCATGGACGCGGGCGCCTTCGGTGCGCGGCTCGGGCCGAAAGAGGCCTACCGCTTCGCCCAGGGCGAGCAACTGACCGCCTCCAGCGGGCAGCAGGTGAAGCTTTCCCGCCCGCTCGACTTCCTCGTTGTCGCGGACCATTCCGACAACATGGGCTTCTTCCCGGACCTGTTTGCAGGCAAGCCCGAACTGCTGGCCGATCCGACGGGACGCCGATGGTATGACCTGGTCCAATCCGGCAGGGGTGCGGAGGCCGCCCTCCAGATCATCGGCACATTCTCGCAGGGGACGTTCCCCAAGGATCTCATGTACTCCCCCGGCACTCGTGCCTATCGCAGTGCATGGCAGGAGACGATTGCTGCCGCCGAGCAATACAACGAGCCGGGCCGCTTCACTGCCTTCATCGGTTACGAATGGACCTCCAACACCGGCGGCAACAACCTGCACCGCAACGTCATCTTCCGCGACAACGGCGACAAGGCGAGCCAGGTCGAGCCGTTCACGACCCAAAGGCCGCTCGGGAGCGATAATCCGGAAGAGCTCTGGAAGTGGATGGAGGCCTACCAGAACAAAACCGGCGGCAGCGTGCTGGCCATCGCGCATAACGGCAATCTCAGCAACGGCCTGATGTTCCCCGTTGTCGAGGCTTTCGGCAAGAGGATCGACCGGGCGTATGCCGAGCAGCGGACGCGATGGGAACGGCTCTACGAGACCACGCAGACCAAGGGCGATGGCGAAGCCCATCCAATCTTGTCGCCGAACGACGAGTTCGCCAACTTCGAGCGCTGGGACTTTGGCAATCTCGACGCCAGCGTCGCAAAGACCAGGGAGATGCTCGAATTCGAGTACGCCCGCTCGGCACTGAAGAACGGCCTCAAGCTCGGACAGACGCTCGGGGTGAACCCCTACAAGTTCGGCCTTGTCGGCAGCAGTGACGCGCACACAGGTCTTGCCGCGATGGAGGAGGACAACTTCTTCGGCAAGACCACGCCGCAGGAGCCCAGTCCTGAGCGCATGCTGGCCACCTTCTTCGACAACCCAAAGACAAATATCAAGGTGATGGACTGGCAGGTTTCCTCCTCAGGGTATGCCGCCGTATGGGCGAAGGAGAACACCCGTGCATCCCTGTGGGACGCTATGCAACGGCGGGAGACCTATGGCACGACTGGGCCACGCATGCTCGTGCGGTTCTTCGGCGGATGGGACTTCGTCGCGCAGGACGCCAACAGCCGCCTTCCCGCCCAGACCGGCTATACCAAGGGCGTGCCGATGGGCGGCGACCTGCGGACCGCACCGCAGGGCAAGTCACCCACCTTCCTCGTGGCGGCGCTGAAGGATCCGCTCGGCGCGAACCTCGACCGCTACCAGATCGTCAAGGGCTGGCTCACTAGAGACGGCAAGCTCGAAGAGAAGGTTTATGACGTCGCCTGGGCCGATGCCGAGCGGCGCAGGCCAGGCGGGGATGGCAAGCTGCCTCCGGTCGGCGACACCGTCGACGTGGTGCATGCCACCTGGACAAATACGATTGGTACACCCGAGCTGGCGACGGTCTGGACGGACCCCGACTTCGACCCGACCCAGCCGGCCTTCTATTACGGCCGAGTGATCGAGATCCCGACGCCACGCTGGACCGCCTACGACGCGAAGCGGTTCGGAACCCAGCCTCTGCCCGGCACCGTCATGACCATCACCGAGCGCGCCTATACCTCGCCCATCTGGTACACGCCGGAGTGACGCGGTGGCCAACACAAAAATCTGGCATGTCTCTTCCGAGGCATGCCACCTTGACCCGAGGCTTGGTCCCGGCTCCAATTCTGATCTTTGCCCAAGCCAACGGCGTGAGGAGGCACCAATGCGTTGTCCGTCATCTCGACTTGTTCGTCCACTGCTGGCACCGCTGTTCCTCCTGGGAGGCATGGGCGCTGCAATGGCAGCGGATCCGGCGCCGCTCGCACCAGTTCAAGCCATTGAGGCCCCGGCTGTGCCTGGGTGGACGTACCGCGTCACCCCCTACGGCTGGCTGACGTCGTTGGACGGCACCCAGGCCGTGCGCGGGCGTTCCGTGAAGGTCGATGCGAGCTTCATCGACATCGTCGAGAAGAGCGACAGCCTCGTGGCCCTGATGGGCAACGTCGAGGCCCGCAACGGCCCGTTCGCCCTCTATGGCGACCTGGTCTGGAGCAAGGTCGGGGTCGAAGGCGGCAATGTCCGCACCCGCACGCTGGCGCCGGGTGTGACGGGAACACTCGGCACGTCCCTCAACCTCGACATCGAGATGGCCATCGTCGAGGTCGGCGCCGCCTATGAGGTCGCGCGCTCGGGCCCGCTGGCGGTCGATATCCTCGGAGGCGCCCGCTATTGGCATCAGGAGGCGGACCTCTCGTTCGAGATCGCGGCTGCGGTCGACATCGGCGACCTTGAAGTCGCGGGCGGCAGGGCCTTTGGTCGATCCGGTTCCGTCGACTGGCTCGATCCCGTGATCGGCGCGCGGGTGCGCTATGCGGTGGCGCCGGGCCATGAGCTCTTCCTGCGCGGCGACATCGGCGGCTTCGGAGTCGGCAGCGACTTTTCCTGGCAGGCCATCGGCGGCTACGGCTTCGACTTCGGAGCCTACAACGGCATCACCTTCTCGGGCGTGATCGGCTACCGGGCACTCTCTGTCGATTATGCGCAGAGCGAGGGCCGGCGCCGCTACGAGTTCGACATGATCCAGCATGGGCCAGTGCTCGGCCTCAGCATGAGGTGGTGACCCTGGGCAACTTCCCCTGTTCTCTCGTGCAAGCGGTCTTCTCTTCCTCGGTCCCTCGGTACCGAGCACTTGCGCAGGATCGTAAACAGGCGTCCTGTGAAAGGCGGTGGTTTCGATGATATGGATACACGCTGATCACAACGCTCCGGCACGGCTGCTTTGCAGCCTGGTGCTGCTGTTCTTCATGTTGGCTGGGACTCCATCTGCCAAAGCCCAAGCCCCCGCGACGCAGAGCCCTCCCCCGCCACAGGTGCAGCAGCTCCTGAACCTCCTGCAGGACCCGGCCGTGCGCGGCTGGATCGACCAACAGCAGCAGCCCGCGCCAACGCCGCCGCTTACAGGACCGCCGACGACATCCTCCGAGATGACTGCCTCCCGGATGATGGCGGCCCGGACCGCGAGTCTGCGGGAGCACCTTGCCTCCCTCGCCGCCGCCGCGCCGCGGCTGCCGGGCGAGTTTCGCAGCGCCGCGGATCGCCTGATTGCCGAGTTGCGCGGCCGCCGCCCCGTCGCTGTGCTGATCCTCGTCCTCGGGTTCGTCGCCTTGGGCGCCGGAACCGAATGGCTCTTCAGGAGGGCCACCGCCCGCCCGCAGCAGCGGGTCGTTGACCTGCCCATGGAAACCGTGCCCGAGCGGGTGCGCACGATCGGCCTGCGTCTCGCCTTCGGCCTCAGCGAGGTGGCGATCTTCGGACTCGGCAGCATCGGCGCCTTCCTCGCCTTCGACTGGCCGCCGCTCTTGCACCAGGTTGTTCTGGTTTACCTGATCGCGGCCGTGGTCCTGCGCCTGGCGCTGGTCCTGGGTCGTTTCCTGCTGGCGCCGGACGGTGGCGGGGCGCAGGACACGGAGCGCTTCCGGGTCGTGCCCTTGTCCACTGACGCCGCCCGGTTCTGGTATCGGCGCCTGGCTCTCTTCGTCGGGTGGTTCGCCTTCGGGCGAGCCACGCTCGATGTGCTCAGCGCCTTGGGGTTCTCGCCAGAGGCACGCGAGCTCGTGGCCTATACCCTCGGGCTCGGGCTCCTGGCCATTGCCCTGAATGTCGTTTGGACCCGGCCCCGCGCAGGGGATGCCCCTCCGATCGCAATAGAGCACTCCGCCGGTCATAGGGTCACCCCCTGGCTTCTGTCCCTCTGCCTGGTGCTGCTGTGGGGGTTCTGGGTCGTGGGGTTCATGCGCCTGTTCTGGCTGTTGGCAGTCGCGCTTCTCCTGCCCCCGGCGATCAAGGTCGCCCGGATGGCGAGCCATCATGTCTCCCGTCCGGCTTCAGGATCCGAGGCGCCGTCCACGCCAGGGCTGATGGCGGTCTTTCTGGATCGCGGCCTCAGGGCTCTCCTGATCGCCGGTGCCGCCTTGCTGCTCGCACACACCTTGCAGATTGACTTGGTCGAGATGACTGGCAGCGACACCCTCCTGACCCGTCTCCTACGCGGCGCGCTGAGCAGCGTCGTGATCCTGCTCGTCGCCGACCTGATCTGGCAGGTGGTCAAGTCGCTCATCGACCGGCGGCTCAGTCGGGCCGAGGCCTTGTCCCCGCCGGGAACCGAGGCGGCCGTCCGGCAGGCGCGGCTCCGCACGCTGCTGCCGATCTTCCGCAATGTGATCTTCGTGGTGCTGGCGGTCGTCGCCGTGATGATGGCCCTGTCGGCGCTCGGGGTGGAAATCGGGCCGCTGATCGCCGGTGCGGGCATTGTGGGCGTCGCTGTCGGCTTTGGCTCGCAGACGCTGGTCAAGGACGTGTTCAGCGGCGTGTTCTACCTGCTCGACGATGCCTTCCGGGTGGGCGAATACATCACGAGCGGCAGCTACAAGGGGACGGTGGAGTCGTTTGGGCTTCGCTCGGTGAAGCTGCGGCATCATCGTGGGCCGCTCTTCACGGTGCCGTACGGTGTGCTCGGTGCGGTCCAGAACATGAGCCGCGACTGGGTGATCGACAAATTGACCGTCGGCGTGTCCTACGACTCCGACTTCGACAAGGCCAAGAAGATCATCAAGCAGATCGGCAAGGATCTGGCGGAGGATCCGGAGTTCGCGCCCCACATCATCGAGCCGCTCAAGATGCAGGGCGTCGAGCAGTTCGGCGATTACGGCATTCAGATCCGACTCAAGATGATGACCAAGCCCGGCGAGCAGTTCGTCATCCGGCGCCGGGCTTTGGGCATGATCAAGAAGGCCTTCGACGAGAACGGCATCCGGTTCGCCATCCCGACCGTCCAGGTGGCAGGCCACGAGGATGCCGGGCCAGTGGCGGCCCACCAGGCTCTCAAGCTCGTCAAGCCGCCTCTACCCGAATGATGGGCGAGTGGGACGGGCTGCCACCAGGCGTACAAACCTTGGACTACCTGCACATTCCCGTTTGCCTGGATAAAGGATCCGCGATGGCACTGCCCAAAACACCAAGAGCCTTCCGAGTTCGTGCCGTGTGCCTGCCCGTAATCTTCGCTCTGATCTCGCCACTCGCAGCCTGCGCCAGTCTCAGGGGCGTGATGGTGCCGGTGAGTGGGACCGTCGCCGGTGCGAGCCAAGTCGACATGCTGGTCGCCACCACGCGCAAGCAGGCCGACCCAGCGGAGATGTTCTCCGGCGACCGGGGGCCGACACCGGCCTTCGCCAACATCACCGTCTCGGTCCCGCCTCCGAACGCCCGGCAGATCGGCGAGGTGCAGTGGCCACGACAGGTGCCCGGCAACCCGGCCACGGAGTTCGTCACTCTCAAGGCCGACGTGATCGACCGCAATCAGGCGCTCGCCTGGTTTCACCGCACCCTGCGGACCACTCCCAAGCGGCAGGTGCTGGTCTTCATCCACGGCTTCAACAACCGCTTCGACGACTCTGTCTTTCGCTTCGCGCAGATCGTGCACGACTCCGGTGCACCCGTGGTGCCGATCCTGTTCACTTGGCCTTCACGGGGCAGCGTGCTGGCCTATGGCTACGACCGGGAGAGCACGGCTTATTCCCGCAACGCCCTGGAGAGCTTGCTGAAGGCGATCTCCCGCGATCCGGCTGTTGGCGAGATCTCGATCCTGGCGCATTCGATGGGCAATTCCTTGGCCCTTGAGACACTGCGTCAGATGGCTATTCGTGATGGGCGGGTGGCGCCGAAGATCCGCAATGTTCTCCTCGCCGCGCCCGATGTCGACGTTGACCTCGCCAGGGAGGCCATCGTGGACATGGGGCCGAGGGCGAACCGGCCCGCCTTCACCTTGTTCGTCTCGCAGGATGACCGGGCGCTGGCCGTCTCCCGGCGGGTCTGGGGCAGCGAGGCTCGCCTAGGTGCCATCAATCCCGATCAGGAGCCCTTCAGAACGCAGCTTGAACAAGCCAACGTGACGGTTCTCGACCTCACCAAGCTCAAAGCGGGTGACGCTCTCAATCACGGCAAGTTCGCCGAGAGCCCGGAGGTCGTGCAGCTCATCGGCAAGCGCTTGGCCGCGGGCCAGACGGTGACGGATTCTCGCGTCGGGCTGGGCGACCGCATCATTCAGGTGACTACGGGTGCGGCCAGTGTGGTCGGAACGGCGGCAGGCCTAGCCGTGTCCGCGCCGCTGGCGGTTGTCGACCCCAAGACGCGGCAATCTCTCGGCGGCCACGTGGACAACCTGGGCCGCTCGGTTTCCGAGACGGTCGCTCCGTGACATACCATCAGCCGGCGCCACCCGGTGCCGCGATCCCGAACATCGGCAATGCCAGGAACGCCTTGGCCACAAGGGCATTCGCAAGATCGACGAAGAACGATCCCGCCAGAGTGATCAGCAGGAACGCCTTCGGGGCTGGGCCATAGCGGCGCGCGACCTCATCCATGGTGGCCATCGCGACGGGCATCGACGAGATACCGAAGCCGAGGAAGCCGCCGACCGTCACCGCAGCTTCATAATCGCGCCCGAGCAGCCGGAACAGCGCGAAGTATGCAATCGCCACGATCACGGCGATCTGCAGCAGCACGTTGACGACCAACGGGCCAAGAATGGCGGCGACAGTGATGAGCTTCGTGCCCATGAGACTGAGCACCAGAAACAGGTTCAGAGCGACCTCCCCGCCCTTCTGGATCGGTCCGAACTGGAGCCGGAGGCGAGACCAGTCGGCAAGGTTCGTCAGCAAAACGCCTGCTAGCATCGCCGACAGAAACCCCGGGAGCAACAGACCCGCGTCCTTTGCCCATGCATTGATCCTGTCGCCCAGGAGAACCGCTATCGCAATAACCAGGATGGTCGACAAAATATTCTCAAGGCTCCCGCCGCCCTCCGGCGTTGATGGCGGTGCCTCCTGTTGCGGATCGACGAAGGGAACTTGGGTCGGGGCCGCATCGTGGTGGAGCCCGTGGCGATGGATCAGCCAGCCGGTGATAGGTCCGGACAGCAATGCGCCGGTGATGACCGCAAGGGTTGCCGAGCCGACTCCGACCGCTTGCGCATTCTGAAGTCCGGCGGCCTCCGCTTCCTTGGCCCAGGCGAGCGCCGTCCCCGGCCCTCCTACAAAGGAGAGACTGCCGGCCAAGAGCCCATAGAACGGGTGGGCGCCAAATGCCGTCGCGACGGTGACGCCGACGAGATTCTGGGCGACCAGCAGCAGTATGGTCACGGCGCAGAGAATGATCAGGGGGCGGCCGCCGGCCAGCAGCGCCTTCAGCTTCGCCGACAGCCCGATGGTTGTGAAGAAGACAAGCAGCAGCAGATCGCGGATCTGAGCGCCGAAGACGACTTCGGTATCGAACAATACCTGAGCGAGGAGAACGAGCACCGCCACGATCATGGCTCCGATCACGGCATTGGGCATGTCGATACGTCTGAGAATGGGAACCGCGTGACGAATGCGTATCCCCACGAACAGCGCGATCAGACCGATGATCAGCGTCGTAAGCTCGGAAAGTTGGATTTGGGGGCCTGCCACTGCTGCAAGTCTCCTCCCGCAAAAGCAGCATCCCTTATTCGCGTGAGGATTGGGAGTAAGTTACTGTAGACTACACCGGTGGAGGTGAGTTCCCGACATTCCGGACTTGCAGGCCGAGGTCGACTTCAATGGCCGAACCGGACGCGCGGCTGTTGCATTGACCCATATAGGGAGAGGGTCATGATGCGGTTCGGTTTGGTGCTTGCGGCTGCCTTGATCCTTGGACATGGCCCAGGCGCGGCACAGCCGATGCCGCCTCTACCGCCGCCCCGGCCCAGCGATGCACCCGCGCCACCGCTGGCCGTCCAGTCCGAGCCGCCACAGAGGGCCCCACAAGATGGGGCTCAGACTGTGACGGAGCCTGATCCGTGCCTGGCCCAGCTCAAGGCAGCCGGTTTTGACATCGAGGTCGCCGAGCAGCCGTCCACGACGAACGAACTCTGCCGGATCGATGTACCCGTGCGGCTGAAGGCGGTGCCTGTCTGGTCCCGGCCGGGGACCATGGTGCGGCTTAGCGCTCAGCCCATTCTCGCCTGTCGCTTTGCCGACCGCTTTGGTTATTGGGTCGGAGATCTGGTTGCGCCATTGGTGGCCGGAAGCTTGAATACTGAGTTGAAGAGCATTCAAACCGGACCAGGCTTCGAGTGCCGCAATCGGAACGGGGCAGCCACCGGCAAGCTATCGGCCCATGCCGAAGGGCTGGCCATCGACATTGCGGCTTTCGAGCTTGCAAATGGATCGACCCTGCGCGTCAAGCCCGACGGCGATACCCCGCCGAACCCGGCCTTCGCCTCCCTACGCACCGCTGCCTGCGGCTGGTTCACCACGATCCTCGGGCCGGGTTCCGATGCGGCTCATGCCGACCATCTGCACGTGGATATGCAACAGCACGGCTCGAGTGACCGTTACCGCATCTGCCAGTAACCGTCGCGCGTTAAAGGCGGATCGCGCAACCGTTGCTGGGTTGGCAAGTTGGCCAATGATCGGGATGGATCTAATGGGATTGATGAAGCGCGTCCTTCTGATGGGCCATCTTTGACCCGGAAGGTCTTCTCAGGATCAGAGGCGGTCCTTTGCGCAGTCGTATTAAGGTCTGCTCACCGCGCGAATGCGGACATTACTCTGAGGTTCGCTCCGTACCGGAAGGCGACCTTGCCCGACAGCCGCCGAGAGACACTGAGCTACGCCCCTGGACTCGAAAAAACTTGAATCCACGCAGAGAAGAAGCCTGCCTCACGGAGCAAGGCAAGCTCTTCGTTATAAGCTTATGCACCTCAGATCATTGACCCGCTAAGTGAGGTCGACCTTGATCCATTCCGGAGCTCGTGGCGCATTCAGCTTTGAATGAAGGCAAGAAGATCCGGGTTGACGATCTCCGGGTGCGTGGTGCACATCCCATGCGGAAGGCCCTCATACACCTTGAGCGTGCCATTCCTGACGAGCTTGGCCGCGAGTAGGGCCGAGTCGGCAATCGGGACGATCTGGTCATCGTCCCCGTGCATGATCAGCACAGGCACCTCGATTCTCGTGAGATCTTCGGTGAAGTCAGTCTCAGAGAAGGCCTTGATGCAATCGTAGTGGGGCTTGATGCCACCCATCATGCCCTGGCGCCACCAGTTGTCGATAATCCCCTCGGAGACCTGAGCACCCGGGCGGTTGAAGCCATAAAACGGACCGGCAGCGACATCTCTGTAGAACTGGGCACGGTTGGCTGCGAGCTGGGCTCGGAAGCCGTCGAACACCTCGATCGGCAAGCCGCCAGGGTTCTTGTCCGACTTGACCATCACCGGCGGCACCGCCCCGATCAACACCGCCTTGGCAACCCGGCCCGGCTCCGCCCGGGCGACGTAATGTGCGACCTCGCCACCACCGGTGGAATGACCGACATGGATGGCATGCTTCAGATCAAGGGCTGTGATCAGTTCGGCGACATCCGCCGCATAGGTGTCCATCTCATTGCCCATTGCAGTCTGGGTGGAACGCCCGTGGCCGCGGCGGTCGTGCGCGATCACACGGAAGCCCTTATCGAAAAAGAACTGCATCTGGCCGTCCCAATCGTCGGCACTGAGCGGCCAGCCGTGATGGAAGACGATTGGCTGCGCGTCGTGCGAGCCCCAGTCCTTGTAGAAAATCTGCGTCCCATCCCGAGTTGTGATCATGCTCATCGTCTTCTCCTTGTGTCAGCAGAACGAAAGGCTAAGCTTAAGAGGATAGTTTGACAGGCTTGTGGCATGGCCTCGCTGTCGGAGGCCGGATAGCCCTTCAATCTACCTCAGGGTGCACAAAGGGCTTGCGCGGCTACCGAAAGGACCGCTTATTGATCAACAGCGAGATTCCCTGCCCTTCATGAACGTCCGGTGTTCCCTGCTTAAGTAGACGTTTGGCCTACTTCCGCCTTGTGCCAGCGGCAGACCTTCCGACGCAGTGATGCAGCTCTGCGTCGGGGTTTCTCACGTAACTCGTGCCGATTGATAGTTGCGGGCATGAAGTACCCGCGGCCCTGGTTGCCAACTTCAATTCAGCGACAGAACAACGCCTCCAATGCTAATGCCAGCACCTGCCAAGCGGTGGATCATCTGGCGCTTACCAAAAGCGTGGCCTAATACGAGACCTGTCCCATGCAGAAAGGCGGTCGCCGAGACAAAGCCAAGGCAATAAAGGGCTGCTGCGGCTTCCGTCGGCATCTCAGCCCCATGGGCGTAGCCGTGGAAGATGGCAAACACTCCGGTCAACGTCATGGCTATGGAGATCAGGCAGCGGCTCCCGGCAGCCAGAATTGCGCCGAGGATAACCAACGAAAGGGCAATGCCTGCCTCGACGGCAGGAATTCCAATGCCCATAACACCCATGACGCCGCCGACGAGCATCATGGAGATGAAGGTCGCCGGAACGGCCCAGAGAGCCCGCCCACCGAGCACAGCGGCGAAGAGGCCGACTGCTACCATGGCCAGCGTGTGGTCAAGACCTCCGAAGGGATGCGCAAAACCGTCGACTAAATCTGATGCGGGATGGCTACCCGTATGGGCAAAGGCCGGCATGGCCGCCACCATCATGGAAGCGACAAGAAAGGAATGTTTCAATCTCATGGGATGCTCCTCTCATGCGCCAGCGGCGAGGCCGCCGGCTCGTTCGATGAAGTGCGCGATGGCGTCGACGCCGACACCACTGCGGATGTTGCTGAAGACATAGGGGCGCTGGCCGCGCATGCGCTTCGTGTCCTCCTCCATGATGACCAGATCCGCACCCACGTAGGGCGCAAGGTCGATCTTGTTCACCACCAGAAGGTCCGAACGAGTGATGCCTGGGCCGCCCTTGCGGGGGATCTTCTCGCCGCCTGCAACATCAATGACGTAGATCGTCAAATCCGCGAGTTCGGGCGAGAAGGTTGCCGCCAGATTGTCGCCACCGGATTCCACCAGAACGATGTCGAGCTTCGGAAAGCGTTTGCGCATGGTCGCAATGGCAGCGAGGTTGATCGATGCATCCTCGCGAATAGCCGTGTGGGGGCATCCACCCGTCTCGACACCCATGATGCGCTCGACCGGCAGGGCTCCGGCCACAGTGAGGAGGCGTGCGTCCTCCTTCGTGTAGATGTCGTTAGTGATGGCGCAGATCTCGTAGCGGTGGCGGAAGATCTTGCAGAGCGCCTCCATCAGGGCGGTTTTGCCTGAGCCAACCGGCCCACCGATTCCGACGCGAAGAGGTCCTGTGTGGGAAATCATGAGCGGAAAAGCCTCGTATATTGGTTTTCATGATGGAAGGAGCCGAGATCGGCCCGGAAGGTTGCGCCGCCAACATCGTCCAGCGACAAGCCCTTGGCCTCCTGCGCGACTTCCTGCACGGTCTTAGCCAAGGTGGCGCAGACGCGGATGCCGGCTGTCTGCCCGATGGGGGCGAGCCGGATGGCTGCAGAGACAAGCGTTTGCACGAGGCCGAAGAGATAAGCACTTAAGGTGAGCGGCAGAGGAACGTCGTGCGCCGCTGCCGCCATGCCAATGGCAACCGGGAAGGCCACTTCACCCTCCAAGGCGGGCAGACCCGGCGCGGGCCAGGCGGCCAGCGTCGCATCAAGGAAGCTGCGCCCCTGCTGGCTCGTCTCGAGGTACAATTCGGCCGACGGGGAGAGCGCAAGGGCCAATTCGTTGACGGTCGTGAGAGCAGCTTCATCCTCTGCCTCCACCGCACGGTAGGCATGGCTCAACAGGAGCGCATCATTGCGACCAAAGCCAAGCGTCATCTGGTCGATCAGCCATGCGATGAGCGTTTCTTCGTTTCTCACGTCCCCTGCCTCGACCGCCCACTCGAGGGTGTGGGAGTAAGCGTAGCACCCGACAGGATAAGAGGGAGAGAGCCAAGCGAAGAGCGGCAAGATGCATTGTCCCTTCTCTGGTGCCTCTAGCAGGACTGCATCATCCATGGCCGTGTCCATGATGATGGCCCGAATGCCCGCCATGCTCGTGGTGATGGTAAGCTCCCCTTACCGGGCGGAAGGGCCGCTCGACAGCCTCGGTCTTGGCTCCCAAGCCTCGAAGCATGTCGAGCAGCACGTGATCATACGCAATGTAAATCGCAGTTCCCGTAACCTCCGCGGGCACGTGACGGTTGCCGATGTGCCATGCCAGGGTGAGGAGATCGAGTGGGTCTTCGGTCGAGACCTGGATGAGCCTCTCAGGCGCGGCCTTCACCTCGACAAGCCAGCCGGTGTCGAGGCGGATAGCGTCCCCATCCTCCAGCACATCAGCCTTGTCGAGGTCGAGCAGGAAAGCCGTGCCGCCATCGGCGTTCAGCACGATCCGGCGGCGGTGACGGTCGCCATGGTCGAGGGTGATGATGTCGACGATGCGCTCGGAATCGACAGCGTCGCGGCGAATGATGGATGTGGCGCGGATCATGTTCAGAACAGGAAGTAACGTTGAGCCATCGGAAGGACCTTGGCCGGTTCGCAGACCAGCAGTTCGCCGTCAGCGTGAACGTCATAGGTTTCGGGATCGACCTCAATGACAGGTGTGGCGTCGTTCAGCACCATGTCCTTCTTGCCGATGCCGCCACGAACGTTCTCGACGGCAACAAGCTGCTTCTGGACACCGAGCCTCCCGGCCAGACCGTTTTCGACGGCCGCCTTGGACACGAAAGTGAGCGAGGTCGTCGCCAGCGCCCTGCCATAGGCTCCGAACATCGGGCGGTAATGCACCGGCTGCGGCGTCGGGATCGACGCGTTTGGATCGCCCATGAGGGCCGCCGCGATGGCCCCTCCCTTGATGATCAGATCGGGTTTCACGCCAAAGAAGGCTGGCGTCCAGACCACGAGGTCGGCAAGCTTTCCGACCTCGACTGAGCCGACATGCCGGGACACCCCATGAGCGATGGCAGGGTTGATCGTGTACTTCGCCACATAGCGCCGGGCGCGAAGATTGTCGTTGTCACCAGTCTCGCCGGGCAGCGGTCCGCGCTGCATCTTCATCTTGTGCGCCGTCTGCCAGGTGCGGATGATGACCTCGCCGACGCGGCCCATGGCTTGGCTATCGGAAGACATCATTGAGAGCGCGCCGATATCGTGGAGGATATCCTCGGCCGCAATCGTCTCCTTGCGGATGCGGCTTTCCGCGAATGCCAGATCCTCGGGGATGGATGGATCGAGGTGGTGGCAGACCATGAGCATGTCGAGATGCTCGTCGATGGTATTGACGGTATAAGGCCGCGTCGGATTGGTGGAGGACGGAAGCACATTGGGAAGCCCCGCCACCTTGATGATGTCCGGCGCATGACCGCCGCCTGCCCCTTCCGTGTGGAAGGCGTGGATCGTGCGCCCCTTGAAGGCGGCAATCGTATCCTCGACGAAACCTGACTCGTTGAGGGTGTCGGTATGGATCATCACCTGCACGTCGTAGGCATCCGCGACCGACAGGCAGCAATCGATGGCCGCGGGCGTGGTGCCCCAATCCTCGTGGAGCTTCAGGGCGCAGGCACCTGCCTGTATCATCTCCTCAAGCGCACCGGGCCGTGAGGCATTGCCCTTGCCGGTGAAGGCGAGATTCATGGGAAAGGCGTCCGCTGCCTCGATCATGCGGGCGATATGCCATGGCCCCGGCGTGCATGTGGTGGCGAAGGTGCCGGTGGCCGGTCCCGTGCCGCCACCGAGCATCGTCGTGATGCCCGACATCAGCGCCTCTTCGATCTGCTGCGGGCAGATAAAGTGGATATGGGAGTCGAAGCCGCCTGCCGTGACGATCTTGCCCTCGCCGGCGATGATCTCCGTGCCCGGGCCGATTATGATGTCGACATTGGGCTGTACGTCCGGATTGCCGGCCTTGCCGATCCTGGTGATCCGTCCGCCCTTGATGCCGATATCGCCCTTGACGATGCCCCAATGATCGAGAATGACCGCATTAGTGACGACCGTATCGACCGCGCCCTCGGCTTGGGTCGCCTGCCCCTGCCCCATTCCGTCGCGAATGACCTTGCCGCCTCCGAACTTCACTTCCTCGCCGTAGGTTGTGAAGTCTTTCTCAACCTCGATCACGAGCGAGGTATCGGCAAGCCTGATCCTGTCGCCTTTGGTGGGGCCGAACATGTCGGCATAGGCCGCGCGCGGAAGCGAGGCGGGTTTTCTTCCGTTCGTCATCAGAGTGCACCCATCACGCTTTGGCGGAAACCATAGACCTCGCGCTTGCCTGACAACGGGATCAGAACAACCTCGCGTGTGGAGCCGGGCTCGAAGCGTACCGCCGTGCCGGGTGTGATATCGAGGCGCATGCCGCGTGCCTTCTCGCGCTCGAAGGACAGCGCCGGATTGGTTTCAAAGAAATGGTAGTGGCTCCCGACCTGGATGGGGCGGTCGCCTGTGTTCGCCACGGTCAGAACGGTTCGCTCAGCACCTTCATTGAAGACGATCTCGCCATCCTGGGCCATGACTTCGCCGGGCACATCGTGGGAAGCCGCGCCCCGGATCGGGTGATGCACGGTCACGAGCTTGGTGCCATCGGGGAAAGTGGCCTCGACCTGCACGTCGTGGATCATCTCGGCCACTCCCTCCATCACCTGATCGGCGGTGACAACATGCGCACCGGCCTCCATCAGCTCGGCGACGGAGCGACCGTCGCGAGCGCCCTCCACCACTGTGTCGGTGATGAGAGCGATCGCCTCCGGGTGATTGAGCCTCACGCCGCGCTCCAGGCGGCGGCGGGCCACCATGGCGGCCATGGCGATGAGGAGCTTGTCTTTTTCGCGAGGTGTGAGCTGCATTACAAAATCCTAGCTGAGCCAAACGCGGGGCAGAGGCTCGCCACGAAAGGTGAGGAGAAAAGGACAGATGGCGGCACGGAGCGCCCCGATGGTGACGGCGCAGAAGCGCACGGCAAGCAGGCCGTTCCAGGCGCTCGCCGCAGAGTCGCAGCCATTTCCGGAGGGCAGCGACCCGCGGACGGATTCCAGACGAGCTTCAGCATCCGGCGCCACATGGATCAGCGTCGCGAGGGCGCGGGCGCCATTGCCCACGCTGGGCTTCTGCAGCAAGTCGGCAATCGGCCCGGCGAGCCGCAGTGTATCCGCATAAACGAGGCGCGATCCGCGGCGGATGCGCCAGCGGTCGATGAAAAGCCCATCCATAATGCGCTCCGCCCTCGCCTCCCGTCCGAAGACGACCGCCTCCAGCAGGGTCAGGCGCGCATCCTCGGGGACGGTCGCCTCAAGTTGCCGGTCAAGCCTCGCGTTGTCGAACAGGATTGTCTCCTGCGGAAGCCAGTCGAGCCGCCCCCCCGCTCCCGCGGTGAGTTTCACCGACAGATTGGAGACAGGCCCGTCCGAGCGATAGACCTTCTCGGCGGCAGGCGTCGCAATCGTCACCGACGCATCGGTGAGAGCCTCAATTTCCACCGCGAAGCGGTCCCCACAGGCGATGCCGCCTGCCGTGTTGACGAGAACGGCATCGAGCCCTGCGCCCTCAGTCCTTGGGAGACGAATGCGCATGGAGCCACTTTCCTCGATGCGCATCGGTCGTGTCTGACCATTGAAAGCGGCTGCAGCGAAGGAAACGCGGCCGATGGCCCGCTGGCGCAGCGCGGGAACGCTGTCAAATGGCAAGGCGCTTACGAACATCGTCTCCCTCCAACGCTGCACGGTCGCCATGCTGGATGATCTCACCGCGCTCCATGACTACGAAGCGATCCGCCAGATCACGGGCAAAGTCGAAGTACTGCTCGACGAGCAGGATCGCCATGTCCTTGCGCTCACGCAGGTAAGCGATGGCACGGCCGATATCCTTGATGATCGACGGCTGGATGCCTTCGGTCGGCTCATCGAGCACGAGGAGGTGCGGACGCATCACCAGTGCCCGGCCGATGGCGAGCTGCTGCTGCTGCCCACCTGAGAGATCGCCACCACGCCGCGCCAGCATGGACTTGAGCACCGGAAAGAGCTCGAAGATCTCATCCGGGATCTGCCGAGAGCCTCGCTTCAAGGGCGCGAATCCGGTCTCAAGGTTCTCCTTCACCGTCAAGAGCGGAAAGATCTCCCGCCCCTGAGGCACATAGGCGATGCCGCGCGCCGCTCGCTCGAAGGGTTTCAAGCGGGCGATGTTCTGACCTTCGAAAAGGATGCTGCCGCTCGAGATCGGCCGATGGCCTACTATGGCGCGAAGCAGCGACGTCTTGCCCACGCCGTTGCGACCGAGAACACATGTGACCTCCCCTGCGGCGGCAGCAACGGAAACGCTGCGCAAAGCCTGGGCTGCGCCGTAGTGGAGAGACAGGTTTTCGACTGAGAGCATCATCACCGACCCAAATAAACTTCAACAACGCTTTCGTTCGCGCTCACCGCAGCGAGCGATCCTTCGGCCAGCACCGAACCTTCATGAAGGCAGGTGACCTTCACACCAAGATCACGCACGAAGGTCATGTCATGCTCAACTACGATCACGGCCTTGCTCCTGGCGATGTCCCGCAGAAGGTCGGCGGTATCGGCCGTTTCCTGGTCCGTCATCCCGGCAGCAGGTTCATCAATCAGCAAGAGCTTGGGCTCCTGGGCCAGCAGCATCCCGATTTCGAGCCACTGCTTCTGTCCGTGAGACAGCTCTCCGGCCCTGCGATGGCGTTGAGCGGTAAGACGTACACGCTCCAGCAGCGCGTCAATCCTCTCACGTTCTTGCGCCGTCCGTCGGGAGAACAGGGTTGCGAGAGGTCCACGGTGGTTCTTCAACGCGAGAAGCAGGTTGTCTTCGACCGTATGCATCTCGAACACAGTCGGAGTCTGGAACTTTCGGCCGATGCCGAGCTCGGCGATGGCCGCCTCGTCGAGAACAGCCAGGTCGTGGGAACCTTCGAACAGGACCGTACCCTCATTGGGCCGGGTCTTGCCGGTGATCACGTCCATCATGGTGGTCTTGCCCGCACCGTTGGGGCCGATGATCGCGCGCATCTCCGCATGATCGACAGTGAGCGAGAGAGCGTTCAGCGCACGGAAGCCATCGAACGACACCGTGATATTATCGAGATAAAGCAGTGTCGGCGTAACCGGGGCGCTCATGACTTACTCCGCCGCATGCGTGACAGGTTCGGGCGAGCGGCCTGCTTGCAGCCTTTGACTCGATTGCTGCCAGAGGTCCGCGACCGCGCCGATGATGCCGCGAGGCATGAAAATCGTGACAAAGACGAAGAGCCCGCCCAGGGCGAACAACCAGAACTCCGGCAGTGCAGCAGTGAACCAGGTCTTGCCTGCATTGACCAGCAGCGCGCCGAGAATGGCGCCAGCCAGGGTTCCGCGTCCGCCGACAGCGACCCAGATCACCACCTCAATGGAATTGGCGGGAGCAAATTCGCTGGGATTGATGATGCCGACCTGGGGCACGTAAAGCGCACCCGCGACGCCCGCCAACATGGCGGACATCACGAACACGGCAAGCTTGTAGTACTCGACACGGTAGCCAAGAAAGCGCGTGCGGCTCTCCGCATCGCGCACGGCCACGAGTACCTTGCCGAATTTGGATACCACGACCCACCGGCACAGCAGGTAGCCTCCCGCAAGCGCCAGCACTGAGAGGACGAACAGGATGATCCTCGTCGAACCTGCCTGCACCGGGAAGCCGAGGATCTCCTTGAAGTCGGTCAATCCGTTGTTGCCGCCCAATCCCATGTCATTGCGGAAGAAGGCCAGCATGAGCGCAAAGGTCATGGCCTGAGTGATGATGGAAAAGTAGACGCCCGTAACCCGGGAGCGGAAGGCGAACCAGCCGAAAACGAAGGCGAGCGCTCCCGGCACCAGCAGCACCATCAGCGTCGCAAAGGGGAACCAGTCGAAGCCATGCCAGAACCAGGGTAGATCCTTCCAGTTCAGGAACACCATGAAGTCGGGAAGGGTCGGATCGCCATAGACGCCACGCGGCCCGATCTGGCGCATGAGATACATGCCCATGGCGTAGCCGCCCAGCGCGAAAAAGGCCCCGTGCCCGAGGGAGAGAATGCCGCAGAAGCCCCAAATCAGATCGACCGAGAGCGCCAGCAGGGCAAAGCAGACATACTTGCCGAGCAGAGGCACGAGGTGATCTGACAGATGCAGCGCAGATCCAGGCGCGACAACCCCGTTCAGGACAGGAACCAGGATGGCTGCCCCGGCAAGGAGCGAGAGGACGACGATGCTCTGTCTGTCGAGTAAGGCTTGGGTTTTCATGCTTCGACCGCTCTGCCTTTCAGCGCGAAGAGCCCGCGCGGACGTCTTTGGATGAAGAGTATGATGCCTACCAGCAGGATGATCTTGCCCAGCACCGCACCTGCGTAGGGCTCGAGCAGTTTGTTGGCGACGCCAAGTGTCATCGCGCCGACCAGCGTACCCCACAGGTTTCCGACTCCTCCAAACACGACCACCATGAAGCTGTCGATGATGTAGCCTTGTCCGAGATTGGGACTGACATTGTCGATTTGGGAGAGCGCCACTCCGGCAATGCCCGCCACGCCCGATCCGAGCCCGAAGGCCAGTGCGTCGATCCGGCTGGTCCGGATGCCCATGGAGCCAGCCATTCGCCTGTTTTGGGTGACAGCCCGCACATAGAGTCCAAGCGACGTATATCGCAGCACAAGAAGAAGGATCGTGAACACCGAGAAGGCGAAGATCACGATCGCAATGCGATTATAGGTCAGGCTCATTGCGCCGACGTCCTGAGCACCGCTCATCCAAGCCGGTGTTCCGACCTCCCGGTTGCTGGGGCCGAAGATCGTCCGCACACCCTGCTGCAGGATCAGCGAGATCCCCCACGTGGCAAGCAGGGTTTCCAGAGGGCGTCCGTACAGAAAGCGGATGACCGTTCTCTCAAGGAGAACGCCGACCGAACCCGCAACCAGAAAGGCGAGCGGGAGTGCTATGAGGAGCGAGGCCTCGAACAGACCCGGCACATAAGAGCGGATCCACTCCTGCACCATGAATGTGGTATAGGCCCCCAGCATCACCATCTCGCCATGGGCCATGTTGATGACACCCATCGTGCCAAAGGTAATGGCCAGGCCAATGGCCGCCAGCAGCAGAACAGACCCGAGGGAGATGCCGTACCAGACATTCTGGAAAGTTTCCCAGAACGCCAGGTGTGTCCTGATGCCCTCCGCCGCTTTTTCTGCGGCGGTCGTCACTTCAGGCGACGCGTTGGGCGGCAGGTTGAACAGAAGGGCAAGTGCCTCCTGATCGCCGCGGACCTGCAGGGTTTCAATGGCAGCGAGCCTCTGCATGGGCAGGGTATCCGGCTTGCTCAAGAGGAGGGCGGCACGCGCGCTCTCCAGGGCCTTCCTGACATGAAGCTGGCTCTCCTGCGCAAGGGCCTTCTCCAGAGTCGGAAGGACTGCCTCATCCCGGGACCGGAATACAGCACGAGCGGCCTCCAGGCGCTTTCCGGCATCGGGGTTGAGCAATGTCAGGTTGCCGAGCGCGGCCTCGATGGCCCGGCGCACCCGATTGTTAACCCGAACGGGCTTCAGCCCACCGGCCGGACTGCCCCATACCTGACCTGTAGCAGCATTGATGAGTTCTCCCGAAGCTCGTCGAATGAAGACTTGGCTCGCACCGGTGAAGAGTCTTCCATCGCGTAGAGCCTCGACGACATCCATGGACAAGGGGTTGCCACTAGCTGCAACGGCACCAACTGCGGCATCCGTATCAGCATAGCTGTCATGGGTGAATTTCGGCAGCGCCTCTTCATAAGGTTCTGCCAGGGCAACGGAAGCCATGCCAAGCATTAGGACGAAGGCCCGCAGAATGTGGCGCAAGCAAAACATGAAATGAACTTCGAATGGAGGGCTGGCGAGGGCGGCAGCAACCGCCGCCCTCGTTCAAAAATACTTAGGAACCGCACTTCTTCGTAGCAGTGTTGTAGTTGCCGCACTTGAGGTTCTGCCAGTCGGCGATGAGATCCTTCGAGCCATCCAAGTGCTTCGACCAGGCATCGCCCGACACGAGACCATCGGTTTGCCAGACGGTGTCGAACTGACCGTCTCCCTTGATCTCGCCGATCAGCACCGGCTTGGTGATATGGTGGTTCGGGAGCATCTCCGAGACGCCGCCTGTGAGGTTCGGAACCTGAATGCCGACAATGGCATCGATCACTTTGTCGGGATCAGTTGTGCCAGCTTTCTCGACAGCCTTCACCCACATGTTGAAGCCGATAACATGGGCTTCCATTGGATCGTTGGAAACGCGCTTGGCGTTCTTGGTGAAAGCCTTCCATCTCTCTATGAAGGCTTTGTTCTCGGGCGTCTCGACTGATTGGAAGTAGTTCCAGGCTGCAAGATGTCCGACGAGGGGTTTCGTGTCGATGCCGGCAAGCTCTTCCTCTCCAACCGAAAAGGCCACGACCGGAATGTCTGTTGCTTTGATACCCTGGTTGGCGAGTTCCTTGTAAAACGGCACATTGGCGTCGCCGTTGATGGTAGACACAACCGCGGTCTTCTTGCCGGACGATCCGAACTTCTTGATGTCGGCGACGATGGTTTGCCAGTCGGAATGCCCGAACGGTGTGTAGCTCACCATGATGTCCTCGGTCTTCACGCCCTTGGACTTCAGGTAAGCCTCCAGAATCTTGTTTGTCGTGCGTGGATAGACATAGTCGGTGCCTGCTAAGATCCAGCGCTCGACCTTCTCCTCCTTGGCGAGGTAGTCGACAGCCGGGATCGCCTGCTGGTTGGGCGCCGCGCCCGTGTAGAACACGTTCCGCTCGCTCTCCTCGCCCTCATACTGGACTGGGTAGAACAGGATGCTGTTGAGTTCCTTGAAAACCGGCAGCACCGACTTGCGAGACACGGAGGTCCACGCCCCGAAGACGGCGGAGACCTTGTGCTGGCTGATGAGTTCACGGGCCTTTTCGGCGAAGAGCGGCCAGTTGGAGGCAGGATCCACGACGACCGCCTCAAGCTTCTTGCCGAGTAATCCCCCCTTCTTGTTCTGCTCTTCGACGAGCATCAGCATGACGTCCTTCAACGTCGTCTCGCTAATGGCCATCGTGCCCGATAACGAGTGGAGAACCCCTACCTTGATCGTTTCCTCTGCTCTTGCGGCTTGCGCCGTGGCGCTTGAAACCAGAGCCGCTGCCGTCAGCGCCACCAGATTTCTCCGCGTCATGTTGAATATCGACATAGGTCCTTCTCCCTTACCTGCTCTGTTCAGGTGTAGCGAGGGATCACTATGCAAGAAGCATGCCACAGCCGCCGGAGAGATACCGGCCCGAGATGAGGATGACCGATGGAGCGCAGAAGCTAGAACAAGGTCTGCTCAGAAAAGCGGCGAAAGCTCAAATACGAGGCTCGTGAAGCAATGCTGCACTTTGGGGTCATCCGGAGAAATTGCTAAGGAAGCTGCCAATCCAGAATAGGAGTCAGCCCTCCGCCCCATCAAACGGAAGGCCGGTTGTCTAAACCAATGTGTTGCTGGTGTGTTGCTGGAAGGCCCCTCCCCACCTATGGAGAGAGGCGTTTTCATTTTCAAGCCGCCATTGCTTTTTTGAGGTTTTCGTCGATCTTGTCGAGGAAGCCGGTGGTGGAGAGCCACTTCTGCTCGGCGCCAACCAGCAGCGCGAGGTCCTTGGTCATGTAGCCGGACT
>NZ_JAYGGN010000013.1:0-45630 GCF_036314045.1 Microvirga sp. CF3062
TCAGAGCCCAGAAGGAGGTCGGAGTTGCGTGCCCGTATCCGGCAGGGCCGACATCCACCCGTTCGCTAATCCCCGTCGCGGCCATGTACCCTCCTGCGTTGAAAAAGGACCGGAGCCCCTTCGGCACGACGTGGCAGCACGGGGAGGGTTTCACCCCCGCGCCGGGGCCTTACGGAACGGGGGACCCAGGACCATGGCACCGGAGACGGTCGCCGAGCGTTGGTTGCACATGGCGGATGCTCTCAAGCTCGTATCAGCTCAGCCTGCGGACACTGCCGGGGTTGTCGCCTCGGCCGCCTATGCCGGTGGCCGACGGGTGGCCGAAGTTCCGATCGAGGACGTGGGCGAGTGGTCGCGCAAGCCGGGGCACCTCGCCTGGGTCGGCCTGCACGAGCCCGGCCTGGACCTTTTGCGGCGTCTCCAGGCAGAGTTCGGGCTTCATGACTTGGCCATCGAAGATGCGCTCAAGGCCCATCAGCGGCCCAAGCTTGAGCAATACGGCGACGCCTTGTTCATCGTTGCGCGCACGGCCCAGATGCTGGATGGGCGCATTGCCTTCGGCGAGACCCACCTGTTCGTCGGGCACGGCTACGTGGTCTCCGTTCGACACGGGGCCTCGACCTCCTACACCCCGGTGCGCGAGCGTTGCGAGGCCTCGCCCAAGGCCCTGTCAGATGGAGAGGATTTCATCCTCTACGCCATCCTCGATTTCATCGTCGACAACTACATGCCGGTGATCGAGACGATCCAGGCGGAGGTAGAGGAGATCGAGGACTGCATCCTAGCCGAGACATACACGCAATCCCGTGTGGGGCGGCTCTACCAGCTTCGCCGCGACCTCCTGCGCCTGCGCAATGCCGCGATCCCTCTGGTGGAGGTCTGCCGCCGTCTCGAGCACCCCGGCCTGCCGGGTATTGATGCCTCGCTGTACCCGCTCTTCCGAGATGTGTCCGACCACATCCGCAGGGTGCAGGAGGAGATCGAGTCCTTGCGTGAAGTGTTGGCCTTCGCCTTCGAGACCAGCCTGATGACCGGCCAAGCCCAGCAGAACGAGATCACCCGTAAGCTGGCGGCCTGGGCGGCCATTCTCGCAGTGCCGACGGCGGTTGCAGGGATCTACGGCATGAACTTCGAGCACATGCCCGAACTGCAATGGAAGTACGGTTATGCCCTGGTGCTGGCAGTCATCGCCTCGGTGTGCGGCTGGCTCTACTGGCGCTTCCGCCAAAACCACTGGCTCTAGGCAACTATTCTGATATCCGGCGACTGGACGGGCAGCCGCGGGTACTTATGCGGTCTTTATATCCAAGGGCGCACTTCCCAATCGAGATTTAATGCGAAGTGGGCGTAGCCTTCGGCGCTCACATTGGGGTGCCGTCATGTACGACCTTGCCTATCTTCTCACCGGCCTCGGGTTCTTCGCGCTGATGGCGCTGTATGCCCGCGTGGCCGAACGGCTCTGAGGGAGGCTCTTTCATGTCCCTCGACCTACTTCTCGGCGGCTGCGTCGCCTTTGGCCTTGCCGCCTATCTGGTCCTGGCGCTGATCAGACCGGAACGCTTCTAGGAGACCAACATGACACTCAATGGCTGGCTCCAGATCGCCATCATCCTCGCAACCGTCTTGCTGGCTGCGGTGCCGCTCGGCGCCTTCATGGCACGGGTCTATGCGGGCAAGCACACCTTCCTTTCGCCCATGCTCAGCCCGGTCGAACGTGGCTTCTATGCCTTGGCAGGCGTCGAGCCCGCCCGGGAGCAAGGCTGGCGGGCCTATGCGCTCGCGATGCTCCTATTCAACGCCGCCGGCTTCGTGCTGCTCTATGTCACCTTAAGGCTGCAAGGCTTCATGCCCTTCAACCCGCAGGGCTTCGGCGGCCTCACGCCGGATCTCGCCTTCAATACTGCCGTCTCGTTCGTTACCAACACCAACTGGCAGTCCTATGGCGGCGAGACGACCATGAGCCATTTCTCGCAGATGGCAGGGCTGACGGTGCAGAACTTTCTCTCCGCCGCCACGGGACTCGCGCTTGCCATGGCGCTGGTCCGCGGCTTCGTTCGGTCGAAGGTGGGCACCGTCGGAAATTTCTGGGCCGACATGACCCGCTCGACCCTCTACATTCTCCTTCCGCTCGCCCTGGCCACGGCTCTTCTGCTGGTGGCGTTGGGGCTGCCGCAGACCCTGCTTGCTTCCGTCGACGCAACGACGCTCGAAGGTACGAAGCAGACAATCGTAGTCGGTCCCGTCGCAAGCCAGATCGCGATCAAGCAGCTCGGCACCAACGGCGGAGGCTTCTTCAACGTGAATGCGGCGCATCCCTTCGAGAATCCGACGTCGCTGACGAACTTCGTGCAGATCTGGCAGATGCTGGTGATATCGGTCGCCGTCGTGTTCGCCTTCGGGCGTCTTATCGGCGACAGCCGGCAGGCGCGGGCCCTGCTCTGGGTGATGGGCATCCTGCTCGTGGCCGGCATTGCCATCACCTACGCGGCCGAAGCCGCCGGAACGCCGATGCTGCACGCAGCGGGCATCAACCCGGCCGACGGCAACATGGAGGGCAAAGAGGTCCGTTTCGGACTCGCTATGTCCGCCCTGTGGGCCGCGGTGACAACGGGCTTGTCCACGGGTGCGGTCAATTCCATGCACGCGAGCTTCACCCCCATCGGCAGCCTAGTCCCGATGTTCCTGATCCAGCTCGGCGAGATCCTGCCGGGCGGCGTCGGGTCTGGCCTCTATGGGATCCTGGTCATGGCGATCATCGCCGTCTTCGTGGCAGGTCTCATGGTGGGACGGACACCGGAATATCTCGGCAAGAAGATCGAAGCGAAGGAGGTCAAGATGGCCATGCTCGCCGTCCTGATCCTGCCGATCACAATCCTCGGGTTCTCGGCGGTCGCCGCCGTCATCCCGCAGGGCTTGGCCGGGTTGCTCAATGCCGGGCCGCACGGCCTCTCGGAGATCCTGTACGCCTATTCGTCGGCCGCGGGCAACAACGGTTCCGCCTTCGCCGGGCTCACCGCCAACTCCCCTTGGTACAACACGACCCTGGGTCTTGCGATGCTGCTCGGCCGCTTCGCCTACATCGTGCCGATGCTGGCCATCGCGGGCTCGCTTGCAGCAAAGACGCGACTTGAATCCTCGACGGGGACGCTCCCAACGCATGGGCCGCTGTTCATCGGCCTGCTGATCGGCGTGATCCTGATCCTCGGTGGTCTCCAGTTCTTCCCGGCTCTCGCCCTCGGCCCCATCGCCGAGCAGGTGATGATGCTCGCGGGCAAAACATTCTGACAGGTGCTCCATGGACAAACACATCCAACCGACCATCTCACTGCTCGACGGGGCAATCCTGCGCCAGGCGGTCCTCGACTCCCTGAGGAAACTCAATCCCGGCGACCTCATTCGCAACCCGGTCATCTTCGTCACGGAAGTCGTGGCTCTTCTCGTCACGATACTCTTCATTCGGGATGTTGTGACGGGTGCATCCGCTTTCTTCACTGGACAGATTGCGGCTTGGCTCTGGTTCACGGTGATCTTCGCCAACTTCGCTGAGGCCGTGGCGGAGGGGAGAGGCCGGGCTCAAGCCGACACCCTGCGCCAGGCGCGCACCCAGACGATTGCCAAGCGGCTATACGATGCCGAGCGTAAGGAACTGCATGCGAGCGTTTCGGCTCTCGACCTTGAAGTCGGCGATCTCGTGCTGGTCGAGGCTGGGGACCTCATCCCCGGGGACGGCGAGATCGTTGAAGGCATCGCCTCGGTCAACGAGGCCGCCATCACGGGGGAGTCAGCGCCGGTCATTCGCGAGTCCGGTGGCGACCGCTCTGCCGTGACGGGCGGCACGACGGTGATCTCCGACTGGCTCGTGATCCGCATCACGGCGGCGCACGGCTCCTCGTTCCTGGACCGGATGATCGCCCTCGTGGAAGGAGCCGAGCGGCAGAAGACGCCGAACGAGATCGCCCTCAACGTCCTACTGGCGGGCATGACCATCGTGTTCCTGGTGGCCGTTGTGACGCTTGCAGGGTTCGGGCGCTACTCCGGAGCTGACGTTCCAGTCCCGGTCCTGGTGGCGCTTCTCGTGACCTTGATCCCGACGACCATCGGCGGCCTTCTCTCGGCCATCGGCATTGCCGGCATGGACCGCCTCATCCGCTTCAACGTGCTCGCCATGTCAGGGCGGGCCGTGGAAGCCGCCGGCGACGTCGATACGCTGCTCCTCGACAAGACGGGCACCATCACCTTCGGCAACCGCATGGCGGCGGAGATCATCCCGATCTCGGGCGTCACGGAGAGCGAGGCTGCGGAAGCCGCGCTGCTGGCGAGCCTGGCCGACGAGACGGCGGAGGGACGCTCCATCGTGGCACTGGCTCAGGAGAAGTACGGGCTGAAAGCGCCCGAACAACCTCCAGAAAACGCACGCTTCATCGAGTTCTCCGCGACCACCCGGCTCTCCGGCGTCGACTTCGGAAGCAGGAGCCTGCGCAAGGGAGCGGTGGACGCCGTGCTCCGCTTCGTGCGCGATGCCTGTGGGCGCAATGTGGCGGATCATGGCTTCGCGGCCGCCGTGGACCGGATAGCCCGCTCGGGCGGGACGCCCCTTGGCTTGGCCGACGGGGATCGGCTCCTGGCCGTCATCCACCTCAAGGATGTGGTCAAGCCCGACATCAAGGAACGGTTTTCAGAATTGCGCCGCATCGGCATCCGCACCGTCATGGTGACTGGCGACAACCCGGTGACGGCGGCGGCGATCGCCTCCGAGGCCGGCGTCGACGACTTCATCGCGGAGGCGACCCCTCAGGACAAGCTCGACTACATCCGCAGGGCCCAGACGGAGGGCCGCCTCGTGGCCATGTGCGGAGACGGCACCAATGATGCCCCGGCCCTGGCGCAGGCCGATGTCGGTGTCGCAATGCAATCCGGCACCCAGGCTGCCCGCGAGGCCGGCAACATGGTGGACCTCGACTCGAACCCGACGAAACTCATCGAGATCGTCGGGATCGGCAAGCAGCTCCTGATGACGCGCGGCTCGCTGACCACCTTCTCCATCGCCAACGATGTGGCCAAGTACTTCGCCATCATTCCTGCACTGTTCGTGGCAGCCATTCCCCAGCTCGGGGTGCTCAACATCATGGGGCTCTCGACGCCGCAGAGCGCGATTCTATCCGCAGTGATCTTCAATGCCCTCATCATCGTTGCGCTGATTCCGTTGGCCTTACGCGGCATTCCCTACCGCCCTCTGGGAGCTGCGACCCTGCTGCGCCGTAATCTCCTGATCTATGGATTGGGCGGCCTCATCGTGCCCTTCATTGGCATCAAGATCATCGACCTCGCCGTCACGGCGATCGGCTGGGCTTAAAAGGAGGCTGGCATGTCACATCTTCGTCCCGCTCTGGTTCTTCTCCTGCTCTTCACGGTCCTGACGGGGTTTGCCTATCCCTTGGCTGTGACCGGGATCGGGCAGGTTATCTTCCCCGCTCAGGCGAATGGAAGCCTCATCACACAAGATGGCCGCGTGATCGGATCCGATCTGATCGGGCAAGCCTTCATGTCCGACCGCTACATGTGGCCGCGTCCTTCGGCCACGAGCGCGTCCGATCCGACCAACCCGACGCAGACGGTGGATGTGCCCTACAACGCGGCAGCTTCGACGGGATCCAACCTCGGACCGACCTCGGCAAAGTTAGCGGGCCGCCTGACGCAGTCCTCGGAAGCCTGGAAGGAGTCCGGCTTCGTGCTGCCGATCCCCGGAGATGCCATCACCACCTCCGGCAGCGGCCTCGATCCGCACATCTCCCCAGCCTATGCGCAGGCTCAGGTCGCCCGGATCGCAAGGGCCCGGAATCTCCCCGAGGCTCAGGTCAGGCAACTGATCGAAGTCTCGACTGAAGGGCGCTTCCTTGGTGCCGTCGGGGAGCCCCGGGTGAATGTCCTTCAGGTTAACCAAGCCCTCGACCGCTTGCGTTCTTGAAGAGGGCGGGAGGATGCCTACCCTGAGACGATAGAGGCTTGAGCCCTGATGGCCCAGACCGATCCGCCCCGTGCGTCGCCCGATGCTCTTCTCACCCTGGCCAACCGGGAAGGACGGGGCTGCCTCAAGATCTTTCTTGGGGCGGCTCCAGGCGTTGGGAAGACCTATGCCATGCTTCAGGCCGGGCGGGCGGAGCGGGATGGCGGGACCGACGCGGTCATCGGTCTCGTCGAAACCCATGGACGCCCGGAAACGCAGGAGCTTCTGTACGGTTTCGAGATCCTGCCCCGCCTCTCCGTCCCTTACCGGGGCCGGATGGTGCAGGAATTCGACCTCGACGCCGCCCTCCAGCGCCATCCCCGGCTCATCCTCGTCGATGAGTATGCCCACACGAATGCATCCGGCAGCCGGCACCCGAAGCGATGGCAGGACATCGAGGAACTGCTGGACGCGGGGATCGACGTCTGGACGACGCTGAACATCCAGCATCTTGAGAGCCTCAACGACATCGTTCAACGCATCACGCGGATCCGCGTGCGCGAGACCGTGCCCGACAGGGTGTTCGACGAAGCGGATGAGCTTGTCCTGGTCGACCTGCCGCCGGACGAGCTCCTCAAGCGGTTGGCCGCGGGAAAGGTCTACGTTCAAGACACGGCGGCACGTGCGGTCGATAACTTCTTTCGCCCCAACAACCTGGTGGCGTTGCGCGAGCTGGCGCTGCGCCGCGCGGCGGAACGCATCGACAGCGAGCTTCTAGAGCGGATGCAGAGCGGCGGCGTCGAGGGACCTTGGGCCGCTGGTGAACGCATCCTGGTCTGTGTCGGCGCGGACGAGGTCTCACCCATGGTGGTGCGACACGCCAAGCGCTTGGCGGACGCCATCGGGGCGCCCTGGCTGGCGGTGACCGTCGAGCGGCCCGGCGAGAGCCTGGGAAGCGAGAAGCGGCATCGCCTGGACGGGGCGCTGCAACTGGCAGGCCAACTCGGCGCCGATGAGACGAAGACGCTGGTTGCGGGCGACATGGTGCAGGAGCTTCTGCGCTTTGCCCGGTTTGAGAACGTCACCCAGATCGTGGTAGGACGATCCCGCGGCGGCTGGTGGTCCGAACTCCTCGGGCGCTCGTTGCCGCACCAACTGGTTCACCACGCCGAGGACATCGCCATTCATGTCGTGACTGCCAAAGGCGAGCGTTCGCCCGGCGCCTGGTGGAGGAAGCGGACTCCGCAGGTTAACCCAAACCAGTCCTGGCTACCCTTCCTGTGGTCGGCTCTCGCGGTCGCCGGGGCGATTGCGATCGCACTTGCGATGACATCCGTCGTCTCGCTGCCGAACGTCTCGATGATTTTTCTGGTGGCCGTCCTGTTCGCTGCCGTCCGGTTCGGGATCTGGCCTGCCGTTGTCAGCTCGATCCTGTCGTTCCTGAGCTACAATTTCTTCTTCATCGATCCCGTCTACACGTTCACGGTGGCCCGTCCGCATGAACTGCTCGCCCTGTTCATCTTCCTTGGCGCGGCCGTTCTGACATCGGCCATCGCCGGGCGGGCGCGGGAGCAGGCGGCCGCAGCAGTCAGCCGGGCACGGGCCCTGCGGCGTCTTTACGAATTCACCCGCAGGCTCTCGAGCCTGCCCGATGCCATTGCCGTGGCCGAGGGCGCCGTCGTGGAGCTGAATGGCTATATCAATCGCCCCGCCGCGATCCTCCTGCCCCAGGGGGATCTCCTCGAGCTTGCGGCCTCCTGGCCACCGGAGGACCAACTAGACACCGCCTCGGCCACGGCGGCACGTTGGGCCTACGACAAGGATGAGGCCGCCGGGGCCGGGACCGGAACGCTGCCGTCTGCACGCTGGATCTTCCTGCCCCTAAGGTCGGGCCGGGGCCGCGTCGGGGTCATGGGGGTGGCTCTGGACGGGGCCGTTCCTGACGGGGAGACCCGAACCCTGGCGGAAACCGTGGCGGAATTGACGGCGACGGCCCTGGAGCGGGCGCGGCTGGCGCGTGAGATCACGGCGGCCCATACGGCGACTGAAGCGGAACGGGTGCGCAATACGCTGCTGGCCTCGATCAGTCACGACTTCCGGACGCCCCTCGCGTCTATTCTCGGGGCGGCAACCAGCCTTATCGATTATGGGCCGAAACTGCCGGAACACGCCCGTCAGGATTTATTGGACCAGGTGAAGGACGAGGCGGAGCATCTTGATCGGATGGTCCGCAACCTCCTGTCGATGACCCGTGTCGAAGCCGGAGCCCTGGAGCTTCGTCGCGATTGGGTCGACATCCGGGAGACCTTCGATCGCGTGGTAGCCATTGCCAGGCGACGGGGGGCAACGCAGGCCTTCCGTCTCGATGTCGACCCGGAACTGCCCTTCGTCCTGGCCGATCCCTCCCTACTCGATCAGGCCCTTGCGAACATCGTTGGTAACGCGATCCGATACGCCGGATTGGATGCGCATGTGCATCTCGCAGCACGCTATGCTGGCGAAGGGATCATGCTGTCCGTGACTGACAACGGACCCGGCATCCCTCCGGCCCTGCTGCCGAAGGTCTTCGAGAAGTTCGCCCGGGGCCGTGAGCAGGGTGGCGACGGCGGCGAGGGCACAGGACTGGGACTGGCCATCGCCAAGGGGATCGTCGATGCCCATGGCGGTTCGATTGCCGCCGAGAGCCCCGTTGCCGACGGGCATGGCACCTGCATCTCGATCCGGCTGCCCCTGGAGGAGAAGAGGTCATGACTACCTTAACGCGGGTGCTCGTCGTTGACGACGAGCCGGCGATCCACCGCTTCCTCAAGCCAGCCCTCGAGGTAAACGAGTACGAGGTGCTCGGCGCAGGAACGGCGGCCGAGGCCCTGAAGCGCATCGCAACTGACGCTCCCGACGTGGTCGTCCTTGACCTTGGACTGCCCGACATGGACGGCAAGGAGGTGATCTCCCGCGTTCGCGAATGGTCCGACGTACCGATCATCGTGCTCTCGGCCCGTGACCGGGAGGCCGAGAAGATTGCCGCCCTTGATCTCGGCGCGGACGACTTCGTCAACAAGCCGTTCGGGATGGGGGAATTCATGGCGCGGCTGCGCACGGCCTTGCGCCACCGCATGCAGCGGAAAGGCGAGACGCCAGTCCTGAGAGTGGGAGGATTGGAGATCGACATCCCGCGCCGCCGTGTGGCGTGGCAGGAGGCTGAGGTCGGCCTCAGCCCCAGGGAATTCGACCTCCTCGCTTTCTTGGCGAGCCACGCCGGCAAGGTGGTGACACACAAACAGATCCTGACCGCCGTCTGGGGCCCCGCTCATGCGGACGACACTCAGTACCTACGGGTCTATGTCGGCCAGCTCCGGCAGAAGATCGAGCCGAACCCCTCCGACCCTTGCTTCATCCTCACAGAGCAAGGAATCGGCTATCGTCTCGTCGATACGTTCTAGGTATTGACAGGCTTCATATGCGTCCGGCCGGATAACGAGCGGCTCCGCCAAGGTCCCGTTCTGGCACAGGGAAGACCTTGACCGTATTTCCGCAGTGGAACTGCAAGGGGACCTTCAGGTAACCGCGCTTGACGGCTTAGTTTGAGCCCACTCAGCTAGGTTCCTGACGTCCAACAATCCCTATCGAGACATCAATGAACCTGCCCAGCTTTGGGGTGATCCGCCAACCCGGCCCATAGAGGATGGGCGTCGGCTGGGTTGGAGCGCTGTATTCCACCTCTTTGGAACAGTCACGTATGCTTCATGATCTCCCGGATAATCGGGATCACGCCTGACATGCGGTAGGGCTTGGGCACGAACCTGGCGACGGGTGCCTCGCCGCTGAACCCTGGCGGAAGTGCACCGGAGGTCACCAGAACACCAATCTGCGGATGAAGCCTCTGGGCCAACTGGGCAAGATCGAAGCCATTGAGTGTTCCGGGCAGAGTGACATCGGTGAACACTACCCCAATGTCGTTCCTCTTTTGCAGGATTGTTGCTGCATAGTCAGCCGATGGAGCCTCAAGCACCACAAACCCCTCTGCCTCAAGCGCCTCGACTGCCATGGCACGAACAGCGGCTTCATCTTCAACAACAAGGACCAAAGGAGACACAAGAATGATCCGGTACGCTGCAAACTGCTCGGCAACTAGATTGCTTGAGCGAACCATCAAGGGGAGCTGAAGCGGCAAAGCCTGTTATTGCTTGAACACCCCTGCAAAGTTGAGAAAGATTGTCACAGAACGAACAGCCACGTTTCTCTAAGCTTTACAGGGACATCCCTCAGACCTTATCCAAGACCTCAAGGGTAGTGGGGCAGGGCTATGAGCAAGAACACGGAAGGAGCGCAACCTGTCGCTCCCGAGCAGGGCAGTGATGCGGCCGAGGAACTGGCTTACCGCCTGTGCCAACAGGAGCTGACAACCCAGTTCAGCCTGTTTGCTCTCAAAAGCACGGATCTGAACCAAGTCCTGCAGGAGGCGGTCCGAGTTTCGGCCCGAGGGCTGCAAAGCGAACTCTCCAAGGTCGTGGAGTTCCTCCCCGATGAGAAGCGGTTCATCGTCCGCGCTGGTGTTGGCTGGAAGCCCAGCGTTGTCAATGAAGCGCATATGGGCGCCGATGCCGAAAACCCTGCAGGTTTTGCGTTTCAGACCGGACGGCCTGTGATCTCCAACCACTTGGCCGGAGAAAGCCGCTTTCGCACCCCACAGCTTCTTGTCGAGCATGGGGTCAAACGTGCCATCAACGTGATCATCCAAGGTGAGAGCGAGCCCTATGGCGTCCTAGAAGTCGACAGCACCAACCAGGGACGGTTCACCGAGGCCGACATCGCCTTCCTGCAAGGGGTGGCAAACGTGCCTGGCGTTGCCATCGAACGGCAGCGGGTTCTGGACAGCCAGGAGGCCCTGACCCGCGAGATCAACCACCGCGTCAAGAACAGCCTTCAGCTTGTCGCAGGCCTCCTCAACATGCAGGCTCGCGGCTCGCAGGATGCAGGCTTGCAGCAGGCCTTGTCTGATGCAGAGACGCGCGTACATACGATTGCGAGGGTGCATGATCGGCTCTGGCGCTCGAACGAAGTGAGCTCCATTGATCTTAGCGAGTTCGTCAGTGAACTTTGTGCCACGCTGCAGGAGACAGTCCCTCAACACATCATAACCTGCGAGGTCGAACCTGTTGTGGTCACCACCGACCGCGCCATCGCCATCGGGCTCATGGTCAATGAGCTTGTCACGAATGCCGCCAAGTACGCCTACTCGAATGGGTCGGGCGATATCCTGATCAGGCTGAGCACCCCCACAGAGAGGCTGGTCCGGCTTGAAGTCTCCGAACGTGGAGAGGGCCTGCCGCCGAACCTGGACCCATCACGCTCAAAAAGCCTCGGGATGCGGCTGGTCTCCAGCCTCGCGCGTCAACTGGGCGGCCGAACGGAGTGGCAGGACGCGCAGCCGGGCACACGGGTCGTGCTCGAACTCTCCAGCGAGTGATCTACGGCTGCTGCTCTAGCCGATTGCTCGCTTTCAACTGGTTGAATCAATAGCACCCCCTCTGCGCCGGCTCTTGCCACAGCACCCATTCCCCTAGAATCAACGAACGTCAGGAATCACCCAGAGAGCGGACCTTGTTACGGTCGCGCTGAATGACTTAGATTGACCCCAAACGAACGTTGAACTCACGTTTGGTGTATTCGCGCATTGACGGGATTTGTGCCACCCTGTGGCGGGCACCGCCACTCGCCAGCACTCAACCCCTGACCATCTTGCACTTGTCTGGGGTGCCGGGATCAGACAACAGGGACTGTTCCGCCATCGATTGTGTATTCGGCACCATGGATTGACGCCGCCCGATCCGAGAGAAGAAAAGCCGCTAGCTCTGCAACTTCTTCCGGTCGGCCAGGTCTGCCGATGGGAATGCCTCCGAGGGATTGCATCAGGCCCTCGCGGGCGCCGTCCTCGTCCATCTCTTGTTGCTCGGCTAGGCGCTGAATGAGCGCTGTCGCGGCACTCGTCTCGATGAAGCCAGGCGAGATCGTGTTCACGCGTACGCCTTTCGGACCAACCTCTTTCGATAAGCCCTTGCTGTAGGTCGTCAGGGCGGCTTTCGCAGCAGCATAGGCCAGCGTCGCCTCAAACAAGGGAAGGCGACGCTGGATTGACGATACATGAATGATGACGCCATACCCCTGCCGGATCATGCCAGGCAGCAGCGCGCGGTCGAACCGCACCGCAGGGTACAGGTTCCTGTCAAGCTCCGCTTGCCACTCATGATCGGTCAACGCAGCAAAGCCACCGCCTGGCGCATTCGAACCGCCGACGACGTTCACGAGAAGATCGACGCCGCCCATGTGCCTATCGAGCTCGGCGACAACCGCATCGACGCCGCTGGCTGTGGTAATGTCAGCCTGAACGAACAGGGTGGGGTGCTGTCCATCGGGCAGAGGCGAGCGGGCCGTTGTGGCGACCGTTGCGCCACCCGCGACAAGCCGGCGGACGATGGCCCCGCCCATGCCTTTCGTGCCCCCTGTCACCAGGGCACGCTTGCCGGCGAATTCCTGAGGATCAATAGCGAATGAAGATGCTGCGATCATCATGCAATCTCCAGCCGCGCAATCTTTGATCCCGAGAGGGTAAAGGCATAGCGCAGCATTGCAGGAGAACCGGGAAAGTCGCCGGACACCAGACCTGAGACGATCAGACGATCGTCGACCGGTTCGATCTGTTTGACGTCGATAGTGACGCGGTACTTGCGGGTTGTGTGCTCCATCCAGGAACGGATGGCTTCCCTGCCATGATGCTCCTGATCTTCGTCCTTGACCACGGCATCCTCGGCAAACGGCGCCAGCATGCCATTGATGTCGTGCTGGTTCTTGGCCTCGTAATAGCCAGCCAGCGGGAGAGGCAATTGTTTGCTCATACAGATTCTCCAAGAGGGGCCAGGCGCCTGAAACTTGTCTGGCTCCGTTGCGGCGGATGGAACTTGGAGGTATGCTGACCGAAAGACAAGAACGCACGAAAAAGTAAGGTACTCACCCATGAGTAAGGAAGAAGCACTGACCCCCAGTTCCGCCGCCGACCGGGTTGAACAGGCGCTCAAGTTCCTCGAAGGCCGTTGGAAGCTGGTGATCCTGTTCCGGCTGTTTGGCGGCAAGGTGCTGCGCTTCTCGGAACTTGAGAAAGTCATTCCGGCCATCTCGCAGAAGATGCTCATCCAGCAGCTCCGTCAGATGGAGGCGGACGGCATCGTTCGCCGGATCGTTCATCATCAGGTGCCGCCGAAGGTAGAGTATTGCCTCACGGATTGGGGGCAGGCTTTATGCCCGGCGCTTGATGCCTTGCTGCAATGGGCAGCCGCCCGGGAACTTCTCAGTGGAACGGATGCTAAAACGCCGTCAGTGCATTCGATATCCTGAGGACTACAACTGAAACCCGATAAGGCCTCAGTACGGTGCATCCTTTGGCTTGATTCCATCCACCGAACGCGAAATGTCGGCTTCTGGCACTACTCGGACCGAATCCCCAGGTCTGCTTTGGGCCGGAAGTGAGACACTGAAGTTTGGTTCGTCCCAGCGCGCCGGCACTTTCGCGCATTGCATAATTTGATCGTTCAAGGTCCCTACAGTCCATTCCGACATCAACTTACTAGCTGGATACTTCGGTTGGATGAGGAGAGAGATGCTTATCAAGTAGTTCGTACACTGCTGCCATTGGATCGTAATTGTGCGGTGCCTTCTGCTCGTTCGTCGCTTTCTCTGGCAGAGGCTCTGGATCAATTTGGCGCGGTTTTCCGTATCCTCTGTCAAGGATCGCGTTAGCAGCCGACACCCGCGCAGCCTCACTCTGTCCGCGCTGAGCGATCTCAACCAGCACACCAAGTGCTACCTCCGTATGTGACCGAGCCAGTTCCTCAAGCGTGAGCTTGTGCGCAACGGTTGCTCTGTTCCTTCGGCCTTGAGGACGGCCAGCTCCGGAACGCTTCCCACCACGCTGTGCCATTTGATTTCCTTTTGATTTCTGAGGCTGTCGACTGGGCGCCGACCTCTTTGGTTTTTTGGAGGGCAAGGGCGATCTGATCCGATTGAAGCGCCAAAGTGTTCTGTTTTGATTCACTTTGTCCCGCCTGTCCCACTTGTCCCAGCCATTCCCTCCAGACATCTGTCCCGCTGTCCCACATGTGAGAGAGCGGGACAGCGGGACACGATTGCTTTGCTAGTTCCGAAGGCGTCCTTCTTCTCGCAATTTTATCTGCATGCGGTGCACCTTCGATTTGCTGAGGCCCGTTTGTTCAGCGATTTCCCTCACCGGTATTCCCGTCCGTGAAAGCTCCTCAACCTGAGCAAGCTCCCGATCTTGTAACGTGTTGCACGTCCAGCGAGCTTGACCATCAGTGACTTCGAGCTTCGCTTCGAACGGCAGGGCGTCTTCGCCAAAGACACCCCGAGCTTTGGTGAGGTGAACCTCGAAGCGGGCGCCCTCCTCGGGATCGTAGTCCTCAGGACGCTTGAGCTGGATCACCGTGTCCAGGACATCCTCGCGCTTGGAGGTGCCGCGAGCATTCTCACCGCGGCCAGCATGGTGGATGAGCAGAACACTGGTCCCCTGGCGTCTCAGGTGCAGGAGCCACGCCTGCATTGCGTCCCAGGAATCCGCATCGTTTTCACGGCCGCCGCTGACCAGGGTCGAGATGTTGTCGATCACGACAAGTTCGACGCCTACCAGATGGGGCTCCAAGGCAGCTTGGTGCTCCGGTTTTGCCAGATTGAGAGACAACCCCAAGGACTGCCTGTCCATCGACAGAAGCCGGAAATAGTCATCTGCTGGAGGCTGATGCGGACTTGCGGCTATGATCTGCCGAGCACGCTCCTGAAGAGCCTGTGCGGGCATCTCTCCATCAAGATACAATACGCGGCGCGGCTGGTGTGCTTGCCATCGGAGAAACGCGCTGCCGCAGCTCACAGCATAGCTCAGCCCCAAGGCTACGTGGGTTTTGCCAATGCCGCGAGCCGCATAGAGCATGGCCAGTCCCCGCACTGGGATGATGGGGGCGATGACCTGCTGCCGCTCTGGAAGTTTCAGTCGAACAAGGTCGCCCAAGGTGATTGTCTCAAAGTTCGGCGCTCCAGGGATAAGGTCCTGGTCTGGTGAGCCCGCATCAGGGTGCAGGTGTTCGATGATGTATGGAGGGTGCAGCATCAGATCCCTCCCGCCATCAGAACGTCGTTCAGATCGGCACCGGCGCTCAAAGGCGTTGTCAGGAATACCTCGGCTCCGGATGCTTGCCAGCGCCGCCCGGTGGAACGAGCGACCCTCACCCCGGTCTCGTCATGGTCGACCGCAATCCAGAGGCACTCGATACCCGCAAGAATCGGGAAGTACTCAATCCCGCCTGCGGAGATAAGTGCCCACACAGGGGAAGGGCCGAACTCTGGTGTATGGCGGAGGCTGAGAGCACTTTCGAGCCCCTCACCGATGCCGAGACAGGTTGTCACCTCCTCGTCGGGTGTGAACTTGATGGCACCACCTGCCACCGGTCCAAGACTAAGGCGGCTCTGACCCTTAACTTGGGCCTTGTCTCCCTGAAGTGTGAGAGCCGTGCGATGGATCGCCTTCGGCTCGTTTGTCACGATGTCACGGACCAAGCACACCATCGCCGGCACGTACTTGCCAGCAAAGGGGCAGGCGGGATGGTAGCGGACGGTCTCGCCCGAGGCCTGATTAAAGAGTTTGATCTTCCGGCGACGGAAATAGGCCTCAACTCTTGTACCCCGCGGATCCCGGCTCTCCTTCCAAACGGCGAGAGCCCGGCTACGAAGGTCTTTGGCCGGAGCGGGAGTGTTCGCATGTAGCCCTGATGGCGTTCCTTGAAAAAGGGCCCGCCCGAGCCGCTCACGGACATAGTCCCGGATCGGAAGCGGATCATCACCCGCAAAGGAGTGGACGATAAAACCACCTGGCGCGTTTGGGCTGAACTTGAGTGATGCTGACCGGTCCCGCTTTGAATGGCCTGGGGCAGGAAAGACTATTTGTTGGCCAATAACAGTACCGTTGAGCAACCTGGCATAGGATCCCAAAAGCGTCATTGTGCATCCCCAATGTTGGAGATCGCTTGGGTGTGGCTGGCCTTGTTGACCACAAAGTACGTCCAACCCTGGATCGGCAGAAAACAAGTGCTTGTGCCCTGTCCTACGATCCGGCATTGTGCGAATTGAGCCTTCACCAAGGCCTCTGGATTGCAAATCTTCTTTCCGCCGTTCCGGGGGTCAGCCGGTACGGCGGTTTTCATTTGGGCCCTATTTTGCACTTCCCAAGGTGGGACAATCGAGGCAAAAAGCCCTGAAGCTAGGTGGAAGGTTCTGACTGTCCCACCTCTGCTAAGGTATTGATTTTTCAGTTTCGTCCGCGCCCGGCCAGGGGCACCATCGCCTTTTAGATGGCACGGCATAGCGCCGACAAACATTGAGAAATCCGAAGACGTTGAGCCCTCGGCCGATCATAGGGCTGCGCTGCGCATAGCTGCCGCCTTGCTCATCTCAATGGATTATCGCTTTCGGGCTACCTCATCTTCCACATTGCACAGGCGGCTACGTTTGGAACAAATGCCCGCGCTGGGGATGTCGGATGCGAACGGGGACTCGGGGCTGTCCATGAATGGAGCCTCAAGGCAACCACGCCGCATCAAGAACGCAGTCAATCCAAGCCGGGAGGGGCATGTCATGGAATTTGAAATCGAAGCAGTCGCGCGCGCCCTGTATTCTGCCGAAGATGATGCTCATGTGTGGGAGCATGAGCCTGAGCTCATCAGGGATAAGTTCCGTGAGCATGCTCGAACTGCCCTGGCGCTGCTTGCGCAGCACCGCAGGCAGGAGCCTTACGATCTGCAGGCTGTTGCCTTCCCATATGCGGCTTAGGCTTTCGCCCTCTTCCGCTTGATCATCTGCCCGGACTCGGAATTTCAGGCATGATGGCCGATCTCATGACGAGAAAACGCCCACGGCTCGACTGAGCCGCGGGCGCTTGGGTTTAAGAGCATCGTCGCTGTGCTGCTGATCAGCCGCGACGTTCGATCACCGTCACGATGCGACGGGTGCGAGGCTCGAGGATCACGACCTGATCGCGCACGACGATGTATTTGCACTCCGGCAAACCAGTCAGGATGCGCTCAACATTGTCAGGGCAATCGTACAGGGTCGTCACCGAGGCCGGGATGGTCGAGCCGACGCTGACGCTGAACTCCACATTGGTGAGCGGCTGCACGTTCACGCTGTTGAACGACCGTGAGATCTGCGTCCGCTGCTCAGAGGTCACCGTCACATTCGCGGACCCCGACGAGTTCGTGCTGCCCGTGGTGTTTGTATTGGCCGCGCCGCCCGTCGTGTTGGCTGCGTTGCCCGTGGTGCTCGAGTTGCCGCTCGTGCCGCCCGAGGCCGTGCCGGATGTCGTGCCCTGCGCCGTGCCGGAGGTACCGGATGTGCCGGACTGCGCACTATCAGTCGAGCTGCCGCCCGTGGTCGAGGTGCCGGAGGAGCCGCCGGTGCCGCTGGAAGCAGAGCCGCCGGACGTCGTCCCACTCGTCGAGCCGGATGCGCCACCCAAGGTCGAGCCCGAGGCCCCGCCGGACGAACCGCCGGGCGTCATGATCGTGGAGCCGCCCGAGGAGCCGCCCGAAGCGCCGCCGGAGCTGCTGCCTCCCGAACTACCGCTCGTCTGCGCCATCGCAGCCACGCTCAGGGAAAGAGCCGCTGCCGCTACACTGGCTAGTAAAGTAACACGCATTGGATGAAACCTCCCTGTGATGGAGGGCCAAAAGCGGCCCTCTGCAATGCCTATCAACGGAGGTTTTTCGCTAGGGTTCCGTTCCCAACACTAAGTGTTGGCGGCGTACATCTGCGGTTCATCAACATGAACAAAAAGCCTTGAAATGCCGGCTGTTTTGAACAAACGACGTGGTGTCTTGCTTCCGCGTCCCGAGCAGGAACACACACGCTGCATGTACGGCGCGGAGGCCGTTTCACGCAATTCAACGACACTCATTCGGAGAGGGTCGGTCAGGGATGAGCGGAACTGTGCAGGCGCTCTGATACGAGCGGCGCAAATGCGGCAACGACCTTCTCATAGACAGGTCGCTTGAACGGGATGATCAGTTCCGGCAGGCGGCGCATCTCTTCCCAGCGCCATTCGTCGAACTCCGGCCTGTGGCCGCCTCCGCCGGGCTGAAGAATGTTGATCTCGCTGTCATCGCCTTCGAACCGGAAAGCGAACCATTTCTGGTTCTGCCCGCGGTAGCGTCCACGCCAAGCACGCCCCGCCACCATGGAGGGCAGATCGTAGGCGTACCATTCGGGCGCCTCGGCCATGAGGCTCACGGAACGGACGCTGGTTTCCTCATGGAGCTCGCGCAGGGCTGCCTGATAGGGCTCCTCGCCGGGATCGATCCCGCCCTGGGGCATCTGCCAGGAATAGCCATCCGACGTCGTGTCGGCTTCTGAACGGCGCCGGCCGATGAATACCAAGTCTTCCTTGTTGATCAGCATTACGCCGACGCAGGAGCGGTAGGGCAGATCCTTCCTGGCCTGTGATCCTCTTGCGCTCCTCATCAGACACTCACTCCCTTGATCACGGAACTCGGATGCAGCCGGTTCTTGAATACTGCCGGCGCTTGGTCCTTGTTCCGAAGCAGGAAGAGAGAGTGCCGCTTCACCAGCCCTCGCACAAGCATTTCCGCAGGGCTGTGGATGCATCAACAGGAAAGGGCCTGGCGGGATCGATTCCCGTCAGGCCCTTTTGCATTAGTGTTTCTCGAACGAAAGAGCGAACTGCCCTTAGTTAGGCGTCGTGGTCGTGTTGGCCGCACCCTTGCGGACGCCGCGCAGCAGGTCATAGGCCGCGATGAGCTGCTTGTCCTTGGTCGCATCCGGCGGAATGTAGGCGGAGGAGCCGCCGCGCTCTTCCTTGTCGCCGCCATTGCTCAGGTGGCCGCGCAGACCCGCCTCACCCTTGGTCTCGTCCTTGCCCTTCAGCTCCTCGGGGATGTCCTGCAGCACCTCGACGTCGGGATCGATGCCCTTGGCCTGGATCGAACGGCCGGCCGGGGTGTAGTAGCGCGCCGTCGTCAGGCGCACGGCCCCGTTGCCGCCGAGCGGGATGATGGTCTGCACGGAGCCCTTGCCGAAGGAGCGGGTTCCGAGAACCGTCGCGCGCTTGTGGTCCTGCAGGGCGCCGGCCACGATCTCGGACGCCGAGGCCGAGCCACCGTTGACCAGCACCACCAGCGGCTTGCCCTTGGTCAGATCGCCGGCCTTAGCGCTGAAGCGCTGGGTATCCTCGGCGTTCCGGCTGCGGGTCGAGACGATCTCACCGCGGTCGAGGAAGGCGTCGGAGACCATGATCGCCTGATCGAGGAGGCCGCCCGGGTTGTTGCGCAGGTCGATGACGAAGCCGGCCAGCTTGTCGGCGCCGATATCGCTGGTGAGCTTGTCGATGCCGGTGCGCAGGTTTTCGTAGGTCTGCTCGTTGAACTGGGTCACGCGCAGCACGCCGATGTCACCCTCGACGCGGGCCCGGACCGGACGCACCTTGATGGTCTCGCGGGTCAGCTTCACCTCCACCGGATCCTTGGCTTCCTTGCGCTGGATCTTGAGGGTGACGGAGGAATTGACCGGACCGCGCATCTTGTCGACCGCCTGGTTCAGGTTGAGGCCCTGGACCGGCTCGTCGTTGATGTGGGTGATGATGTCGTTGGCCATGACGCCGGCCCGGGAGGCAGGGGTCTCGTCGATCGGGGTCACGACCTTGACCAGACCTTCCTCCATGGTGACCTCGATGCCGAGGCCGCCGAACTCGCCGCGGGTCTGCACCTGCATGTCGCGGAAGCTCTTGGCATCCATGAAGCTGGAATGCGGGTCGAGGGAGGTGAGCATGCCGTTGATGGCAGACTCGACCAGCTTGGCCTCTTCAGGCTTTTCGACATAGTCCGTGCGGACCTTCTCGAAGACGTCTCCGAAAAGGCTCAGCTGCCGGTACGTGTCGGCCGAGGCGGCAACCGCGCTCATGCCCGACAGGAGGCTTGTCTGCGACACCATGGTCGCGCTGCCTGCGCCGATGGCCGCACCGAGAATCAAGAGAGATAGTTTGCGCATTATCCGCGAACCTTTTCGCTTTGCGATTTTGCCCACCAGGGCCCTGGATCGATAGAACCGCCGTCTTTTCTGAACTCAACATAGAGGACGGGGCTGTTCTTTTCTATGGCGGAGCCGATCAAACTCATGAGAGGAGCCTCCCCCATGGTCGCAACGGGCTCGCCGGCGAGCACGAACTGACCGACATCGACGTTGATTTGGTCCATACCGGCCAGAAGAATATAGTATCCCCCACCGGCATTGATGATCAAGAGTCGACCGTAGGAGCGGAAAGGGCCCGCAAAGGACACCCAGCCATCCGCGGGTGATACCACGGTTGCATTCTGCCGCGTCGTGATCGAAATGCCACGCGTCGTTCCGCCATACCCGTCCGAGGCGCCGAATTCCTGGGCCGTCTCGCCGCTGACCGGGCGCGGCAGCAGGCCACGGGCTTCCGCGAAGGGGATCTTGGGGGCCAGCCGCGCCGGATCCCGGAAGGCCAGCTGGGCAAATTTCTCGCGGGTCTCGCGCCCCTGAGCCTCGGCCGCCTTGCGGGCCTCGTCCGCGGCTCTCTGCGCGCCCGTACTCTCCGCTTCCATGCGGTCGATGAGTTCCTTGAGGGTGCCGGCCTGACGGGCCAGTTCCTCGGCCTTGCGCTGCTCGGCGCCGGCATTGCGCTCCACCTCGGCGATGCGGTCCTGGCGGGCCCCCATGAGGGCCGCAAGGCGCTCCTGCTCGCGGGTGAGCCCTGTCAGTTCCCCGTTCAGGGTCGCGCGATCGGTGGTGATCGCATTCTTCAGGCGGACGAGTTCGGTCAGGTCCGTGGCCAGGATCTCGGCCTCGACGCGCAACTCCGGCAGAACGGCCCCCAGCATGATCGAGGCGCGCACGGCCTCGAGCATGTCCTCGGGCCGCACCAGCACCGCTGGCGGTGGCCGACGGCCCATGCGCTGCAGGGCGGCGAAGACCTCGATGATGACCCCCCGCCGGCTCTGCAGGGAACGGCGAATGGCCGCCTCGCTGGAGGTCAGGGTCTGAAGCCGCTGCTCCAGGCCCCGGATCCGATCCTCGGTGCCGCGCACGCGCTCGGCTGTCCCAATCAGAGCGGCATTGAGCTTGGCCCGGTCGGCCTTGATGGATTCGATCTCGGTCTCAAGGCGGCGGCGGGCCTCCGCATTGGCCGTGATCGCCTCCTCCAGGACCTTCAGATCCTGCTCCCGGCGCGTCTTTTCCTCGGCGGTTTCGGTCTGGACCGCAGGCGCAGGTGCGGGCTGCTGGGCCCCGGCGGGGCTCAGGCTGGCAGCAACCATCAAGGCAGCAAGGCCGAGAGCCTTGCGGAAAAATAAGGATTTGAAGCGGATCATCCAATCAGGAATCATCATGGCCGGCGCGATGATAAGGGTGCCCGGCGATGATTGTCAGGGCCCTATAGAGCTGTTCGGCCACGAGCGCCCGCACAATCTGATGCGGCATCGTGAGCGCCCCGAAGGAAACCACGAGCTCGGCGCGCTGACGCAGTTTGGGATCGAGACCGTCGGGCCCACCGATGACGCAGGAAATTCCGGAGCGGCCCTCGTCCCGCCAGTGTCTGATTCGGTCTGCGAAAGCTTCGCTGGAAGGGCTCTTGCCGCGCTCGTCAAAGACGATCAGCACGGAGGAACCGGCCTTATCCAGAAGGGCCGCAGCCTCTTCGGCGCGCCGGTCGTCATCGCGGCGCGCGCGGCTTTCGGGCAGCTCGACCATGTCGAGCCCGGCCAGACCCAAGGTCCGGCCCATGCCCTCGATCCGTTGCCTGTATCGCTCGACCAGCTCCCGCTCGGGGCCGCTCTTGAGACGGCCCACGGCCAGCAAGCTCAGTCGCACGATATTGGCCTTACCATCTCAGTGCCGCATGATCTTGGTCGGGCAACCGGTACCCACTTGCCCGGATCATGCTTTAGCTGGCGCGATCCTGCGGGCGGTCGGCGCCCCACATCTTCTCGAGGTTGTAGAAACCGCGAACCTCGGGGCGGAAAACGTGGATCAGCACGTCGCCGGCATCGATGAGCACCCAATCGCAGGCCGGCAGGCCTTCGACGCGCGCGTTCCCGAACCCCTTGTCCTTGAGGTCCTTGACGACGCGCTCGGCGATCGCGCCGACATGGCGGTCGGAGCGGCCCGAGGTCACGATCATGGTGTCGGCAAGCGAGGTCTTTCCGGCCAGGTCGATCTCGACCGTGTTCTCGGCCTTCATGTCCTCGATGGAAGCCAGGGCAACAGCCCGGATGTCCTCTGCGGCAGGAGCATTCGCTCCAGCGAGAGGAGGAAGCGGGTTCAAGTCCGCTTCGACGGAGGATAGTCGGTTCAGGTTCAGACCCTTTCTCAGCAGCACTTGAAGGTGCCGATCCTTAAGATAATGCGGGAAGGCCCCATTTTTCAACGTCCTTCCGTGGGAGAAGTTCGTCGCAACCGGCGCAGCTGGGTGGACGACAGGTGGGACCGGGGTCCGTGCAGGAAAACCCAGACAGGCGGCTTCAGGCCCGGGAGGGCCAAGGCATCGGCCGCGTCGATCCGGGCTCCCGACAGAGCTGTGGCGCTGCGGGAGCGGACCGCCTTCAGGGTCCAGCCGGGCCGGTCGACGATGGCGATCGGCATCATGCGGGCGATGCGCCGCCAGCCGCGCCAGCGGTGGAAGCTCGCCAGATTGTCCGCCCCCATGATCCACACGAACCGGACATTCGGATAGCGCCGCTTGAGATAGGTCAGGGTATCGACGGTATAGCGGGCGCCGATTTCCTCCTCGAAGGCGGTCACGTCGATGCGGGGGTCATCGGCCACAGCCTGAGCCTCCTCGACCCGCATGGCCGTGGTGGCGAGTTCGCCCGTGTCCTTGAGGGGATTGCCCGGCGTGACGATCCACCAGACCCGGTCGAGCCCGAGCCGCTTCAGGGCCATCTGGCTGACATGCCGGTGCCCGGCATGGGCCGGGTTGAAGGATCCGCCATAGAGGCCGATCCGCATGCCGGGAGCCACCCGCGGCAGACGGGTCAGGCTAGATGGCCTGATGCGGAAGCGAGAGGCGGAAGGCTTCACGGACGCGTCTGGCCCGAGCCGCGGATGCGGTATTTGAACGAGGTCAGCTGCTCCACGCCCACCGGCCCGCGGGCATGCATCCGGCCCGTGGCGATGCCGATCTCGGCCCCGAAGCCGAATTCGCCGCCATCGGCGAACTGGGTCGAGGCATTGTGGAGCACGATGGCCGAATCCACCTCGGCCAGGAAGCGCTCGGCCGCCGCCTCGTCATCCGTCACGATGGAATCTGTGTGGTGGGAGCCATAAGATTCGATATGGCCGATGGCCTCGTCGAGCCCATCGACGACCCGGACGGAGATGACGGCATCGAGGTACTCGGTGCGCCAATCCTCTTCCGTGGCCGGAGTCACGCGCGGATCGGCGGCTTGCACGGCCTCGTCCCCGCGCACGGCGCAAGCCGCATCGAGCAGCATGGATACAAGGGGCTTCAGGTGCGTGTCGGCACAGGCGCGGTCCACCAGCAACGTCTCGGCCGAACCGCAGACTCCCGTGCGGCGCATCTTGGCGTTCAGCACGATTTGTTTCGCCATCTCCAGATCGGCTGAGCCGTGCACGAAGACGTGGCAGATGCCCTCCAGATGCGCGAAGACCGGCACCCGGGCCTCCTCCTGCACCCGCGCCACGAGACTTTTGCCCCCGCGCGGCACGATCACGTCGATGTTGCCGTCAAGTCCCGACAGCATGGCGCCCACCGCCGCGCGGTCGCGGGTCGGAACGAGGCGGATGGCGTCGGACGGCAGCCCCGCCTGCTCCAGCCCCTCCCCCATCGCCTGCGCGATGGCCAAGGACGTGCGGAAGCTCTCCGACCCAGTGCGCAGGATCGCGGCATTGCCGGCCTTGAGGCACAGCGCACCCGCATCCGCCGTCACGTTGGGACGACTCTCGAAGATCACCCCGACGACGCCAAGCGGCGTCGCCACCCGGTCGATCTCCAGCCCGTTGGGGCGCTCGAAGCGCGCCAGTACACGCCCGACCGGATCGGGCAGGTCGGCGACGCTTTCGACCGCAACCGCGATGGCTTCAAGGCGCTCGGGGTTCAGCATGAGCCGGTCGATGAAGGAGGCAGGCTGCCCCTTAGCCCTCGCCTCGGCCAGATCCTGTTCATTGGCGGCAAGAATCGCATCCGCCTGCGCGCGGATGCGGGCGGCCATGGCCCGCAACGCGGCGTTCTTGTCCTCGGTGGAGGCCAGCGCCACGCACCGGGCGGCCGCGCGTGCACGGCGGCCAAGTTCGCGCATGAGAGCCGGAACGTCCGGATTTCCGACCGAAGCCGCACCTGGCGCGTTGAGGTGGTCAGCGAGCACTTCTGCAATCAAGGCGCGAATGTCGTCCATGTCCAAGTCCCAGCCCCTGATAGCCTCAGAGGAAATGCCTCATTCGGAACCCATAGCACGGCAGGTGGCCCTGGAGCCAAGCCGCTCCGCCTTGCCTGAGATCCGCATCGGAACGTCGGGCTGGCACTATCGGTCCTGGCATGGACCTTTCTACCCGGCGCGTCTGAAGATCAAGGATTTCCTGTCCTATTACGTCCAGCGCTTCGACACGGCGGAGATCAACAACTCCTTCTACAGGCTTCCCACCGAGAAGGCCGTGCAGGCTTGGCACAATTCCACCCCGAAACGCTTTCTGTTTGCCTGGAAGGCCTCGCGCTTCATCACCCACATGAAGCGGCTGAAAGGGATCGAGGAGAGCATCGATCTGGTCTTCGGTCGGATGGATGCCTTGGGCGACAAGTTTGGCCCGGTCCTGTTCCAGCTGCCGCCCACCTTCAAGGCCGATGCCGAGACCCGGGAGCGCGTGGCGCGCTGCCTGTCGCTGGTGCCTAAAGGACGCCGCTGCGCCTTCGAGTTCCGTCACCCGAGCTGGTACGAGGAGGACACTTTCCGAATTTTACGCGATCACAACGCCGCGCTCTGCATCTCCGATCACGCGGATGCGCCCGCGCCCTGGGAGGCGACCGCCGATTTCGTCTATGTGCGCGCGCATGGCACCAATGGCCGCTATGCGGGCAGCTACTCGGCCGAGACATTGCAGGACTGGACCCGGCGTATTGCCGATTGGCGCGGGCAAGAGCGCAGCGTCTATGTGTATTTCGACAACGACATCAAAAGCGCCGCGCCCGGCGATGCGCAGACCTTATTGAAGCTTCTCGACGAAGATCAGTCGCTGAGAGCCATGTCGTCCCGGTGAACCATCTCGGTGCGGCCGGGATAGCCGAGGATACCTTCGATCTCGCGGCTCGGGCGACCGATGATGCGCAATGCATCCTCCGCATCATAAGCCACAAGCCCCCGGCCGAGCACGCGGGCCTCGCTGCGGATCGTCACCGCGTCGCCGCGATGAAACGAGCCCTCGACCCGGCGCACGCCCACCGGCAGCAGGCTCGCGCCGCTCTGTAGGGCGCGGGCTGCACCTTCATCCACGGTCAGCGTGCCGCGCGGCTTAAGGGCGCCTGCGATCCAGGTCTTGCGGGCGGTGGCGGGATTGGACGGTGTGAGGAACCACGTGCAGCGCCCGCCCTCGGACACGCGCTTCAACGGGTTCTTCGTGCGGCCATCGGCAATGATCATGTGCGTGCCGCCGGCGGTGGCGATCTTGCCGGCCTCGACCTTGGTGCGCATGCCGCCGCGCGACAACTCGGAAGCCGCCCCGCCTGCCATGGCTTCGATGGCCGGCGTGATGCGCTCGACCACCGGGATGTGCTCGGCATTCGGATCGGAGGCAGGCGGCGCCGTATAGAGGCCGTCGATGTCGGAGAACAGCACCAGGAGATCGGCGCCGATCATGGTGGCGACGCGGGCCGCCAGACGGTCGTTGTCGCCATAGCGGATCTCTGAGGTCGTCACCGTGTCGTTCTCGTTGATCACCGGAACGGCGCGCATCTCCAGAAGCTTCAGGGTGGTGGCACGGGCGTTCAGGTAACGCCGCCGCTGCTCCGTATCCGCGAGCGTCACCAGGATCTGGCCGGCCGTGATGCCGTGATGAGCCAGCACCTCCGACCAGGTGCGCGCGAGAGCGATCTGCCCGACGGCAGCCGCCGCCTGGCTCTCCTCGAGACGCAACGGACCGGACGGGAGCCCCAGCACCGTGCGTCCCATGGCGATGGCCCCGGAGGAAACCACGAGAACGTCGGCGCCCTTGGCATGAAGATCGGCAATGTCCTCGGCGAGCGCCGCGAGCCAGGCATGGTTCAGCCGTCCGCGCGCCCTATCCACAAGCAGCGCAGAGCCGACTTTCAGGACGACGCGGCGGAACTGGCCGAGCTGCGGGCTCACGGGTGCCACTCGTCCTGGGACTGAACCGGCTCCTCCTCGACCTTCGCCTGGTCGATGACGGTCAGCAATGCCTGCAGCACCTCCTGGACGCCCTGACCAGAGGCCGAGGAAATGACGTAAGGGGTCCGCTTGCTGGCCTTCTTCAGCTTTTTCAGCTGCTCCTTCAGCATATCCTCGTCCAAAGCATCCGCCTTGGAGAGCGCCACGATTTCGGGCTTCTCGTCCAGGCCATGGCCATAGGCCTCAATCTCATGGCGCACCGTCTTGTAGGCCTCGCCCGCGTCCTCGCTCGTGCCCTCGACCAGATGCAGCAGCACCCGGCAGCGCTCTACGTGGCTCAAGAATCGGTCACCCAGGCCCACACCCTCGGACGCGCCCTCGATCAGGCCCGGAATATCGGCCAGCACGAACTCGCGGTTATAGGCCCGCACCACCCCGAGACCGGGATGGAGCGTGGTGAAGGGGTAGTCGGCGATCTTCGGCTTGGCGGCCGTTGTCGTCGCCAGGAACGTGGACTTGCCTGCGTTGGGCAGCCCGACGAGGCCCGCATCGGCGATCAGCTTGAGGCGCAGGATGAGCGTGCGCTCGATGCCTTCCTGGCCGGGATTGGCCCGGCGCGGAGCCCGGTTGGTCGAGGAGGTGAAATAGGCATTGCCGAAGCCGCCGTTGCCGCCCTTCGCCAGCAGCACCCGCTGGCCCACATGGGTCATGTCGGCGATGACGGTCTCGTCGTCCTCCTCCAGGATCTCCGTGCCGGCCGGAACTTTGAGCACCGCATCGGCGCCCTTGGCGCCGTGCCGGTTCTTGCCCATGCCGTGGCCGCCGGTCTTGGCCTTGAAATGCTGCTGGTAGCGGTAGTCGATGAGGGTGTTGAGACCCTCCACGCACTCCGCCCACACGTCGCCGCCGCGGCCGCCGTCGCCGCCGTCCGGCCCGCCGAACTCGATGAATTTTTCACGGCGAAACGAGATGGCACCGCCACCGCCGTTGCCGGAGCGAATAAAGATTTTGGCTTGGTCGAGAAATTTCATAACCCGCATCCTTTACGGGACTGGAACACTTTTCGCAAAAGCGGATCTGCTCTCGCGGTTAAAATGCAGCCGTCCACGTCCATCGTGCGGGAGCAACGCGGACGAAAGAGAAGCGCTCCCGAAAAGATCTCGGGAGCGCCTTATGTGCCCAAGCATCAGATTTGTCCCATAAGTGCAAATCCACTTTTGGGTCCGATGCTTTAGCTCGCGAGAGAGATCTCCCGCTCCACCTCGACCTCGAGGGAGAGCGGCTCGCGCACGAAGCCGGTCTGGCCCCAGGTCTTCAGGCTCTCCCAGGTGCGCCGGTCGAGCCGGAAGTGATCCACCGGATAGAGGCCGCACCGGGCCGGCAGCTCGGAGAGCCCGGCGCCCTGATAGGCAAAGCCGCACTTCTCCAGCACCCGCCGGGACCCCGGGTTGATCACCCGGGCGCAGGCCGTGACCTCGTCCTCCTCGCCATAGGCGAAGAAGGCATCGATCAGCGCGTGGACCGCCTCGGTGGCATAGCCCTTGCCCCAAAAGGGGGTGCCGAGCCAATAGCCGAGATCGGGCTTACCCGTCTCCGGATTCGGCCCGATCCCCACCATGCCGATGAGGCTGTTGGGCTTTCCCTTCGGCGTGATGGCGAGCTGCAGGCTCTGGCCGTCCGCATTGGACCGCCGGGACTGGAAGATGAACCGCCCGGCATCGTCCGGGTGATACGGATGCGGAATTCGCGCCGTCATCTCCGCGACCGCTTTCTCCCCGGCGAGGCGTACGATGGCTTGAGCATCCGCAAGACGGGCCCAGCGCAGCCACAGGCGGCGGGTCTCGAGGCGGAAAACATCGTCACGGGTGAGGTCGGGAAACATCGTCTTGCTCCGATCCAGTCGGGCCCTCCCTGGGCCCTAGAAATGACGAAGGGGAGGTGGACATCCCACCTCCCCTGTCGATTTCGGATTGGAGCTTGGCCTTTAAGGGGCCTGTCTGGAGCTCTTCATCCGCCGGGTCGGTGTGATGCCGGCGGGAGCTCCTTCGTTTTGCTCTCGCCGTTTACTCTGCGGCCTCTTGGGCCGGTACGACCGATACGAATGCTCGGCCTTGACGCGTCAGGAATCGGACTCGGCCATTGGCCGTGGCAAAGAGGGTATGATCTTTGCCCATGCCGACATTCGCGCCGGCATGCCATTTGGTGCCGCGCTGACGAATAATGATGTTGCCGGCGACAACCTGCTGATCGCCGAAGCGCTTGACGCCCAGACGACGGCCTGCCGAGTCGCGACCGTTGCGAGACGAACCGCCTGCTTTTTTGTGAGCCATGGGTTACTCCCGTGTTCCTGTTGATGCCGAACGCTTATTCAGCGGTGGCCGGCGCAGCTTCGTCAGCCGCAGCCTTGGTGGTCTTCTTGGCCGCAGCCTTCTTGGGCTTTTCGCCACCGGCGAGGATCTCGGTGATCCGCACAACGGTATAGTCCTGGCGATGCCCGCGCTTGCGACGCGAATTCTGGCGACGGCGCTTCTTGAAGGAGATGACCTTCTCGCCGCGGGTGTGTTCCACCACTTCGCCTGCCACGGTCACGCCCTCGATGAGGGGGGCGCCAACCTGGGTACTGCCGTCATTGGTGACCATGAGAACCTGGTCGAACGTGACGGCGGTGCCCGGCTCGCCTGCGAGCGTGGCGACGGTGATGACGTCGTTGGCGGCAACGCGATACTGCTTGCCGCCGGTCTTGATCACTGCGAACATCTTGATCCTCGTGTTCAAACCCAATTCTCAGCGGGGCAAGCCCCACCGGATTGGCTTTTTGGCAGTTTCCGGCTTCGGTTCACGGCAGCCTCAAGCTGCCGCATGGATATGCGCAGGCACTCGTGCCCGCTCATAGAGGACGCCTACCTACCGACGCCCCCTGTCTTTGTCAATCAAAAACCTTGCTTTTGGCGCTTGAAGACCCGCAAAGCCCATGATATCCACCCGGCCTCAACCAGCGGGCCCCTAAGGCCTTCGCACCCCGGAGAGGTGGCAGAGTGGTTGAATGCACCGCACTCGAAATGCGGCATACGGGCAACCGTATCGGGAGTTCGAATCTCCCCCTCTCCGCCACTATCTAAGTCTCTGAAATTGCAGAATTTTTCTCCTAAGGCATTCTATCCTTAAGTGCCGGATTTCTTGTGCCAATTTCGGGGCAACGATTCTCTGACGGACGTTCTCTAGACGCTAACAAGGACCCTTGGAGCGCCAATTTTGCCTCTGTTCTCCGCCCTAAGTTCACCCAGTCCGGTTGTGGCGTAGCAGGAAAGTACGGGTGCAATCGATTGGACCAATGACTGCGTTCCGCTCGATAGCGGACCTTCGGATAGGGTCTGAAATGTGCCACAAGCAGACCTTCCGCGTCTGGGCAGGCTCGTCGCGGCAAGTCTGCGCTTGTCCGAACTGGAACCGACCAACTCTTTATACAATGGGCTTCAGGTCTCCAAGAAGTGTGGGGATCAGTTCCGAAACGGTCGGGTGGATGGGAACCGCCCATTGCAGGACCGGATAGGTCACTCTGGCATTCATCATGTCCAGAATGCCGTGGATCGCCTCGTCGCCACCAACACCCAGGATGGCTGCACCCAGGATCTGCTTCGTCTCCGCGTCGGCGATCACCTTCATGAACCCCTTGGTCTCGCCCTTCTCGATCGCACGCCCAACCTGCGTCATCGGGCGTTTGGCCACCAGTAGCTTACGGCCCGTGCGCACCGCCTCCGTCTCCGACATGCCGACGCGCCCAAGCGGTGGATCGATGTAGAGCGCGTAGGCGGGGATCCGGTCGGTCATCCGGCGGTTGCCACCGTCGAGAAGATTGGCGGCGACAATCTCGTAATCGTTGTAGGAGGTATGCGTAAAGGCTCCGCGGCCGTTACAGTCGCCCAGGGCCCAGATGCCGGGGACGTTGGTGGCCAGGCTGTCATCCACCCCTATGTAACCCCGGGCATCGACCGAGACCCCGGCCTTGTCGAGGCCGAGATCATCCGTGTTGGGCCGGCGCCCCACCGCCAGCAGCACATGCGATCCTACCGCGAACGGCTCCCCGGATGCGCAATCAATGTCGACCATCACGCCCTCAGAATGGGGTTTGAAGCCAATGCAGGTGGCGGTGGTGCGCACCACGATCCCCTCATCGGTGAGGATCTCTCGGACTGTCTCAGACACGTCCTCGCCCTCGCGGGCAATCAACAGCGGACTCCTCTCCACGATCGTGACCTCCGCGCCGAAGCGGCGGTACATCTGGGCGAACTCAAGCCCGATATAGCTGCCCCCGACGACGACTAGGTGCCGCGGGATGATATCGAGCTTGAGGATCGACGTGTTCGTCAGATAGGCGACGGTGCCGACCCCCGGTAGGTCGGGAACGCTCGCGCGGCCGCCGACATTGAGAAAGATGCGCGGCGCCTTCAGCTGGCTCTCGCCCACCCGGACAGTATCCATACTCTCGAAGCGGGCATGCCCTTCAATGACCGTCAGGCCGTCCATGCTGCGCAGCCACTTTTCGACATTCGTGCGGGCATTCGTTAAGACGGTTTCAGCCCGAGCCTTGACCCGCTTCATGTCGATCTTGATCGGGCACTCGATCTCGATCCCATACTCGGTGCCTCGCCGGGCAAGATGGGCTGCGTAGGCGCTGGCGATCAGCGTCTTGGTCGGCATACAGCCAGTATTGACGCAGGTTCCGCCAATGAACTTCCGCTCAATCAGCGCGACTTTCATGCCAGTGGCCGTCAGCCGTCCAGCCAGAGAAGGGCCAGCCTGTCCGGCCCCGATGACGATGGCGTCGAAGAATTGGTTCATATACGGCCTCCACAATGAGCCCCGAGCCGAGGATCGCAGCCGTGTCCTCCGGTGTCGGTCACGCTGAACTCTGTAACGGCGCCCCCTATCCCCGATCGACATTGCTGATGTTCTGAGCCACGACCCCGACTTGCGCGTCGCTTGCTCGAGCTTGGCGTGTAGCCCGTCTTCCCAACCGGTCACCAGCGCCGCGAGTCCCGTTTTCGCCGCGCCCATATGATCGGCAACCACGTCGACGGCATTGCCGAGCCTCGCGATCTGGCGGACGCTCTTGACGGCCGTGGCTACGACATCGTCCACGTGCTTCACTTGGCCGCCGAACACAAGCGACTGCGCCAGCATAGCAATCTTCACGCCAGGCGGTTGCGCGTCGATGCCGGTCCACGCTTTAAGCTCACACCATTTTTGGGCCCTCTACTGCGATGGAGCGTCCGTGGCGTCCGGAACCTCAGGTGGGCTCAACTGAAAGATCACGAGCTTGACTGGCATCTGACCCCTGTTGGTGCCCCGCACTACGGTGTTGATGGGTTCGACGAAGCCCTGTCCGGCATTGTAAACCTTCGGCTCGCCACCTCGGAACTCCACCGTAAGTGTGCCCTCGGCAACGTAGACGACGGGATGGTTCGGGTACGTATGCCATTTCCCGACAGCGCCTGGTTGGATCGTGGCGGTGGCAAGCCGCGCTTCAAGCTTGTCACCCTTCGGTGGTGTGTGCAGAAGCTCCTTGACGACCTGCTGAGCGCTGGCAGGAAGGATCAGACAACTACAGGCGAATGCGAGGACAACGCACTTCATAACGCTCCTCCTCTCTATTGAGGTTCTTACGGCTACTTCAACGAGGCAATATGAACCGGAAGCTTACGCACGCGCATTCCAGTCGCCGCGAAGATCGCTTTCAACTTCCGGCGGCGATGTCGGTGACCGCTTGGGCGAAATCCTGCGGGGCTTCCTGCGGCAGGTTGTGCCCGACGCCGCCTTTGATGAGCCGGTGCTCATACCTGCCGGAGAATTTCTTCACATAGGCGCTGGGGTCCGGGTGCGGCGCACCGTTTGCATCCCCCTCCAAGGTGATCGTGGGAACCGCAATGACCGGGAATTCGGCAAGCCGCTTTTCCAGATCGTCATACTTCGGCTCGCCGTCAGCGAGCCCGAGCCGCCAGCGGTAGTTATGAATCACAATGCTGACGTGGTCCGGGTTGTCAAACGCCGCCGCGCTGCGATCGAAAGTGGCGTCGTCGAAACTCCATTTCGGCGAAGCGAGTTGCCAAATGAGCCTCGAGAACTCACGCCGGTATTTTTCGTAGCCGGCGCGGCCACGTTCCGTAGCGAAGTAATACTGGTACCACCAATCGTGCTCGGCCTTCGGCGGCAACGGCATCCTGTTCAGTTCACGGCTGCCAATCAGATAACCGCTAACGGAGACGAGAGCCTTGCAGCGCTCCGGCCAGAGCGCCGCCATGATGCCCGCGGTGCGCGCTCCCCAATCGCAGCCGGCGAGGATCGCCTTCTCGATCTTGAGAGCATCCATCAAGTCAATGATGTCGACAGCGAGGGCCGACTGCTGGCTGTTGCGGATGGTCTCGCCCGAAAGAAAGCGCGTTGTGCCATAGCCGCGCAGATAAGGGACGATCGCCCGGTACCCCGAGGCTGCCAGCAAAGGAGCTACATCGACATAGGTGTGGATGTCGTAAGGCCAGCCGTGCAGGAGCAGGACCGCGGGGCCATCGAGCGGGCCGGCTTCGGCGTAGCTGATATTCAGGACGCCAGCATCAATCTGCCTAAGCGTGCTGAATGACGTGTTCGCCCCCAACTTCACCGTGGGCGGTCCTACGGCTTTTGTCTTGCCAGTCTGTGCTGCTGCAGAGTCCATAATGCCCAGCTGCGCGGCCGCAGCCGTTGCGGCCGCAGCACCAAGAAAATCACGGCGGTGCCGGTTGATTGGTTCCGAGATCGTGTCCACTTGGAACTTCCTTCTCTCGATGGTCTTGGGCGGGATCAGCCGAACGTGAAAGCGAACGCCTCCACGCCTGGACCAAGAAACTCGATCTCGAACTGTCGATTGGCGATGGGTTTGGACTGCCTGATCAGCTGGTACAGCCGCTGTTCGGTCACTGCGCCATTGCCTTCTTCGTCAACGTCAATCCCGCGAGCCGCGCCTGGTGGTTGTCCATCGATCCGCACGCGGAACCTCACGGGCGCTCCTGGTGCTGCCAGGCCCATGACGAGATGAAGATCGCGGGCGTGAAAACGATATGCGATGCTGCCATTGGGTTTATTCAAAACCGCATTTTCCTTCTGCACTGTCCAGTCGCCAGACAGCGCCCATTCGTTCTGGCGCAACATCGCAGGCAATTGGTACATGTGAGGCTTGTCCACGGCCGCCCCGCCAGGTGAGGCAAAGTTCTCGCTGCGCTCATATCCAACATAGTTTTCCGCCGACTTCAGGCTGCCCCAGTCGGCGGCGGCTTCGATACCACGAGCATCTACCGACACGGGTTCTCGGGCGGCCCCGCTATTTCCTGCTTCGGCCAGCAATTCTTGGATTATCATCTCCGATTGTTCGTATGAGCCCTCACCAAAATGATGATGTCGAACGCGGCCCTGGGAGTCGACGAAATATAACGCAGGCCAGTATCTGTTCTTGAAAGCTCGCCAGATAGTATGCTCATTGTCCACTGCGACCGGGTAGTCGATCCGCATTTCCTTCACGGCCCAGCGAACGTTGTTTATGTTTTTCTCGAAAGTGAACTCCGGCGCATGGACGCCGATCACCACTAACCCTTGATTCTTGTATTTCTCGGCCCACGCGCGGACATAAGGAGCGGTCCGCAGCCAGTTGATGCAAGTGTAGGTCCAGAAATCGATGAGGACGACTTTTCCCCGCAAAGCCGGCGGCGTCAGAGGCGGCGAATTCAGCCATTCGTTCGCGCGCTCAAGAGAAGCCAGCTCAGTCTGACTACCGAGTTGGCCAGAGAGAAGCCCATGGAGGAACGGGACCCGTATCTCTGCGGATATGATCGGCTGCAGCACTTTCGTGTCTCCTGCGAGGCCCGGAATCGGTGTCCCAAGTGACGTGGCAAGTAAGGCAGCTACCAAGAGCTTGCTTGCGTTCATCGGTGAATGCCTCCTGGAGTCCAAGCGACGTTGCGATGCTTGAGCGGCGACACGTTCGGGCCATAGAGCGGTTGCCAGATTTGCCGGCCAGATTGTGCTCGACGAAATGGACGCACAGCCCGCGAGCCCGCGAGCCTCAGTCGATGACGTCGTAGCCGCAGCTCATGACGGCAGCTCCTTGCCAGCCTGCTCCGCCACCATGTACTCGGCATACCAGTCAGGCCAGTTCTCATCTCGCTGGCCGCCGGCCCGCATCTCGTGCTCACCATGGGCGACCGACGCGCGCCGCATCGCGCTCGCCAGATCCGATACAGAGGCGAAGCTCGTCGCATTGGCGTCGATCCGGCCTGGGAACCGGGTGGTGACCTCCTGCAACAGCCATTCGTTCCCATCCGGATCGCTGAACGTGGCGTATGAGAAGTAACTGCGCCGCGCCGGATCCGGACCACTGAGAGGTGGCTGACCCGGACCCGCACGGTGGAACAGTTCGCTCACGTCGATGCCGCGATTGATGAGCTCGGCACGTGCTAACTGGATGTCCGAAACGACAAGATAGAGTCCGCGTGCCGAGCCTGGTACAGCCGACGGGCCCCCGGTGCCGAACTGGATCGAGCACGGCGAGCCTGGTGGTGTGAACTGAACGCCTCGAAACTCGTCACCGACGACGAAGTCGGCATCAAGACGCCACCCCAAGTCGCCGTAGAAGCGCTTGGCGAGATCGACGTCCGCAACAGGAATGGCAACAACCTCGAGTTTCATGTCGGTTGCCCTCGCGGCGGGTGCGGTATCTCGTCCCATCATAGTGTCGAGTTGGTTCATGACGGTCTCCCTTTGCATCGACTTGGCGGGCACTTGCCGCCCCCAGTTAGTTCACCGGGCGCTTACCTGACCCAGCACGACGAGCGGCTTCCCCTTGTCGACGAGATAAGTAGCGAGCTCGGCGGCGTCGACACTGCCGACATTCCTTGCCGCGTGGAGCGTTCCAGCCGGGATGAATAATGAGTCACCGGCCTTGAGTGTGACCGGCGGCTTGCCCTCGAATTGATATTCCAGCGAGCCTTCGAGGACATAGGCGACCTCTTCGCCCGGATGTGTGTGCATGCCGAACGCCGCCCCCGGAGCAAAGTCGACACGCACCTGGATAAGCTCGCGTCCATTTTCGCCGAGATCGTGTCGCAGGACATCAGTGCGTCCGATGCCTGACTGTTGCGCGTGCACCAGCTGCAGCGACAATCCGCTTGCGAACAATAGTCCTGCCGCCGCAATCATTTGAGTCACTCTCACGTGGATCTCCTTTCGACCTTCAAGCATGCGTAATCTGGCAAGCACCGTTCAGGGCTCAGAACGCGCGTCAGCACAAGCGGTCCCGACTTAGGCCTGACGGCCACGACTAACGGAGCGGCCTGAACGCGGCGCGAAGCTCGGCGCTGAAGAGTTCCGGCTGTTCCCAGGCAGCGAAGTGCCCGCCCTTGTCGACCTCGTGGAAGTAGATCAGGTTGCGGTAGGCGCGCCGGGCCCATGTTTCCGGAGCTCGATAGACTTCCCCCGGAAAGACCGTGATCGCCACCGGGAGCGAGATCTCGGCGGTCTTCTCCGAGGTCGCGGACAGAATGTTGGATTTGTTCTCCCAGTACAGCCGCGCGGCCGAGGCTGCGGTGTTCGTCAGCCAATACAGCGTGATGTCGTCCAGGACCTCGTCTGGGGACTTTTCTGGATCAGTGCTGCTATAGGTCCACGTCGCGAAGCCGGGATGGCCGAGCATCCACGCCGCAAGGCCGCCTGGGGTGTCCGTTATGGCGAAGCCAATCGTCTGCGGCCGCGTACCCATCATCACAGCGTAGGACCTGCTCCCCATCTTTCCGTAGGCGCTGAGCTCGTCGAAGGTCGCACGTTCCTTCTCGGATAATCCCGCCGGCACAGGCCCACCGTTGGCCAGTGCCTGATCCACTTCGGGCGGGATCGTCGCCGGCAAGTTAACATGGATGCCCAGCAGACCAGTCGGCGCCTGGCGTGCCATCGCGCTGGAGACGGGGGAGCCCCAGTCGCCACCCTGGGCAACATAGCGGGTGTAGCCGAGACGCTTCATCAACTCCGCCCAGGCTCGCCCGATGCGATCGGGCCCCCAGCCGAGACCCGTCGGCTTGCCGGAGAAGCCGTAGCCAGGCATCGAGGGGAGAACGAGATCGAAGGCGTCCTCCACATGCCCACCATGAGACGGGGGATCGGTCAGTGGGCTGACGATCTTGAGTAGCTCGAACACCGATCCCGGCCAGCCATGGGTCATGATCAGCGGCATGGCATTCGGATGCTTCGAGCGAACGTGAATAAAGTGGATGTCGACGCCATCGATCGTTGTCATGAACTGTGGCAGGGCATTCAGCTTCGCTTCCGCCTTCCGCCAGCTATAGCCGGTGCCCCAGTACTCGACGAGCGGCTTGATCTTCGCGAGCTGGATGCCCTGCGACTGGTCATTAACCGTCTCCTGGTTAGGCCATCGTGTCGCCGCGATGCGGCGGCGGAGGTCCACAAGTGCCTCTTCGGGAATGTCGATGCGGAAGGGGCGGATTGCGGCGTCTTCGGTCAATGCCCTCTGTTGCGTGGGGTTTGCGGCTACCGGTGCGGGGAGCAGGCCGAGAGCACCCGCGGCTACTGAAGTGGCAACGATCGCGGCTGCTGAGGTGGCAAATAGGGACATCATCAATCTTCTTGCTGGAGTAGCGAGGTTGGCTACAGATGAATGGCTTCACCCATGACGGTGAGCCTCTCGCGTGCCAGCCGGATGACGCACGTCAATGGAGCAAGGCAGTGCGGCTATGACCAAGAACGGCGGTCTGAGTGCAACAGGGCTGCAACCGTTGACATATTCTACTCGCAACCTGTCCTGATCTATCCATCAATGGATTGAGAGAGGATCAAAAAAGGATCTAATCCCTTCATACGGGAAGTCAGGCTTGTGCCCCGAGCTGTTGACCTAGGATGGCTCCAGCCAGTGCCGCCGGCGTGACGTCGATGAGCATTATTTGATAAGGCCGCATCTCATGCAGGTAAGCGTGACGGCAGTCAGATGAGAAGGCGATCACCTTTGCGGTCGGTACCGCCGCAAGGGCAGTCGCGGCGATCGCGTCTGTCTGTCCCGCCTGCAAGCCGATCAGGATCAGTTCGGGACCGATCAGACGAAGCTGCTCCTTAAGCAAGTCTCCGCTGTGGAGCTCAGCCACCACGTCGAGCTCGATCTCTGGTCTTATCGCTCGGGTGATGATGTCACTGAGCAAGGGCGACAGGGTAACCAGAGCAGTCTGGATGCCAACCGACAAGGGACTCTCCTTGCATTGAGAGCACATGCATTCTCACGGCAAAAGGCGGCATGCGATATCCATCCTCCGGTACGAAAAGGATGCAGAAGGATGGAGTTGGTGGACGAGTGCCGATCGTCAGCGGGCATCCTGAAGAGTGATTGCGTGCTGGCGAAGCCAAATCGCTGCATGACCTCGACGGGGGAGCTCCAGCTTGGTCAGAAGGTTGTGGACGTGCGATTTGGTCGTGGCCAGACTGATGCGCAAGTGGAGGGCAATTTGCTTGTTGGATAGTCCTGTCGCTAGGAGTTGAACGATCTCGACCTCCCGTGCCGTTAATAGGGGCTGGTTTGCGGCGGGTGACGGGGTGGGGTGTTCCGCGAGCCGGTGCAAGAGCGTAGCGCTGATGCGTGCCGAGCAGGCCTGCTCGCCGCGCATGGTGTTCCCGATCGCGGCGATCACATCGGTCAGGGTGGCCGTACGCGGAATGTAGCCGGCCACACCAGCTTCGCCCCACGTGATCACATTCTCCTCTGTCTCCGTCACCGAGAGAGCTATCACGCGAGCCTTCGGCAGGAGTTCCCGAACCGCAGCGGCGGCGCCGAGAGCATCAGGCAGGGTTGTGTCGAGCAGGACTATATCGGGATGGATGCCCGGCCAGCTCGCTTGCGCCTCGACGAGGTTTGCAGCAATGCCGATCACGGACAGCCCAGCCTCGCGACCCAGAATCTCAGCCAAGACCTCTTGCAGGAACCGGATATCGGAAAGGATCACGACTGTCGGGAGCGACCGGACAGTTATTGGCAGGCCAGCAGTTTCAGCTGAGACATCCTCGGAGATAACGCCCTCGTTCGGGGCATTCGGATGCACTGAGCGATCCCGATTGGGACCTTCAAAGGATACCCTCGTGGTCATGGGCGCTCTCCGAGCCACTCCTGATGGTAACAGCTCATGGCCATCGCTGCACCCGAAGACTTCGATGAGTCGTCAGCCTGCATGCACAGGAAACCGCGGCATTGCAGGGCCGGAGCCTGCCTTGATAAAGGATATTTTCCTATTTATCGGCAATGGTCGGGTCATTTGATGTTGCCTTCTCCCCACCTGAGCGTGCGCTGCCACAGAGGACTATAGATCTGCCATCAACAGCGACCAGAGCGCCCTAAGACCTGCGTCGCCCGCTTGGTGCCGAAGGCAGCTGTTTTCCGGATGAGTTCGTGGGTGGGCTCTGCGCGCACCTATGTCAGCATCGTGCATGATGGCTGGTGCTCCCCGTTTGGGCCACGGCTGATGCAAATGCCAAAGGTCTTAAATGGATCAAACGAAGAAATTCACTGCTCTTGAGGAACGTCCGATGTTTGCGTCTCAAGCGGACATTCGGCCTAGTTCCGGCAATTGCCAACAAGTGACGGTCCATGACCCCTCTCGTGAGGGTGTTCCGCACTACTTTCAGCGCCTACTACATCGAGCATTCTTCCTGCATGTTCTCCCCTATCTTCGCAGGTCTCGCAACCTGGAGCTGCCGCGCTATGCCTCCGTATTCGGATTTACAGGCGCTCCCTCAAGCCCCACCTCTTTGGAGAGGGAGATGCAATGGCTGACAAGAAGGATCTCACACGACCACCCACAACTGCTGGCAGTCCGGCTTCAATGGTTGACTCGTTCCTGGCGGAGGCCAAGCGCCTTGGGCCACTGGCCGGCAATGCGCCCCGGGCGCGGCTCGTGTTCGCGCTTGATGCCACCATGAGCCGGCAGCCCACATGGGATCTCGCCTGCCGGGTCCAGGGCGAGATGTTTGCTGCGGCCGGCCAGGCCGGCGGCCTCTCAGTGCAGTTGGTCTACTTCCGAGGTTTCGGTGAGTGCCGCGCCTCCCGCTGGGTCGCGGATCCGCGGGCTCTCACCGAGCTCATGACGAAGATCAACTGCCAGGGTGGTCAAACCCAGATCGGGCGGGTGCTCCGCCATGTCCGCACTGAGGCGAGCCAAACCCCGGTGAAAGTGCTCGTCTACGTTGGCGACGCCATGGAGGAGCCAATCGACGATCTCTGTGCCGTCGCAGGCGAACTCGGTCTCCTCGGAGTGAAAGCCTTCATGTTCCAAGAGGGGCACGATCCTGATGCGGCCCGCGCCTTTCAGGAGATCGCCCGCCTGAGCGGCGGAGCCTATGCGCGGTTCGATGCAGGAGCTCCCCACACACTGTCCGAACTCCTGCGTGCCGCAGCCACCTATGCGACCAGTGGCGTCGAGGGACTTGCCCGGCTGTCCGCAAGCAACGCGCAGGCCCATGGCCTGCTCACCACCATCAATGAGCGCAAGCCGTGATGCTGCTGTATGGCATCGTGGCCGTCACGGCCCTCTGGTTCTTCCTAAGCAACTTCGCGCATGCGAACCCTGCGACTCTGGCGAAATTTCTCAAAATCACCGGCGGGGTGCTGGCGTTGGGCTTGGCGGGCCTGTTTGCGGTGCGGGGGCGGGTCGACATAGCCCTGCTGATTGGAAGTCTCGGAGCCTGGCTCCTCGGGTGGAGTCGCTTCACCTTCACTGGTCTTGGCACACGTCCGCAGCGGACCTCCGGCAGTACTTCGCGCGTTCGCTCAGGACTGATTGAGATGATTCTTGATCACGACACCGGCGAGATGGAGGGCTCCGTGCTTGCCGGTGCTTTCGCCGGGCAGCAACTCGGGTCACTGGATGAGGCTCGCCTGCGGGATCTGCTGACGGAGTGCCAAGCCGGCGATCCGGACGGCGTCCGCCTTCTCGAAGCCTACCTCGACCGTCGGTTTCCTCGCTGGCGCGAAGATACTCAGAATGAGGAGCAGCGGCGGGCAGCCGCTCAGCCCGCATCAGGTGTCATGACTCCGGAGGAAGCCTACCGGATCCTTGATCTCCAACCAGGGGCCGCTCCCGATCAGATCCGACAGGCTCACCGCTCCTTGATGAAGAAGCTCCATCCGGATCAAGGCGGCTCGACCTATCTCGCCGCGCGGGTGAACCAAGCCAAGGAAATTCTGTTGAGCCGGCATGAAAGGTAATCGGTGATGCCACAGTGCTGATGCCGGAGTATCCCGTTGCGGATCGAAGCAGAAGATGCCCTGCCCTTCAGGCGCGTGCAGTGCTCCCTCCTTGAGCAGATACTCGGCTTATTGTCTGGGTGACGCGCTAGGCGAGAGCACCAGATCTAAACTGCCACGACAATATCGAAGCGCCCTTGGAGCGCGCCGGGCTCAGGGACCTGCCCAGAAGCCAAGGGAACGATCACGCTGCGGCGGGCCTGAGGGTCACGGATGCGGTTGAGGACTCCATCCTGTGCGTTGAGGGGTTCGCCCTCAATGTACATCTGGGTAACCAGACGTCCCTGCCCCGGTACATGCACGGCAAAGTGGATGTGGGGGGTCCGCCCGGGATACGGCACGGGTCTTATGGTGCGGAACCGATATCTGCCCTGTTCATCCACTTGGGTGCGGCCATAGCCCTGGAAAGCATGGTCGATGCGGCCCTGCCCTCCCGCACGCGGATGGCGATAGATGCCATTGGCATCACACTGCCAGATCTCGACCACACTGCCAGGCTTCGGCTGCCCGCGGGTGTCCAGCACCCGCCCCGACACGTGTACCAACTGTCCCAGAGCCTGAGCGGCTTGGCCCGTGATACGGACAAGGTCATTGTCCATGTCAGGGGGGAACTCGACTGGGTAGAAGGGCCCCTCCGTCTGTACTGGTGTTGGGACAAGCTCGGCCGCGACCAGGCTCCGCGGGATGATAACGGAGGCGGACGTGACGGCCGCCTTGATCAGCAAAGAGCGTCGATCAGGACAGATGATTGGATGGTGGCTCATGTAGAACCCCAGGCGTGGATCACTGAATGACAGCATAGACGACTGACCCTTCCAGACCAGTTCGCCGCATCCCACATCGCACGAACGTGATGAAAGGCGTAATGGCACTGCTCCAGATGCAGGGCTGAGACAAACCTCCCTGCGAGCGTCCGCTGTCCCATGGTTTTCAGATCATCACGAAGGATCGGCTCCATGTTACGAGATGACATGTGGCTTGTGGCCGTACATATCCAGCACTCAGAGAAAACAGGCATCACCTTCGACGGAAGAGCAAGCCACCAGTTCGGAGTGCTTCAGGTGACCGTCTCCATCCCTCCACATTGGGTCCAATGCGGCCGGACCTATCGGAAAGTGATCAATATCCCGTGTAGGCGAGCAGCCCTACCGGCCGTCGTTCAGCGCTTCTTGCTTCGACCCGCAGCGGCATTGCCACCACGCGGCCCGTTGCGGCCCGACGTTTGGTTGCTGCTTTCCTCTACCAGCTTGCGCCACCGGGCGAGACGCTCCGGGTCCAGCACACCTGCGGTAACGGCTCCTTGGACGGCGCAGCCGGGCTCATGGGCGTGCGTGCAGTCGCGGAACCGGCAAAGAGGGGCAAGCTCAGTAATTTCAGCGAACAGGGTCTCAATGCCAAAAGCCGCATCGCTGACACGGAGCGTGCGCATCCCCGGCGTGTCGATCACCCATCCGCCACCTGCGATGGCATGAAGCGACCGCGAGGTTGTGGTATGGCGCCCTTTGGAGTCGTGTTCGCGAATTCCTCCGGTTTCCTGGGCCAACTCCTGCGTCAGGCCTGCCAGTGTGTTTACTAAAGTCGATTTGCCGACACCTGAGGATCCGACCAGCGCCACTGTCTGCCCGACACCGCACCACGGGGCTAAAGCAGCTGCGGCATCTTTGGATCGAGGATTTAAGATCACGACGGGCAGCCCGCGTTGCAGTGCGCTCGCCTGTTTTAGATACGTCTGCGCATCTGCCACGGTGTCAGCCTTGGTCAGCAGGATCACCGGGTTGGTCCCGGCCTCATTCGCCAGTGCCAGATAGCGCTCCAGCCGCGCGAGGTTGAAATCAGCATTGCATGAGGTGACGATGAACAGCGTATCAACATTAGCACCAGCGAGCTGCGGGGTCTTGCTGCCTTCGGTGCGACGCTCCAGCACCGTCTTGCGGATCAGTCGGCGATGCAGCAGCTGGGTTTGAGGGTCGGCAAGCACCCAATCCCCCACGGCAAAGTCGCCGGTCTGGCTGTGAACCGGAAGTGTCAGACCGACTGGCCCGGTTTGGGATATGGCAGTCAGGCGGGCGCGGTGGACCGTAGCAATACGATGTGGGGCAAGCCCTGCCTCATGAGGCTCAAGCTGATCCTTGAAAAAATCAGACCATCCCAGACTTGAAAGTGACACGGGACGGGCGGCGGAGTCATCTGTCACAGTTTTTCCCAATCGCACGGTGTCACATTCATAGGCAGGGTCCTTTAGAACATGAAAGTAACGCCTCTGGCGACCGCGGGTTGGTTGCTTCCCACCCTCAATGACCAGGTTTCCTCGGTATTTGTCACCCTCTCACGGTGTTCTATGAGCGGGGTTAAACTTTCGCAACCGGTTGGACTCATGTGACACAGAGGGATCACGCGCGACGCGGCTGAGGTTCATGCTACCCCGTGATGCGTCATGCCTTAGGACAAGACACCTGGCGCCGGAACGATCCAGGGACGGTCGATTGCATTAGCAGCTTGATCGGGTGTAATCTTTAGGTTGTTACTGTGCCGCCAGGGGTTGCTATGCCCGGAGAGAGCACTTCCCATGTTATTGGTAGCCCCCGCCGGCTTGCGGCGATCCTTGCGGCGGACATCGCCGGTTACAGCCGGCTCATGGGCTTTGACGAGGAAGGCACGCTTGCGCGCCTGAAGCGGCATCGCCGCGAGATGATCGAGCCGACAATCAATGAGCATTTCGGCCGTGTGATCAAGACAACCGGCGATGGCTTTCTAGCCATGTTCGATAGTCCTCTCGAAGCCGTGCGCTGCGCTATCGTAATCCAGCAGTCGATGGCGGCCCGTAACACCTCGCTGCCACAGGAGCAGTGGATCCGATACCGGATCGGAGTGAATCTGGGCGATGTCATCGTCGATCCGGATGATATCTATGGCGATGGGGTCAATATCGCGGCGCGCCTGGAAAACATGGCCGATCCTGGCGGTGTTTATATCTCAGGCGGCGTCTATGAGCAGATCAAGAACAAGTTGGTCTGCGGCTATCAATCGCTTGGCGACGAGAAGCTCAAGAACATCACAGATCCTGTGCGCATCTATCGGGTCCTGCCGGATCCATCCGCGGTCTCCCGTGCTAGCCATGCCAAAGCCAAATGGAACTGGACCGCTGCCGGGTTCGTGGGGCTAATGGCCGTGGCAGGAGGCGGCTGGTATGCATTCCTGACGCAGCGTCCGGCAGGGGCGCCAGAGGCCGCGTTAAGCCCGGCCGCTTCTGTCCCGGCTCAGGCTGCAACGGCCCAACCGCAACAGAATGCTACACGCCAAGCAACTGCCAACCCTCCGGGCCTGCCTCCACCGCCTCCAACCCTGTCGGGTGAACTGCCCATTCCAATCCCGGAGGCGTCTCCTGCTCCTACTGCGCCTTCCAGCAATACCCAAGTCGCTGCCGTGCCCCCACCGCAGTCTTTGAGCAAGGCGGTTGAATTCGGAACAGGTTTGCGGGATTGCCAGGGCTGCCCGGAACTGGTGCGTCTGCCCGGAGGCAGCTTCCGGATGGGGAGTACCGAGGATCCATCCGAGAGTCCGGCTCATTTAGTCAGAGTTAAGCCGTTTGCTCTCGGGCGATACCCGGTCACAGTCGGCGAATGGAACCAATGTGTGGCGGCGAATGCCTGTGCCTCCCTCCTCGATGGCAGTTCCATGGCTCCAGCCCGCAACTTGAGCTGGGCCGATGCGCAACAGTATGTTGCATGGCTCTCAAAGAGTACTGGACAGGATTATCGCCTGCCTAGTGAAGCCGAATGGGAATATGCAGCCCGTGCCGGAACCGGCGGCCGCTATTGGTGGGGCGACAAGATTGTCCCGAAAATGGCCAACTGCAAAGGCTGCGGCGAACCCTATGATCCACGCCAGCCCGCGCTTGTCGGCAGCTTTCCGGCAAATCCACTTGGGCTTTACGACCTAGCCGGTGGCGTTGCGCAATGGGTCGCGGATTGCTGGCACCCGAATTATCAGGGCGCACCGGCCGACGGATCGGCTTGGACTGAGGAAAATTGCCGAGAGAGAGTGCTGCGTGGCAGTTCTTGGCGCAACGATGCGAGCTATGCCAGATCTGCAAGCCGAGCTTATTACGACAGCGGCGTGCGATACCCGGCCCATGGATTCCGGGTAGCTCGGTCGCTCTGAGAAGGAGACAATTCATGCATGCGATCGTCCGACAGGGTGCAATTGCCGCCGCATCCGCCGTATGCTTCTGTTGGTCATCGTGGTCGGCTCAGGCGCAGACACCGGCCCCAGCGGACGCGTCTCTCTACATCATCTATCCGGGCGACGGGCAGCGGATCCGAGGCAGCTTTCCGGTTCGGTTCGGGCTGCGCAACATGGGCATCACCCATGCAGGCGACAGAACGCCGAACACCGGCCATCACCATCTCCTGGTCGATGTAGACGAGGCGATTGAGCCGAACGAACCGATCCCAACCGATAAACAACACATTCACTTTGGCGCAGGACAAACCGAGACCCGCCTTGAGCTCCCACCTGGTAAGCATGTTCTGCAACTCGTTCTCGGTGATGCTGACCACAAACCCTTCGCGCCTCTGCTCATCTCCAAGAAAATCACCGTGACAGTATTGCCGCCTCGGGTGCGCAGGTCCCCTCAGATCAGTCGAGCCGAGCGAGAGAGCGGGATCCGGCGAAGTGGATCGATTCGACCCTGAAATACGGTGGGACGCCCTGAATTTCGCAGCACGAATGGGCGCAGGTTGCATTTCTCGGCTTAGATTGCAGAAGCCGGCTCGATCAAATCCAAAGTGAAATCTAGAAAGGTCGTCGGATCAGGGCACCTGCTACAGTTGAAGGTCCGTTCTGGGTCCAGGCTGTGTGGAAACGCCTTGATCTGCTAAGCTGATCGTGATCGGCGGAGGGCAGCATGAAGCGTTTCGTTGAAGGGGAAGACC
>NZ_JAYGGN010000014.1:0-40652 GCF_036314045.1 Microvirga sp. CF3062
AGTCTGAACCCTTTTGCCGCCGCGGATCACGCCCAAACAGCTGCCATCACACGTCGCTCGAAATCGCGTTTTCACACGACCTCGGTCAAACGAGGTCTTTGAGCGCGGCTGTGTAAAGGTCCGCTCTGAACGTGATAGCGGCCCTCCCATTCTCAGTAGCTCAGCCTTTAAATTTAGCGCCTGGTGCAGGTTGGGTATGCCCACCCTGTGCCAATTCCGAACCGATTCACAATTGCTGTGTGTTCGGTTCAGACCGAACTGTGACGCCAAAACCAACTACGATGGACCTCGCGCAGCGGCCTACCAAGCTTGACAGTCAGACGTGACGCGTTACAAATTCAGCAACTAACATAGTTGGAATCGTTACAGGGCTGGAGACGGTACATGGCACACGGCAAGTTCGTCGCATACTTTCGCGTCTCCACCGACAAGCAGGGCAAGAGCGGCCTTGGCCTTGAGGCGCAACAAGAGGCGGTGCGGTCCTATCTGAATGGTGGCGATTGGAGCCTTGTTGCCGAAGTTGTCGAGATCGAGAGCGGCAAGCGTAACGACCGCCCCAAGCTGAAAGAGGCCCTGCGGCTTTGCCGCCTCCATGGTGCTACCCTGATTATTGCCAAGTTGGACCGTCTCGCCCGCAACGTGGCCTTTATCTCAAACCTAATGGAATCGGGTGTCGAGTTCACGGCAGTGGACTTCCCTCAAGCTAACCGCTTGACGGTTTACATCCTGGCTGCCGTGGCCGAGCATGAAGCCGCTATGATCAGCACCCGCACCAAGGCAGCCCTTGCCGCTGCAAAGGCTAGGGGTACGAAGCTCGGTGGGGATCGTGGCAACCTTCCGGCTGTAGCTAAGCAGGGTTCTACGCTAGGGGTTAAGGCCATCAAAGCCAAGGCGGATAGGCGCGCGGCTGATATGGCCGAAATCATTGCGGACCTAAAAGCCTCCGGCGCTATATCCCTTCGGCAAATTGCAGCTGGCCTAAACGAGCGGGGAATTCCAACTGCAAGGGGTGGCAGATGGACGGCAGTTCAAGTTCAAAGGGTTGTGGAAAGGGCTTAGCGTTTCGGACACCTGGATCACGATTGCGAGGGCTGCCGGACGATATGTAACTAAGTTATCCAAAGCAATATTCTTGCTCAAGTGGTTGAGGTCAAACGCGGATTTTCTGAATCGAAGCCATTATTTACCGATTTGGAAGTGCTCTACCTCGATAGGGGTAACACCCGTTATGCTCCGAGATTGCCGGAACCCTCCTACCCCTTTTGGCTTGTCAACCCATATGTAAAGTGTAAAGACAGGTGTAAGGCTGAGGGGGACACGATGAGCCGCAAACTGAGCAATGCTCCCGTCTATTTCACGATAGTGCAAGCGAGGTTCAATCCAATCATGGCTTTGGATTCCTACGCTGCTGAAATCCAGGAGCGTTTCAGAAAGCTTGGATATCCCGATTTTGAGAAGAATTTCCTGGCAACTTTCAACCTTAATATGGGCGCTCCGGATGGTAACCAATCCCAAGTCCCGGTTGCTCACACTGGGCGCTATGTATTTCAGAATATGGAAAAAACTGCAGGGTTTTTTCTTGATCCAGGATCATTGTCCTATCAAACTACTGAATACGATGTATTTGAGACCTTTTCTCAAGAATTCTTCAATGGACTTAAGATTGTTCATGATACAGTCCAGTTAAGCTATACAGACAGAATTGGTTTCAGATACCTTGATGCAATATTCCCAAGAGCTGGAGAGAGCATAGAAGACTATTTGAATCCTTGGATGATGGGTTTATCTGGCAGAATAGATGGAGAAATAGTTCACTCCTTTGTAGAGACGGTATTGAAAACAGCCTCTGCTCAAATCACAGCTCGAAGCATTATGCAAAATGGTGCAATTGGTTTTCCGCCTGACTTAGCACCAGGATCACTTGTTGTTCCTGAGCGGTTCACATCGCTTAGGGGGCCGCATGCAATCCTAGACATGGATGGATCACATGAGCGGCGTGAGGCGTTTGACATTGCAAATGTGAAGTCTCGGCTACTGGAGATACATGGCGAGATAGCTAAATCATTTCGGGCTACAGTTACCGACAGTGCAATGAGAGTGTGGGCATGACCGCAACGACAATGGGACGCTTTCTTAAGTCGTATAATCGACCGACAGCAACCGTACTCGCGGGCATGCTCCTTCCTTTTACTGCTATTGGTCTCCAAGTTGGCACTGGAGGGAGTGCAACTGCTGGATACTATATCGCTAAAGGCGGTAAGGGATATCCATTAGCTGTTTATGATGTTTCAGCTTCTGATGGGTTAGATGCAGATCCAACCCCAAGAGAAAACCTAGCTCGAATTCGTACTATATTAAAACCTACTGTAACTGAACTTGCTAACGTACTCGAAGTATCGCGCCAAGCAATCTACGACTGGCAGAATGGACAGCCAATTACTGCTGAGAACGCTGCAAAGTTAGATGATTTGGCGCGGGCTGCTGACGTGTTTGCGGCAGAAGGGCTGACAACGTCAAACCAGATGTTGCGTCGTTCAATCAGAGGCGGAAAGAGTTTCTTTGACATGGTCCGCTTCGGCGGATCAGCAGAAGAGGCAGCTCGAACATTGGTTCAACTGATCCGTAAGGAGCTTGAACAGCGAAAAGCTATTGATGCCCGATTGGCAGCACGAAAGCGGATTCCGGTAACCCATCATGATTTGGGTATGCCCTCCCTAGACGAGCAAGGGTAAGGCGGAATGGGAGAGTGGAGGCGTCAGACGCCCTGGCGGCAAGGCCATCTCCTGCCTGCTGACGCGTTGCAGTTAATCGATATACCGAAAGCTGACCCTCCATACGACGTCGCAGTCGTGATCACCCACGACTGCGACGTTGCACAGCTTCCGGCTGCTGAGCCGATGGTGGAAATCATCTTTGGCAGGCGTATAGATAAACCAGACGGAAATTATACACATGCAAAAAATGCTCGTCGCCTTCATCTTCCGATTACGGGCGGCCGTGATTCAGCCAATATTGACCTAATCGCTAATAACAGAGCTTACATCCCAAAGGAAAAGCTCGCGGATTATGAGCCAGACACTTCGGTAGTCCCCACCGCAAGTGAGCGTTCCATTCTACAATACTGGCTTGCAGCGAGATACAGACGTTCAGCCTTTCCTGACGAGTTTGATCGCCGCCTCGGAGAAACTGGGCTGAAAGAGCGCCTAACGAAGATTCTCAAGCCTTCTGGCGAGCATATAACCGCCGTGTTCTTCGATGTTGATGCAGGAGAGGAGCATATCCGGAATGGAGCAGAGGATACGTACTCGCTAATCATATACTTCCTATATAGTACAGAACATGATCCCGAAGCGGCAGAGAAAGCAACAGACAAAGTAGCTTCTGATATAGAAAAATTGTTCAAGGGAAAATGTTATAAAAAACAGGAAGATACTTGGCAGGAGATTGAGCTTGTTGAATGTGTCTCAATCTCGGATCAGGCAATGACCTACGCACAGTCTCTGTTGTTTAAAAGATGGAGTGCCGACCATATTAGCTTCCGAGCGGAGCCTCACGAAGTGATGTTACGTGAGTAGTAGCTGCCGAACGATCAAAGCGTGGTAGCCACACCTTCGACGGCTCTATCAGCTTCAAGTGGGTTAACTCACCAGTGACGGTTAACCGGTGGACGCACCAACCTTCTACAGGCACTGTGCTCCAATGGAAAAACGGAAGCGACAAGTGACTTTGCTCCTTTCGTGCTGCGGTTTGGTCCCTACGACATCGGATCGAGACGTCCGCCCTGCTTAGTTGTGCACACAACCTAATTGGTAGCTCGACCGGCGTGGGGTTGGCAGGAAACGTTTGACTGTTTCAATGCGCTCCAGCTCCGATGTGGCTCAAACTTTCCACATCACCGACTTCAGCTGAACTGCCTTCCAATACCGTACTAGCTGTCATTGGCCGTACAGGCTCCTATCGTACCACCGGGCCGCAGGTGAGGCACCAGCACTGTCCTGCAGGGTGGTGTTCATCGTTGGAGATAGCTTCCCTCAATTTCGTATAGATACGTAATGGGCGAGGCACGCCGCGAAGCCACTAAGGTAAATGACTGGTTAAGGTATTCACAGCGCAATGTTCTTTTTTGAATTGGGTGCTTCACAAGCCAGGGAGCTAGCCTCAAAAGCCCAAATCTCAACTGATTCCGCCGCAACCACGGCGGGGACGCGAGATCTGAGACCTTCATCGGCCCCGGTTTCGCGGAAATGCGAACCCTAAATGCGTCCAGGGCGTGGTTGGCCGGGCGCCGATGAAGTTGATCTGACATGAGCCGCCACAACCTTACTCCTAGCAACGCCTTCGGCGCTAAGGGCGCGCAGGGTGGAAGCGCACGAGGGCTTGCGCCACCACGCGAAGCCCAAGCTAGCCCTACTTCATATACCCGCTTCGATGTGCGGCCTCATAGGGGCATGCGGCGAGAAGAGGCGGCGCATTATCTCGGTGTTAGCCCAACAAAGTTTGACCAACTCGTTGCCGATGGCCGGATGCCGCAGCCGTTCCGGCTTGATGGTTGTGTGCTGTGGGATGTTCGAAGGCTTGATGCAGCTATCGATTTGATCTCCAATCCAGATGTGACGGATGGCCGGGAAATCGAACTTTAACATGCCCCGCAGATTGCCGAAGTACTGCTCAGAAGACTTGGACCGTCATGGCAATCCGAGAGTCTACTTCCGACGCCCTCGTCAGAAAAAAATCAGGCTGAAAGGCATCCCGTTCTCCGAGCCGTTCATGGAGGCATATTGCCTTGCTTTAGAGGGTATGCTTCAGCCCGACTTGGTGGTGAAGCGGCAGAAGGCAAAGCCCAACACTCTCCGCTGGCTCGTGGAGCAGTACCTTGGTTCCGCCTTCTTCTTAGATCGCTGCTCAGCGCCAAGGACACGCCAGGTTCGCCGCCGTGAGTTGGAGGCAATGTGCGAGAAAGCAGGAGATGAGTCTATTGCAAACATCACCGCTAAGGTGATCCGTAAAGGCATGGATCGTAGGCGAGAAAAGCCAGAAGCGGCCAACGACTTTTTGAAAGCGCTACGCGGACTGTTTGCGTTCGCCGTCCAATATGAGCATGTCAACGTTGATCCTACCATTAGCGTGAAGAAGCTTCGGAGCCGGAATCCAGAGGGTTGGCATACGTGGACGGTGGAGGAAGTATTCAAATATCGGGGGCGCCATCCCATAGGCACCAAAGCTCGCTTAGCGCTTGAGATGCTACTCAATACCGGCGCGCGCCGCTCAGATGTCGTGCAATTGGGACGTCAGCATATCCGAGATGGTCAGATTAAATTCCGGGTCTACAAGAACCGGTTGCGGAAGCATGTTGAGATCGAGATTCCGGTCCTGTCCCAGCTGCAGGCCGTCATTGAGGCCACTCCGGAGAAAGGCGACCTGACATTTCTGATCTCGGACCACGGCCGGCCATGGTCAAGCGGCGACAGCTTCGGCAACCGCTTCCGGGATTGGTGCAACGATGCTGGGCTACCCCATTGCTCACCCCACGGCCTAAGGAAGGCAGGGGCGACTATCGCCGCGGAAAACGGTGCGACCGAGTCCCAGCTCATGGCGATCTACGGCTGGGCTGATCCGAAGATGGCTGCTCTCTACACACGCAAAGCAAATCGGAAGCGGCTTGCTGGAGATGCCGCGCACCTCATGGTGCCGCGTCAAACCGAGAACGAAACTGTCCCACTTTCGGACTCGGTTGAAGATGGTGGGACAAATAGCGCTGAAAATGCGAGGAAAAACAATGCGATCTAAAGGCGATGGTGCCCCTGGCCGGGATCGAACCAGCACTCCTTGCGGAACTCGATTTTGAGTCGAGCGCGTCTACCAATTCCGCCACAGGGGCAAGGACCTGCGACGTACCATGACGCGTGAAGGCTGGTCAATGTGCCAGATGTGAAGGGACGCCGCAGGCCGCCCTCTCGCCTTTCCGGGCGCCTTGTGCTCAAAGGGGCGCGGGGCGCGGTGAGCCCCTCAAACCGGTCGGAACCTCATGCTCAGACGCCTTTACGATTGGACCCTCTCCCTCGCGGCGCGGCCTTCCGCCCCCTATGCGCTGGCGGCTGTGTCCTTCGCGGAAAGCTCCTTCTTCCCGGTCCCGCCGGACGTGATGCTCGTGCCCATGATGCTGGCGCGGCCGGACAAGGCTTGGTCCTATGCCCTGATCTGCACGATTACCTCGGTTCTCGGCGGCATTCTGGGCTATTTCATCGGACTGGGCCTCTACGACTCCGTCGGCGCGTGGCTCTTTCAGCTCTACGGCCTTGACGAGGGGGCGGAGACGTTCCGGCACGCCTATGCGGATTACGGCCACTGGGTGATCCTGCTGAAAGGCCTGACCCCGATCCCGTACAAGCTCGTGACCATAACCTCAGGTTTCGCGGGCTATCACCTGGGCTGGTTCATCGCGCTGTCCATCCTGACCCGCGGCGCCCGGTTCTTCCTTGTCGCCCTGCTGATGAGCCAGTTCGGACCGCGCATCAAATCGATCATCGACAACAACTTCAACCTGGTGGCCGGGCTGGGGATCGTCGCCCTCGTCGGCGGGTTCGTGGCCTTCCGCTACCTGTTCTAAGGAGGGAGGCGATGCGCCTCGCTTTCTCCATGCGCCAAGCCGCCCTGGCCATTGCTTTGGCGGCTGCAACCACTGTCGGCGGAGCGCTCGTCTTCGAGCATGTCTTCGGCTATGTGCCCTGCAAGCTCTGCCTCGCCCAGCGCAATCCCTATTATATCGCGATTCCGCTCGGCCTCGCGGCGACCCTCCTGCCGCCGCGCTGGACCAGGGCTGGCCTTTGGCTCCTCGCCCTCGTGTTCATCGTGAGCGCGGGCCTTGGCGCCTATCATTCAGGGGTCGAGTGGGGATTCTTCGCAGGGCCGAGCGATTGCGGCGGCGGGGCGGGCCAGGGCGCGGGCAATGTGGGCGATTTCCTGAACCAGCTCCAGAACACCCGTGTGGTCAGCTGCACGGAAGCCGCATGGCGCTTCCTCGGCCTGTCGCTGGCAGGGTGGAACGTGCTGATCTCGCTCGCGCTTGCAGCCTTCGCCGCCAGGGCGGCAGCCGGCAAAGGTTTCTCCCTCGGCCGCTGACGGCCTGAAGATAAGAGGCCTTAAGGCTCCAGTTCGCTGTCCCAGTAGAGATAGTCCATCCAGCTGTCGTGCAGATAGTTCGGCGGGAAGAGGCGGCCGTTGGAGTGGAGGTCGTGGATCGTGGGGGCGAAAGGGCTCTGCCTCGGCCACATCTCCACCTCGCGGGGCAGCTTGTCCCCCTTCCTGAGATTGCAGGGCGCGCAGGCGGCGACGACATTTTCCCAGGTGGTCTGCCCGCCCTTGGACCGGGGAATGACGTGATCAAAGGTGAGGTCCTCGCGAATGCCGCAATATTGGCAGCTGAAGCGGTCGCGCAGGAAGACGTTGAAGCGGGTGAAGGCCGGGTGCCGTGACGGCTTGACGTAGGTTTTTAAGGAGATGACCGAGGGGAGACGAAATTCAAAGGTCGGACTTCGCACGACCTTGTCGTATTCCGAGACGATGTTGACCCGGTCGAGGAAGACCGCCTTGATCGCATCCTGCCAGCACCAGATGGACAGGGGATAGTAGCTCAACGGCCGGAAATCGGCATTGAGAACGAGGGCCGGGCAGGCCTCCGGCCGCACAACAGGCTGGACGTGTATCGTCACCGCACCTCCCCTTTGGGAAAGAGAAGAGTCATATCCCGTGTGAATAGACTATAGGCAGTGTGACGCTGTTGTGAAGATCAAAGCCGGGACATCTGTGACGCACCCACAGGATGTGGAAGCGCTCTCAGGCCTGTCGCAACGGAACTTTTAGCGGGTCGGAACCGGCTTCTCGCCCCGGTAGTCGTAGAAGCCGCGCTTGGTCTTCCGTCCGAGCCAGCCGGCTTCGACATATTTCACTAGAAGCGGGCAGGGGCGGTACTTGGAATCGGCCAGGCCCTCGTGCAGAACCTGCATGATCGACAGGCAGGTGTCGAGGCCGATGAAGTCGGCAAGCTGGAGCGGGCCCATGGGGTGGTTGGCGCCCAGCCGCATGGCCGTATCGATGGCCTCGACGGAACCCACGCCCTCATAGAGCGTGTAGATCGCCTCATTGATCATCGGCAGAAGAATGCGGTTGACGATGAAGGCCGGGAAATCCTCGGCAGCCGTCGAGGTCTTGCCGAGCTTGTGGATGAATTCCTTGGATGACTCGTAGGTCGCGTCGTCGGTCGCAATGCCGCGGATCAGCTCGACGAGCTGCATCACCGGCACCGGGTTCATGAAATGAATGCCGATGAACTTCTCGGGCCGATCCGTGGCGGCCGCGAGCCTCGTGATGGAGATCGACGAGGTGTTGGTGGCAACCATCGCGTCGGACCGGAGCGACGGGCAGAGATTGGTGAAGATCTTGCGCTTCACCTCCTCATTCTCGGTTGCCGCCTCGATGACGATATCGCAGGTGGACAGGTCGTCGTAGGAGCGTGCGGGCTTGATGCGCTCGAGCGCGGCCTGCCGGTCGGCCTCGGTGATGGCCCCCTTGGAGACCTGGCGGGCCATGTTGCCGTTGATCGTAGCGAGGCCGGTATTGATCCGTTCCTCGGAGAGATCATTGAGCCGGACGTTGAACCCCGCGCTCGAACAGACATGAGCGATGCCGCTGCCCATCTGACCTGCGCCGATCACGCCAACTGTCTTGATCTCAATGCCCATCGATCTGCTGCCTGCATCCACCGTCAAACCGGCCAGGTGGAGGTTCCGCCCGGTCCGTCACTATTCCTGACCTTATTGACCGGCTTTGGTCAACTCCTCCTTCAGTTCGGGGAGGATTGTGAAGAGGTCGCCAACGAGGCCGTAATCGGCCACCTGGAAGATGGGAGCCTCCTCGTCCTTGTTGATCGCCACGATCACCTTGGAGTCTTTCATACCTGCCAGGTGCTGAATGGCGCCTGAAATACCGACCGCGATGTAGAGGTCGGGTGCCACCACCTTGCCGGTCTGGCCCACCTGCCAATCGTTGGGGGCATAGCCTGCATCGACAGCCGCCCGCGAGGCGCCCATGGCGGCGCCGAGCTGATCGGCGATCGGCTCGATGTAGTGCTTGAAGGCATCGGCCGAGCCGAGCGAGCGGCCGCCGGAGATGATGATCCGGGCCGAGGTCAGCTCAGGCCGGTCGTTCTTAGCGATCTCCTCGCCCTTGAAGCTCGACAGGCCCGGATCGTCTGCCGCGTTCACCGTCTCGATGGCGGCAGAGCCGCCCTCGCTAGCTGCCGGGAAGGCGGCGGTGCGTACGGTGATCACTTTCTTGGCGTCGGTCGCCTGCACAGTCTGGATGGCATTGCCGGCATAGATCGGCCGCTCGAAGGTGTCGGACGACACCACCTTGATGATGTCCGAGACCTGCATCACGTCGAGCAGCGCCGCGACCCTCGGCATGACGTTCTTGCCCTTGCTGGTGGCAGGCGCCACCAGGGCATCGTAGGAGCCTGCGAGCGAAACGATGAGCGCAGCGGTCGGCTCGGCGAGCTGGTGCTCGTAAGCGGGCGCATCCGCCAGCAGCACCTTCTCCACGCCCGCGAGCTTGGCGGCTGCTTCAGCCGCCGCGCGGGCGTTGGAGCCGGCCACCAGCACGTGCACGGGCGCGCCGAGTGCCGTGGCGGCGGATAGTGCCTTGTGGGTGGCATCCTTCAGGTGAGCGTTGTCGTGCTCGGCAATCAGCAAGGTGGTCATTGTCTTTGGTCTCCTTAGAGCACGCCGGCTTCGACTTTGAGCTTCGAGACCAGTTCGGCCACGGAGCCGACCTTCACGCCGGCCTTGCGGCCGCCCGGCTCCGCGGTCTTCACGACCTTCAGGCGCGGCGCCACATCGACGCCCAGCGTTTCAGGAGAGGTCTCGTCGAGCGGCTTCTTCTTGGCCTTCATGATGTTGGGCAGGGACGCATAGCGCGGCTCGTTGAGGCGCAGGTCCGTGGTGACGATGGCAGGCAGCTTGAGGCCCACCGTCTGCAGGCCGCCGTCGACCTCGCGAGTCACGTCGATGGAGCCCTCGCCCACATTGACCTTGAACGCGAAGGTGCCCTGCGGCCAGCCCAGGAGTGCCGCCAGCATCTGGCCGGTCTGGTTGGAATCGTCGTCGATGGCCTGTTTGCCCATGATGATGAGGTCGGGCTTCTCCTGCTCGACCACCTTGGCCAGGATCTTGGCAACCGCAAGCGGCTCGACGATGGCGTCGGTCTTGACCAGGATGCCGCGGTCGGCGCCCATGGCGAGCGCCGTGCGGATGGTCTCACCGGCCTGCTGCGGACCGATGGAGACGGCGACGATCTCGGTGGCCTTGCCCTGCTCCTTCAGGCGAACCGCTTCCTCGACGGCGATTTCGTCGAAGGGGTTCATGGACATCTTGATGTTGGCGAGTTCCACGCCGGACCCGTCCGGCTTCACCCGGATCTTCACGTTGTAGTCCACAACCCGCTTCACACACACAAGAAGCTTCATTCGTCCGTCCTCACCAATGGTCAGATCCCCGGATATGGCCGAAACCCGGCCCTCCGGACATATAGGAAAAAGGCGGATGGGACCCTAGAGCATCGGACCCAAAAGTGGAATGCACTTTTGGGGTCGATCCGATGCTCATTTTTGGTCCACGCATCGTGTGGACCGGAAAACCGGATCCACTTTTCCGCACGATGCGCAGGCGGTCACTATCCGATTGTCAACGCGGCGCTTGCAGTTCCTGCGCCTGTACGCGGGCGAGCACGGGGTCGTAGCGGCGGCGCATGAAGGGGATGAGAATAGCGCCCACGAGGAAGCCGCCAAGATGGGCGAACCAGCCAACACTGTCATCGCCGCCGAGGAACGCCGAGGCGAACTGAAGCGCGAACCAGAAGCCGATGGTCCAGTAAGCCGGCAGGTGCAGCGGAATGCCTTTGAGAAAGAGGCCCCAGATCTTCACCCGCGGGTAGAGGATGAGATAGGCCGCCACCACGCCTGAGACGCCGCCGGAGGCGCCGATCAGGGGCCGGTGCGGCTCCGGAGTGATATAGGCATGGGCCAGGCTCGCTGCGGTTCCACAGAGCAGAAAGAACGCGACGAAACGGAGGTGCCCCATGGCATCCTCTACGTTGTCGCCGAACACCCACAGAAACAGCATGTTGCCGATCAGGTGAAACAGGGATCCGTGCAGGAAGATGTTCGTGGCAAGCGTCAGCTCCACCGGCACGAAGGGATAGCCCTCGGGCAGCGCTTCCGTGCCGAACAGGACCGAGGGGATGAAGCCCAGGCCCCCCACCATGGCATCCGGACCTGGCGGGGCATAGAACGTGACGAGGTAGGCGACGATGCAAAGGCCTATCAAAAACCGCGTCGCGAGCGGCGTCTTCATGTTCTTGAGTGGGACGCCGTCGTGAAGCGGGAGAAACATGGTGCTGTGTCCTACCGGTTCTGCCCCGGCACCCAGAGAACGTCGAGCGCACCCTTATCATTAACGTAGCGGGATGCGACGAACAAAAAGTCGGACAGACGGTTCAGGTATTTCACCGCCTCAGAAGAGACCTTCTCGTCCGGCTTCTCCATGAGCTCGACCACATGACGTTCCGCGCGGCGGCAGATCGTGCGGGCGAGGTGGAGTGCGGCGGCGGCGGGCGTCCCGCCCGGGAGCACGAAGGAGCGGAGCACCGACAATTCGCCGTTCAGGCGGTCGATTTCCTGTTCCAGACGATCCACCTGGGCTTGCGTGATGCGCAGGGGCTCGTAGGGGAGGGGCTTGTCCGTTTCGACCGTCGCGAGATCGGCGCCGAGATCGAACAGGTCGTTCTGGATGCGGCCGAGCATCGGGTCGATCTCATGGCCGGTGGTGTGAAGGCGGACCAGCCCGATGCAGGCATTGGTCTCGTCCACCGTGCCATAGGCTTCGATGCGGAGATCGTGCTTGGGGCGCCGCCCGCCGGCCGCCAGCGCGGTGCTGCCGTTGTCGCCGGTGCGGGTGTAGATACGGTTCAGAACGACCATAAGGGGCCCGACGGTTAGGATTCGCTAGAACGAATACCCAACCCGCGCGCCGACATTCGTCAAGCCTCTATTCTCGTCCGAGCAGGTTCCGCCATCGGACAGGTGCTCGATTGTGGCCATCACGCTCCAGTTGGCGGAAAGCCGCACACCCACCGAGCCGGATTCGCGGAACAGAGGCGAGCAGCTTAACGACTGGCGGTCCGAGAGCGGATGCGAAGAGTCGCCGCCGTTATGGATGGCCCCGCCGAAGCTGCCTTCCACGAAGATGTTCGGTGTTACGTCGATAGTCCAGGACAGGCCCGCATAGGCGAAGCTGGTGCGGTCGTCGAAATTCAGGCTGCCGCCGATATGCGGGCGGGGGATGAAATAGCTGGTGAAAAGGTCCGATGCGGTGAAAGGCTTGTCGAAAAGGATTTCGCCGGTCAGGTTGGCCGATCCGTCGTTACCTTCTCGGCCCCACGGATCCTGAGCGGACAATCCAAAACGGAATTCCGACAGGATGCTTGGTTGATATGCCGTTTGGGAAGTGTTGGCCGGTCGCTTGAAATCGGAGCCCAAAGCGCCTGCCGATCCCATAAACAGGACCAGAAGACTCAGGCCTAAGGCCGGGCTGGTGCGCATTAAAAGGTCCATAACTCAATAAAAATCAAGGCCAACAGGCTACGCCTTTATGGCTAACGATCTCTTAATACAAACCGTGGCGAAAACGTGTCAATACGTGGAAGCCCGGAGCGTTAACAGGACAGGTAGTGCCCGTTGTCCACGCTTATGAGCCACCCTGGGATTCGCATCGCAGGATCTCACGCATGGGAAATGCTCTCATGCTCACGCGGCTCGCCACCAGATCACGCCCATGATGACGATGATGGCGATGAACTGCAGCAGCACGCGCAGGCGCATGAGATGCTGCGACCGACTGGCATTGCCGCCGCGCAGCATGTTGAAGAGGCCGAGAAGCAGGACGAACGCGACAGCGACAACCGCTATCGGCACAAGCAGATCGACAAAACCGGACATCGTGATTCCATGGATAGGTTCGGGCGACCGTGGCCCGAACCTTATGAGGTGACAAGGGGTGCGTTGACCCGGATATCAGTTTCTGCGCAGCAGCCGCTCGAAATACTCGAGCTCCTCCTGTGCTCGCGAGGGATCGCCCAGCTTGCGTCGCAACTCCTCGAGGATCTGCTGCGCACGCTGCGCCGGTGACGCACCGGCACTGGGCACCTCGACACGGCCGTCGGAATACTCCCTGTTTCGGGTCGGCCTTCCCAATGGGTCGGTGTCGCGCTGGCCGGCCTGCTGGTTTCCTTGCGGGTTGCCCTGACCGGGCTGGTCGCCGGCCTGCTCGTTCCCCTGGCCTTCGCCCTGCTGCATTTGCTGCATCTGCTGGGCCATGCCCTGCATGCCGCGCCGGAGGCTCTCGAGAGCCCGGCCTTGGGCATCGACCGCCGGGCCGTCCTGGCCCTGGCCGAGGGCGCCTTCGGCATCGCGCATGGCCTGCTCGGCCTCGCCGAGGCCCTGCTCGCCCTGCATGCCCATGCCCTGCATGCGCCGCTGCAGCTCCTCAAGCCGTTCTCTCAGGGCCTGCTGCCGCTGCTTCATACCCAGGGGATCCTGGTCCGGCCCGGCTTGGCCGTTCTCGCCCGGCTCCTGGCCTTCGCCCTGCTCGCCCTGCTGGCCCTGTTGACCGGGCTGGCGCTGTCCCTGCTGGCGCTGGCCCTGCCTTTGACCCTGCTGACGCTGGCCGTTGCGGTCGCCCTGCTGCATGCGCCGGTTCTGGCCCTCGCGGAAGGTTTCGTCGCGCAGGTTCTGCTGCTCGCGCGCCATGTCCTCCATGTCCTGCATGGCCTGGTTCATCTCGCGGCCGAGCGGGTCGGTCATGCGGCTGTTGGGCTGGGCAGTCTGCAGGTTCTCCAGGATATTGCGCAACTGCTCGAGCAGGCGCTGGGCCTCGGCCACGTCGCCGCGGCGCATGGCCTCTTCCATCTGCTTCAGCATGCGGTTGAGATCGTCCTGCGAGATCATCCGCTCCGGCGCGCGCTGGTTCTGGTTCTGCGATTGTTGCTGGTTCTGCTGCATGCGCTGGGCGAATTCCTGCAGGAACTTGTCCATGGCCTGACGCAGTTCCTCCGTCAGGCGCCGCATCTCCTCGTCCGTCGCGCCCCGCTCCATGGCCTCCTTCAGGCGCTCCTGGGCGGCGCGCAGCTCCCGCTCCGCATCGGAAAGCCCGCCATCCTCGATCTGCAGCGCCATGGTCCAGAGCCAATCGGCCACATCGAGCAGATCCTGGTCGGTCTTGGCCGCCCGCAGGCGCTCCGCTCCCTGGCGCAGCCCCATGAACACGCCCCATTGCGGGGTGTATTGCTCCGGAGCGATCAGCAGCGCATCGAGCGCCACCTGCACGCGCTTGCGGTCGTCGGCGGCAAGCATGAGGTTGCGCCGCTGCTCCACCAGGGCCTTGGCGAGCGGGTTGGTGAAGGGACGCTGCGGCAGGGTGAAGGTGATCTTCTCGCTCTGGGCTTCCTGGCCGGCCTCGTCCTTGGCCTTGAGCTGGATCGTCACCGGGGCGCCGGCCCAGGCATGGTTGGTGAGGTCGACGGGAGACTTGGTGTCCGGCGCATTCTCCTCATGGCCCGGGAGCGCGAGCGTCAGCTGGGGCGCCGGCACGAGGGAGCGGCCCCGGCTGTTGTCGGCCTTCTCCACGATGCCTTCGAGCGCCGTGATGCCGTAATCGTCCTTGCCCTTGTAGGAGAGGGTGAAGGTGCCGCGCGCATTCACCTCGGGCGGCGTGGTGAAGGCGATCTCGGGTAGTCGGTCGGGAATGGCCTCGATGGTGAGGGTGACGCTGTTGGCAAAGCCCGTGCTGACCGTCAGCTCGCTGGAGCTGTTGAGCGTGTAGCGCTCCTCGCGCATGTCGGTGCGCTGGCCGGCCTTTGGGGCTAAAGGCGTAAGGCCCTTGCCCGGCTTGACCTCACCGCTGCCTTCGCCGGCGATGCGGATCACCACCGTCGAATTGACCGGCGCCTTCAGGCTTTGCCCGCGGGCGAGGTCGATCATGAGCGGCGGGGTGCGGGTGTAGAGGGGCGGATCGATCCAGCCGTCGATGCGGAAGGAGGCGGTTGCTACCTCCGGATCGCGCCAGTCGAAGGCCGCGGCCAAGCGCGAGCCGATCTCGGGACCGGCCACGAAGGCGCTCGTCACCAGGGCGAGCAGACCGGCGGCTCTGAGCGCATAGCGGTCGCGCCGCGGCATGTCCGGCCGCGGCAGGCCCACGCGCATCCGGCTCACCGTCTCTTCCGCGCGCTTGCGATGGAGGGCCCATAGAGCCCGGGTGCCCGGATCGGCGGTACCCAGGGCCAGGGAATCGTCGAGGACCCTGGCCGGGCCGGTGGCGAGGCCGGTCTCCCGGTCGAGGCGGTCAAGCGCCCGCGTCCGGTTCGGCATCCGCAGGCTTAAGATTGGCCAGAGGGAGAGCAGAAAAGCCCCGGCAAACAGGCTGATCCCGATCGTGCGCCACAAAACGGGCAAATCGAGCCAGAGGCCGAGCCACGACAGGGTGAGAAATGTGAGAACGATGGCAAGCGGCAGCCAGAGCCGGGGCCAGGCCTCCTCCCACCAGAGGGACCAGCGCGCATGAGTCACAAGCCGGCCAAACCGCTGGTTCAGGCGGCTCTGCCCAGGTGTCGGGTTCGGGCCTTCGCTCATGCAACAAGTCTCCCGCTGCACCGCATGTGCAGACGCCCCCTCGAGAAAGCTAGCACGGCAGCCTCGGATGACCAGCGGTCAAATCGGCACGGAGGTTCAAGAAGAGGTGACCGAGGCCTGCATGGAAACGTGGCTCAAGCCGCCCCGGTTCACGGCCGTGACGAAAGGGTTGGAGCGGCGAAATTCCTTGACGTCAGGAGTACCATGACGATACATAATTTCATAATAACATAATTACATTTTATCTTCGGGGCACTTCCATGGCTACGCTTGTTCTATCGTCCAATACACTTGCCGAGAATGCTGAGGCAGGTGCTCTCGTGGGCACCCTCAGCGTCGCCGGCGAGGTTGTCGAGGGCGAGACCTTCACGTTCATTCTTGAGGATGAGCGCTTCCAGATCATCAATGGAAATCAGCTCGTCGTGAAGGCCGGCAGCTTCGACTTCGAAGGGTCTCAGAAACAGTTCACGCTCAACATCCAAGTGACCGGGTCCCAGGGCACACAGGTCGAGGCCGTGCCGGTGGTGATCAACCTCACCAATGTGAACGAAGCGCCCACGGACATCCTGGTCACCGGCGGCACCATCGGAGACAACGCCATCTTGGGCGCAACCGTCGCCACATTGGCGGGCCAGGATCCTGATCGGGGCGACCTGCTGACCTATACAATTGTCGAGGACGAGACCGGCACGGCCGAATACGACCACCCTTATTTCGGGGTTTCCGGGAGCGAGATCGTCGTCAAATCCGACCTCTACGATGCCCCCATCGGTTCCATGCCGGTTTATGTGAAGGTCACAGATGCCAAAGGCCTTTCTTACGTGAAGCAGGTCTCGCTCACCGTGACGCCCGTGAACGAAGCGCCGGAGGTGAGTGCTGAGCCGATAGAGGTGCTCGATGGCTCGAAAGGAGGAATCCTCGTCGCTGTAATTAGCGCTGGAGATCCTGAGGGCGGTCCGTTGACCTATAAGCTGTCTACAGGCAGTGCTCAGTGGTTTACCCTCATCGACAACGGGGACAGCACCTGGAATGTTGTGGTGAAGCAAGGAATCACCCTGCGTTCCGACAGAACCGCTTTTCAGAGCTTCGTGATTGAGGTGTCCGACGACGCCAACAACACGACACTGGAAACTGTCTTTCTCAATATCAACGAAAACCTGGAGCCGGAGGCCACCTTCGAATTCCTGGAAGTCGAAAAGAACACGCCGGCCGGCACCCTTGTCGGAACGCTCGTGGGATATGATCCGGAGGGGCAAACGGTCGAATACATCCTCTCGGGCGAGAGCGCCGGTCTGTTCACTCTCGTGAAGAACGCGAGCGGCACATACGGTGTCTTCGTCAAGCAGGGCGCGGCTCTCGACTACATGGATGAAGCGCAACGCAGCTTTACCGTGACGGTATCCGACGGGTTCAACTCATTCGAAGAAAGCTTCGAACTGGTATTCGGAAACACCCTTCCGAAAACAACCTTCACTCCCATCAGTGTGAAAGAAGGCGGGGGAGCAGGCACGGTCATTGGAAAGCTTGCAGCGACGGATTTCGACGGTGATGAACTCATCTATTCCTTGTCGGATGCGAGCGCCGAGCTTTTCGATTTGGTGCAAAATTCAAATGGCGGATACGATGTCGTCGTTCGCGCTGGTGTCATCCTCGACTATGAGAATGAAGACCATCGCTCTCTCGAAGTTGAGGTTTCAGACAGCATTGATCCAGTAGTCAACACGCTGCTGATCAACCTCACTGATGTGAATGAAAAGCCAGAGGCAGATTTCGAGGCGGAGACAATCAGCGAGGGCGCCGCTGGTGGCAGTGTTGTCGGTATACTTACCGTAGCTGACCCTGAGAATGGTAATCTCGATTGCAACCTGTCCGCGGAGAGCGCGAAACTATTCAGGTTAGTGTACAAAAGCTATGGGATCTACGAGGTCGTCGTTCGTGACGGTGTGTCTCTCGATTACGAGAGTGCCACCTTTCATAATTTCAAGATGACGCTGTCCGACGGAACCAATAGTGTCGCAGAAACTGTTGCAATTAATCTAACGGATGTGAATGAAAAATCCACCATTACGTTCACATCGGTCAAGGTGAATGAGCACGCGGGGAGCGGTTCTATCGTCGGCAGACTCACAGCGGTTGACCCCGAGGATGACGATGTAACTTATACATTGAACTCGGAAAGCTCACAGTTCTTCAACTTGGTCGAGAATGAAGTGGGGGGGTATGATGTTGAAGTCCGCCAAGGCGTTAGGCTCAACTATGAAACGCCTATTCATCATCAAATTACCCTAACAGCATCCGATGGAGAGAATTCAGTTCGCGGAAACTTCACCATCAATATGATTGATGGCATCGATGTTCTTACTGGAACGAAGAAGGCCGACAATCTGAATGGGACTGCTGGCCGAGACATCATCAAAGGCTTCTCCGGCAAGGACATCCTGACCGGCGGCGGCGGCCAGGACGTCTTCGTGTTCGACTCCAAGCCCAACAAGAAGACTAATCTCGACAAGGTTGTCGATTTCAAAGTGGTGGACGATTCCATCTGGCTGGAGAATAAGATCTTCACCAAGCTCGGCAAGAAGGGCTCCGAGGCGGCTCCGGCCCAACTCAAGAAGTCCATGTTCGCTTTGGAGAAGGCCAAGGATAAGGACGATTACATCATCTACAGCAAGAAGACCGGCAAGCTGTCTTATGATGTCGACGGTTCGGGATCCAAAGCTGCCGTGGAGGTCGCCACGCTCTCCAAGAAGCTCGCCATAACCTACAAGGACTTCTTCGTAATCTGATCTGGAGCAGGTGAAGCCAGGCTCGACTAGCCGGATGGCGGCTCACTTCGCCATCCGGCTAAATTTTATTTGACTAGCGCGGGCGCTGCCAGCTCAACCTTGGCCGGGAGCTGTTTACATCGGGACTATTCACAAAGATCAAATAAGTAACTATATTGCAATAGATCATTTCTCGGATAACGCTTGTAATACTATATTAGTTCAATACTATGATGGGAAGTCTTTCTCACTCATGGTCTTGCCTCAGCAGAAACGTCCCCATGGGTGTGAGACATCAGCTTGTCTGGGGGAACACGCCAATGGCTTTCATTGTACTTCGATCAGGGGAAGAGACTCAGGTCAATTCTGAAGGAAGTGACCCTCAGAAGGTCTACCAGGGCGATCCGTCCGTGACATCTCTGGGCGATGGACGCTGGGTTGTCACCTGGGACGGCTACGGCCCGGCGGGGCGAGGCGTCTATCAGCAGGTTTATAACAGCAATGGTACGCCGGCTTTCACGCAGGAGCGGCGCATCAACATTCTCGAGACCACCAACGCATCGGAAGCCGATCGAGATTCGTCAGTCGTGGCTTTTGAAGGCGGATGGCTGGTGACATGGGCGCGAGGAAATGATGAGGACATCTTCGTCCAGCGCTTCGACGCCAATGGAAACCCGCTCTTCGAAACCGAGATCAAGGTCAATCAGGCGTCAATTGGACGCCAAGTCGACTCCAAGATCACCGTCCTGTCGGACGGATGGCTCGTGACCTGGGTAGATCAGTATCAAGGAGGTGTCTTCCAACAGCGGTACAACGCCGATGGTGAGGCTCAGTATCTGGACGAGCTGGGCAAAGCTGTCGACCGACGCATCAGCGCTCTGCCTCGATCCGAAATGGGAACGCAGGATGCGACGGCGATCAACGGTGGCACCGCGGTCGTTTGGTCAAAGCAGGCAAGATCCGATGCTCCTCACGAGATCGTTCTGCAGATCCTGGATCCAAGCGGCACCCCGATTTTCACCACTGAACAGGTGATTGCCTCAGGCATGGCCAAATCTCCGATGCCTCAGATCAAGGCCCTCGGCGACGGGTTCCTCGTGGTGTGGACAGGAGCGGATTCGGACGGACAAGGCGTGTTCCTGCAGAAGTTCAATACGCAAGGGGAAGCGCAATTCACCCAGCCTCTCAAGATCAACGCTGTTGAGATGGGCAATCAGCATGAACCCAAGCTTGAGGTTCTGCCGAATGGGAATTGGATCGTCACGTACTCGTCCGGCTACGACGTGTTCCAGCGCCTTTTCGATAGCGACGGTAACCCGATCGGCCCGGAGATGCCCATCGCGGCTTGGCTCGGAAGCCAGTGGAACCGGGAAGCGGATATCTCCTATATCGGCGACGGACGTTGGGTCGCCGCCTGGTCCAACTGGAACCAGGGCGAAGACCAGCAAAGCGGTGTCGCACAGCGTGTCTTCACCCTTGCAGACATGCCCGTGCTGACGGTGGATGCCGAGGCTGTCTTCGGCACGGCAGGAGCGGCGGCCGAGACTCTGTTTGTGCGGGAGGGTGGTCTCTCGTCCGGCGATCGGGTCGATGGCGGTGACGGCGAAGACATCCTGATGATGATTGAGGCCGGAACGCTCGACCTTCGGGCGCCCCTGGAGTTCGCTGGCTTCGAGGCTATCCTGGGGACCGGAGGGGAAGAAACGATCATCACGAATGGAGCGCGACTGAGCGGCATCGAGTCGATCAGCGGCGGTAGCGGGAACGATACGTTGGAACTGGCCGGCGGCGGAGCGTTCAACCTGACCGACATCGCCCTCAATGGGATCGAAAGCATCAAGCTGACAGGAGCCTCAGCGACCGTAACGGTCGACGATGTGGCAACCGCTCTGCTGATCCATGGCGATGATTTCGACGATGACAGGGTCGTACTTTCCGGCGCGACCTTGTCGAAGCTGGAACGCTATCAGCTGTTCCGCCAGGGGATTGAGACAGTCAAGGATGACAGCGGCACTTTTGTGAAGAGTCTCGGCGAAATTCTCAATCTGAACGGCGATCAGCGCGTCGCTGCGGTAGGCGGAACAGTAGCCCTCGATGTGAATGCAGACGCCGTGGTGCCCACCACGCCGCCCTATTACAGCCAAGTGACGGTGACGATCGCAAACGCGGTGTTGACCCAGGACCGCATCGTCATCGCCCAGAATGCTACAGTGAAGGTTCAAGGCGGGGTCGTTTCCGTCAATGGCGTCGCTATCGGGGCGATCGACAACACTGCCGATGTGGCCAGCTTGGTGATCAACCTGTTTAATGAGGCGACACCGGATCGTGTGCAGGAGCTCGTGCGGGCCTTGTCCTATCAGAACATCGCAACCGGGGCACCTGTCACCAATGCTCGGGATGTCACGATTTCCCTCAAGGACGCAGGCGATTCCGTGACATGGGCCTTCGTCAATGTGCAAATTTCGACTCAGGTCTCCACCCCGGTCGTGATCGTACCGGTGAGCGAGGTCGGTCCCGTCGCCGACACGGGTTTCGTTGCGCCCTTCTCGGATGTGGTTGTCGATGACAAGGACAGCTTTGAGGTAACCGTGACGGTCAGCTTCGCAGCGGCGAACGGACGTCTGATCCTGGGGGCCAAGAACAAGGGCACCTACGATCCGGTTCTGGGCACCTATACCGTGAAGGGTCACCCGTACAACGTCACACAGGACCTGCAAACGCTGCTGTTCGATCCACGCGACCGGGGTGATCCGATCGGCACGGCGGAGACTACAACCTTCACGATCTCGGTGGTCGATGACACGGGTTTGTCCCCCGAGGCGAAGACCGTCACGGTCGAGGCCGTGACGGCGAACCGGGCTCCGGGGCAGCCTCAGCTGTCGAACAGCGAGGTCAAGGAGCTGGCAGCAGACGGCACAGAGGTGGGTACGGTAAGCAGCACCGATCCGAATGCGGGCGACACGCTCCGGTACTCGCTCGTAGGGGCCGAGGATGCGCCGTTCCAGCTTGTCACGCAGGGCGGCGTCACCCGGCTCGTGGTGACGAGCGGGATCAAGCTCGATGCCGAGCAGAAGGCGTCCTACACCTTCACCCTCCGCGCCACCGATGCGCAGGGGCTGTCGAATGACAGGATAGTGTCGATAAAGGTCGTCGACGTGAGCCCCGAAAGCACGGCCGGCTCGTCCGGCGACGACGTGGTCAAGGGCGGTGCGGGCAAGGACACGCTGGGCGGCGGCCTTGGCAACGATATGCTCTGGGGCGGGCTGGGCAATGACGTGCTTACCGGCGGCAAAGGCAAGGACATCTTCGTGTTCGATACCACAACGAACAAGAAGACCAATGTCGACAAGATCAGCGACTTCTCGGTCAAGGACGACTCGATCTGGCTCGAAAACGCGGTGTTCACCAGGATCGGCAAGGGCACGGAACTTAAGCCCGGCAAGCTCGCCAAGGATCTGTTCTGGACCGGCAAGGCCGCGCACGACGTCTCCGACCGGATCGTCTACGACAAGGCCACGGGCGCGCTCTACTATGACCAGGACGGCACCGGCCGCGCCGCGCAGGTCAAGATCGCGACGATCAAGAAGGGCCTCCCGCTCACCGAGAAGGATTTCTTCGTGATCTGAGCGGAGAAACAGGCTCAATAAAAACCCCGGCGTGAACAGCGCCGGGGTTTTTACTTAGATAGAAAGATCAATCTCTTCAGCGCAGCCAGCCAGGGACCTGATCGAGGCCGATGAGATCCTCGTAAGTTGGGCGCGGGCGCACCACGGCATGGTCGTCGCCGCGCACCAGCACTTCGGGCACGAGAAGTCGCGTGTTGTAGGTGTTGGCCTGAACGGCCCCGTAGGCGCCGGCGGTCATGATGGCGATGAGGTCGCCGGCTTTCACCTGTGGCATGTCGCGGGACAGCGCCAGATAATCGCCGGTTTCGCAAACGGGCCCAACAACGTCGGCGACGATGCGCGGCGTGTCGGGCGAGGCTTCCGTCACCGGCTTGATGTCATGGTACGCCTCATAGAGCGTCGGGCGTATGAGGTCGTTCATCGCCGCATCGACGATCACGAAAGGCTTGTCGGCGCCTTGCTTGACGTAGATCACCCGGGCAATCAGCACGCCCGCGTTGCCGGCGATCAGGCGACCCATCTCGAACACGAGCTTGAGGCCGAGATCCTTGGTGTGGCGCTTGATGATCGCGGAGTATGCCTGCGGATCGGGGGGCGGTTCGTTGTTCTCGCGATAGGGCACGCCGAGGCCGCCGCCGAGATCGATGTGATGCAGCTTGTGCCCGTCGGCCATCAGGTCGCGGGCGAGCTCGGCCAGCAGCGCGGTGGCGTTGTCGAACGGACTCATATCTGTGATCTGGCTGCCGATATGCATGTCGACGCCGGTGACCGTGATGCCCTTGAGGGCGGCGGCGCGGGCATAGACCTCGCGGGCGCGGGAAATCGGGATGCCGAACTTGTTCTCGGACTTGCCGGTCGAGATCTTTGCGTGCGTCTTGGCATCCACGTCCGGGTTGATGCGGATCGAGACCGGGGCGCGCAATCCCTTCGAGACGGCGACCTCGGACAGCGCCTCGAGCTCGGGCTCGGATTCCACGTTGAAGCACAGGATGCCGCTGTCGAGCGCAAAGGTCATCTCGGGCCTTGTCTTGCCGACACCGGAGAACACGATGCGTTCGCCCGGAGTGCCGGCAGCAAGCGCCCGGCGCAGCTCACCCTCGGACACGATGTCCATGCCGGCGCCGAGACGGCTCAGGGTCTTGAGCACCGCCTGGTTGGAATTCGCCTTCATGGCGTAACAGACGAGGGCGTCCGTGTCGGCAAAGGCCTCGGCGAACACGCGGTAGTGCCGCTCCAGGGTGGCGCTGGAATAGCAGTAGAACGGAGTGCCGACCTCATCCGCGAGGCGGCACAGATCGACGCCCTCTGCATGGAGGACACCGTCGCGATAGGCAAAATGGTGCATCGAAAAGGCCTAAAGCAGCGGATCGAGAATGAAAGGCTTGTTGGGGATCGTGTAGCCCTGGCGCGGCGAGGAGCGGGGCGTCCCGACCGGCGAGGGCAGGGTGGATTCGCCCGCCGTGGCCTGCTGGGTCTCGGCGGCCGGCGCGGAAGCGCTCGGCGGCGGCTCGAGCGCGCCGCGGCGGCCGCAGGCCGAAAGACTTAAAACAACAATGCCCGCAACCAGGATCGTGCGGGAGAGAGACAGGCTGGGCGACATCAAGAGGCTCCGAAACGTGGCGGCACCATAGCGGGAAGCGGTTTCAGATGCGAGAGGCAAAGCTGATGGGTACAGGCCTGGGAACTCTTCAATCTTGAAATATAATTTCAAGTTAAAGCCCGCAAGAGAAATGTTGGAACATCCTGTATCTCATGACGTTACGTATGACCTGAAGGCAATAATACATCATTTTCGAGCAGCCTCAGGTAACTCGAAACAGGGGCCTAGGAGTGACCAATATGCCGATACGCTATGACGAATTCCGTCTCGTAGTTCTGGAAGATGGTGACACAACCTTCACCCTTGCAGAGGCCGATGGTGCATTCAATGTTCTGGGTAACGATGATGCCAACACGATCACAGGCAATGCATTCGATAATATCCTGAATGGCGCCGCCGGGGCTGACTCCCTCAACGGGGGCGGTGGTAACGACACCTATGTTGTCGATGATGACGGCGACGTCGTGACCGAATTGGAAAACGGAGGTACCGACACGGTCCGCTCCAGCGTGAATTTTTCCCTAACGGGAACGGCTGCGTTCGTCGAGAATCTCACCTTGATCGGCATCGCGGCCATTAACGGCACAGGCAACGCTCTCGCCAACACTCTGACAGGCAATACGGGTGCCAATATCCTCGATGGCGCGGGCGGCGATGACGCCCTGTTCGGCGGCACCGACGATGACGATCTATTGGGGGGTGACGGCAGCGACCTTCTCGATGGCGGAACCGGCAACGACGAAATGACGGGCGGAGCCGGCAATGACACCTACGTGGTGGATAGCGTCGATGACGAGGTTACGGAGGCGGCGGCCGGAGGAACCGACACCGTCAATGCTTCGATCACATATTCCATTGCGGCCCAAGCCAACCTTGAGAACGTCATTCTCATTGGCAGCGCAGCACTCAATGCAACCGGCAACGCAGGTAATAACAGCCTGACCGGCAACGCCGGCGTCAACAACCTTGTCGGCGGCGCGGGCAACGACACGCTTGACGGCGGTGCCGGTGCCGACCGTCTAGATGGAGGTGCCAACGACGACACCTATGTCATCGACAACGCTGGCGACGTGATCATCGACAGCGACGGGGTCGACACGGTCGTGTCCTTCCTGTCGAGCTACACCCTCGCGACTGGACTTGAGAACATGCGAGCCGGCGGTACAGGAGCCGTTAACTTCACAGGCAATGCTGCGGCCAACGTACTGACCGGTAACAGCGGCGCCAACATCCTCGATGGCGGTGCCGGTGCCGACACCATGGCAGGCGGCCTCGGGAACGATACTTACCTCGTCGACAGCACGTTCGATGTGGTGACGGAAGCCGCCGGTGGCGGCATTGACACGGTTCGCGTCACGTCCAGGTTCTCGCTCGCGGCAAGTGCTGAGGTCGAGTTCCTCGTCTCCGGTACCAACGCGGCTGTTCGGCTGGGCGGCTCCGAGTTCGCCAACACGATCGTCGGGGGTAACGGTCGCGACGTGCTTCTCGGGTTCGGCGGCAACGATGTGCTCGATGGCGGCCGTGGCCTCGACGACCTGCGTGGTGGGCTGGGCAAGGACTTTTTCAAGTTCGATGACCGTCCGACACGCTCGAACGTCGACCGAATTCTCGACTTCAACGTTCGGGATGATTCCGTCATGCTCGATAACGCGATCTTCCGGACGCTTGGAAGAGGCACGGAAGCCAATCCGGGCAAGCTGAGTTCCGCTTACTTCCGTGTTGGAGACCAGGCACTTGATAGAAATGATTATCTCATCTTCAATCGCGCCACGGATGACCTGTTCTACGATGCTGATGGCTCCGGCCGAGGCGCTGCGGTCAAGATCGCCGACTTCAACAACGTCAATCTGACAGCAGCGGACATCTTTATCATCTAAACTGGATGAGGAGTGAAAGTCCTGGCGGCAAAACCGCCAGGACTTTTGGACGTGAAGCGCGGCGCTTACAGCATCGTGAAGCCTGGGGACAAGTCCAAGAAGCCTTTAGCGCTTGAGGTTCGCTGTGAAAGGCGCCACATCCATTCCATGTCGACGACCCAACTATCTTCCACGATCCGCAGCCGCGCCTGGATTGCAGGACTCGCTGCTCTCGTGCTCGCCGGGGGCGGTGCGGCCTGGTACGGCCTTGCGCCCCGCGATTCCATGGTGGCTGGCGTTGCCGAGTGCCGGACCTCGAAGGAGACAACGGAGCGCCTGAAGCCGCTGGCCAAGGGCGAGGTGGCTGCGGTCGGGGTGAACAGCGCTCCCAAGCCGCCCCCGACGATCGCCTTCACGGGTCCCGAGGGTCAGCCCATGAGCCTTGCCGATTTCAAGGGCAAGACCATCCTGGTCAATCTCTGGGCGACCTGGTGCGTGCCGTGCCGGGAGGAGATGCCGGCCCTCGACAAGCTGCAGGCGGAACTGGGCGGTCCCGATTTCCAGGTGGTCGCCATCAACGTGGACACCCGCAACCGCGAGAAGCCGAAAGCCTGGCTTAAGGAGAACGGCATCACGAATCTGGCCTACCATGCCGATCCCGAGGGCAAGATCCTGCAGGTCCTGCAGAAGTCCGGCCATGTGGTCGGGTTGCCGACAACCTTCGTGGTCGATGCTTTAGGCTGCGAAATCGCGCTGCTGAAAGGGCCGGCCGAATGGGCCTCGCCCGATGCCGTTGCCTTCATGAAGGCGGCGCTGAACCGCTCTTAAACCGCGTAGAGCTCTACCGGGGCCTCGATGCCCTTCAGCTGGTAGTCCCGCCCTTCGCCTCTGACCAGGTCGCGCCCGGCCCGCTCAAAGACGGTCCGGGTCACCAGGATTTCGCCCGTTCCGGCGGCAGCCTGCGCGCGGGCGGCCGTGTTCACCACGGGCCCGATGGCGGTCAGGTCACGATGCGCCCGGCCGAATTCCCCGAAGCTGGCTGTCCCTGAGTCGATGCCGATCCCGACCCCGAGCTCGCTCCCCTCAAGGCCCCTGTTCTCGGCCAGGAGGGTCTTGCGGCGAACCTCGCAGCGGCGCTGGATCTCGCGGGCCGCCCGCACGGCCTGCTCGGCGTGGTTAGGCTGCTGAATCGGGAAGTTGAAGATGGCCATGATGGAATCGCCGATGGTCTTGTTGAGGAGGCCGTCATAGTCCCAGATGGCCTCGGCACATTCGTCATAGAAGGCATCGAGCAGGGACGAGACCGCGTCTGGCGGAAGCGACTGAGACAGGGCCGTATAACCCCGGAGATCGGCAAACAGGATGGAGACGTCGACCGGGATCTTGCGCGCCTTCATGATGCGCGTGAACATGAGTTCGCAGACCGTGCAGGTGTTCGGGTTCATCCGGCTCGGGCGGATGCCGAAGGCACGAAACGGCACGGAGGCCAGACCGTGCAGAGGCACGGGAACCCGCAATTGCTGCCAGCAGCCTTTGCAGATCCGGGATTGGGCGGGCGACATTCACGGGTCCCCTTCCAGATCGTATGGGCGTTCAGATCGGCAGGCAGCAGACCTGAACCACTCGGTATCGCTCAAGGCCGAGTTCGGATACCGCTCTGGACAGGCTACACCCAGGTCGGCCAAGGACCAACAGAACAGTCAGAGCTAGGTCGGAACGGCCCCGCCGTCGGGAATGCCGATGGTTCCGGAAAATGCCGGCTTCGAGAGCCGCCAGGGCCGGTCCATGGCTCCCTTGGCCTCCCCGCGCTGGAGCCGGCGCGGTGCCCCGTCGGCCGTGATCTCCTCGATCACCAGGAAGCCCAGCGCCTGCAGCATCACGGCTGCCGCCTTGGTGGCCCGGTCGTCGGCCCGCAACGAGAGCGAGCCGGCGGCATAGACCCGCTCCATGAGGCTCTTAGGGTGATGCACTACGGCCGCGCGCGGCTTGAAGGCGACGACGTTCGTCTCCGGTTCCAGCATGAAAAGCCCCCAATTCAAGCCGCTGCATTCTGTTTGTTGTGGCAGCGGCCGATCCAGTCAGAGCGGCCATTGTGCCGGAAACGGGGCCTTAGACGGAATGCGACATAAGACGCCCCCTGTTCTAGAGAGGTCATTGATTAAGCGGCAGGCGTGACGCCGTCTCACCTCTCCCTGAGGGAGAGGTCGGACCGTCAGGTCCGGGTGAGGGGTTACAGCTCTATCCGGAGAGCGCTCTCCCCCTCACCCTCGCTACGCTCGACCTCTCCCCACCGGGGAGAGGTGAAGGGAACCAGCTCACGCTGTTTCAAAAGAAAAAGGCGGGGCACCGGCCCCGCCTCGACTCCGCTAGGGAGAGCGCTTGATTTAGGCGCTCTGCTGAACCTGGATGCCCTTGTCGGCGAAGAGCTGCTGCAGCTCGCCGGCCTGGAACATCTCGCGGGTGATGTCGCAGCCGCCGACGAATTCGCCCTTCACGTAGAGCTGGGGAATGGTCGGCCAGTTGGAATAGTCCTTGATGCCCTGGCGGACGGTCTCGTCCTCGAGCACGTTGACGCCCTTATAGGGCACGCCAAGGTAGTTGAGGATCTGGACCACTTGCCCCGAAAACCCACACATGGGGAATTGCGGCGTGCCCTTCATGAAGAGAACGACGTCGTTGGACTTCACTTCGTTGTCGATGATCTGGTTGGCGTCAGCCATGAATGTCTCCTGTTCCACGGCGGTCAAGGCGCCGGGCTCATGCTTTCAATTGTCGGGTGCCAGCGTCGTCAATGCAAGGGCATGCAGCGTGCCGCCCATGTGGCCCTGTAGCGCTGCATAGACCAACTGGTGCTGCTGCACCCGCGACTTGCCCTTGAAGGCCGAGGACGTGACGGTGGCGGCGTAATGGTCGCCATCGCCCGCCAGATCCTTGATCTCCACCACCGCATCCGGCAGGGCGGCCTTGATCATGCTCTCGATTTCACGCGCGTCCATTGGCATGGATCAAACTCCTTACGACCTTTCGGTCACGATTTGCCGGTCATGTAGGCTGGCAGCCAGGCTTCGTGGGCCGCCTTCAGTTGCTTCACCGATATGGCCTGCTGCCCAGGCAGAATCAACGCATCGCCCCCGGTCAGCCCGAGCGTCACGGCCGGAATGCCGATGGCGCCGGCCTCGTAGAGGATGTCGGCGGCCACGTCCTCATCGACGGCGATGAGGTAGCGGGCCTGATCCTCGCCGAACAGGAAGGCATGGAGGGGCATGCCCTCAGGATAAGCCGTGATCTCGGCGCCCACGCCGCCTGCCATGGCCATTTCGGCTAAGCTGAGCGCGATGCCGCCGTCCGAGAGGTCATGCACGGTCGTCACCTGACCGGAGCGGATGAGCTGGCGCACGAAATTGCCGTTGCGCTTCTCACTCGCCAGATCGACCGGCGGCGGAGCGCCTTCCTCGCGGCCGCAGACGTCGCGCAGGTAGATCGACTGTCCGAGCCAGCCTTGGCTTTCGCCGATGAGGATGATCGCCTCGCCCTCGCGCTTGAAGGCGATGGAGGCATTCACCGTTACGTCGTCGAGGAGACCCACGCCGCCGATAGCAGGCGTCGGCAGGATGCCCTGGCCGTTGGTCTCGTTGTAAAGGGACACGTTGCCGGACACGACGGGGAAATCGAGCACCTTGCAGGCCTCGCCGATGCCTTTGAGGCAGCCCACGAACTGGCCCATGGATTCGGGCCGCTCGGGGCTCGCGAAGTTGAGGTTGTCGGTAATGGCCAGCGGCAGGCCGCCCACCGCCGTGATGTTACGCCAGGCTTCGGCCACAGCCTGCTTGCCACCCTCGAACGGATCGGCCTCGCAATAGCGCGGCGTCACGTCGGTGGTGAGCGCCAGGCCCTTCGGCCCGTCCTCGACGCGCACGATGGCCGCATCGCCGCCAGGCGCCTGGACCGTGTTGCCGAGGATGAGATGATCGTACTGCTCCCAGACCCAGCGCTTGGAGCACTGGTCCGGCGAGCCGACGAGCTTGAGAAGCGCCTCGGCCTCGGACATCGGAGCCTTGACGCTATCGGGAGCGATGACGGGGAACTTGGGGCTCTCCACCCAGGGGCGGTCATAGAGAGGCGCCTCGTCGCCGAGTTCCTTGATCGGAAGATCGGCCTTCACCTCGCCCTGGTGCTTGATGACGAAGCGGAGCGTATCGGTGGTCTTGCCGATCACCGCGAAGTCGAGGCCCCATTTGTGGAAGATGGCCTGCGCCTCCTTCTCCATGCCGGGCTTCAAGACCATGAGCATGCGCTCCTGGCTCTCGGACAGCATCATCTCGTAGGCCGTCATGCCCTCCTCGCGGCAGGGCACCTTGTCGAGGTCGAGCTCGATGCCAAGATTGCCCTTGGCGCCCATCTCGACCGCCGAGCTGGTGAGGCCTGCAGCACCCATGTCCTGGATCGCGATGACCGCACCCGACTTCATGAGCTCGAGGCAGGCTTCCAGCAGCAGCTTCTCGGCGAAGGGGTCGCCCACCTGCACGGTGGGGCGCTTCTCTTCCGATGCATCGTCGAACTCGGCGGACGCCATGGTGGCGCCGTGGATACCGTCGCGGCCGGTCTTGGAGCCGAGATAGACGATCGGATTTCCGATTCCGGTGGCCTTCGCGTACCAGATCTCATCCGTGCGGGCGAGGCCCACCGCCATGGCGTTGACCAGGATGTTGCCGTTGTAGCGCTTGTCGAAGCCCACAGAGCCGCCCACGGTGGGCACGCCGAAGGAATTGCCATAGCCGCCGATGCCCGCCACCACGCCGGAGACGAGGTGCGGGGTTTTGGGATGATCCGGCTCGCCGAAGCGCAGGAAGTTCAGCGCCGCGATGGGCCGCGCGCCCATGGTGAACACGTCGCGCAGGATTCCGCCCACACCCGTCGCCGCGCCCTGGTAGGGCTCGATGAAGGACGGGTGGTTGTGGCTCTCCATCTTGAAGATGCAGGCGAGCCCGTCGCCGATATCGATCACGCCTGCATTCTCGCCCGGACCCTGGATCACCCACGGTGCCTTTGTGGGCAGCCCGCGCAGGTGGATGCGGGAGGATTTGTACGAGCAATGCTCGTTCCACATGGCCGACACGATGCCGAGCTCGGTGATGGTCGGCTCGCGGCCGATCAGGTTCACGAAGCGCTCGTACTCATCGGGTTTCAGCCCGTGCTCCTTGACCAGCTCCGGGGTGATGGCGACGTCGTTGCGGATCATCGGGGTCTCGTTTTTTGAGCATTCTTAGGCGAAGTGTAAACCGGTTCGCCGCCCGAAGAATGCGACCATAAGTTCAGAAATCAGGCAGCGCGGGAGAAGGACGACACGAGGCTCTCGAACAGGCCTCGCCCATCGGTGCCGCCCACGAGGTCCTCGATCAGGTTTTCCGGATGGGGCATCATGCCCAGCACATTGAGCTTGTCGGAGTAGATGCCCGCAATGGAGTTCATGGAGCCGTTGCGGTTAGCATCCTGCGTGATGTGCCCCTGCGCATCCGCATAGCGGAAGGCCACGAGGCCGTCGCCTTCGAGCCGCTTCAGGGTCTCTTCGTCAGCCGTGTAGTTGCCCTCGCCATGCGCCACGCAGACATCGATCGGCTGGCCCTTGGCATAAGCCCTGGTGAAGGCGGTGTCGTTGCGCTCCACCCGCAGGAACTGACGGTGGCAGATGAACTTGAGGTTGGCGTTGCGCATCAGGATGCCGGGAAGAAGACCCGACTCGCACAGGATCTGGAAGCCGTTGCAGATGCCGAGCACCAAGCCGCCGCGCGCTGCATGCGCGCGAACTGCATCCATCACCGTGGCGCGACCTGCGATGGCGCCGCAGCGCAGGTAGTCGCCATAAGAAAAGCCGCCGGGAAGAACCACGAGGTCTGTGCCCTTCGGCAGCTCGGTCTCGGCATGCCAGATCTTCTCAGCTTGAGAGCCAGCGGATTTCAGCGCCCGCACCACATCGCCTTCGCGATTGGAGCCGGGGAAGACGATGACGGCAGATTTCATCAGTTCATCCTTCTATCGTCATGGCCGGGCTTGTCCCGGCCATCCACGCCTTGAGGCGCGGACAAACGTGGATGCCCGGATTAAGTCCGGGCATGACGGTCAGGTCAGCTCGACGCGGTAATTCTCGATGACGGTGTTCGCCAGCAGCTTCTCGCAGGCGGCCTTGAGCTGGGCTTCGGCCTGAGCCTTGTCGGCGGTTCCAAGCTCGATGTCGAAGACCTTGCCCTGGCGCACGCCGTCGATGCCCTCGACGCCCAGCGACTTGAGCGCGCCTTCGATGGCCTTGCCTTGGGGGTCGAGAACGCCGTTCTTGAGGGTCACGGTGACACGCGCTTTCATGGGGGCCTCGGGCTGTTTCAAGATGTGCCCCACGCCATAAAGGCATTAAGCGTAAGAGACAACGGCCTCGGAGCACGATCCGGTGAAGTGAGTGCGGTTCACCGCAAGATCGTGCGGCAAGCCAAAAACTTATGAGCCCAATTCACGGGCAGCCACTTGCCGGGCCGTGGCAAGCACGGCGTCCTGAGCCTCGCCGATGACCAGGACCACGGACAGGATCTCGCCCTCGCGTTTTCCGAACGCCGCGCCATAGGCAGGGGGCTTACCGCCGTCGGCGGGGGCAAGATCGATGGCAAAGCCCGGCAACGGGCCGTCTCGCAGGCGCTCGACCGTGATCCGGGTCTTCACCGGTTTCGCGCGCCCTGCCGGCGAGCGCAGGCCCCGCGCCAACCGTTCTGGCTCCTTGAGGAGAGCCTCGGTCACCTCGGCATCCTTGCCGGTGAGGCGGATCACGCTCACGGCGAGGCCGGGGCTGCATTCGGGAGGAGCGCAGAAAGACAGGGCAACGGGTTCGGCCCGGTCCTCGGCCAGCCACTTGCGTAGGGGCAAGGCGTCCCAGGGCGTGCCGGGCGGCACACCCGCCACGGGCCGGGGTATGTAGCCGCAGCTGCTCAACGAGAGGGCAACGGCCAGGATCAAAAGGCAGGAACGCAACTGTAGGAAGGGCATGGCCGTCATTTATGCGCGAAACAGGTTCGGAGGGAAATGGTATACCACTCTTCAAACAAAAGCCCGGCACGGGGCCGGGCTTGAGGAAGGTTGATAAAGGGCCGCTTACTGCACGAGGCGCGGGCCGCCGGTGACCGGGTTCTCGTTCTCCGACAGGATGCCGAGCCGGCGGGCGACCTCCGTATAGGCCTCAACCAGACCGCCCATGTCCCGGCGGAACCGGTCCTTGTCGAGCTTGTCCTTGGACTTGATGTCCCAGAGGCGGCAGGAATCCGGGGAGATCTCGTCGGCGACGACGATGCGCATCATCTCGCCTTCCCAGAGACGGCCGGTCTCGAGCTTGAAATCGACGAGGCGGATGCCGACGCCGAGGAAGAGGCCGGACAGGAAGTCGTTGACCCGGATGGCAAGCGCCATGACGTCGTCGAGCTCCTGAGGGGAAGCCCAGCCGAAGGCGGTGATGTGCTCCTCCGACACCATCGGGTGGCTGAGAGCTTCGTTCTTGTAATAGAATTCGATGATCGAGCGGGGAAGCTGCGTGCCTTCCTCGATGCCGAGGCGGGTGGCAAGCGAGCCTGCCGCGACGTTGCGCACGACAACCTGCAGCGGGATGATCTCCACCTCGCGAATCAGCTGCTCGCGCATGTTGAGGCGGCGGATGAAGTGGGTCGGAATGCCGATGTCGTTCAGATGCTGGAACAGGTATTCCGAGATCCGGTTGTTGAGCACGCCCTTGCCGTCGATGACTTCATGCTTCTTGGCATCGAGGGCGGTCGCGTCATCCTTGAAGTGCTGGATGAGCGTACCGGGTTCCGGGCCCTCATAGAGGACCTTCGCCTTGCCCTCATAGATGCGACGGCGACGATTCATAGGCGTGTACCGAGGTTTGAGAAAATCCATTTGCCGGGGCTCCTGGGGACGTTCATTTTTTAGATCCGCGGCTGGCGTTAAGCGCGGCTATTTACCGGCGCTCCGCTTGAAGAAGCAACCTATCCGATCCCTCGGGCAAGCACAACGCGGAGGAGAGTTGAAGGCGGCAAGCGAGATCGAGGCGCCGATCTTAAAGATGGGGAGTGTCTGGCATCCGCGCGAGTGCGCCCTTATATCGCATGAAGGCTTAAAGCTAAGGAGAATGACGGAATGACCTCTTTCGACGACCGGAGAAACGCCTTCGAGAAGCAGTTCGCCCACGACGAGGATCTGCGCTTCAAGGCGACCGCCCGCCGAAACAAGCTGTTTGGGCTCTGGGTTGCCGAGCATCTGGGCAAGACCGGCGATGAAGCCGAAGCTTACGCCAAGAGCGTCGTGCTGGCGGATTTCGAAGAGGCTGGCGATGCGGATGTCCTGCGCAAGGTTCGCCGGGATCTCGACGGCGCCGGTAATACGACGGGCGATGCCGAGCTTCAGGCCAAGCTCAACGAGCTGACCGGGCGCGCGATCGAGGAGGTCAAGGTGGGCCGGTAACGGCCCATTTCACCCGCCACCCTGCCCCAGAACCCGCAATCTGCCGAAAGGGCGTCATGCCGACCACTTCATCGTTCCCAGAGCGCCTGAAAGGCGGAACGCCAGTTCTGACGGCCTGGTGCGGTCTGCCGGACCCATCCGTGGCCGGAATTCTGGCCCGCGAGGATTTCGACGCCGTCACCTTGGACACGCAGCACGGCTCCATCGATTTAGCTGCCTCTCTTCAGGCCATTCCCCTGATCGCGGCAGCGGGAAAGCCGGCCCTGGTGCGCATCCCGGTCGGGGACTTCGCCTCCGCGTCGCGCTACCTCGACGCCGGGGTGTCGGGCATCATCGCCCCCATGATCAACACCGTCGAGGATGCCCGGCGGCTTGCCGCCTTCACCAAGTTCCCACCTGTGGGCGAGCGCAGCTGGGGCGCCTATGGGGCGCTTGCCCTCACGGGGCTTGAACCGGGCGAGTATCTCCGGGTAGCCAACGAGACGACAGTCTCCTTCGCCATGGTAGAGACCCGGGAGGCGCTTGCCATCATCGACGACATCTTGGCGGTGCCGGGGATCGACGGAGTCTTCATCGGCCCCTCCGACCTGTCGATCGCCCTCTCGGGCGGGAAGGGGCTGGACCCGACCGGCGCCGAGGTGGACAAGGCGCTGGATCATGCCCTCGCCCGGGTGAAGGCCGCCGGCAAGATCGCGGCCATCTACGCGGTGTCGGGCGCGCGGGCGGCAGAGCTGTCCGCCAAGGGCTTCCACATGGTCGCCATCGGCAGCGACATCTCCATGCTGCGCGCCGGGGCCCATGCGGCGCTTGCGGTCGCCAGGGCCTAAGCTGTCTCAGGGTAAGGAAGGCCGAAGGACTGGGCGAGGAAGAGGCCTCCCTGCCGGAGGCCCTCCCCGTCGATCCCGTGGGTGAGCCCCGCCGAAAGATGCCACTGGCAGGGGATTTCCGCAGCACCCAGGGCCTCCTTCGAGAAGAAGAACATCTCGACCGGCACCACGTCGTCCTGGTCTCCGTGGATCAGCAGGATCGGCGGAGCCGTTCGCGCCAGGGGCATCAGGCCCTCCGGCCCCTCACCGTCTTCCAGCACGAGCAGGCCCGAATAGCCCAGGACGGCAGCCGGCGGCATCTGACGGCGTAGGCCCAGATGGAGCGCCATCATGGCGCCCTGGCTGAAGCCCACGAGGGCGAGCTTTGAGGGCGGCAGGGCATGACGGGCCAGCTCCTGGTCCAGAAAGGCATCGAGACCCGGCCCCGCATAGGTCACGCCGCGCCAGAACTCCCTCGGATCGGTCAGGGTGAGTGGGAACCATTCCCGGCCCATCGGCACATTGCCGCAGGGATCGGGCGCATGCGGAGCCACGAAAGCGGCGTCAGGCAGCCAAGCACGCCACTGTTCCCCGAGCTCGATCAGGTCGCTTCCATCCGCTCCCAGCCCGTGGAGAAAGACCACGAGCTGCTTCACCACGCCGGATTGCGGCGCCAGGCGCGGACCGTCGATGCTGGTCATGAAGCGTATCCCCGATCGTTGAAGGCGCATCGATTGCATGGCGGAACGGCCCGCCCGTCAAGCCGGTGCTCCCTCCCGCGCCTTGACCATCCGGTAATAGGCCCAGAGCACCTTGGCGGCGACGCCGCGCCAAGGCCGCCAGCTTTCGGCCAGGACCGTGAGCGCCTTCGCATCCGGCCTCTGTTCCAGGCCATAGGCGAGGCGGGCCGCCTCCTGTACGGCCAGGTCCCCGCTCGGAAATGCATCCGGATGCCCGAGACAGAACAGGAGATAGATGTCGGCGGTCCAGGGGCCGATCCCTTTCACCCGCGTGAGGAGGCTGTGCGCCTCGTCGGCCGCAAAATCATGGAGTTCGTCCAGCGGCAGCCGCCCTTCGATGATGTCCGCTGCGGCGGCGCGGAGAGTCCGGACCTTGCCGGCCGAGAGACCTGCCGCCCGCAGCTCCTCCTCGGACAGCCGCAGAAAGGCCTCCGGGGTCGCAGGTTCGAGCAGCGCTCGCAGGCGACCCCAGATCGCCGCGGCGCTTGCAGTCGAGACCTGTTGACCCACCACGATCCAAGCTAGCCCCTCGAAACCGGGCGGGCGCTTGCGGAGCTGCGGCATGGCGCCCTCGGCGGAAAGGCGCGCCATGACCGGGTCTGCCTTCGACAGTGCCTTAAGGCCCCTCTTGAGAACCGCGTCCGTTTCGAGGAGGGTGGCCATTCTTTTTTCGCTCCTTCTGATCCACAGGCTCCCGTGACGAAGCCCGTATTCCGATTCGCTCCCAGCCCCAATGGACGGCTTCACTTAGGCCATGCCTATTCGGCCCTGCTCAATGCCGATTTCGCCCGCCGCTTCGAGGGCCGCCTGCTTCTGCGCATCGAGGATATCGATATCACCCGCTGCCGTCCCGAATTCGAGGAAGCGATCTATGAGGATCTCGCCTGGCTCGGGTTGCGATGGGAAGAGCCGGTCCGGCGCCAATCGGAGCATTTCGGCGATTACCGCGCTGCCTTCCGCACCCTGAAGGGGAGGGGAGTCGCCTATCCCTGCTTCTGCTCCCGCAAGGACATTGCGGAGGCGGTGGCCTGCCGGGAGGCGGAGACCGGCAGGGCTTGGCCGCACGATCCGGACGGCGCCCCGCTCTATCCCGGCACCTGCCGAAACTTATCGGCCGTCGAAATCGAACCGCGCATCGCAGCCGGCGAGCGTCATGCCTGGCGGTTCGATATGGCGGCCCTGAAGAAGCTGCTGCCAGGGCCGCATGGCTATCACAGGTTCGACTGTGACGGCCATGAGGAGAGGATGGCGGCAGATCCCTGGCGCTGGGGCGATGCGGTCATCGTGCGCAAGGATACGCCGACGAGCTATCATCTCTCCGTGGTAGTGGACGATACGCTGCAGGGCGTCACCCATGTGGTCCGCGGCCAGGATCTCGAAGCCGCTACCGATCTCCATGTTCTGCTGCAGGTCCTGCTCGGGCTCCCAACGCCTCTCTATCATCACCACGGGCTCGTGCTCGATCCTGAGGGCGACAAGCTGGCGAAGAGCCGTCAGTCGCAGGCCTTGGCGGAGCTGCGGGCCGCAGGCGCTACGCCGCAGGCCATTCGGCAGCGCCTCGGTTTCTAAGCCTCAGCCGACTCCCAGCACGTAGAGCCAGACGAGGGTGCTCCCCAGAGCCAGGAAGGTCGAGAGCGTTACGGCGCTGGAAGCCAGGGCCACGCCCTCTCCGTAGCGCTCGGCGAACAGGTAGGCATTGATGCCCGACGGGCAGGAGGCGAAGAGCACCGCCACGCCGGCCCAGACCGGCGGCATCTGGAAGACATGCGTGGCGAGCAGCAGCACCACCAGGGGATGCACCACGAGCTTCAGGAACGAGATCATTGTCGGCAGCTTCCAGCCCATCTGCAGGCCGTAGCGGCGCAGCGCAATTCCCATGGAGATCAGGGCGCAGGGCACGGCCGCGCTCGCGAGCAGGTCCATCACCTGCCAGGCCGGTGCGGGCACATAGGAGGCGATCGGGCGGAAGGCGGATCCTGCCAGGATGGCGACGACGATCGGGTGTGTCACGAGGCGGCGCAGGATGAGAAGGGGCGAGGCCTGCCGTCCCTCGGCCAGGATCGTCGCCAGGGTCATGGTGACGGGAAGATGGACAGCGATCAGGAGGAAGAGCGGCACGGCGCCCTCGTCGCCATAGGCCTTGAGGATCATTGGGATGCCGACGAAGACCGTGTTCGCCTGGCCCGCCGCGAAGCCTGCGACGACGCCGGAGACGCCTTTGATGCCGAAGAAATGCCGGCCGATCATGGTGGCCAGAAGCCAGACTACGGCCACACCGGCGAAGTACGAGATCCAGTAGCCCCAGGGTTGGACCGCCGGGATCTCGGCCTGGACGAGAGTGCGGAAGATCAGGCAGGGGAGGGAGAGGGTGAAGACGAACTCGGACAGCCCTTCGCCGACCCGCTCGGAGACGAAGCCTGTCTGGCGCGCGACATAGCCGATGCCGATCAGGCCGAAGACCGGCAGGACGATCGCGAACAGCTCAAGCATGCGAGTTTATCGGAGTTCGGCGCGCTGGGAGAGGCTGACGGCGGCCACGCTGTGAGACATCAGCTCGTCCACCTGCTCGCGCTGACGCTTGAACTCCACCAGGCCACGGCCCTCGAGCTCGCGCCCGCGGGGCAGGCGGATCTTCAGCGGATCGACGAAGCTGCCGTTGATGATCACCTCATAATGGAGGTGCGGGCCTGTCGAGAGGCCTGAATTGCCCACATAGCCGATGATCTGCCCCTGCTGTACCCGCTTCCCGGGTGCAATGCCCTTGGCGAAGCTCGACATGTGCGAGTAGGCGGTCACATAGCCGTTGGTGTGCTGGAGCTCGACCCGGCGGCCGTAGCCGGAATCCCATTCCGACTTGATAACGGTGCCATTGCCGGCAGCGATGATGGGCGTGCCGACTCTGTGGGCCCAGTCGACCCCGGTATGGGGGCGCGAGTAGCCCAGGATCGGGTGGTAGCGCGAGCCGAAGCCCGAGCGCAGGATGCCGTCGGCGATCGGTTTGCGGATGAGGAATTTCTTGAGCGAGCGGCCGGCCTCATCGAAGAAATCGACGGTGCCATCGTCGCCCTGATAGCGATAGACGCGGCGCGGCTCCCCGCCCACTGTCAGGGAGGCGTAGAGAACTTCCGGCGCCCCGTTCTCGTCGTCTGAGCCGAAGAAGACCTCAAACGAATCGCCCTGGGAGACCCGGCGCTGGAAATCGACGTCGTAGCCGAAGATGCGCACGAGCTCGTCCACGGTTTGCCGGGGAAGGTCGTTCTTGAGAGCCGTCTCGTAGAGGCTCTCGTAAAGACGTACGCCGCCGCGGCCATCCTCCTCGCCTTCCTCCTCGGACGCATCCGCGATCTGCTGCGTCGCTGGATCCTGGGGAGGCGTGACGGACACGAAGACGCCGCGATCGTTGGTGGCGGCGATCCCTTCGATGCCGCGCTCGCCGAACGCGATCACGCGCACGATCTGCCGGGGATCTCCCAGGCGAGGACCCGGGGCGATCAGGATGCGCAGCCGCTGGCCCTCGGTCATGCCCTCCACCCTCATCCGGGCCGAGAGGGCGGCGGTGATGGCGGCGATCTGCTCCGGGCTTCCCCCGTAGCTGCGCAGGGCCGTCTCGAGAGTTTCCCCCTTGCGGAGAACAACGTCGCGCTCTTCGACGAGAGGAGGCATGGCCTTCTGTTCGACCTTTGGAAGATCTGTCACGTTCTCCGGCACGACCCGGACCTCGATCGTGCTGAAGGGCGCATCGACCACGCGGGCATAGCCGAGGGCGTCGCCCAAGGCCTCCGGCGGCCGCAGCGTTCTGGACAGCATCTGCTGAGCGGGGATCGGCACGGTGGTTCGGCGGCCCGCCTCGTTGAAGACCCGACGTTCCTCCTCGAGGATCGCCAGCACGTCATTGTCAGTCAGCGACGGGGCGCTCGCCTCGACGGCGACCAGCGCAAGATCGCGCCTGAGAACCGAGACATCGGCATCGGCGACCTCGGGGGCCGGCTCGACCCGTCCTTCCGTCTCTTCGGCGAACAGGCGCAAGGGATTGAAAGGCGGAATGTCGGCCGCATAGGTGCCGGAGGTGAGCGACAGGTTCGTGGCGACCCGCACAAACTGGCGAACCTTGATGGCCTCGCGCTCGCCGTTGCGGATCGTCATCGGGGCTTTGAAGCTCTGGCGCGCGGAGACCGTGTTCTCCGTCATGTTCAGCCGATCGGCCTTGCGGGCGACATTCGCCGCCCGCTCCTCATCCCTGGCCGAGAGGGCGCGGCCGCTCAGGGCCGCCCGCTCGGGCGGCAGCGCAGAGATCGTCGCACCTTCGAAGGTAATATAGATGGAAGCCCCGATCAGGGCGGCTCCCGTGACCCCGGTCAGAACACTGGCGCCGAGCCAGCGCAGATTGACCTCCCACTTGTCGATCTCAAGGGCCGTGTTGCCGCTGCTGTTCAGGGGGGGCTCATGCCCGAGATCGATGCCGGACGACAGATGCGACGCGTTCCTGCGGGCGCCTCTGGCATGGCTGTCATCGGGGGGGAGATGGCTCATGGTCCCTGTCGAGTGTCGATGCGTGTGGGTTGCTGTCACAGACACCAGAAGGCCATCTAGCACAAGAGACGGCAACCGCACAGGTCAATAGATAAGCTTGTGCAGGACACCAACTCCTTAAGAAGGGGAGCCTGCCGCGGCTTTGCTTCCTGCCTTTCTGTGTCCGCAGTGAGGCAGCGCCGGAAAAACCTGTGCGACAGCCTTCCGGAATGACGGCTCCGCAGGCTGTCAAAAAACTTTCACAAGTCCGTTGACAGGCCAAAGAGGTTCAGCCTATATACCGCCCATCGACGCCGCCGCTGATGCGAACGGCGCCAAGAGCTTCCTCAGACACCGGGCTGCTGGGCCCGACTTCGGTCGGGAACAAAGTCTGTTCTGCGGAAGTCTCTTTTATCGATTGCATCGAAAGATGCATGCTCTTTGACATTGTTGAGAGGGGAAGAGAAGCGTAGGCGGCGGTGTCCTTGCGGGCGATTGGCAACAATTGCTGTAAGATACATCGA
>NZ_JAYGGN010000015.1:0-21094 GCF_036314045.1 Microvirga sp. CF3062
AGGCTCATAACCTGAAGGTCACAGGTTCAAATCCTGTCCCCGCAACCAAACACTCAAAAGCCCCCGCACGTGATAAACGGCGGGGGCTTTTTTATTGCTTGCTACGCAATGGACGAACGTTGCAGCGGGCAATGAGTGACGCTACCACAACACCAAAAATCGCCCCTGTTGCGCTAAACCAAACATCGAGGAGGCGAACCGATCGTCCTGGCGAGAAAACCTGGAGAGCTTCAAGAAGGCCGGCAATCGCCACGAGCGTTCCTGCAACGAAGAACCGCTTCTGCGGATAGCTAATGCTAAATAGTACAGCTGCAAAGAAGTACGCGAAGAAGTGCTCAAGCTCGTCCGGAGCACCGGTCCTGATCTCAAGTTCATTCGGCAGCAAGGAGAGAAAGGCAAGTAAGATCGCGCAGGACCATGATACAACTCGCGCGATACGGTGGTTTGACTGATGAGAGAGGGCAAAGAGACGCATAGTTCCTCTGGCTCCTTGGCTCCGAAGGCCTTAGCGAAAAAGTCAGACCCAGGGCATTCACAATTATTCGAGCACCCACTTCACCTGCGATGCCGAACATAGGTTAGCTTGCGTCAAGGCTGCATCAGCCCCGGATGTTGTAAAGCCAGATCCAGTGTTGTAAAGACACGCACACATGACTTCAGGCGCATTTTCCCAGGCTTTTGGAATGCTTGCGCGAAGGACCAAATCGATTCAGGAGAATTCATACGGGTCTGTGCGAGACTTCGCCTGACCTGCAAAGTGTTCCTGCCTCCGATAAAACAGGTTCCCCGCCCGCACTCGCATAGAAGCGGTCTTAGGCGGGTGCCGTCATAGATGTCAGTTTCGTTTTTGAGAGTGGATTTGGCGGATGAATGCTCCCGCGCCCAAAGTCTCGTTCGTATCCCTAGGCTGCCCAAAGGCCTTGGTCGATTCAGAGCGCATCATCACCCAGCTTCGCGCCCAGGGTTACCAGCTGACCAAGGAGCATGACGGGGCCGACGTGGTCATCGTCAACACCTGCGGTTTCCTCGACAGCGCCAAGGCCGAGTCCCTGGAGGCCATCGGCGAGGCCATGGCGGAAAACGGCAAGGTCATTGTGACTGGCTGCATGGGCGCTGAGCCCGAGCAGATCCGCGACCGGTTCCCCAATGTGCTGGCCATCACCGGTCCTCAGGCCTATGAGTCTGTGGTCTCTGCAGTCCATCAGGTTGTGCCGCCGGCTCATGATCCCTTCGTTGATCTCGTGCCGCCCCAGGGCGTGAAGCTGACGCCGCGCCATTATGCCTATCTGAAGATTTCGGAGGGCTGCAACAACCGCTGCTCCTTCTGCATCATCCCGAAGCTGCGCGGCGACCTCGTCAGCCGCCCGATCGGCGATGTGCTGCGCGAGGCCGAGAAGCTCGCGAAGGCCGGGGTCAAGGAACTCCTGGTGATCTCTCAGGACACCAGCGCCTACGGCCTCGACATCAAGTACCAGCCGAGCCTGTGGAAGGACCGGGAGGTCCGCACTCGCTTCTTCGAGCTCGCCAAGGAGCTCGGCGAACTCGGCATGTGGGTGCGCATGCACTACGTCTACCCCTACCCCCATGTGGACGAGGTCATCCCGCTGATGGCTGAGGGGAAGATTCTTCCCTACCTCGATATCCCCTTCCAGCACGCCTCCCCGCGCGTCCTGAAGTCCATGCGCCGCCCCGGCAACCAGGAGAAGACCCTGGAGCGTATCCATAAATGGCGCGAGATCTGCCCTGACTTGGCCATCCGCTCGACCTTCATCGTCGGCTTCCCCGGCGAGACGGAAGAGGATGTGGACTTCCTCATGCAATGGCTGAAGGAAGCTAAGATCGACCGCGCCGGCTGCTTCCAGTACGAGCCGGTTCAGGGCGCTCCCGCCAACGACATCGCCGGTGCCGCTCCGGCCGAGGTGAAGGAGGAGCGCTGGCACCGCTTCATGCAGACCCAGCAGAAGGTCAGCGCCAAGATCCTCAAGAGCAAGGTCGGCAAGACGCTCCCGGTCATCATCGACGAGCCCGGCGCTACGGTAGCCACCGGACGCACGCAATACGATGCCCCGGAGATCGACGGCGTCGTCTATGTGGCCTCGCGTCAGGCGCTCAAGCCGGGCGAGATCGTGAACGTGATGATCGAGGCTTCAGACGAGTACGACCTGCACGGAACGGTGGCCTGACCGCCCTGCCCCTTCATTCATTTTCAACCTGAGCGCCGCTGGTGACCCAAACACCGGTGGCGCTCATGTCGTTTTGAGCCCTGATAAGCAGATCCGTTCGTGTCATAGAGGCTACAATAAAAAGGGCAGCCGGTCTCTCGGCTGCCCCGTTCTGCTGAAATCTGCTGAAGGTTATTGCGGGATCTTGTCCTCGACGCCCTTCACGTAGAAGTTCATGCCGAGCACCTGCTCGTCCGAGAGGGCACCCTGGCCCTTGCACTCGATCTCTTTGCCGTCCTGACCCATGATCGGGCACTTGAAGGCATTGAGCTTGCCGGAGCGGATGGCGGCCTCGGTCTCCTGGGCCAGCTTCTTCACGTCGTCGGGCATGTTCTTGTAGGGCGTCATCACGACCATGTTGGACGCGAGACCGCCCCAGACGTCCTCCGACTTCCAGGTGCCGTCGAGAACGGCCTTGGCGCGGGCGACGTAGTAGTCGGACCAGTTGTCCACGATGGCCGTGAGTTGGGCCTTGGGAGCGAAGCGCTCCATGTCGGACGCCTGGCCGAAGCCGAACTTGCCGCGCTGCTCGGCGGCCTGGATCGGGGCCGGGCTGTCCGTGTGCTGGGCCAGCATGTCGACGCCCTGATCGAGGAGCGCCTTGGCCGCATCACCTTCCTTAGCGGGATCGTACCAGGTGTTGGCGAACACGATCTTGATCTTGACGCTCGGGTTTGCCGACTGGGCGCCAAGGTAGAAGGCATTGATGCCGGCGATCACTTCCGGGATCGGGAAAGCGCCCACATAGCCGATGGTGCCAGACTTGGTCATCTTGCCGGCGATCTGGCCGATGATGTAGCGGCCCTCGTGGAACTTTGCCGCATAGGTCGAGAGGTTCGGGTTACGCTTGAAGCCGGTGGCGTGCTCGAACTTGATGTTCGGATATTTCTTCGCGACCTTCAGGGTCGGCTCCATAAAGCCGAAGGAGGTCGTGAAAATGAGGTCATGACCGGTGCGGGCCAGCTGCTCGATGGCACGTTCGGAATCGGCCTCCGGTACGCTCTCCACGAAGGTGGTCGTCACCTTGCCTGGAAAAGCCTTCTCAATAGCCTGGCGACCTACATCGTGCTGGTAGCTCCAGCCGTGGTCGCCCACTGGGCCTACATAGATGAAGCCGATTTTGATCTTGTCCTTCGGCTGGGCGATTGCTCCCGTGGCCGATAAAGCCAGGACCGTTGCCCCTGCCAAGGCTCCAAAGACTTTCCCTGAAAACATGCTCGTTCCCTCGAGTTTAGATTTCCACCATTCCGTGGCAGGTCTGAAGCGTTCTGGCAAGAATTCCTCTGCCTACACTTTGGTCAGACTAACACACTTCGCTCATCGGTCAGGCACGAAGGGCGCACCCAAGGATCCGGGTGCTCCAATGGCCCGCCCATGTCGGATTGAGAGGAGTAGAAGAGCCAGGATTGTTGCCACATATGGCACCGCCGACAGCACCTGCGACGGCACCCCGAACTGGGCCGCCTGGGCATGAAGCTGCAGCACCGTGGCAGCACCGAAGATATAAGCCCCGACCAGCACCCAGCCCGGCCGCCACGCCGCGAAGACGACCAGCGCCAGGGCGATCCAGCCACGTCCAGCTGTCATGCCGGGCGACCAGAAACGGGTATAGACGAGGGCGAGATAGGCTCCGGCCAGACCGGAGCAGGCACCGCCGAACAGGATCGCCCAGAAGCGCACCCGCCAGACCGGCAAGCCCAGCGCATTGGCTGAGGTATGGTTCTCGCCGATGGAGCGCAGGGTAAGGCCCGAACGAGTTCGCATGAGGTAGAGACCCACCAGGATCGTCAGCACGATCGAGGCATAGACGAAAAGGTCCTGCTCAAAGAACAGGCGGCCGATGACGGGGATATCGCTCAAGCCTGGGATATCGACCGGCGCGATGGGATCGCGCCTTGCGCCGACGAACGGAGCGCCGATAAGGCCGGACAGGCCGAGCCCCAGGATGGTGAGAGCAAGTCCCGAGCCGGTCTGGTTTGCGGCAAAGCCCAGGACAAGCAGCGCGAAGAGCGCCGCCATCAGGGTTCCCGCCAGCATGCCGGCGGCCACACCCAAAAAGGTGGAGTCGAACGTGACAGCAGCAGCGAAGCTGCAGGCGGCCCCCATCGCCATCATGCCTTCGACGCCCAGGTTGAGAACGCCGGAGCGCTCTGTCACGAGTTCGCCGAGGGACGCAATCAGCAGCGGCGTGGAGGCGGTGACGATGGTGAGGAGAATGGCCTCGAATATGGTCACTTGCCCCCTCCCCTTGCTGCAAAACGAATCCGGTAGCTGACCATGGCGTCGGCCGCGAGCACGCACATGAGCAGAATGCCCTGGAATGCCTGAGTGAGGTCGAGCGGCAGCTTCAGCAGGATCTGAGCGCTCTCGCCCCCGATGAAGGTGAGTGCGACGACAAGCGAAGCGACCAGGATTCCGATAGGGTTGAGGCGTCCCAGGAAGGCAACTGTGATGGCCGTGAAGCCATAGCCCGGAGAGATTGAAGGCTGGAGCTGACCGATCTGCCCCGAGACTTCGGAGATGCCCGCCAGTCCAGCCAAGCCGCCTGAAATCGCGAAGACGGCCAGCGTCGTTGCCTTGGAGCTGAAGCCCGCAAAGCGGGCTGCACGAGGAGCATCTCCGGTAAGCTTAAGACGGTAACCAAACAGGGTTCGGCCAAGGACCACGGCTGTGACCAGGACGGCAATGGCTGCGAAGACAGCGCCATAATGCACACGGCCGGATTCCAGGATTGGCGGCAGGGTAGCGGCGGGATCGAAAGTGACGGATTGCGGGAAGTTGAAGCCCTTCGGGTCGCGCCAGGGGCCGCGCACCAGATAATCCAGGATCAGCTGCGCCACATAGACCAGCATGAGGCTGGTCAGGATCTCGTTCACGCCGAAGCGGGTTTTCAGGAAGGCCGGGATCAAGCCCCAGAGGGCGCCGCCAATGATACCGAGCACCAGCATGAGCGGCAGAACCCAGAAGCCGGCGTCCGTGCCATTGGTTCTCAGCGCGAGCCAACTGCCGAGCACGGCGCCGATCACATACTGCCCCTCCGCGCCGATGTTCCAGAGATTGGCGCGGAAGCAGTAGGCGAGGCCGATGGCGATGAGCGCCATCGGGGTTGCCTTAACGAGAAGCTCCTGCAGGGACCAGGGATCGCTCAAGGGCTGGAGGACATAGACATCGAAGGCCGCGATAGGCGAGCGTCCCATGAGCCAGATCACGAAGCCCGCGATCAGGAAGGCCGTAATGAAGGCCGCGACCGATGCAAAGACGCGCATCATTGTGGAAGCGTTGGTGCGAGGCGTCAGCTCAAACCGCATGGACGCCTCCCTGCCCTTGAGCAACGCCGAGCATTTCGAGCCCCACGGCCTCCTTGGTCCATTCTCCGATGGGCCTCAGCGAGCTCAAAGTGCCCTGGTGGATCACGGCCATCCGGTCTGCCACCTCGAACAGTTCATCGAGATCCTGGCTGACGATCACCACAGCGCTGCCCTCCCGCGCCAGATCGACCAGAGCCTGACGGATGAGGCGGGCCGCGCCCGCATCGACGCCCCAGGTCGGCTGATCCACGATGAGGAGCTTCGGCCTGCGGATAATCTCGCGCCCGATGACGAATTTCTGGAGATTGCCGCCGGAGAGCTTGCGCGCCTGCGGGTCTCCTTCAGGCGTGCGCACGTCGAAGCTCTGGACGATCGAGCGGGCCACCCGTTTAGCGGCGTTCATCAGGATGAAGCCCGAACGGCTCACTTCAGCAGACGCATGAGAGATCAGGGTGTTCTCGCTCAGGCGATGGGTCGGGGCAGCCGAATGGCCCAGCCGCTCCTCCGGCACGAAGGCTGCGCCGAGACGTCTTCGCGCATCGATGCCCATTGTGCCTGATGGCTTGCCGTTGATCGCGATGGCCTCAGCACGGTCAGCAAGGCGCTCGCCCGACAATGCGGCGAAGAGTTCGCTCTGACCGTTGCCTGCGACTCCAGCGATGCCGACGACTTCTCCGGCCCGCGCCACGAGGTTGATGTCGCGCAGGGCCTGCCCGTGAAGGCCGGCCGGCGGCATGGACAGGTGCGAGACCCGGAGCGTCTCCCCTTGTGGATGATGCGGTGCGTCGGTGCGGATCTCGCCCACTGCGGTGCCGACCATCAAGGCCGCGATCTCCCGGGCGCTGCTCGCCCGCGGATCGATGGTCGCCACCACCCGCCCTGCCCGCAGGATCGTGGCGCGGCGGCAGAGGCGGCGCACCTCCTCCAGCTTGTGGGAGATGTAGAGGATCGAGCAGCCCTCGGCCGAGAGCCTGTCGAGGGTCGTGAAGAGGTGCTCGGCTTCCTGCGGTGTGAGCACGGAGGTCGGCTCATCGAGAATGAGCAGGCGTGGATTCTGAAGCAGGCACCGGACGATCTCGATGCGCTGCCGCTCGCCGGCGGAGAGAGTCCACACGGCGCGATCCGCATCGAGGGCCAGCCCATAGGTCTGGCTGATCTCGGCCAGCTTGTCCCGAACGGTGGAGAGGCTCCATTCGTGCGAGAGCGCCACCGCAATATTCTCGGCCACGCTCAATTCGTCGAACAGGGAGAAATGCTGGAACACCATGCCGAGGCCGAGAGCCCGAGCTTCGACCGGCGAGCCGATGGTGACGGGGTGGCCTTCCCAGCGGATCTCGCCTGCGCTCGGCTCGATCACGCCGTAGAGGATCTTGACCAGGGTCGACTTCCCTGCCCCGTTCTCACCCAGAAGCGCGTGAATCTCACCCGCCTCGATCGACAGATCGATCCCGTCATTCGCGAGAAGATCGCCGTAGCGCTTGGTGATCCCTTTAAGTTCGACGAGGGGCGTTCCCGAGGGTGGTACGTCTGCCTTCACACAAGCGTCTCTGACTTAAAGGTTGAAGCCGGGTCGGAATCTGCACATGAATGACGGCCTGTACGGAACCTGGCAAGCGCCGTACCGGTTCGTCACTCCCTTGTAGGAAGATCATAGGGATGCGGCGCACCGGTCGGCAATGGCGAATCCATGGTTTATTGTGAGTCCGCTCCCCGTCCACAAAAATGGTGAAGAGGCAGGCCTTTGACTGAGAGCACCTATAATATCGCCGTGGTCGGTGCCGGAGCCGTAGGCCTGAGCGCTGCCCTGGCTTTTGCCCGCGATGGCTTCAGGACCGTTCTGGTCGGAGGGCTCGATACGCGCCGGGATGGCCGCACTGTCGCCCTTCTCAACGGCTCTGTCCGATTTCTGGAGGCGCTCGGCGCCTGGCCCCTGATCGTCAGGGAGGCCGCACCGCTCGAGACCATGCGGATCGTCGACGACACCGGCAGTCTGTTCCGTCCCCCTCCGGCTTCGTTCCGGGCGGGGGAGATCGGGCTGGATGCCTTTGGCTGGAACGTCGAGAACGCCACCCTGGTCGATAAGCTGGCCGAGGCAGCGCGGGCTTGCGAAAACCTCACCCTCGTGCCTGAACTCGCAGCCGGGTTTGGCGCGGATGAGACGGGAGCCACCCTGAGGCTGGTCGAGGGCGGCACCATCAAGGCGAGCCTTGTCGTTGCCGCAGACGGGCGTAATTCCAAGCTGCGCCAGGTTGCCGGAATTGGCACCCAGACGTGGTCCTATCCGCAATCGGCCGTTACCGTGATCCTGGCCCATGACCGGGACCATCGGGAGACCTCGACAGAGTTTCACACCCGTCACGGGCCGTTCACCTTGGTCCCCCTGCCCGGCCGGCGCTCAAGCCTCGTCTGGGTGACGAACAAGGCCGAGGCGGAGCGCCTTTCCGGGCTCGACGACGCGGCTCTCGCGCTCGCGATCGAGCGGCAGGCCCAGTCCCATCTCGGCGCCATGCGCATCGACGGCCCGCGCGGGCTCGTTCCGATGACCGGCCTGTCGGTGAACCGCTACCAGGCCTCGCGTCTAGCCCTCGTGGGCGAAGCAGCCCACGTATTTCCACCCATAGGGGCGCAGGGTCTCAATCTCGGCTTCAGGGATGCAGCCTCCCTCAGGGACGCGGTTGTCGACGGACAGAACGAGGGCAGCGATCCAGGCGCTGAGGAAGCCCTGGTCCGGTACCAGCGCAGCCGCGATCTCGACGTCCGCCTGCGAACGGCGGCGGTGGACGGGCTCAACCGCACCCTCCTCACCGGTATGATGCCGACGGACTTCCTCCGCGGCGCCGGCCTGCTGGCGCTGAGCAATATCGGGCCTTTGCGCCGGATTATCATGCGTGAGGGGGTGCTCCCGCAGATGGGCGCGCCGCGCCTGATGCAGGGCGCCTCGCCACTTTAAGGGAAGAGGTCGTACGGCACGGCGCCGGTCTTCGTGGTGATGTAGAGGATGCCGGTCAGGGTCAGCATCGAGACCAGCGTGCCGATGAGCACGCACGCCGAGGCGCGCTCCACGCCGACATTGTACTGGGTCGAGATCACGAAGATGTTCAGGGCCGGCGGCAGCGCCGCCATGATGACCGCCGCATAGGTCCAGGCGGGCCCGAAATCGCCTAGGGCCGAAAGCACCACCCAGACGAGAAGCGGGTGGAGGATCAGCTTGATGAACACCAGAACCGGCACCTCCCCTGGCATCTCTCTGAGAGGCCTCAGGGCCACGGTGACGCCGAGGATGAACAGGGCGCAGGGTGCGGCGGCGCCCGAGAGCCAAGTGACGATCTGGTCAGCGGCCTGCGGCAACCGGAGATGCAGGTAGCTCGCGGCGACACCGATGGCGGTCGCCACATTGAACGGGTGGGTCACGACCCGCCAGACGATCCTGCGGATCGTGGCCGACAGGCTCAGCTTCTCTACGCCGGCCAGCGACATGAGAAGCGGCACTACGGAGAATAGAAACAGGTTGTCGAAGACGAAGATCAGCACCACCGGGGCGCTGGCGGAAGCACCGATCGCAGCTAAGATCAGCGGCGGCCCCATATAGCCGATATTGGAGTAGGACCCGGCCACACCCTGCATCACCGATTGCGGCAGGTCCCTGGTAAACCGCCAGCCGGTCGCGAAGGAGAGCGCAAAGGCGCAGAAGGTCGAGAACGTGGTCGCCAGGATGAAGGGCCAGTTCGCTAACTCGTCCAGGGGCTTGTCGGCAATGAGGCGATAGAACAGGCAGGGCAGCGCCACATAGATCAGGAAGAACTGCATCCAGGCAAGACCGGCCTCCGGCTGCTTCACCACCTTGCCGCAGAAGAAGCCGAGTCCGATGAGGCCGAAGAAGGGGGCAAGCAGGTTGAACAGCCCGATCAGGTCGGACATGGGCGGCTCCAGGCATAGGGATATGGCAGGCGGAGGCGTGAGCACTCCTTCTGGCAAGGTTCCAATCTTGCGGCAATCCCGCCTTTCGGAAGGCTCATAGTCCCGAAATGCAACGCTCGCCGCCGGCGCCCCTCGCTCTCGGCCTTGTGACAGGCAGAGGATTTGGAGATTCCCCTGCAAATCTCTATATGTGGCTCAAGGAGTTAAGACCATGAAAGCGAGTTCAGCCAAATTCGCGATCGGCCAGGTGGTTCGACATCGGGTTTTTGACTTCAGGGGGCTGATTTTCGATGTCGACCCTGAATTTGACAACACGGAAGAATGGTGGCTTTCGATCCCTGAGGAAGTCCGTCCGCATAAGGACCAGCCCTTCTACCACCTCTTCGCCGAGAACGCGGAAACCGAATACATCGCCTATGTGTCCGAGCAGAACCTTCTGCCCGATGATTCAGGTGAGCCGCTGCGCAATCCGATGATCCCGGAGATGTTCACGCGGCAGAAGAATGGCACCTACAGAGCCCACCCCATCCTCGCCAATTGAGAATGAGCGTATCAAAAGAAAACGCCGGGCCATGAGCCCGGCGTTTTTGTTTGCTGGAAGTCCGTCGGCCTTAGGGCTTGGGAGCTGCCTGGGCGGCCGGAGCGGCTGCACCCGGGACGGCAGGAGCCGCAGCGCCGGCGGCGCCGTTCAGCATCTTCTGGCGCATCTCTTCGCTCTTCTTCTGCAGTTCTTCCTGCAACTTCTTCTGCTGCTCTTCGAGCACCTTCGGGTCGATCGGAGGACCGTCGAAGGACTTGCCGAAGCCGGCAGCCGGAACGGCGAAGGTGATCTCGCGGCCCATCTGGTTCTGAACGCTGACGTTCAGGTTGGCGCCCTTCTTGAGAGAGGCAATGAAGTCGTCCTTCACGGCCGCCTCGGCGAAGCAGCCGTTGGGCAGGCACATGACGTAGCGGCCGGCGACTGCCTGGCCCTGATCGACCGTGAAGCGCAGGCCCGGCTGCAGGAGCAGGCCGAGGGGCATCACGAAACGGACGACCTTCTGCGGCTGCTGGCCCTTCACGTCATAGACGGCCAACGCCAGAACCGGCTGGCCCTGGTCCGACACAAAGTCGCGGGTGGTGTAGCAGATCTCGGTCTTGGTGTTCTGGTCAGTGCCGCAGACCTTGGTCCATTCGGGCTGGGACGGCTCGGCCTTCACCTGCACGACCGTGGGGCCGGCATTCTGCTGCTGTTGGGCACCCTGAGCCGGAGCTCCTGGAGCTGTAGGACGTGCCGGCTGAGTGGCAGGAGCCGCAGGAGGAGCGGCAGGGCGGGCCGGCTGGGCTGCCGGAGCCGCAGGGCGTTGGGCCGGAGCGGTCTGAGCTGGGGCGGTCTGGGCCGGAGCAGTCTGAGCCATAACGGGTGCGCTCACCAGAACGGCCAGAGCTGTTGCCAGGCCACGGCCCCCCCCCAGGCTCGCGAAGCGTGTCGCGAAAGACATATCGTTAGATCCTCTTCAGTCGAAAGATCGGCTTTCGAATTGGCCGTTGATCCGGCGCGTTCTTAACCTGTGATGACGTGGTCAAATCCTTGCCCAATGTGGCGAAGACAAGACGTGTGGCGCTCCTTTAACCTTTCGTGTGGTAGGTTTCCAGTCACCCAGGGCAAAATTCTGTACAACATTGCTCAGGTGGGAACCGGCATCGGGAGAGCCATGGGCCGCTGGCTTATATCAAATCTGCTGTTTTCGGCTGCTCTTACCCTCATGACATTCGGCGCCGCCGCTCAAGAGGCGCTGCCACTGCGGCATGGCATCGCGATGCACGGAGAGCCTGCGCTCGCGCCCGGCTCCGAGCACCTGCCCTATGCCAACCCTCAGGCCCCGAAAGGAGGGCGAATCACGCTGGCCCTGCAGGGCACCTTCGACAGCCTCAACCCCTTGATTGTCCTAGGTGTCGCGCCCGACGTGGTGCCCCGTTACGTCTTGCAGCCTCTCATGATGCGCTCCGCTGACGAGCCCTTCACGATTTATGGCCTGCTCGCCCGTGCCGTGGAGATGCCGGAGGAGCGGAACTTCATTACCTTCCATCTCGAACCCCGCGCTCGTTTCTCCGACGGCCATCCGCTCGCGGCCGAGGACGTGCGTTTCTCGTTCGAGATGTTGAAGAAGCACGGCAAGCCCTTCCACCGGTCGAGCTTCGGGCAGGTGAAGGCGGTCGAGATTCTGGACCCGCACCGCATCAGGTTTGACCTCTCAGGGTCCAATGACCGGGAACTGCCGCTCCTGATCGGCATGATGCCCGTGTTTCCGGCTCACGCGACCAATCCAGGCAGCTTCGACAAGACCAGTCTCACCCCGCCTATCGGCTCGGGACCTTATGTTCTTAGCGAGGTGAAGCCCGGAGAACGGGTGGTGCTGACCCGGCGCAAGGATTATTGGGGCGAGAGCCTGCCCATCACTCGCGGCCTCTATAACTTCGACGAGATACGCTACGATTTCTACCGCGACTCCAACACGTTGTTCGAGGCTTTTAAGGCAGGACTTTATGACTTCAGAATCGAGGGCGATCCTGGCCAATGGGCAACCGGCTACGACATCCCTGCCGTCCGAAGCGGGCGCGTTGCCCGCGAAACCATGACGACCCGGCTGCCCAAGGGCATGAACGGCTTCGTCTTCAACACCCGCAAGCCGCTCTTCGGCGATGTGCGGGTGCGTGAGGCGTTGAGCTACCTGTTCGACTTCGACTGGGTGAACCGCAATCTCTTCTTCGGCCAGCTCACCCGGTCCAACAGCTACTTCTCGGGCTCGGACCTCGCCTCCACGGGCCGCCCCGCCGACGAGGCCGAGCGGGCTCTGCTCGCCGCATTTCCTGGCACGGTGCGGGAGGACATTCTCGAGGGGCGATGGGAGCCCCCGGCCAGCGACGGCTCCGGTCGCGACCGGGATATGGCGCGCCAAGCCCTGACGCTGCTCTCCGAGGCGGGCTGGGTGCTGGGGAGCGATGTTCTACGCAAAAAGAGCACGGGCGAGCCCTTTGCCTTCGAACTGCTGGTTAATTCCCGCTCACAGGAGCGGCTTGCCCTGAACTTCTCCCAGTCCTTGAGCCGGATCGGCATTCAGGCGCGGGTGCGTCTCGTGGACGACGTGCAATATTGGCGGCGTTTGGCCCAGTTCGATTTCGACATGGTCCAGTGGCTCTGGCCCGCCTCCCTCTCTCCTGGGAACGAGCAGCGAAACCGCTGGGGCTCCACTGCGGCGCAAAGGAGCGGGTCCCATAACCACGCTGGGGTAGCCTCCCCGGCGATTGATCGACTTATCGACGCGCTGCTGGAAGCCAAGGGCCGGGAGGATTTCGTCTCGGCCGTGCGGGCCCTCGACCGTACCCTGCTGTCGGGCTTCTATGTGGTTCCGCTATTTTATCTGAAGGATCAATGGCTTGCCTACAGTCGTGATCTCGGGAAGCCTGCGACCGTGCCGCTTATGGGCACCAATGTCGACACCTGGTGGCGGCAGCCGCACTGATCTTTGGATCCGCCTGAGGCGCCTATTGTTGAGCTTCCATTCATGTAGATGATGAAACTAATGCCCTGCTTCGACGTTAGGTGAGTACCTCCTGTCCCACTGTCGCGTCTTACTGCAGGGTATCGTCATGAACGCAATGCCGAAGGTCCTCGTTGTCGATAGCGGCGAGCGCGCCCCCGATGGCGCTCTGTCCGTCGAACTGGCCGGCATGGGATATGCGAGCGTGACCACTCCCTTCGAGGCTGCCGACGACGTCTTGGCCCTGATTCCAAGCCCGGCCGCCGTGCTGTTGCAGATGCCTCGTCATGCCGATTGGGCGGAGCGCAAGCGCTTCCTCGACCTCGCCCGTCGGCTGCGCAAAAACCTGGGAGAAAGCGGAATTCCGGTGATCATCACGGGCGGGCTCAACGGAGCCGCCACGATGCTCCAGAACCAGCTCAGCGTCCACGCCGTCGCTGCGCCGGAGCTCTAGCCTTTCAGGAGCCGGAAGGCTCCTTCTTCCGTTTTCGCCTCATCCTCACTCGTCCTGAAAAAGGCGACTGTTCCCGATCCTGCACCGCCGAGGCTGCGATAGACCGCAATCGTGCTGCCCGGCCCTCCGCCCGTGTGTCCACCCACTTTCAGACCCGATGTCGTCTCGCCGGTCATGGTACCCAACCCATAACCGGGTTCCTGCCAGGGCCGCTCCGGCACAGGTCCCGGAAGCGCAAAAGGCGTGAGCATTTCCTGCAACAGCTCGGATGTCAGCAGGCTGCCTTCGAGCAGGCGGTCCAGCAGGAGCGCCGCATCCGAGACGGTTCCGACCAACAATCCATGATAGACCCAGCCTGGATGGTAGTCCTCCGCGCTGCCCATGGTGACATGGCTGAGATCCACCCGGTTCCTTGCGAGCCGCGCCGACTTAGTGTCAAGGGGCCTCAAGACGAGGCGCTGCAGGGCCGCGTTCAGGTCGAAACCGGTAATGGTCTCGATCAATTGGCCGACGACCAGATAACCAATATTGGAATAGTCCCACCCCTCGCCTGCCGGATAGCGGAGCCGCTCCGCATCGAGCTGGTTGAGGAGTTCCGGCACCGGCCAGGGATTGTCGCCGCGGCCGACGGCCTCGTGGTAGGCGCGAAGACCGCCGTAGTTCGCCAGCCCGGAGCGATGCTGGAGCAGGTGCCTAAGCGTACAAGGCCTGCCTTCGACCGGTTCATCCAATCCGATGAGGCCATCGCGAACGAGCACCAGGGCTGCGGCCGCGAGAACCGTCTTCGTGAAGCTCCACCAGGGCACAAGCCGGTTGGCATCGTGGCCGTCGACCACGGCGCCGTTTTTGACCAGCGCCCACGCTTCGACCATCAGGCGGCCTTCTTCTCCGCGATCCGGGCGAGGCTGCGCAGGATCGTGGTGGCCGCCTTGATACGCTCGTCCGGTGTCTCGATGTCACGAATGAACACGATCTTCATGTCGGGACGCACTTTTGCGAAGGAAGCCTGCTCCGTCACGTAGGAGATGAGGCCGGTCGGATTGGCGAAGGAATTGTCGCGGAAAGAGATGATGATGCCCTTGGGCCCGCCATCGACCTTCTCCACATTGGCCCGGCGGCAGAGCACCTTGATCGCCATGATCTTGAGAAGCTGGTCGACCTCCGACGGCACCGGCCCGAAACGGTCCACCATCTCCGCCCGGAAGGCGTCGATCTCCTGGTCCGTCTCGAAGGTCGAGAGCCGGCGATAGAGGCCGAGCCGCAGCTGGAGATCCGCGATGTAGCTCTCGGGAATCATGACCGGTGCACCGACCGCGATGGTGGGCGACCACTGGTCTTCAGTCGGCTCCTCGATGCCCGCCTTGAGCTGCGCCACCGCCTCCTCCAGCATCTGCTGGTAGAGCTCGTAGCCTACTTCCTTGATGTGGCCCGACTGCTCATCGCCGAGCAGGTTGCCCGCGCCGCGGATATCGAGGTCATGGGAGGCGAGCTGGAAGCCTGCTCCCAGGGTGTCGAGGGTTTGCAGCACCTTGAGGCGCCGCTCGGCCTGCACCGTCAGTGACTTGTTGGCCGGGACCGTGAACAGGGCATAGGCGCGGGTCTTGGAGCGCCCGACACGACCACGCAGCTGATAGAGCTGGGATAAGCCGAACATGTCGGCCCGGTGGACGATCAGCGTGTTGGCGGTCGGGATGTCGAGGCCCGATTCTACGATGGTTGTGGAGAGCAGGATGTCGTACTTGCCCTCATAGAAGGCCGTCATGACGTCCTCGAGCTGGCCTGCCGCCATCTGGCCGTGCGCCACCGCCACCTTGGCCTCCGGCACCTCCTTGTCCAGAAAGGCCTTGACCTCGCCGAGATCATCGAGGCGCGGCACCACATAGAACGCCTGCCCACCCCGGTAGCGCTCGCGCAGCAGCGCCTCGCGGACGAGGAGCGGGTCGAAGGGCGTGATGAAGGTGCGAACCGCCAGGCGGTCCACCGGCGGCGTCGTAATCAGCGACAGCTCGCGCACGCCGGTGAGCGCCAGCTGCAGTGTGCGCGGGATCGGTGTGGCCGAGAGGGTGAGCACATGCACCTCGGCACGCAGCTCCTTCAGGCGCTCCTTGTGGGTCACACCGAAATGCTGCTCCTCGTCGATGACGATGAGACCGAGATCCTTGAACTTGATGGCCTTGCCGAGGAGCGCATGGGTGCCGATGACGATGTCCACCGACCCGTCGCTCAGCCCTTCCTTGGTCTTCTTCATCTCGGCCGCGGGCACGAACCGGGAGGCCTGAGCCACGTTGAGCGGCAGGCCGCGGAAACGATCGCAAAAGGTGCGGTAATGCTGGCGCGAGAGGAGCGTCGTGGGCACGACAACCGCGACCTGTTTACCGCTCATGGCAGCCACGAAGGCGGCGCGCAGCGCCACCTCGGTCTTGCCGAAGCCGACATCGCCGCAGACGAGGCGATCCATGGGACGGCCGGAGCCCATGTCGTCCAGCACCGCCTCAATGGCGTTGATCTGGTCTTCGGTCTCGTCATAGGGGAAGCGGGCCGCGAACTCGTCGTAGATGCCTTCGGGAGGTGTCAGGCGCGGGGCGTCCTTGAGGATGCGGGCGGCTGCGATCTTCATGAGGGCACCGGCCATCTCGCGGATGCGCTGCTTCATCCGCGCCTTGCGGGCCTGCCAGGCTCCGCCGCCGAGCCTGTCGACCTGGACCTCCGTCTCCTCCGACCCGTAGCGGGTCAGAAGCTCGATGTTCTCCACCGGCAGGAATAGGCGGTCACCGCCGGCATAGTGCAGCTCAAGACAGTCGTGTGGTGCACCCGCCGCCTCGATGGTCTTCAGCCCTTCGAACCGCCCGATGCCGTGGTCCACGTGCACCACGAGGTCGCCCGGCGTCAGCGCGGCTACCTCGGTGAGGAAGTCCTGCGGCCGCTTGGATTTGCGCTTCTGACGCACCAGGCGGTCGCCGAGGATGTCCTGCTCGCTGATGACGGCGAGGTCGGCGGTCTCGAAGCCGGATTCAAGTGGCCAGATACCGACTGGGATTTCGTTGCGCGGGTAGGCCATCGCGTCCGAGAAGCGCGAGATCGGCTTCGTCTGGCGCAGGTCGTGGTCCTGCAGCACGTGACAGAGCCGTTCACGGGAGCCTTCGGACCAAGCGCCCAGCATCACACGCTTCTTGGTGGCCTGAAGGTCGCGGATATGGCCGATGACTGCCTCGAAAACATTGGCGTTCTCGTCGGCCCGCTCGGCGATGAAGCTGCGGCCCTGCCGCGCCTCGCAGTCGATCACCAAACGCCCGGAGGATTCCGGCACGGCGAATGGAGTGAGGCGCGCAAGCGGCAGAGCGGCGGTGCGCTCAGACCATTCTTCCGGCTTGAAGTAGAGCGCATCCGGTGGCAGCGGGCGATATGGCGCGACGCCCGGTTGGTTCTGGCCCATCCCCTCGTGCCGGGCATCGTAATAGTCCTTCACCTGGGCGAGGCGCTCAGCGGCCGCGTCGTCGGCCAGCACGTCGAACACCACCGGGATGCCGGGCAGGTAGTCGAACAGGGTGTCGAGACGGTCATGGAACAGCGGCATCCAGTGCTCAAGGCCGGGATAGCGCCGCCCCTCGCTGATCGCCTCATACAGCCGGTCGTCACGGGTAGGCGCGCCGAAGGCCGCCACATAGGCCTGCCGGAAGCGCTTGATGCTCTCGGTCGTCAGCTGCACCTCGCTCATGGGGACGAGGTCGAGGGAGCGCAGGGTGCCGATGGTGCGCTGGGTTTCCGGGTCGAATGCGCGGATCGATTCCAGCGCGTCGCCGAAGAAGTCGAGGCGGACCGGATTGGGAAGACCTGCTGGGAAAAGATCGATGATGCCGCCCCGGACGGCATATTCGCCCGTGTCGCGCACGGTGCCCGTACGCAGGAAGCCGTTGCTCTCCAGCCAGTTCACCAGTTGAGTGGTGTCCACTACGTTGCCGGGCGCCGCCGAGAACGTTTCAGCCGCGATGCGGGCCTTCGGCGGCACGCGCTGGACGAGGGCGTTCACCGTGGTCGAGAGAATGCGCGGCTTGTCTTCGGAGGTCTTGGAGCGTGCCAGGCGCGCCAGCGTTGTCATGCGCTGCGCGGTAATAGCCGCATTGGGCGAGACACGGTCATAGGGCTGGCAATCCCAGGCCGGGAAGGTCAGAATCTCGATCTCGGGTGCGATGAAGCCGAGGCTGCTGGCGAAGTTCTGCTGTCGCTGCCCGTCGCGGGCCACATGCACCAGCACGGCCGGCCCCTCGACCTGCCCCGAGAGGCCTCGCGCGAGATCGGCGACGGCCAGGGCATCAAAGCCGTCAGGCACGCCGGACAAGGTCAGGCTTTGGCCCTTTTTGAGGGCATCGAGGGCGCGGGTAAGGGCAGGCTTCATGGTGAAATATCAGGTCAGAGATCAAAGGGAACGCGGGCGATTCCGCCCGGTTCGGTCAGAAAAGCGCTGCCAAAACGTCAGCTGTGGATCGGCGACGTATGGGTGTGGAACGCCTTGAGGCGCTGGAACAGGGACGTATTGTAGTTCTGCGGTGTCTTGATCTCCCCGGTGATCCAGCCGAGAAGGTCGCGGTCGGTCACCTCGATCAGGCGTTCGAACTCGGCGAGATCCTCTTCCGAAAGTTCGCCGATCTCCGCGTCTGCGAACTGGCCCATGATCAGGTCCATCTCCCGCATGCCGCGATGCCAGGAACGGTACAGGATCTGCCTGCGGCGGGTGTCGAGGCCGGCGCTGCTGCGTGTCGTTCCGCTCATGGCGTTGCTCCGATCGATGAAAGATAACGTCGCCTCCGGGCGGCTTGGCCGCTATATAACCATCTCCCTCCCAGTTGCCACCCATTTGAATGTCATTGCGTCCTTCCATTCTCGACCCGCTCTTCGCCCCGGCCAACACCCTGCCCGGCGTCGGGCCGAAGATCGCCCCCCTCCTCGACCGCCTTCTCGGCGAGCCGGGCAAGCCCACGCGCGTCATGGATCTGCTGTTCCACGTGCCGACGAGCGGCATCTCCCGGGAGATGAAGGGGTCCGTGGCCGATGCTCCCATCGGTGAGCCTGTGACGATCTCCGTATCCGTTGTCGCCCACCGCCCGCCACCGCCGGGCCGGCGGGCGCCGTACCGGATCCTCGTGGAGGACGAGACCGGCGACGTGACCCTGATCTTCTTCAACGGCCAGAAGGCCCGTCTGGAAAAGATCCTGCCCGTGGGCGAGCGCCGCTATGTCTCCGGCAAGATCGAGCTCTGGGAGGGACGGCGCCAGATGGTGCATCCGGACCGGATTCTGGATGAGAAGAGCATCGAGAGCCTGCCGGCGGTCGAGGCCGTCTATGGCCTGACCGAGGGCCTCTCCTCGCGCATGGTGGGCAAGTACATCGGCGTTGCCCTCGATAAAGTCCCTGGGCTGCCGGAATGGCAGGATCCCGCCTGGCTCGATCGGAACGCCCTGCCCGACTTCCGTCAGGCGCTCTCTGCCCTTCACCGACCTGATAATGCGGCGCAGCTCTCCGAGGAGGCCATTGCCAAAGCCGCCCCGCGCCGACGCCTCGCCTACGATGAGTTGCTGGCGTCGCAGCTTGCCCTGGCGCTTGTGCGAAGCCGCATGCGGCGGTTGCCCGGCCGGGTGAATGCGGGCAACGGGCACTTGGTCGAGCGCCTGAGATCCGCCCTGCCCTTCGGTCTAACTGGATCGCAGGCAAAAGCCGTCGAGGATATCCGCCACGATCTCGTGTCCGACAAGAAGATGCTGCGGCTGCTCCAGGGCGATGTGGGTTCGGGCAAGACCGTGGTCGGCCTGCTCACCATGGCAAGTGCCATCGAGGCGGGCCGCCAGGCTGCCATGATGGCCCCGACGGAAATTCTCGCCCGCCAGCACTACGAGCGCCTCGCGCCCATGGCGGAACAGGCCGGGCTCACTATGGCTCTCCTGACAGGACGCGAGAAGGGCGTCGCACGCCGGACGATCCTTGCTGGGCTCGCTGACGGCAGCATCCAGATCGCGGTGGGCACGCACGCCCTATTTCAGGAAGGCGTGGCGTTCCAGGATCTCGGCGTTGCCGTGGTCGACGAGCAGCACCGCTTCGGCGTCCACCAGCGTCTGGCGCTTGGCTCCAAGGGCGAGGCCGTCGACATCCTCGTCATGACCGCGACTCCGATCCCGCGCACCCTGGCCCTCACCTATTTCGGTGACATGGACGTGTCGGTGCTGAGCGAGAAACCGGCAGGCCGCAAGCCCATCGCCACGAAGCTCATCGCCATTGACCGCCTCGACGAGGTTGTCGGGGGTATCGGGCGCGCCATCGCCAATGGCGACCAAATCTACTGGGTCTGCCCGCTCGTGGGTGAATCCGAATCTATCGACCTCGCGGCTGCCGAGGAGCGCTTCGAGATGCTGAAGGGCTTCTTCGGCGATCAGGTCGGCCTCGTGCACGGCAAGATGGCCGGCAAGGACAAGGACGCCGCCATGGAGCGGTTCTCCAGCGGCGGGACCAAAATCCTGGTTTCCACCACTGTCATCGAGGTCGGCGTCGACGTACCGAACGCCACCGTCATGGTCATCGAGCATGCGGAGCGCTTCGGTCTCGCACAGTTGCACCAGCTACGCGGGCGCATCGGCCGGGGCTCGAAATCCTCCACGTGTCTCCTGGTCTACAAGGGGCCGCTGGGTCAGGTGGCCCAAGCCCGGCTCGAGATGATGCGCCAGACGGAGGACGGCTTCCGCATCGCCGAGGAGGATCTGCGCCTGCGCGGCGAAGGCGAGGTGCTGGGCACGCGCCAGTCGGGCACGCCCGGCTTCAAGCTGGCTCGCCTCGAGGTGGATGGCGACCTTCTGGGAGCCGCCCGTGATGACGCCCGCCTGATCGTCGACCGCGACCCGGACCTCGTCAGCGAGCGCGGGCAGGCCCTGCGGGTGCTTCTCTACCTGTTCGAGCGCGATTCAGCGATCCGGCTGCTGAGGGCGGGGTAACCCCCGTATAGCATCCAGTGAATGCATACAGCCTCAGCTAAGATCGTTGATTGAAGGGGGATGTCTAGCAATCGGCAATGGAGTCCAAAGCTCGAGGTCTTGATGAAATGAAGCATTCTAGAAGATCAGGTCTTAGAGCATCGAATTCGATTGCTCTGCTGAATCCACCAAGTTTGAAACCCTATCCGCTTACCCTCTTGAATACCTCGTACGAGTAGATGCAGCCGGATCCCAGCAATCCTATTTTGCTCTTGTAAACAATCGATCTCAGACTGACGTTGCGACCGTGTTTGATGGATTCTGAATATAAGTCCCTTTGAAATTGAGGCTGTAGAATGCATTCCTAAAAACTACTATCTTTCTCGTTCGTTTAAGACTTTCATCTAAGAGAAAATACACAGTTGCTCCGGCAGGCATGGTCGTCGTCATAAAGGTCAGAAGCATGGGAAATCTCCTTATGGCGTTATTAATTTTGCGGCAGGGCAAGTATTGTCCTAGCCGCTTTCCTAGTCAGGGAACTGGCCAAGCCTGAGACAGTGAGCCGTAAGACTTCGGTGTAATGCCAGTCTTTAGCGCGATAGAAAGTTTCTTGATCAGGCGCCCTGGATGAATGCCGTAACGCTTTATCATCGTCTGCCGTATTCGCTGCGCTGCGCCTCGGCGAGCGCGCGCGGGCTGTATCTGCGCTGGTGGCGCT
>NZ_JAYGGN010000016.1:0-16299 GCF_036314045.1 Microvirga sp. CF3062
GCGAGATCCTCTCGGCGATCCGCAGCCGCATGGGCGACGTCGAGGTGGTGTTCGAGCAGGTCGAGCAGATCCCACGATCCGCAAATGGAAAGTTTCAATCTGTCCTGTGCCAATTACCCCCTGAACAACGGCAAGCTCTTCAGAGGCACCGGGGCACTCAAAAGCCGACTCCGTTGGAACTCGCAGGTCAACAGGATTCGTGACCCCTGAGAGATAGATCACCCCTCGATGGGAGAGCTAATTGACCCGCTCTCGAGCCCATTGTGTGTGCGAGTTCGTCAGCGGCTGCTCATCTCTCTATCCCAGATCGACTTGGCTAACTTCCCAAACGCATTTGCCATCCTGATGCAGCAGCGTCCTGTCGAATCAGAAAGAAAAGCAGCTCATCGTTGGATGAAAAGTTTTTGAAGCTAGGCTTCTTCGCCGTAATTGTGTCACAATTCAATAACAATACGTTATTTCGATACACTTTGCTGCCACGTTTCGAACAATATTTGCTAACAACAGCCAAAATGGCAATAAAAGACAAAAACTTGGCATTTCATCACAAGACTGCGCGTCAAAATCTTCGGTATTCGAGATCCGCGCATTGAAGAGTTTCGCTTCTGTGTGCGTTAACATAACGATTACGCCTAATTCCTTCCAAGTTACCGCATGGTCATGCGGCCATCTTCATAAGTTTACTAAAGTCTAGATTCTCAAAAATGCCTCGCAAACAGAGGCAAAGGGGCTCGTTTATCAATGGCTACTATCGCACCCTCACAGTGGACGCCGTCCGCTTCTGAAAGCACGTACATTTCATCCAGCATCGGCTCGCTTCAAGTCGACAACGCCGACAAGGCCTGGAGCTTCTCCTCCCCCGACAACAACACCATGCGCTTCGAAGTGCGCAAAGGTGACGTCTTCAAGTCCTCGTCCTGGACGGATCCCTCGACCTCTGAGCGCAACAACGTGCAGGAACTGGTGGGTAACCGCCATTCAGTCGCCGAGGAAGTGAAGATCAATTATGACTTCATGATCGAACCCGGTGCAGCCAATACCTCCCGTTGGGTGGTTCTGGGATCGCTGAAGGGCTTCTATGCGGAACCCTGGTCCGCTCCCTTCGAGGTGGTCTTGCGCGGTGAGAAGCTGGCGATCACCGCCAACTACGAGTCGTCCCCCGGCAATCTCGTTCACCGCGACCTCTGGGTCAGCGATGTGAACATCACCCGCGGCAAGTGGTATGACATCAAGATCAACTTCGATTGGGGTGCGTCCGGCAACGGCAAGATCGACGTTTTTCTCGACGACAAGCAGGTCGTCAATTACGACGGCAAGGTCGGCTATTACGATCAGACGGCATATCTGTGGAAGACGGGCATCTATCGCGGCACTGCGCCCGAGACGTTGGCGGTCCAGGTCAAGAACCTGTCCTTGCAGACCGGAACAGATCTTCCCGACTTCGTCCCCGGCGCTTCAACGCCAGCTCCCTCTCCAACGCCAACACCCTCGCCAACGCCTACTCCTACCCCCACGCCCCAGCCGAGCGTTGTCGGCACTACCGCCAACGACACGCTGGACGGCTCGTCCGCCGTGGACTGGATCGACGCCAGGGGCGGCAGCGACCGGCTCGCCGGCAAGGGGGGCAGCGACAAGCTGACCGGCGGCGCGGGTGTGGACCGGTTCGTGTTCGACACGACGCTGTCGTCCGCCAACGTCGACACCATCACGGATTTCTCTGTAGCGGACGACAACATCATGCTCGAGAACTCAATCTTCACAGCCGTCGCCACGACCACAGGCACGAGCACGGGCTGGCTGGCCTCGCGCTCGTTCTGGAGCGGCTCGGCCGCGCATGATGCCGATGATCGGATCATCTACAACAAAACCATGGGCGTGCTTTCGTACGACCCCGATGGCACCGGCTCCGCAGCGGCGACCCCGTTCGCCAAGGTGGCGACGGGCCTGTCGATCACGCATGCGGATTTCTACGTGATCTAAGCCCATCGGAATGGAGACGGCCAGGCGTTGCAGCCGTCTCCATTCCGACCGGATCGATATTCTGAAGCGCGACTCGCTCGCGTACTGGACCCCCGTTTGGGCGTCACGGCTGAGGACCTGAGCATGGGCCGTCCTGCGAGTCGGCCATCTTCATAAGTTTACTAAAGTCTAGATTCTCAAAAATGCCTCGCAAACAGAGGCAAAGGGGCTCGTTTATCAATGGCTACTATCGCACCCTCACAGTGGACGCCGTCCGCTTCTGAAAGCACGTACATTTCATCCAGCATCGGCTCGCTTCAAGTCGACAACGCCGACAAGGCCTGGAGCTTCTCCTCCCCCGACAACAACACCATGCGCTTCGAAGTGCGCAAAGGTGACGTCTTCAAGTCCTCGTCCTGGACGGATCCCTCGACCTCTGAGCGCAACAACGTGCAGGAACTGGTGGGTAACCGCCATTCAGTCGCCGAGGAAGTGAAGATCAATTATGACTTCATGATCGAACCCGGTGCAGCCAATACCTCCCGTTGGGTGGTTCTGGGATCGCTGAAGGGCTTCTATGCGGAACCCTGGTCCGCTCCCTTCGAGGTGGTCTTGCGCGGTGAGAAGCTGGCGATCACCGCCAACTACGAGTCGTCCCCCGGCAATCTCGTTCACCGCGACCTCTGGGTCAGCGATGTGAACATCACCCGCGGCAAGTGGTATGACATCAAGATCAACTTCGATTGGGGTGCGTCCGGCAACGGCAAGATCGACGTTTTTCTCGACGACAAGCAGGTCGTCAATTACGACGGCAAGGTCGGCTATTACGATCAGACGGCATATCTGTGGAAGACGGGCATCTATCGCGGCACTGCGCCCGAGACGTTGGCGGTCCAGGTCAAGAACCTGTCCTTGCAGACCGGAACAGATCTTCCCGACTTCGTCCCCGGCGCTTCAACGCCAGCTCCCTCTCCAACGCCAACACCCTCGCCAACGCCTACCACACCTGCTATCACCCTCAATGGCACCAGCAGGAACGACGTTCTGAAGGGTACGTCCCTGAAAAATGATGTCATTAAAGGCGCTGCGGGCAACGACAGCCTGAACGGCTTCGGTGGCAAAGATATCTTGACCGGAGGCACCGGCCGGGATGTATTCGTCTTCAGCACAAAGCTTGGTTCCGCCAATGTGGATAAGATCACAGACTTCAGCGTAGTTAATGATACGATCCATCTGAACGACGTTGTCTTCACCAAACTCAGTGGGGGGCGTTTGCCGTCGCAGGGCTTCTGGATCGGATCGGCTGCCCATGACCGGGACGACCGGATCATCTACAACAAAAAGACCGGAGCTCTCCTGTACGATGCCGATGGCACCGGTTCGGCTGCGGCTGTGAAGTTCGCCAACTTGGCTACCGGTTTGAAGATGACGGCTGCAGACTTCTTCGTCATCTAACATCCAGCAACACCAAGGGAGACCTGGGGCGTGCCCGGGTCTCCGTTCTTTATCCAATGGCAGTTCATCGGGTTTCATACCCACAGAACATCAGGCGCAGTCATCCTTTTTCGCCTACCTTGCTTCCAGCAAATGGAAGTACCCAATTTTGTTCATAGACCCAGCGACCGCATTCTCTAACATAACTATGCACCGTTGTGCCGGTGGTCTGCCGACCCAGCAGAGAAGTGCCGAACTCCTGACTATCAATGGCTTGCCTCCCGCAGCGAGAGATAGGATAAGTGCCGACAGAACGCGCCTCTCACGTTGGTGAGGAATTTCCAGCGCTCTCCACATCGGCAGGAGTGCTCTCCAGACTTGCAGCGCAACGCGTGATCCAGACAGGGCGCATGCTTGATCCTCTCCTCGCAGAAGCCGGCCTTCATTCTAGCATTCTAGAGGATGCAAACCTGGAGGTTAGTGCGAGAAGCCAGATCACGTTTTTAAACCTCGTGGCGGATTCTCTCCAGGACAGTTTTCTCGGGTTCCATATCGCGCGGAATTTTGAGCTCAGGGAACTCGGCTCATTCTACTACCTGTTGGCCTCCTCCGATGCAGTCGGTTCAGCTATCGATGCTGCGACAAGATACAACTTTGTTATCAACGAAGTCATCCGCGTCCGGCAAAAGAAGACTAACCGATTTTCGATCAATTACGACTATGTAGGCTTGGAGCGGCATCGGGATCGGCACCAGATGGAATTCTGGATGACATGCACGCTCCGCCTGTGCCGGCATCTTACGAGCATGGAACTCATCCCCTCCAGCATAGAGATGATTCACGCCCAGGAGGGTGACGTATCCGAGATGGAGCGATATTTCGGCAGCCACATAAGCTTCGGCGCCCAGGAGGACAGGATTTCATTCGAGCTCCCAGTAGCAGATATTCCCTTGGTTACCGCTGATCCATATCTTAATAAAATCATACAAGCCTATCATCAAAACAACTCTGACCAACAACGCCATTTCCATGAGCCGTTGCGAGTCAGGGTCGAGAATGCCATCGGGCCTCGCCTTCCACATGGCACAGCAGTCATCGGCAATATTGCGAGCGACCTTGGTATGAGTTCTCGCACATTGTCACGACGGCTAGCGGACGAAGGGCTTACATTCACAACAATCCTTGATGATGTGCGCTCCAGTATAGCGAGGCGCTATCTCGCGAACGGGGTTCTATCAATATCGCAGATTGCGTGGCTCCTTGGCTACAAGGAGCTCAGTTCCTTCGTCCATGCCTTTCAGCGTTGGACCGGGATGACGCCGACGGGGGCCCGCCGGCAACTGAGAAGCGCAGAACCGTTGGAGAGCAGAACGACCACGGATATCTCTCAATAACTTTTACAGAGATGGGCGGGCGGTGCCTCTCGTTTGTCGAAACATCAGTTTGCGAGCCCGGAACCTGTCCAGTTGAGCTTCAACTTCAGCTCGATCACGTCACCGGGCTCTACGTTCATATCTTCGTTGGCCGTCAGCCTTACAGGCGCGTCTTTGATTTTCCGGATGATAACAATGTCTGGTGGGTTCTGGTCTCCGGACATCATTTGCATGCCCAAGCTACCAGCCAGGGCGAGTTGCTCCCGAACTGCGGCTAACTGGGTATAAAGTCCCTCAAGCGCGGTGATTGCATCCTGCAACTCGCGTACTACCCTTGTTTGTCGATCATCGGCTTTTTCCAGTTTGCGCCGGAGTTCCTCCCTCGATTGCCTTGCAATGGCAAGACGGGAGGCCGTATCCATTTCTCTGCTCTTCAGCAACACCGTCGCACGCTGCTCCTCCGAAACACGCCCAGGAGCTGCCAGCCCCCGGCGGCTCAAGTCAACGATCTTTGTCAGTTCCTCCACCTGCTGCCGCGTCGCCTCCTCATCCTGCTTCTGCGCCCGGTCTAGAGCCGAGACATTCGCGTCAGCGAGACCAAGTGCCCGGCCGAGATACTCTCGCTCCTGGGCCAGGGCAGATACTCGGGCCTGGAGGCTAGCTTTCTCGAGCTGAACGATCTCCGCTATCGCTTTCTTATCGGCTGGAGTGCTGACGGAGGCAGGCGCCTCGAATTCCGCCTTACCCTCCAGCTCGGCACGCAGTCCCGTGATCCGAATTTGCTGCCTCGATGCATCCACTAGCAGCGAGTTATAGCGACCGCGCAACGCAGCTCCCTCAAGGGGTGAGTTATTGGACCTCTGCCTCGTGATGTCCATTCCTCCTGCGAGCGCCACCGCGTGCCTCACTGTAAGGTTCGGTTTGAACGGGTAGGATCCAGCTCGGGCCACATCGCCATGGATATAGAAGGGACGATGTTCGATGAGATCGACCAGCACATCCGCAGGACGAACCGATTCGTTCGTCGAGAGTAAATTCTTGAGTTTGGATCGCAGCTCCGTCAGCGCCATTCCATTGACGTTGACTTCACCCACCAGCGGCAATGAAATATTTCCGTCGACGTCAACACTTGTCCGACGACTCAAATCCGCGCGTCCGAAAACAGCGACTTCGATAACATCTCCGCTTCCGAGGCGATACTCGGCCAGAGCGGTACCACACATCCCAGCAAGAAACACCGCTATAGCGAAGCCGCGAAAGGACCAAGATATAAGCTGAATTAAGCGCAAAGATCCAAGCATCGAATCCCCGATCGGTCGACCTACAGGCACATCTAGAAGGTAAAGCGAATGCGGTTTGCCTACACAGTGCATCACACGTGCCCTCTAAATCGAATGTGCCGTCAGGATCGGAAAAACATCAACTTCGCTGCATCGTTGAAGCTGTGCAAGAGCTGACTTTACTACCTGTGGCCGAGCTACGCCGGACCGGACAGTGAAGAGCACAAGATCGGCGGCATTTGCAAATAGCAGAGAATCGGCATAGCGGCCGACAGGTGGCGCATCAAGAATGACGACATCATATCTCGACTTTAAGTTATGCAAAACTTCTTTGATTTGCTCAGATCGTAGCAGCCAATCCGGCGAAGCGGATTCGATATCGCCGCTGGAAATTGCCATGCATTCGGATCTCGGATCCCTTTGAAGCACGACATGCTCCGACGCTTGATTCTTCAGAAGATCAACCAAGCCATCATCGTTAGCGATACCGAGTAGCTCATGGAGCTGAGGATTACGGAGATTGCAATCTACGACCACTACTCTTGCACCTGCTACTGCTGCGGAGCGAGCTAGGGACACAGAAAGTGTAGACTTCCCTTCTCCCTCTTCTGCTGAAGTCACAAGGATTATCCCGAGCTTTTTTCCCCTGTTCACAATGGCCTGCAGCGTGAAGAGGAGCGTACGGATCGCCTCGGAGTATTGGGAGCCTGGCTGGTCAACGATTCCATTCAAAACATCTAATGCGTGTGGGGATTTTGCATCCGGCAACTCTGGAAGACACGCGAAGATGGGCACACCCGTGATTGCTTCGACTTCACCCTCCGTTCGCACCCGGCGACTCTGCATATCTCTCAGGTATGCTGCACCTATGGCCAATCCAGATCCCCCTAAGACGGCCAGAAGAAGGAAAAGCTTCCGATTAGGAAAGCTTGGCACATCAGGCGGACGTGCCTGCGATGCTACTCTCGCGTCAGGGCTAACCGTATCGCGCTGCTGCGCAATCGCTTTGAGACGACCTAGGCTCTCTTGGTACACCTGTCGAAGCCCTATATGGGTTTCCGACCGTTTGAGCTCTTCGTCGATTTCAGCAAGACGGCGGGACAATGCGGCCTCGGCCCTGTCGATTCCCTTCAGTTTAGTCGCGACTTGGTCCTCCAGATACACCTCGGCATAGGCATTAGAATATTGAGCAGCACGTTGAGGATCCATATCCGTGACATCAATTGCGATGACATCTGTTAGCCCTCGACGGCGGATTGTCACCTGCCTTTTGAAGACTCGGAGCGCTTTGGCAACGGTAGGATCTACGACCTGGGTCTTGCCCCCGTTAGAGTCATGGCTTTTCTCCGAGTAAGAAGCTCCTGTCACACGGGTCGACCTGTCGGATTCGACAGCTGACGCGCCGTCTTGCGTAGACAGACTTGTTACTGTCGCCGCCAATTCTGAGAGTACCTGCCCTGCCCAGCTCGGCTCTGGCAGAAATGCAGGATCCTTGTGGAGCCCAAGGTGCTCGACTACCTGCACTGCGATGTTATCCGACTTCAGGATTTCGACCTCTCCGTCTGCGGCAAGGGTGTTTGCTACAGACGGTTCAAGAAGTCGCCCGTTCCGACCATCGAGTACCAAGAGCGTGGTTGCTGTGTACTCTTTCTCCAAGGAGAGAATGACGAGCAGAGACGCAAGGGTCAAAACAGCTGTCAGTACGATGATGAGCCAGAGTTGACGTCGGATCATCTTGAAGAGAGCTACCAGCTCCGCCGCCAAGCCTGGCCCTTCCAAGGGCTGTCCTGGGCGATCTGCATGCCCGTGCGAGCTTACGGCAGCTGAAGACACATTCCCGACGAGGCCTCCAATATCCGGCCCACCATCGGCTCTTCGGATGTAGGCCCTACTCGCCCCAAGATCACTCTTCATAAGACCTGTTACCTGTCTGATATTTTACGGATCCATTCCCAAGTGACTTCTGAATGAAGAGCCAGCCGAGATCCGCAAAGGCTTTCTTGACCTGACACAATCTTATCAACCAAGCACCTGAACTGTGAGAGTAAGCCAGACTATTGTACCGGCACCGGAACACCGCTAGAAAAACCGATCTGTTCTCAAGTTACCGGTAACTCACGCTGCGCGCACTCACTCCTACGAGGTAAGCAAGGAGTTAGTTGTCGAACGGGAGTGACATGAAAGCCGGCATGGAGTTGGCGCAACACTCCGTGGCATTATCTTCAGTCGCTAGACGGCAGAACGACGCCACATACTTCCTTTTCCGCGAGGCTCCCGGCGTGCCTAAAGATCGCGATTAGGCTCGGATACCTTCCAAACCGTGATCGGTACTCCTGCATGATCCAAGCCTAGCTTGGAGCCTCTAATTATGCCGGTCCATGCTTGCGGGACTCCTTCAGAGTCAACGTCATGCGCTGTTCGCGCCATGCGTGCCTTGCAACCTGACATTTTCTCTGCGGAGACGTGCTCGGCAGCTCAATCACCTAAACACTCCATTGGGGGTAATCAATTCGCGATCAGTCGGACCAAGGCTAGACGTTCCTGTCGCGTAAATTACGAACAATTGAAGGTACAAGTACGAATAATTGCGCCCCGATATTGAGGCGAGATTACTCGCTTGAGCTTTCATATACCACCTAGTAGCCGATGCCTAAAAACTAAATTGATGAGATCTTGATTATGGCTTTGGCAATCAACTCTCTCGGCAACTCAGCGAAGAACTCATGCCTAGTCAGTGAATATTTACTTTCGAGGGGGATGCATCTTGACAACGATTGCGAGCAAGGACTTTCGCTCTAGTTCTGCCGCTACGACAAAATCCCGCACCGGTTCATCGAGTTTTCGCCTCGTAATTGCGCTCGGTGCCAAGATAATGATCCTAGCTGCAATGGGCGGGATCGTACTTTCGGCAGTCGATCTTCTCCGAATTTCCTTCTTTCTGACAGAAGGTGCCGATGAACTCGCGAGAGCAATTCTCGTGTTCAATGTCCTTATAGTTTTCATGAGTGTGTTCGTTGTAGGCTGCGCCTATCTAGTTGAAGGGCCACTACCCCAGCAGATCATTAGTGTTATTCTCTACTCGTCTATAATTCATATGGCTGTTTTGCTTTTGCCAGCCTTCTGGATGATTCCTGGTAGTACCTATTTAACTCTGACGGGAGCACTAGCATCGGCCTTAATTGGGACGGGACTCGTTGTAATCCGCTTCTCCAATCGGGTTCGGTTAGCGGGGGTGATCACAGAAGGCCTCACGCCTCGCATGTTGAGCAATCTGTCTTCCACATCACGCCCTTTGACTGACCCAAGTGGAGATTTAGGCGAGTACGACGTGATCGTAGTCAGCCAACAGGCAATCGCAAACCCGCACTGGGCCATATTCATCGCTCGTGCGGCAGCTGCTGGTTGCGAGATTCAATACGTCACAAAATACTCAAGAGAGTGCGCCGGACGAATTCACCTCGACTGCATAGACTCTATGGCAGCCAATAGGATCAGCTCCCGTCTCTATTGCATCTTCAAGCGTGCAATCGACATTCTTTTGATTATCCTTACAGCGCCCATTGTTCTCCTGATTGTTGCAGTAGCTTCTCTTGCTATCCTGGTCGCCATGGGACGGCCAATATTGTTTGTTCAGGATAGGGTTGGCGTCAACGGCAGTATCTTCTCGATCTACAAATTGAGGACCATGCGAAACTGCCGAGCGGGCGGAAAACAAATTGCAACTGCAAAAGAAGATGATCGAATTACCCCCTTGGGAAAATTTCTCCGCCGTTATCACATTGATGAACTTCCGCAATTGTGGAATGTCCTTAAGGGGGACATGACCTTGATTGGTCCTAGACCGGAGCAGCCGGATCTCGTCCGGAGCTACGGAGAGAACCTGCCTGGTTATGCACTGCGACACTTAGTGCGTCCCGGTATCTCAGGGTGGTCGCAAGTTCAGTACGGCTATGCCTCAAACCTTGAGGAAACCCGCGAAAAACTTGAGTTCGACCTGTTCTACGTCGAACAGCTTGGGCCTGTTCTTGATGCGAAGATCGCTGTCAAAACAGTCCTCGCAATGTTCGATTCCAAGTACGTTCGATAATAGATATCGATATAGAAAGTCGAAATCATCATGGCTAACATCTGTGTCGCGGGCCTAGGATACATTGGTCTTCCAACTGCTGCTATGCTGGCAAGTCGAGGGCATCAGGTAACGGGATTTGATATCAATACTGAAATCGTCTCTTCGATAAATTCGGGACATCCACATTTCCACGAGCCCGATCTCCAGATGTTGCTTTCTGCTGCAATCAGCACTGGGAGGTTAAGGGCACAAACGGAACCTGCCGAAGCGGATTACTACATTCTCGCAGTGCCTACTCCCCTCATTGAAGGTAACAAGCCGGATCTTTCTTATGTAGAGGCTGCGTGTAGAAGTATTGCACCTTATTTGCAATCGGGAAATACGGTTATCCTTGAATCTACGTCGCCAGTTGGAACCACGGAACGTATGTGCGAGATCATCGCTGGCATGAGGCCTGATCTCCGTGTTCCTCACTACATGGACGAAGGTGAAGTATCGGATATTTACGCCTGTCACTGCCCGGAGAGGATCCTGCCAGGACAAATGCTCCGCGAACTCGTAATGAACGATCGGATCATTGGGGGCGTTACTGATGCATGTGCAAAGCGAGGCGTGGCCCTCTACGAAACCTTCGTTCAGTCCAACCTGCTTGTGACCGACTGTCGAACAGCTGAATTCGTGAAGCTGATCGAGAATGCATATCGTGATGTGAACATTGCCTTCGCAAATGAACTTTCGTTAATCTGCGAGCACCTCGGCATCGATGTGTGGCAAGCCATAGAACTTGCAAACCGTCACCCAAGGGTCAAGATTCTCCAACCTGGTCCTGGTGTCGGTGGCCACTGCATCGCAATCGATCCCTGGTTCATCGTCGACAGCGCTCCTAATCTAAGTCCCATGATCCGCACGGCACGAGAAGTTAACCACCGCAAGCCTCAGTGGGTTGTCGGAAAGGTCCGCGCTTTGGCTCGCCGCTTCAGGCGTCCAGTCGTCAGCTTCTACGGGCTCACATATAAGCCGGACGTTGACGATCTCCGTGAATCTCCAGCCCTAGAAATCGTGCGGGACCTAGCCCTTGATGGCAGTCTAAGAGTCCTTGCATGCGATCCTTATATACGAAGCCTTCCTGCCATATTGCGGGATCTCCCGAATGTACGCCTCGTTGGAACCGAAGAAGCCAGGCGAGAGGCAGACATCGTGGTTTTCCTTGTAGGACATCGACAATTTCACCGACTTGAGTCGAACGGATTCCTCAATAAGGTTGTGGTTGATACCGTCGGAATTCTGGGCTCCCCTCAACGTCGACAGGATGTCGTCTCTGTTGGCGCGCGAACAACAAGCGCGACTTCCAATCGAGGCACAATCCGGAAGCGAGTGAGAGCTTGACGGTCACGCTGCACGGATAAGCATCATGCATGTCGCTCTTGTGGGCTCCCACTCTCTCCCAGGTAGATCAAGTAAAGGCGGCGTGCAACGAGTCGTCCAAGTTTTGCGGCAGGAGCTTGCCGCGCGTGCGCGTGTTACTCTCATTGTTCCAAGCGCCCCTGCCAATCTGCGGCATTCAGATGAGTATGGAAATATTATTTATCTGAAGCGTCCACCAACACCTGGATTTCTAAGCTATTGGTCCTGGGCATCTTTTGACGCCTATCGTGAGCTCGCTCGCCTTCAGCCGGATATCGTTCATGTGCACGATGTTGCGGGCGCGGCCTTGTTGTGGCCGAGGCGAAAGTCTGCCCCAAAATATCCTATGGTCTTTACAGCCCACGGTGTTCTAGAGGCTGACATTCTGCACACGGCCGGTAGCAACCTGATCCGTCAGCTTACGGCTCCTGCTCGCGCCGCGCTTGTCGGAATGATTGAGCGCCACGCTCGCCAACGGTTCGGTGATGTGATCGCGATCAATGAGTTTGTACTTGAGGCCATGCCGGATGTAACAGCCATTCGGCATCATCTTATCCCAAATCCGGTCGATGATGTATTCCTCAAGGCCTCTCAAACAACCTGCACGACCAGCAATAGATTTACTATCTTGCAGGTCGGGGTCATTAGTCCCCTAAAGAACATTATAGATTCAATTCACATAATTCATGCGCTGCGCTGTCAGGGCAATGATGTTCACTTGATGATTATAGGCCCGGTCAATGACGCCAACTATTACCGTCAATGCCGCAGCTTGATCATTCATCTTGAGCTTGGATCTGCAGTCACTTTTGTTGGGAACAAGCAGCCTGTAGACATCGCTGCCTGGATGGACCGCTCCGATGTGCTCCTTCTCACATCCAAGCAGGAAGTGGCACCCTTGGTTGTTGCCGAAGCACACTGCCGGGGCCTGCCAGTCGCGGCTCCTCGTGCCTTTGGCCTTCGATCGATGATTTCCGAGGGACGAAATGGCGTCTTTCTTGATGGAGCCGGTCCAAAGGAACATGCAAAAGTTCTAGCTATGCTTCTCGACAGCCCCCTGAATCGGACCCTCATCAGGAGCGAGGCGATCATTCGCTACGACCCAAAGAAGATCGCCGATCAAACAGTGGAGATTTATCGAGGAGCTCTTGTAGAGTATCAAGCGGCATTGCTCCAAGCAGAAGTCGTGGAGATTTGAGATAATGTCCTGCTTCCACTTTTCTTCACTCAGCAGCTTGCTTGTCCGACATGCAATGGGCGCCTTCTGTGCATTCCTATCCCTCATGAGTTCCACGCCGATGGCCGCCGCAGATAGGCTGCCGCCTAAGGGCACGAATGTTGCACCACTTGTACCCTACACGTTGTCGCCAAGACCCAATGCTGAATATGCCCTGGAAAAAACCGGGCGAGAATTGACTGACGGTGTAGTGGGATTTGGCCGCTTCTGGTCTAATGGGACAAGCATCGGCTGGGAGAGACGGTCACCAGTCCAGTACCAGCAAAGATTTACACAAGCTGTGCCTATCGACAAGATCGAGATCGGCACAGGAGCAAGCACTCGTTCTGCAGTCGCATTACCATCTCATGCCATGGTTTACGTTGCGAATGATGACGGCCGGTTCCGGTACGTGGGAGATGCACGCGAACCATGGCAGCGTGATGAGTTGTCGAAAAACGGTATGAAGTCAATGAAGATCAGCTTCTCCCCTCTTATTGTACGGGAAGTTATCATTGTCCTTTTTCGAGACAGCTCTTTTCTCTTCCTTGACGAGGTACAGATCACTGCAGCCAAGGAAGGCAGTAATGTCGAAGGGGATCTTACCTCAGAACAGATTACTCCTGACGCCATCAATCGTCGCAGATCTGAATCAGAACGTCGGGCCGGACAAGGTCCGCTCGGAAATCTTCCAAACCAACGCTATGCTTGGCCGTTGGCGCAAACGGACATCAAATCTACCGAGCAGAAGTGCACCTCCACTCGGGTATCACCGTGGATAGAAGGAGCAGCACAAGAACTTCTCGTTGCGCAATCCGTTCCGAATGAGCCGAGCTTTCATGTAAAGGGAGGCTGGCTTGTTGCTGCTTTCCGACTTGAGAACCATAGTGACAGCGAAAGAGTTGCCACTATCAAGTTTGGGGCGACAGAGGGAGTGGAGCCTGCGTGGACATCCATTGTCGCTTATGCGTTAGGCCTTGACTATAAGTGGCGCACAGACGTCGTCATCAGGATAAACAGTGTTTCACTCCCTCCTCGTAGTTACATGTTGTTGCTTACTGAGGCCCCGATACAGAGTGCAGGCAATCTCAAACTTGAAGCATCTGTCCGGTGTGGCGAGGATCAGGAACGATACGAGATCACCGGTCGAGCTGTACCGATTGAGGATCAATCTCGGCCCTACGGCAATTTATGGTCATACTTGAATGGACCTATTGCCCGCACTCAAACCTGTTGGCCTAGTTTCCATCAGGACATGGGTGTCGATACGGCCGTCGTCAACGAGACAGCTCTAAACAAGGACATAAACAAGGAAGCTGAAGCTCTCCTTCGGACGTATCTACGTACCTTTTCTAAAGCTCGTCGCATGCTTCTCTATATGGAGATGACAGATCCATCATGGACGCAAAGTCTGGATGATAAGATTCTCGAAGGTGAATTGCGCAGTTGGTGGGCATGGGTCTCGAATGTCATTAAGGAAGAGAAATTTGGAGGCGAAGTTGTCCTTTATCCAATTGATGAGGTCAAACCTGATCAAGTAGAACGTCTAAATGCAATTTCGCGAGTGCTACGCAGAGTTAGCCCAAGTACCCGGATCTATGGCACCATCGGTGCTCCCGAGATACTATCGACTGTCGATCTAGATATTCTTCAGGTCATTGAAAGCGCCCTGCCCCACTTGCCTCGCGAGGTGGCTCAGAAGAAAGAGATCCAGATTTATGCGACCCGTCCTGGTGGTAAATCCCTAAGCCTCAATAACTACTACAGGAAACTATCTTGGCTCGCCTTTGGCGCATCGTTGAGCGGCTCAGGCTTGTGGTCTATGTGGGATTCAAGTGGGATGTCATCTCCACAATCAGGGTGGTCCGATTTTGGCGGATCTGAACGCGATTTCGGATTGGTGTATGGCAGCATTGAAGGATGTGTGCATCCAAGCCGCCGATTGCTTGCATGGAGACATGGTCTTGAAGAAATGGCAGTGCTGAACGCCTGCAACCTTCGGATTCCCTTGGCCATGTTGCGTGAGCATGCGCATGAACTCACACTAAGAGATGACCTAGTAACATCTGACTACGACGAGACTCTGGCTGCTCTCACACGGGACTGTGCCGACCAGTCAGGCCTTAAGGACCATTGATCGTGGCGTCATTGAATAAACTGGTTACGACTAAAGGACGGGGCCTGGATCTAGCGGCTTATGCACTCCTGCTCTTCGCGAGCGTCAATCTGAACGGGCTGTTTCTTCTGTTGCTCGGCACGCAGGGGCTGCTCTCTCCTTTGATTCTATGCCTGGTTCTTACACTCTGGATACGCTACGCGCGACCAAGGGCCGTTACTGGAACGTACGCGCTTTTCGTCGCATTCATAGGCTCGTACCTGATCTTCGCGTCTTTCGCGAACCTCAGCTCGTCATCTTTTAACGAGACTGTATTCTGGATAAACCTAGCGACGCTCCTGCTCGTCTCCGGATTGTATTTCTTTCTATTGGTACGCACTGACGCTGAGCTCGAAAGCTTCCTGCGAGTCTTCAAAGGATTCCTTATCGCGTCATGTATTCTTGTACTGTTGACCCCGATCCTTGGAGACTACCTCGACTATGTCGCAGCGTCCGACCGGGCGTCCGGCCTCTTCGTAAATCCCAATGAAGCAGGCATTGCTGCGCTGTTGAGCTTGGTGCTGATTTACGCCTATCCGCCACGACGTAAATTCATGAGCTTCTTGCAAGCGGCAATTGCGTTTTCAGCATTGGCTTTGACTTTCTCGAAGACGGGTATTCTCACGTTGACCCTTTTGATGGCCCTCGTCCTTCTTCAGAAGCGCTCGCTCTGGCTATCATGTTTGACGATAATCATATTCGCACTTGCCGCACTGGCGTTGTTATACATCAGCGAAAGCGATCTTGTTCACTTAACCTATGATCAGCGAGTGCGTATCGCCGATATCCTAAGTATCTTCGGAGGAGAAATCTCCGATCAGACGACTACAGGCCGAACCGACCTTTGGGCTGTCGGTATTCAGCGTATCCTTGAGCAACTTCCTTGGGGAGGTGGAATAGGAACATTCCACGCTCTCGAGGGGACACGCAGAACCGTAATGTATCCCGACGACAGCACCAGGATAATGTTTGGAAACTGGCTTGGGGTTCATAATGCCTACCTCATGGTGCTCGGTGAAGCAGGGTTGTTTCCGTTCCTGCTGCTGATGTGCTTCTTTCTGCGTCTGTTCACCAATGCATTCAAGGTGCCCGAACGAACCATTGCCGTTCCATTCGGAATCATCATTTGCATGGACATGATGGCAAGCCACGGATCACTCGGCTTCCGCCTCGTAGATGTTGCGTTGGCCGTCATGATGGCCATCGCAGAACGTCCCTCGCTCATGTCTGCACAAGAGAGAAAGTTCTCAATGCTGAGTTCATCGGCTTACCCTCGCAGCCGGGCACAGGAAACGATTTTCTCGACGGGGATCCAAGAATGAATGCCGTAACGCTTTATCATCGTCTGCCGTATTCGCTGCGCTGCGCCTCGGCGAGCGCGCGCGGGCTGTATCTGCGCTGGTGGCGCT
>NZ_JAYGGN010000017.1:0-12999 GCF_036314045.1 Microvirga sp. CF3062
ATCAGCTTGTCTTTGATGAACTGCCAAATGATGCGGGTCATCTCGTCGCCGTCGAGTTCGACGACCGGATTGGCAACCTTGATCTTCGCCACGTGTGGCTCCTGATTGATTTAGACACTGGCGGTAGTCCCGCCCTATAATTACACCGCAGCACAAAGTGCTGCGGTGTTGTTTAAGCCTCCCCGCCCGCTTTTTGATTTCACATACGCGGGCTCTGCAGCTTAGACGACTACGACTTCCAGCTTGCCGATACCCTCGACGAAGCCTTCGAGAACGTCACCGCGCACAACCGCACCGACGCCAGCAGGTGTGCCGGTCATGATGATGTCGCCGGGTTGAAGGGTGAAGAAACCGGAAAGGTATGAGATCATCTCCGGCACCTTCCAGATCAGCTGGTTCAGGTCGCCCTGCTGACGGAGCGCACCATTGACCTTGAGCGTGACAGCGCCCGATGTCGGATGGCCGATCTCGCTCGCCGGGACCAGGGGGCCACAGGGAGCGGAGGCTTCGAACGCCTTACCGACTTCCCAAGGACGACCCAACTTCTTAGCCTCGCCCTGGAGGTCGCGGCGGGTCATGTCGAGGCCGACGCCATAGCCGAAGACGTGATCGAGGGCCGCTTCCACGGGAATTTCCGTACCGCCCTTGCCTAATGCCACCACCATTTCGATCTCGTGGTGCACGTCTGATGTCTGGCTCGGGTACGGGAACTTGCCATCGGTCACGAGGTTGTCAGGATTCTTCTGGAAGAAGAACGGCGGCTCCTTGGACGGGTCATGTCCCATCTCGATTGCGTGCTCGGCATAGTTGCGGCCCACGCAATAAATACGGTGAATCGGGAACACTTTGTCACTGCCCTGGACTGGCAATGTTGCAATGGGTGCCGGCTGAACGACGTAGTCAGTCATGGCGAGAGGTGCATTCATCATCTTACTCCTGCGTAATAGTCGACTTTTTTCTCGATGTGTTCGATGGCCGCGGACATCAGCATCGCCGCAGCGAAGAGGATGAGCGTCAGCGCCCAGAAGTTCTCCATGTCAAAGCTGCGTGAATAAAGTTCAAACAGTTCGCCATAACCAATGATCGCCACCAGAAGTTGACCGATCACCACACCCTTTACGCCGCGCACTAGGCCGAGTCTGATCCCTGCAAGGATCTCCGGCAGTGCAGCAAGGAGAACGATTTTTCCGTAAAGAGCGAAGGTAGAGGCACCATAGGAGCGCCCCATCTCAATAAGCGAATTCGGCACATGCTGAATGCCGGCTCGCGTATCCAAAACGATAATCCATACCGCAAAGAGAAAGACCGTGACGATCACCGTGGTCTCGCCCATGCCGAACAGGATCATCAACACCGGAACCAGGGCCGAGAGCGGCGCACTGACGAAGATGTTAACCCAGATGCTGAACAGTTCATCCACCGCCTTGAACCGTCCCATCAGCACGCCGAGGCTGATGCCGACCACGATGGCAAACGCCATACCGACCGCAAAACTGTGCAACGTGATGATTGCGGCCGACTGCCAGGTGCCGGTCTGCATCATGGCAAAGCCAGCCACCAACACGTCTGAGAGAGGCGGAACCAAGAACATCAGGCCGGATTGGCCGACAAGTTCCCAAATCACGCACCAAACCAGGAGCGATGCCATCATTGGCACCCGATAACCGTAAAGTGTCATGGCTGCCTCCTCAGTCCACATAGTGCTTGAGGCCCTGCCAGATCTCCTCGACAGTGTCGAGATAGCCCTGGTCACGGCGGATGGCATCGGGTGAGGCTGTGCGATCGACTTTCGGCTCGATGATCTGCGAGACGCGGCTCGGTCGGCGTGACAGGAGCACAATGCGATCCGAAACGTAGACAGCCTCTTCGATGCTATGCGTGACGAAGATGAAGGTCTTGCGCTCCTTCTCCACCAGCCGCAGCAGGTCTTCCTGGAACTTGCGGCGGTTCTGCTCGTCGACTGCCGAGAACGGCTCGTCCAGCAGAAGCACTTCTGCATTGACTGCGAAGGCACGGGCAAGGCCAACGCGCTGGCGCATGCCGCCGGAGAGCTCGTGCGGGTATTTATCCTCAAACCCGGTGAGACCGACCTCGGCGATATAGTGCCGGGCAATGGACTGGCGTTCCGCCTTCCCCATTCCCTTTAATTCAAGTCCAAAAGCCACGTTGCGCATCACCGTCGCCCAAGGCATCAGGGCGAAATCTTGAAACACGAAGGCGCGCTCCGGCCCAGGTCCAGTGACGAGTTTGCCGTTGACACGCACCTCGCCGGAAGTCGGCTCGATAAGACCTGCGATGATCTTGAGCAGGGTGGTCTTGCCGCAACCGGACGGACCGAGCAATGTCGTGAGCTTGCCTCGAGGAAAGTCGAGGTCGATCGAACGCAGCGCTTCGACTTCTTTGTAGTTCTTGCAGATGCTTCGAACCTCAACAGCAGCAGATTCAGCTTGAGGCAGAGCCTGGATGGAAGCAGTGGATAAAGTCATGTCAGCCTCTCCTCTTCTCCGGACGAAGTACGCGCATCTCGAATGCTTCGAGAGCTGCGAGCGTCAGGGTCGAGACCAGAATGATGGAAACAACAGCGGCATACATTTCTGCATAATTGGCCACTGAGCGGTGGTAGGTGATGAGGTCGCCAATTCCGGTCGGCGTGATCAGGAGCTCGGCCAGGATGACGCCGATAAAGCCGGCAGCGAGGCCCAGACGCAGGCCAGCAAAGATCACAGGGCTGGCATCAGGGATGATGATCTTGGTGATTTGCTGGAGCTTCGTGCCCTGGAACGAGTAGCACATGGCCACCAGCGAAGGGTTGGCATTCCGCACTGCCTTGTAGCCGTTCAGGACGATGACAGGCAGAGCGAGCATGATGACCGCAAGGGTCTTTGCCGCCAGCCCGATTCCATACACGAAGGTGATGAGTGGAATAAGAGCTGCCATCGGGGCCGATTGCAGGACGATGAACAAAGGGGCCACAAGCCATTCAGCCGTACGTGACAAACCCATCACGATGCCCAGCGTTACCCCGACAGCCCCCGAAATGGCAATGCCAATGATCAGAGGCTGAAGCGTCGAGCCATAAGCAACAAACAGGCTGCCATCGAACAGCATTGTGACGAAGGCAGAGAGTGTCTCCAGAAACGTCGGAAAGGCATAGCTGATCGGCACGCGTCCAGCGATCTCCCACATCAAGAAGAAGAGCCCCAGTGAGACCATTCTCGAGGCAATCGGGTGTTGCGTGAACAGCCGGCCGAGGCTCAGGCCCCAACCTGCCGGCGAATGGACGGCCCGCGCGGGGCCGTTCACTTGGGAGGAAGCCATCATTTTGGCCACCTTACTTGGTGCCAACTTTCGCCAGAACGCGATCCAGCGGGCGGGTGTCCCAGAAGTCCTCGACCTTCAGGCTCGCGGGCTCACCGGTGAGCTGACCCGAGAGGGTGTAGAAGGCAAAGTCATCCTTTGCCGCGGTCGCGCCGCCGCCGTTGAGCGGGAACGCCTTGCCCTTCGCGAGCTCTTCGAAGTACGGGCCGATCTCGCTCACCTGGGCCGCAGGGAGGTCGGGCAGCAGCTTGTACTTGGCGCGCCACTCCGTGACGACGCTCGGTTTCTCTGTGACTTCACGCCAAGTTGTGAGGATGGCATCGACGATCTTGTCGACATCCGCGGCATTCTTCTCAAGGAAGTTCGTATTGGCAAAAAGCGCTTCATCCGTTGCGTTCACGCCCTCGAGCGGCAGGATGATGAACTTGCCGGGGGCTTGGGTTTCCAGCAAGCGGCGGCCAGACGAGTCGACGATGGAAGCCTTGACGTTGCCCTGCAGCAAGGCACCCGTACGAACCTCGGCGCCAGGAATGTAGCTGATCTTGGAGAACTTGATGCCCTGGCGCTGCTCCATCAGCTTCATGATGGCTTCAGTCCCGGAACCGCGGGAGTGGACTGCTACCTCCTGCCCGTTCAGGTCTTTCCAAGTCTTGTAAAACTCGCCGTTGACGGCCGGATAGAAGCGCAGCGTCGAAAGCTGCATGAACATGCGGATGGGCGCTTTGACCTTCTGCACCAGCGCATAAGGACCACCAACACCAATGTCAGCCTGTCCGCCGACGACGGCTTGGGCCGCGATATCCTCCGACTTCAGATAAGTCATTTCGATATCGACACCCTTTTCCTTGGCGCGCTCAAAGGCTGCCAAGAGATGCAGGGATTCCACGCTGGGAATGTCGCCATAGACCACCCGAACCTTGGCTGCTTCTGCCGCGCTCGACATCACGAGCGCGACGCCGATCGCGAGCGCAGCGGTACTGGCTTTCAAGCCTGCCAACCTTTTGAGCATTTTAAACTCCCTGTTTTTTGCGGTTTATCCGCTTGTTATAGTCGCGCTTTGCACGACCAATGCATTATTGGTCGCAATTGGGTTGAGGGCTGTCAAGCATTATTGTCCTTGACTATGTTGTTACGGCGTTTAAAAGATCCAACCAATTTACGATTGGTTGAGAGACTGAGATGCTAGTTTTCGATGAGGCGGGCTCTAACCGGACCGCCGTGACCCAATTGCGGGCGTACCTTGCACAAACGAGACTCCCTGAGGATGGGCGTCTCCCTCCAGAGCGGGATCTGTCAGCGGCCCTTGGGGTTACTCGGACCGAACTGAGAAAGGCGCTCGGAACTCTCGAGGCCGAAGGCCAAATTTGGCGCCACGTTGGCAAAGGCACATTCATGGGTAACCGGCCTGTGGATACCCTTTCGGACATTGCGGCTCTGTCCAAGCGAACCAATCCGGCCGAACTGATGCGCGCTCGGATGATCATCGAACCTGAGATCGCACGGGCAGCCGCGCTGACTGCAACGCCAATGCATCTCGCCGAGTTGAGGATGTGCCAAGCCCGAACGCGTGAGGCCGCAACCTGGCGGCAATATGAGACCTGGGATACACGGCTGCACCGCACGGTTGCTGAAGCAACCCAGAACACGCCGCTTCTTGGACTCTTCGATATGCTTAACGCGCTGCGTCGAGCCGTAACTTGGGGTAGGCTGCGATCCAACCCCGTCAAGCCAGAGCCGGACCATCACAGCTTCACTGAGCATGAGACGATTATTGCGGCCATCGAGAACCGCGACATGAATGGCGCCGCCGCAGCGATGCGCACCCATTTGCAAAGCGTAGAGCGCAATCTCCTGGCGCAGCAGTCAAGTGAAGCGGACTGATACCCACGCACCTAATTCTCACTTCAGACGAAAGCTTGTGGTGGTGGAGCGCCGCTGGTTCCGTAGTACCTCTGGACTTGCAACTCCAAACTACAGGTCAGAACTTCGTTGCTGGATAGGGTTTCTGCCCAGGGCAGGATAGGTCCTGTCTCTTCGGGCGAAGCCATTTGGACGCAGATCATGGTCTCCTTTGGGTCAACCCAGGAAATCTGCTGCCCGCCAAGAACGTCTGATATCCCCTGCGAGAGCTGACGTTCGGTTCACTTCCGAGAACTGCCATCAGGAGACATCCCGGTTCAGCAGGAGGAAGGAGTTTGGCAAGGCTGTGGAGATGGGTAGAGCACCCTGTAAGCACGGCAGAACTCTAGACCTTCCTGTCGATGTGTTGCAGCTACCGCGTTCCTTTTTCGCTATGACGTTCTCGCACGTGCTTCCTGGGCTAGGGCGATCAGCATCGGCCGCACCTCATGCGGGCCGGTGAGCGCCCTTGGGAAGGGCAGCCGCAGGATCTCGTCGCCCAGCGTCATCTGGACGCCTTCCGGATCGATGCCGATCAGGCGCCAGGCCCCCTCGCGGGCCCCGCAGAGCTGCGTGGCATAAAGCGCCACCGCGTCGGCGTGATCCTCGTTCATGTGATCGATGGCCTGCGCCTCGAAATCGTAGAAGTCGAAAAACCCGGAGAGATCCGCCAGCAGATCCTCTCTGGCCATGCGATAGGCCCGACCGAAGCCGCCGTTGAGGCTAGCGGACACGACACCTAAGCGCCAGAAGGCGAAATCGGGAAAGTCCACGTAAAGCTCGGCCTTGGGATGCTGCAGCAGATAGCGGCGGCGAATCTGTTGCGTGTCGGAGCTTTCCCGTTCGAGCCTGTAAGCCTTCGCCAGCAGGGTCAGGCGAGGATGGGCCAGCGGATCGCCCTTGCCGACGGACGACAGAAGCAGCGAGCAGAGTGGATCGGCCTCCAGAAGCCGCGTATGCATCGAGAGCTGCGAGGTGAGAATGAGGGGCGAGCCGTCGAGATCCGTTCCCACCTGCACGAGGCTGGCAAACGGGATACCGCTCTCCGCATCGTTGGTGGCGAGCGCCCCGGAGCGCACCGTGCGCATGAGCTTCTTGGCCAGCGCACGGGCTTCGTCGTCGACCGGCAGGATCGGATCCTTCGCCATAGGTCTTACAACTCCCTAGATGCCCACTCACGCCGCTTGGCGATATTTCTTACGCAATTCGTCGAAGCGAACCACTTGATCCATCTTGAGGGAACGGTCCTCGTTGCGTCCCACGAAGATCTTGAACATCACGCTGCCCTCTTCGTTGACGAACTGCACCGAGCAGGACCTTCTGCCGAAGAAAGGTCGGTCGATGAAATAAATGGTCCGGCAGCGTTCCATCCTCAAGTGTCCGCCGATAGGCGTCTCGCCATGGATGTTGAAATAGCCTCGGCCTTCGGCTCCCGGCGGAACGCTCCCCGCGCATTCGAACACGCCGTCGCGGGTATGCACCACGAGGGTGATCTCACCCCACTCGGTCAGGTCCTGCCAGATCTCCTGGTAGAGGTCGCCGGGCACCCGCATTGCGACCTCGGGCGAGAGACAGTCGAGCACCGCCTGCATGGGCACGCCGCGGCTTTCCGCAACCTGCTCGAGGATGCCGTCCGGCTTCGCCGCGAGATCCTGGCGGATCAGTTCGCTCACAGGAACAGTCATTCTCTTACTCCGCCGCTTTCGCCGTCAGACCGATGGTTTGAATCACGTCGAAACCTTCGAATTCCGGGTGGCCCAGGGTCAGTGGCTTGTTGGATCCTGTGCTGGCGCGCGTATGCGAGACACGAAACTGCTCCGAGCGCGTCCAGGCTTCGAACTGGGCCTTCGAGGTCCAGACGGTGTGGGAGGAATAGAGCACGTGGTCCTCGCGTTCAGGACCACGCAGCATATGGAATTCGATGAAGCCGTCGAGCTCATGCAGGTAGCTCTCCCGCGTGAGCCAGCGCTGCTCGAATTCCTGCGCGGCGTCCTTCAAAACCTTGAAGCGGTTCATGGCGATGAACATGGGTGTCTCCGTTGTCAAGCAAAGCGGACGCGCGGAGGGCCTGTGATCCTCCGCGCGCACAAAAGTTACCAGCGGATCGTCGCGTTGAGCGCGAAGGTGCGGCCCGATGCGCGCAACAGATCGAGGTTGCGGTTGGAGGCCAGAACGCCGACCACATCCTGGGCATTGTAGTACTCGGCATCCAAAAGGTTGTAGGCGCTCAGGTTAAGCGACAGATTCGGCGTCGGGTCGTAGAAGACCAGCGCATCCATCGTCACGTAGGAATCCGGACGGAAATAGGTCGGATCACTGACCCGGTTCCGACCCGCTGCGCCGCGCGCCCTGACCTCGGCGCCCCAGCCAGCTTCGTGCTGGTAGCGGATGCCTGCATGGCCCGTGAACGGATCGACAGAGTCGATCGGGAGTCCGGTCTCCTCGTCCTCACCCTGCGCATAGGCCAGCGCTCCGAAGATCGACCAGTTCGGAGTGAGGCGCCAATCGCCTTTGGCCTCGATGCCCCAGATCCGTACATTCGACAGGTTCTGGTATTGGAACTGAGTGAGGCCCGCCGGCGAGGTGCCGACGGTCACCGTTTCGATGAAGTCGTTATAGAGGTTGTAGAAGCTCGACACCTGGAAGCTGGAGCCGTTGTCGAAGCGTCCGCGCAGGCCGACCTCGAAGCCGTCGCTGGTCTCCGGCTTGAGATTGCCGTTCGGCAGGATCTCATAGAAGAAGACCGGATTTGAGAAGCCGAAATTCGCCGTGTCATAAGGCGGCGCGCGGAAGCCGCGCGAGTATTGGCCGAACAGCCGCAGCTGATCCGTCAGATCATAGGTGATGCCGAACTTGGGCGAGACGGCGAATTCGTTCTGCTCCTCGACGGCAAAGTCGCGCTGGTTCGAGCGGTCGAAATCCGCATCCGGATTTGGATCGAGTTGGTAGGTGTCGAAGCGGACGGCGGGAATGATCCGCAGCCTGCCATAGCGCGCAATGTCCTGCACATAGAGGCCGGCCTGCACCGTCTCCGTGTCAGGGAAATTCTTGTTGGGGAAGGTCTCGCCGGAGATGGTGGGTGTCTCGACCCCGGTGTCAAGATTGCGCTCGATCCTGTTGCGCAGGCGCGACGTGGAGGTCGAATCGATAGAGGCGCCGTAAATGAAGCTGTGCTCCCATTCGCCCCATTGGCGGGTGCCCGAGAACTGAACTTCAGCGCCGTAGATCTCCTGGTCGAAGCCGAAATTCGAAAAGCGGATCCGGTTGGGCTCGGCCGGTGGGCCTGTGAACGATGTGCCGCGCTGCTGCAGCGTCTTCTCCTCGCGGTCCACCTTCGTCCAATACACGCTGGTGCGCACCGTATCGGCAACGGACCAGGTCACCGGCAGCGTCCAGTCGAAGCTCAGGCGCGGACGGGTCGTGGTGTCGTCCGCGTCTGAATCGAACACGCGAGTAAACGGCATGCCGCCGCCACCGGGCATGTTCGAGCGATCGCTGAGAAGCTCCGTGCCGACCTCCTTGCGCAGGAACTCGCCGGTGAGCTTGAACTGCCCCCAATCGCCGGCATTGTAGAGCAGCTTGGCGAGCACGTTGTCGGCCGAAAAGTCCTGCGGGTTGGGCCGCAGAATCGAACCGTCATCGAGGTTCGGCTTCACCTCGTGGCCCTGGCGATGGGTGTAGAGGATGAGTGATTCCCAAGGCCCGAAGCGCCAGGCGCCGGTATAGGTCTGCAGGAAGCTGCTGTCGTCCGTGTCATAGCCGGTCTTGGCCGAGAGATACCAATCCTTGCCGACTGAATTGAGGTAATCGGACGGATCCTTGGTGACATAGGACACCACGCCGCCGATGGCATCGCTGCCATAGAGGGCCGAGGCGGGACCGCGGATGATCTCGACCTGCTTCAGGCTGTCGAAATCGACCAAGTCGCGGGTATAGGTGCCCGCCCCGATATTGGTCTCGGGAAAGTCCGGGATCTTGACGCCATCCACCTGCACGCGCACGCGGTTCTCGCCGATGCCGCGGATCACGTAATTGGTGGCGCCACCGCGCGAGGGCTGGTTGCCCACGGAGACGCCGGGTTCCTCGCGGGCGAGATCGCGCGGAGAGTTGATGTTCCTCTGATCGATCTGCTGCTCGTCGGTGACGCTGACCGTGGAGGGGCTGTCATAGACGGTTGTGGGCACGCGCTCAGCCGTGATGGTGATGGCGTCGAGCGTCGTGAACAGAGGCGCCTCCGGCGTCGGGGACTGCGCTTGTGCCTGCGCGCCGGTGGCCAGCGTCGCTCCCGTGAGAGGGGCGAGAACGAGAAGAGCAAGAGGTGAAGTGGACGCGCGAAGTCCTTCGCGCAGGAAGGTAATCATCCTGACGATTCCAGTCTTTCATGATGTTTTTCTTGAGGACTGGCTGGCTCGCGCAGAAACCGAGTTCACGCTGGCTGGCTGCTGGCCCTTCTTCCGGGGAAGGAGGGTTTACATCCGATAGCCAAATCAAGTAACTGCGTCAACATGGACTCTGATGTTCGCAGTTTTACATCATTCTAAACTGCGAATACATGATCAAGTTAGAATTCATACAGTTTAGAAGCGATAAAATCTGGAGATGATTGTGCAACACCCGCCTTCACCATCGGACATCAAGCCTGACAGGGCGCCTCTGGCGAAAGAGATTGATGTGGCAAGCCTGGTTGGGACCGGGCGCGAGGTGGTGCTGCTTCATAGGGGCGAACGCTACCGCCTGCGCGTCACGGCCAACGGTAAGCTGATCCTTACCAAGTAGAAGGGTGTCCCCGATGCTGTCACGCCGCACCTTTCTTCTTGCATCGCCGCTCCTGTTCTGCTCAGCCCCGCTGCGCGCCGAAGCCCCGCGCCGGATCGTGAGCCTCGGTGGCGCGGTGACGGAGATCCTCTACCGCCTCGGCTACGCCGGAGAGATCGTCGGGGTGGATTCTACCAGCCTGTACCCCACGGACGCGCTCAAGAAGAAAGCCAATGTGGGCTATGTCCGCGCGCTCGGCGCGGAAGGCGTGCTCTCGCTCAATCCAAACCTCGTGGTCGCCTCAGAGGGATCAGGCCCGCCCGATGCCCTGAAGCTGATCGAACAGGCAGGCGTCCCCATTGTCCGTGTGAACGACGAGCCGAACCCGGCCGGCATCGTGAAGCGCGTCGAGGTGGTTGCGCAGGCCGTCGGCGCACCCGGGCAGGGCGCCGCGCTCATCAAGGAGATCGAAGCAGGCTTTGCCCGGCTCGCCGAGGCCAGAGCCGGGATCAAGCGCCCTACGCGCACGCTTTTCGTCCTTTCGCTCCAGAATGGACGGCCGCTCGTCGGCGGCCAGGGAACCACCGCCGATGCCATGCTGTCGCTCGCCGGCGCCAGCAACGTGGTGTCGTCACTCACCGGCTGGAAGCCGCTGTCGGATGAAGGCCTGATCGCGGCGGCGCCCGAGGCCATCGTGATGATGAACCACGGCCCCGGAGGCGCGGCCTCCGATCCCTTCGCTTATCCGGCCTTTGCCGCGACGCCCGCCGCCAACGGCAAACGTCTCGTGGTGATGGATTCGCTCTATCTCCTCGGCTTCGGCCCACGCACGCCCGATGCAGCGCACGACCTGATGGCGGCGCTCCATCCCGATCAGATCGGCCAGGCGAAGCGATGACATCGGTTGCACTTCAGCATGGTCGCGCCCGGACCGGGCTTCGCGATTCCAGGGGATTGCTGCTGACGGCGCTTGCGGTGCTGGTGCTGCTGGTGAGCCTCGTGGCGCTCGGCCTCGGAGCCACCGGCGTTCCGCTGTCGCGGACGCTGTCTATCGTCACGGATGCCCTCATGGGCCGCACGGCAGCGCTCGGCGGCGACGGGCTCATCATCCTGCAGGTGCGCCTGCCGCGTCTGCTGCTCGGCCTGCTCATCGGTGCGGCGCTCGCCTCGTCCGGTGCCCTGATGCAGGGTCTTTTCCGCAATCCGCTGGCCGATCCGGGACTCATCGGCGTCTCGGCGGGAGCGGCTCTGGCAGCCGCCACGACAATCGTTCTGGGCGATGCACTGCTGACACCCCTGATCGGGCCTCTGCCCTTCACCATTCTGCCCATCGGCGCCTTCACCGGCGGGCTGCTGACGACGCTTGCGCTCTATCTCGTCGCCACGCGCAGCGGCCGCACGTCGATTGCCACCATGCTGCTCGCCGGCGTCGCCTTCGGGGCGCTCTCCGGCGCTGTCATGGGCCTGTTCTCGTATTTGAGCGACGACCGGCAGCTGCGTGATCTCTCCTTCTGGTCGCTCGGATCTTTGAGCGGCGCAACCTGGTCGAAGACCATGACGGTGGCGCCCTTCATCCTGCCCACTCTTCTCGCCACGCCGTTTCTCGCACGCGGCCTGAACGCCCTTGCGCTCGGCGAAGCGGAGGCCTTTCATCTCGGGGTTCCGGTGCAGCGGGTCAAAGCGCTGGCGATCCTGCTCGTGGCGGTGGCCGTCGGCGCCTCGGTTGCCGCGTCCGGCATGATCGGCTTCGTCGGAATCGTCGTGCCGCATGTGCTGCGCCTGATCGCGGGCGCCGACCACAGGGTGCTGCTTCCGGCCTCGGCGCTTCTAGGTGCGGCCCTGCTCGTTGCCGCTGACACGGTGGCCCGCACTATTGCGGCGCCGGCGGAGCTGCCGATCGGCATCCTCACCGCCGCCATCGGTGCGCCGTTCTTTCTCTGGCTCCTGCTGCGTCGCCCGGGGGGCATGGCCATATGAGTGGGCTCCTGGAAGCCAGGGATCTCGCCTACCACGTCGGCGGCAAGGTGCTGGTCGACGGCATCGACCTCTCGTTCGCGAGCGGCTCCTTCACCATCATTGTCGGCCCCAATGGCGCCGGCAAATCGACGCTGCTGCGCCTGCTGTGCGGCGAGCTTTCGCCAGCGCGCGGCGCGGTGCGTTGGAATGGGGAAAAGCTGCACGCGGTCCCGGCCTGGCGTCTGGCCCATCGCAGGGCCGTGATGCCGCAGGCCTCAGACCTCAACTTCCCCTTCACGGTCTTCGAAGTCGCAAGCCTCGGCACCCAGGGCATCGGCCGCGGCCTCTCCCGCAGCGACCGGCAGCGTCTGGCGCTCCAAGCCCTGGAGCAGGCGGACGTCGCCCATCTGGCGCCGCGCAACTATCAGACTCTCTCAGGCGGAGAGAGGCAGCGGGTTCATTTCGCCCGGGTGCTGGCGCAGCTCGCGGCAGGCCGAACCCTGGAAGCGCAGCAGGCGCTTTTCCTCGACGAGCCCATCGCGAGCCTCGACCTGAAGCACCAGCTCGCGCTGCTTGAGACGGCGAGAGGCCTTGCCCGGGACGGTCTTGCCGTCATCGCCGTGCTGCACGACCTGCAACTGGCAGCCGGTCTCGCCGACGATCTCATTCTCCTGCATCAGGGCCGCCTCGTTACCCGCGGAACACCCGATGCTGTGCTCACTTCCACCACCCTCGCCGAGGTTTTCGGCGTCGCCCTGAATTCGAATGCGCTTCCGACAAGTCCCTGGCTGCTTGTTAAGGCCTAAGCGCATCCAGCGGCGTGATTTGAACCCGAGATCTAAAGAAACATCATCGCTCTTGAGGATATGGGAAAGAGCAGATGAGAGCCTCTGCATACACGGCGCCCCCAGGGAAAACGGTGCGAGCAAACCAAAGCAATGATCTGACCTCTATAAGGATAGCCTCTGGAAGGGCCGCTTTGGGTCCAGGCTGTGTGGAAACGCCTTGATCTGCTAAGCTGATCGTGATCGGCGGAGGGCAGCATGAAGCGTTTCGTTGAAGGGGAAGACC
>NZ_JAYGGN010000018.1:0-5882 GCF_036314045.1 Microvirga sp. CF3062
TGCTCTTTGACATTGTTGAGAGGGGAAGAGAAGCGTAGGCGGCGGTGTCCTTGCGGGCGATTGGCAACAATTGCTGTAAGATACATCGACCTGATCTATGCTTTGGTGAGTACACCGCTGTGGGGAAACCCACAGATGGAGGTGCTCTGTCAATTAAGAGTGTAGTGACATAGTCGAGATCAAATTCTTCAACTTGAGAGTTTGATCCTGGCTCAGAACGAACGCTGGCGGCAGGCTTAACACATGCAAGTCGAACGCATCCTTCGGGGTGAGTGGCAGACGGGTGAGTAACGCGTGGGAACGTGCCCTTCAGTTCGGGATAACCCAGGGAAACTTGGGCTAATACCGGATACGTGCGAGAGCAGAAAGATTTATCGCTGAAGGATCGGCCCGCGTCTGATTAGCTAGTTGGTAGGGTAATGGCCTACCAAGGCGACGATCAGTAGCTGGTCTGAGAGGATGATCAGCCACATTGGGACTGAGACACGGCCCAAACTCCTACGGGAGGCAGCAGTGGGGAATATTGGACAATGGGCGCAAGCCTGATCCAGCCATGCCGCGTGAGTGATGAAGGCCTTAGGGTTGTAAAGCTCTTTCGTCCGGGACGATAATGACGGTACCGGAAGAAGAAGCCCCGGCTAACTTCGTGCCAGCAGCCGCGGTAATACGAAGGGGGCTAGCGTTGTTCGGAATCACTGGGCGTAAAGGGCGCGTAGGCGGCCTGATAAGTCGGGGGTGAAAGCCTGTGGCTCAACCACAGAATTGCCTTCGATACTGTCGGGCTTGAGACCGGAAGAGGTAAGTGGAACTGCGAGTGTAGAGGTGAAATTCGTAGATATTCGCAAGAACACCAGTGGCGAAGGCGGCTTACTGGTCCGGTTCTGACGCTGAGGCGCGAAAGCGTGGGGAGCAAACAGGATTAGATACCCTGGTAGTCCACGCCGTAAACGATGAATGCCAGCCGTTGGGCAGCTTGCTGCTCAGTGGCGCAGCTAACGCTTTAAGCATTCCGCCTGGGGAGTACGGTCGCAAGATTAAAACTCAAAGGAATTGACGGGGGCCCGCACAAGCGGTGGAGCATGTGGTTTAATTCGAAGCAACGCGCAGAACCTTACCAGCCTTTGACATGTCCGGTATGGGCAGTGGAGACACTGCTCTTCAGTTCGGCTGGCCGGAACACAGGTGCTGCATGGCTGTCGTCAGCTCGTGTCGTGAGATGTTGGGTTAAGTCCCGCAACGAGCGCAACCCTCGCCCCTAGTTGCCATCATTCAGTTGGGCACTCTAGGGGGACTGCCGGTGATAAGCCGAGAGGAAGGTGGGGATGACGTCAAGTCCTCATGGCCCTTACGGGCTGGGCTACACACGTGCTACAATGGCGGTGACAATGGGCAGCGAACCCGCGAGGGGGAGCTAATCCTAAAAAGCCGTCTCAGTTCGGATTGCACTCTGCAACTCGAGTGCATGAAGGTGGAATCGCTAGTAATCGTGGATCAGAACGCCACGGTGAATACGTTCCCGGGCCTTGTACACACCGCCCGTCACACCATGGGAGTTGGTCTTACCCGACGGCGCTGCGCCAACCGCAAGGGGGCAGGCGACCACGGTAGGGTCAGCGACTGGGGTGAAGTCGTAACAAGGTAGCCGTAGGGGAACCTGCGGCTGGATCACCTCCTTTCTAAGGATGATCTCTTATGAAGTGGCCTTGGCTGCTTCTATCGGATCTCTTTTGAACAATAGGGTCAGTCAGACCCTGACATGCGGGACGCTGCCGTCTTCGTTTCTCTTCTCTCACATCCAAACATCGGTTGGTCTGGCTTGTCCCGTCAGGGATGGGGCCATGATCGACTGGGCCTGTAGCTCAGGTGGTTAGAGCGCACCCCTGATAAGGGTGAGGTCGGACGTTCGAGTCGTCCCAGGCCCACCATCTTGTCCTGGGGTTCGGCGAAACGTCGCCGGCGGCCGGTCGGCCTCTGCAAGAGGTTGGCGCAGGTCCGACGCGACAGCGTCGCAAGCCCGAACGGGCGCCGCCGACTTCTCGGCGGACAGCCAAGCGGACGGACGTCTGCGCCGGCGTCTGAGGCCAAGCGTCAAACCCTTGGCTTCGCCAAGGGGGCCTTAGCTCAGCTGGGAGAGCGGTAGCTTTGCAAGCTTCAGGTCGTCGGTTCGATCCCGACAGGCTCCACCAATTCCTTGATGTTTGGACGTGTCCATAGGCCCTGAGCAAGGGCCGTGGATCAGTCAAAGAGGTTCGTGCCCTCCCCTTGTGGGTGAGCGGCGCGGATGTTTGAAATCGTAAAGAGGCAGCATATTCGGCAAGCGGGACACCTAGTTCCTGCGAACCAGCCCTGGCCCGCAGCCAGGAGCGCCGGATATGCTTGGCAAGCAAAAAAACATGTCTTTGGCGAAAGCCGAAGACAGGTCTTTCTTATTCGATCTTTGTTCGGCTCTGCCGAGCGGACATTGATCATGAGAGTAATCAAGTGTCGTAAGAGCATCTGGTGGATGCCTTGGCGCTGAGAGGCGATGAAGGACGTGGTACGCTGCGATAAGTCTTGGGGAGCTGCGAACGAGCTTTGATCCAAGAATCTCCGAATGGGGAAACCCACCTTCGACCCTTTGTACTGTCAGTGCAGGATCTTTTTAAACGAAGCAATTCTGTGTTGGCACTACGAGGGGTCAGATGAAGGTATTAGACCCTGAATCCATAGGGGTTTAAAGCGAACCCGGGGAACTGAAACATCTAAGTACCCGGAGGAAAGGACATCAAACGAGACTCCGTTAGTAGTGGCGAGCGAACGCGGATCAGGCCAATGCCTGCATGATCTTCACTGGAACCGTCTGGAAAGTCGGGCACCAACGGGTGATAGCCCCGTACAGGTCAGGGTGATTGCAGGATATGAGTAGGGCGGGACACGTGAAATCCTGTCTGAACATGGGGGGACCACCCTCCAAGCCTAAGTACTCCTCAGCGACCGATAGTGTACTAGTACCGTGAGGGAAAGGTGAAAAGCACCCCGACGAGGGGAGTGAAACAGTTCCTGAAACCGGATGCTTACAAACAGTAGGAGCCCAAGGTTCGTCCTGGGTGACTGCGTACCTTTTGTATAATGGGTCAGCGACTTAAAGTAACGAGCAAGCTTAAGCCGATAGGTGGAGGCGCAGCGAAAGCGAGTCTGAACAGGGCGTTTGAGTTCGTTGCTTTAGACCCGAAACCGGGTGATCTAGCCATGTGCAGGTTGAAGGTGCGGTAACACGCACTGGAGGACCGAACCGGTGTCTGTTGAAAAAGACTCGGATGACGTGTGGCTAGGGGTGAAAGGCCAATCAAACTCGGAAATAGCTGGTTCTCCGCGAAAGCTATTTAGGTAGCGCCTCGCGTGAATCCTCCAGGGGGTAGAGCACTGGATGGGCTAGGGCCGCCCACAGCGGTACCAAACCTAACCAAACTCCGAATACCTGGAAGGACTGCGCGGGAGACACACGGCGGGTGCTAACGTCCGTCGTGGAGAGGGAAACAACCCTGACCTACAGCTAAGGCCCCCAATTCGTGGCTAAGTGGGAAAGGATGTGGGAATCCCAAAACAACCAGGAGGTTGGCTTAGAAGCAGCCATCCTTTAAAGAAAGCGTAACAGCTCACTGGTCTAAACAAGGGTTCCTGCGCCGAAAATGTAACGGGGCTCAAGCCACGAGCCGAAGCTTAGGGTGCATGCTTTTGCATGCGCGGTAGCGGAGCGTTCCGTAAGTCTGTGAAGGAGGACCCGTGAGGGCCTCTGGAGATATCGGAAGTGCGAATGCTGACATGAGTAACGACAAACAGTGTGAAAGACACTGTCGCCGAAAGTCCAAGGGTTCCTGCGTAAAGTTAATCTTCGCAGGGTTAGCCGGCCCCTAAGGCGAGGCCGAAAGGCGTAGTCGATGGGAAGCACGCTGAATATTCGTGCGCCAGTGGGTAGTGACGGATCCTTATCGTCGTTCGATCTTATCGGATTGATCGGGCGGCTTCCGGGTCCCAGGAAATAGCTCCCACATCAGACCGTACCCGAAACCGACACAGGTGGACTGGTAGAGTATACCAAGGCGCTTGAGAGAACTATGTTGAAGGAACTCGGCAATTTACCTCCGTAACTTCGGGATAAGGAGGCCTTCTGTTTGGGCAACCAGGCAGGAGGGGCACAGACTAGGGGGTGGCGACTGTTTACCTAAAACACAGGACTCTGCGAAGTCGCAAGACGACGTATAGGGTCTGACGCCTGCCCGGTGCCGGAAGGTTAAGAGGAGAGGTTCACGCTTTGAATCGAAGCCCCGGTAAACGGCGGCCGTAACTATAACGGTCCTAAGGTAGCGAAATTCCTTGTCGGGTAAGTTCCGACCTGCACGAATGGCGTAACGACTTCCCCGCTGTCTCCAACATAGACTCAGTGAAATTGAATTCCCCGTGAAGATGCGGGGTTCCTGCGGTCAGACGGAAAGACCCCGTGCACCTTTACTGTAGCTTTGCGCTGGCATTCGTGTCGGCATGTGTAGGATAGGTGGTAGGCTATGAAGCGGGAGCGCCAGCTCTTGTGGAGCCATCCTTGAAATACCACCCTTGTAGACATGGATGTCTAACCGCGATCCGTAATCCGGGTCCGGGACAGCGCATGGTAGGCAGTTTGACTGGGGCGGTCGCCTCCCAAAGAGTAACGGAGGCGCGCGAAGGTGGGCTCAGAACGGTCGGAAATCGTTCGACGAGTGCAATAGCATAAGCCCGCTTGACTGCGAGACTGACACGTCGAGCAGAGACGAAAGTCGGCTATAGTGATCCGGTGGTCCCGCGTGGGTGGGCCATCGCTCAACGGATAAAAGGTACGCCGGGGATAACAGGCTGATCTCCCCCAAGAGTCCATATCGACGGGGAGGTTTGGCACCTCGATGTCGGCTCATCACATCCTGGGGCTGGAGAAGGTCCCAAGGGTTCGGCTGTTCGCCGATTAAAGTGGTACGTGAGCTGGGTTCAGAACGTCGTGAGACAGTTCGGTCCCTATCTGCCGTGGGTGTAGGAGTATTGAGAGGATCTGTCCCTAGTACGAGAGGACCGGGATGGACGTACCTCTGGTGGAGCTGTTGTGGCGCCAGCCGCAGTGCAGCATAGCTATGTACGGACGGGATAACCGCTGAAGGCATCTAAGCGGGAAACCCACCTCGAAACGAGTGCTCCCTATCAGAGCCGTGGAAGACGACCACGTTGATAGGCCAGGTGTGTAAGCGCGGTGACGCGTTGAGCTGACTGGTACTAATCGCTCGATTGGCTTGATTGCTCTCATGATCACTGTCCGTGATCATTTTTAAGTTGGCCTCAAGTGCCGGCGCGGACGTCCGTCCGCTTGGCTGTTCCATGCACGAGCATGGGCGGCCGGTCGGCCTTGCGGACCCTGACGGGTCCGAGGGCGCCAACTTTGACAAGAAAGACTTTGACCTTGGAGCTGCAAAGTTCCGGGTGGAGGCCTAAGCCTCCCTTGCCTGTTTGTCCTTCGCCGGTCCGGTGATTTGAGCGAGGAGCTAAGAACCCGATCCCATCTCGAACTCGGCCGTTAAACTCCTCAGCGCCGATGGTACTGTGTCTCAAGACCCGGGAGAGTAGGTCATTGCCGGGCCTGCCAAGGACAAACACAAAGCCTCTTTACTGATCTTCGACAATCACACCGCGGTGTCTCGTCTCGAGCGCCGCGGTTTGTGTTTGTGCCCTTCGCCTTCAAAGCCTGCTTTGAAGGCCATCATTGGCGCGGGGTGGAGCAGCCCGGTAGCTCGTCAGGCTCATAACCTGAAGGTCACAGGTTCAAATCCTGTCCCCGCAACCAAACACTCAAAAGCCCCCGCACGTGATAAACGGCGGGGGCTTTT
>NZ_JAYGGN010000019.1:0-5375 GCF_036314045.1 Microvirga sp. CF3062
GGCGTGGAGGTCAGCGCATCCTCGCCAATTGAAGAGATCGAGAGAGCAAGGCCTGTCGTCTCGCTGTTCGTGAGGGCAATCTTGCGATCAGCAAACTGCAAAAACCGAATGTTCGTTAGCGTGTCCAGGCCATCTGTTTGTCGTACCGTCCCAGGTGCAGTATCTTCAACGGTAATGCTTCCGTTCTGGTGTGACACAATTTTATACTCGGCATAGTTGCCGTCATAAACTGCTGTGTCCTGACCTTCGCCGCCATCGAGCCGGTCGTTGTAGGCTCCACTGATTAGAGTGTCTTCCCCTGCCTCACCCTCAAGTGTTGGCGTCCGACCACGGGCGATGAGCGTATCATCGCCCCCACCGCCTCTGAGAATGGTGGTATTATGGGCTGTCAGGATGTCGTTGAACCTCGTCCCAATGATGCCGGCAATACCAGAGTAAGTATCTCCGAGAGCATCGCCCTCCATATCGTTCTGGCTTACGTCAATGCCCGTCACAACCCTAGCTGTCGAATACTCGTAGGACACAAAAGCCCAATCCTCGCCTCCATCGTAGGTATCATTTCCGCCGCCGCCAATGAGGGTATCGAGGCCCGCGCCTCCTCGAAGCGTATTGTTATCTGCATTACCAATTAGGACATCGTTGAAGCTTGAGCCGATCAGGCCTTCGATGTTGTGGTAGGTGTCGCCTGCGGCCTCACCTTTGTTGGCAAACCGCACGTCTAGGCTAGCGAATACAGGCGCCGATGTCCTCTCATAGCTGGCATAGTCGATACTGCTAGCCGGATCGCCCCCGTCGCCATCACCATCCAATACATCGGCGCCGTCTCCGCCGACGAGGGTGTCATTAGCCAGGCCGCCCTTGAGGATGTCATTCCCGGCTTGGCCAAAGAGCCTATCGGCATCCTCCTGGCCATAGAGCAGGTCGTCACCGCCTTCGCCCTCTAGTCTATCGCCACCCGTTCCGCCAAGCAGAGTGTCATTTCCCAACGCCCCATGGAGCGTATCAATGCCACTTCTACCTTCTAAGTGGTCGTTTCCATCCCACCCTTGAAGGTCATTATCCTGCGCATCTCCAACAAGCGTGTCATTATAGGCGGAGCCCACGAGCCCTTCAATGTTTGAAAATGTGTCGCCGGCTGCCTCGCCTGTGTTGTTGCTCGGAGTGCTGAGATCGACGATTATATCGCCCGTCGCCTGATCGTAATGGGCAAAGTTGAGTTCGCCTACCCCGTGGCCACTGCCAGAGATAAAATCTGATCCTGCGCCGCCCCAGAAGTGATTACCTCCTCCATGGCCGTACAGCCAGTCATTCCCGTCGCCACCATAAAGCGAGTCTGCACCACCATGTCCGTAAAGCATATCATCTCCACCATGCCCATAGATGATGTCATCGTCTGGACCGCCGTCGATTAAATTGCTTTTGTTGTCTCCCTCTATGATGCGCGAAGTGATCTGGAGTCGTACGTACGAATCCATCAGGTTACGAAACTTTGCCATGATCAGCCTCTGCCCTTGCGAAATGCAAAGCAGATGGCATGCCATGGGAGCCAAACTTCGTCCCCGTATGAACACATAGGTTCAAGTGACCAAACTGGAGCCTTCTGGACCAGACGTGCGGCAGCGACCTTGGACGTGCAGCCAAACCGATTCAGCTTTGATTATTGAAGCCGCAGTCTGCTGATGAAAATCTAAACTAACGAAGAGCTTAGTCGGACGAAAACGCCCACTTAAGCCGAGGGGCGGTCAGCCCCCCACACAATCCGTATTAAGTCGGCTTGACGTGATACCTGCGTTTTCTCAAAGAGGCATTTGAGCTGTGTTTTAACAGTATTCCGACTGAGTTGATGGCTCTGACAGTACTCATTGAGCGTCTGCCCAGCTGATATTGCCTCTAGGAGGCGTGTCTCCGCGCCTGTTAGGCGGTAGACGTCTTGTAGGTATTGCGAAGATCGACGTGTTGAAGTGCGCTGACGATTGAATAATAGGAGTGCTTTGACCTGCCCGGGAGCTTGCCAGGATCCGCTCCCTGACACCGGCACAATTGTGCCGTTCAGGTCTTCTTCTCCGCTCGACCCAATAGAGATTGTTTGTGCCACACGCTGATCAATTGCCTTCTTCAAAACGCGCTTGAGCTCGTTGTCTTTATCAGGGTTGCCAATACTAATGCGTCCAAAGCGCGTTGAAAGCAGACGGTGCGTCTTGAGAAGATGCTCTCCTTCGATATTGGCATCATCTAAAGTACCATCTCGATTTAGAAGCAGGATCCCAACTCCCATCTGATCCAAGCCTTTGAACTGGGCTGCGACAAGATTGTGCTGCGCTCCCAATCTATCGTTTATATGAAGAGCTCTACGAAAGTGCGGCACCAACTGGGCAAAGGCCCTCACCTCGCTGTCACTATAGTCCCTATCACCGTTGAACCGGTGAAAAGCTACAAACATTGACATGTTGTCGCCGAGACCGAGGGACGTGCCAACTGAATACTTCAGACGCTGTGGCCTTAGCCAGTCATTGAAATACTCCGTCCTCTCCAATTCTCTCTTAGAAACAGCCTCGAACATTCTCGCTACAGTGCCATCGGGCAACGCGAGCGTTTCCGGAATGAGAGGATTGATGGAAACAAAATGTTGCTTGTAGCTCGATACATACTCTTCTTCAAACCCGCTGCTCATATCTACAATGACTGATTGAGAAGTTGCATCATGAATGAAGAGAGAGGCTGTGCTCTGAAATTGTTCCGCCAAACGTGTTCCAACGGTATTCCAGGCTTCTGAATCCGTTGAAGCCTGATAGATTGCCTCAATCAATTCTACTAGTTGGAACGGAGTCGGCATCGCAGGAGTCCATTCAATGAGACGGTGAGAATATGCTGTAGTGCTTTTCCACTCGAAGGTAAAAATTATCTATAGAATTATCGATCTTGGTGATGTGCTGCAAGTTCATAATAAGCAAAAGTCAAAGCTAAATATCCTCTATTATTATAATCGTACATCATAACGTCACATGCTTTCAGTATATCGGATTTTGGGCACTCTATTTTATAGAAAAATATAACTTATTTCTCTGATAATAATAACTATATATCAACAATTTGAAAGAATTTACCTCATAACTACATTAAGATGACAGTAGTAATATAAGTTGATGCTATAAAATAGCGTTATATTCCCTTTTGATGGGGCGGTTGTATATATCCAAGTGATTTGAAGACAACTTTTTGATCGCTCTTGGTGATCGCAAATCTGAATAATTCCATTGCCACTAATGCCGCTTAATTCAAATCTATAACCCGGTTCCTAGCCACTCATGGTTCCCAAAGTTGAGCTGTGTTGAGTGCTAACACAATGTCCATTGGATGAGTCTTAATGCTGCCTCATCAAGGAAATTGGTTCCTAGCGATGCGTCTCAAGAGAGCATCTAAAACCTCAGCATAAAGAGGCCTTACCTTCTGCACGACTGGATTTGCCGCTGAGCGCTGACATAATTTGCGATGGATTACGTCGATAATGATGAGATCGTGGAGTACCTGTTTCGCTTAGCACGGCGGCGCAGCATGGACCTTTCTGTAATCTGCGGACATACAGGCTTTGTAGGCTATCCTATATACATTCAGGCTGACAAATCGGCAGCCTCACTTGTGCGCCGTCGCACGCTGCGATGATGTTGCCGGCTAATCCTGGGTGTTCGTACGGGGCGATTGCTGCGATCTCATGGCATGTCGTCTGCTTTGCATCACGCAAGGGCAGAGGCGACCATGGCTAATTTTCGCACATTGATGGGTTGGACCGGACGCAGTGCACTGACGTATTTAGCCCCCTCCTCGACGCTGGCCTATAATACCACGCCAACCGAGTATGCTGATAGCCTTGAAGGCTCGGACGGTGGCGAAACCATTCAGGCTCTTGCCGGCAACGACATCGTTCGCGCCAAGGACGGCAACGACCTGGTCTACGGTCAGGGTGGCCAGGATCAGCTATTCGGCGGCGACGGCGACGATATCCTGAAGGGCGGTCATGGCAGCGATACGCTCGTCGGCGGTCTTGGGGCAGATGTGCTCGACGGCGATGGCGACGGGGGCGATCCGACCACTAGCATCGACTATGCCAGCTATGAGAACGCCGGAGCGGGCCTCACCGTCAGTCTCAATCCTTTGTATCAGAACACCGGTAAGGCAGCCGGGGACACCTTCGGCAACATCGAAGGCCTGCTTGGCTCGGCCTACAACGACGTGCTCATCGGGGATGATGGCAATAATACGCTCCACGGCGGTGACGGCGATGACACCCTCGAGGGTGGCAAGGGGATTGACACCTTCTATGGAGGTAGCGGGTTTAATTTCGTTTCGTACGAACACGCGGCCGCGAAGGTGAGGGTCAGTCTGCAGGCAGGCCCATCCGGTAAGGAAGGAGAAGCCGCCGGAGAGTACTATCAGTCGATTGGAGGGGTCATCGGCTCAGCTTACGATGACGATCTCACGGCGGATACGGGCACCTGGATAAAGGGCGGTGGCGGCAAGGACACGATCCATGCCCCATCTACCGGAAGTGCAACCCTCGAGGGCGGAACAGGCGACGATACCTATTGGGTATCCAATTTGTTTGCAAAAAATGTAATCGAGACCTCCGGTGGCGGCACAGACATTATCTATGTGTCGGGAGACGCTGTTGTCTCGTTAGAAGATTACCCGGAGATTGAGAATCTTTGGGCGGCAGGCGGACCGGTAGAATTCATCGGAAACAGCAAGAACAACGCTTTTAACGGAAGTATCGGGGGCATCCCCGATACTTTGCGTGGCGGGGCGGGAGACGACACGCTATCAGGTGGCGGTTCCGGTGCGAGTTATCTTGGCGACCATCTTTATGGAGGCGAAGGTGCCGACACGCTGAACGGACGAAGCGAGGATTACGCTCACTATGATCTTGCCACGAGAGCTGTCGTGGTCGACCTTACCGATGCGTCGCGCAATACAGGCGAGGCTAAAGGTGACGTCTTGATCTATATCGCCCGTCTCGTCGGTTCGGCCTTCAACGACACGCTCACGGGCGATAAGGAGATGAACACCCTTTCGGGCGGTGCCGGCGCTGACACGCTGACGGGCATGGGCGCCAATGACAACCTCGATGGCGGCGAAGGTTTGAACACGGCTGTGTTTCGCGGCAATTACGCCGACTACACGATCACAGACAGGAGCGCGTTTGCTGGCGAAGCTGGCATATGGTCCGTCGCGGACACGTTAGGTCGTGACGGCACCGATGCTATCAAGAACATCCAAATTCTTCGGTTTGCCGACCGCTCCATTCGTTTCAACAACCATGAAACCACCGGCCTTACGGTCGCCACCGATCCGGTCAGCGAAGACAGGCTGGCCACTTCGAT
>NZ_JAYGGN010000020.1:0-1681 GCF_036314045.1 Microvirga sp. CF3062
CATGCTGGAAAACAACCCCTCAGACCCAAACAGCCCAAAGGAAGCGCCGATATAAACAACCCCAGACAGTTTGCAAGACCTTTGTCAAAAAAGGTCGACGCAAAATGCCAGAAGGACAACACGCCTCGCTCTTAGAAATATGGGGATGGCCGCCCCTGCTTTGAAGGGGAGGGCGGGCATAAGTGCTGGTCGAGGCAGCACGTGCTGTCCTCCTAAGGCTCTTTTTACCTTTGGTAGGCGTAATCAGCGGGAACACTTCTCCCCGGGCTGACCGGTTCAGTCCCAACACCAAAACAGACAATGCACTTCAAACGACGGCCTCGATCCTCCGCCGCCCATGGCTATGGCTCTCTCGCACAAGACCAGGATTATAAGACTGAGCCAGGCAATCATGAGCTGTCTCCTTCCATTGGGGCGGCGCCGAGAGACCACGCCGGTCATCCCGCGGGCGAGGTTCCGTCCAGCGGAAGTCGTGCGCAGGCGAGCCCAGCTCCCGCGAGCCGCCTGTCCGTCACGCGGTCTCCTGATGCCGTTGCCCCAAAGAGCGGGCAGAGCAGGGGGGCGAATGGTGCTCCGCGTGGAGAGGTCTGGGAGCAGTCCTTTTCCATGTCGCCGGAGGTCCGGTTCACACGTACGCCCGAGCGTGTCCTCAAGGAGCGCCGCCTGAAGGGAGCTTCTCACGCATACGATGAGGTAGTGGAAAATCGGGCGAGAGAGCTTGCCGCCACTCGCATGGAGGATCCGGCGCCGGCCGTTCAGGAGCGGCTGCAGGCTCTTCGCAGCAGGGCAGCTTCTCAGGAGACCGACACCGGCAGTGCCCGCATCTTCAATCGGGCTCCTGCTCCGGAGCGTGGGCCGATCACGCGCGCCGCAGTTCCGGCTCCAACGGTGGAGCCTGCACCTCGACCTGCGCCGCGTGCCGAGGCCGCGCCTCCAGAGAGAATGGTCAAACAGCCAGAACAGCCGGTGAGGAGCAATCCTGCTGCTCCGGCTTCATTCGAACTCAACACAGTTCAGCAATCCTACAGCTTCATGTGGCAGCCGGGGACTTATCTCCTGGATCCTTCGCTCCAGCCTGTTTCTGCCACGCCCGTACAGGCAAAGCGGGAAGAGGATGCTCGCCCGGCCAGGAAAGTGCTGGCTCCCGTCAAAGCTTCACCTCCAGTGAAGCCTGTATTGCCTGCACCTTCGAGGGCTCCGCTGTCGGTTCAGCCGGAGATAGCCCCATGGGATGATGACGAGGACTTCGTCGAAGAAGAATTGGACGACGAAATCATCGTCGAGGAAGTGCCGCGCCGCGCGGCTGTGGTGACCCAGCCGCGCGTGAGCCACGTGCCGGCGGCTCCAGTCCCTGCCAATGATAGCTTCCGTCGTGACAACTACGCGTCGGTTTCGGTCGGTGCCGCGGCACCGGTGCGCGCCTCTTTTGATTACGAGCTGCCCCCGCTTGATCTTTTGGCAGAACCGAAGATCTGGAGCAGTGCGGAGGTGCCTGTCGAGGTCCTGCAGGAGAATGCGGCGACCCTCGAGAACGTGCTGTGGGACTTCAACGTCAAGGGCGAGATCATCAATGTCCGGCCCGGCCCCGTGGTCACATTGTATGAGCTTGAGCCTGCGCCTGGGACGAAGTCGTCGCGGGTGATCTCCTTGGCCGACGACATCGCGCGCTCCATGAGCGCGG
>NZ_JAYGGN010000021.1:0-1597 GCF_036314045.1 Microvirga sp. CF3062
GGGTACATGGCCGCGACGGGGATTAGCGAACGGGTGGATGTCGGCCCTGCCGGATACGGGCACGCAACTCCGACCTCCTTCTGGGCTCTGACTCTCGGCTCCATCGGCGTGGTGTACGGCGACATTGGCACCAGTCCGCTTTACGCTCTCAAGGAAAGCCTCGCCGCCGCCACCGCCCATGCGGGCCACGCCGCTCTCACTCGTGAGATGGTGATCGGGGTCGTCTCGCTGATCCTGTGGGCGCTGATCATCATCGTCACTCTCAAGTACGTTGTCCTGGTCCTCCGCGCCGATAACAACGGCGAGGGCGGTACGCTCTCGCTCGTCACGTTGGCCCAGCGCGCGCTCGGGCACAGCACCGGGTTCACCATCATCCTCGGCATGGTAGGCGCCTCCCTGTTCTATGGCGACGCCATCATCACCCCGGCGATCTCCGTCCTCTCGGCGCTCGAGGGCCTCAAGCTCGTGACGCCCGCCTTCGATCCCTACGTGGTGCCGATCAGCCTCGTGATCCTGATCGGCCTCTTTGCCGTCCAGCGGTTCGGCACCGCCAGCGTGGCGACATTCTTCGGGCCGATCACCGCCTTCTGGTTCGCCGTTATGGGTATCGGTGGCCTGACGCACATCCTGGACGATCCTGGAATCATCGGCGCAATCAACCCGCTCCATGGCCTCAGCTTCCTGCTCAACCACGGCACAGCCGGACTGTTTGCCTTAGGTGCGGTGTTCCTGTCGGTCACTGGAGCTGAGGCGCTCTATGCCGACCTCGGTCACTTCGGTCGCTCGCCCATCCGCACCGCCTGGCTTGGTTTCGTCCTGCCGGCGCTGGCCCTTAATTACCTTGGCCAGGGCGCTATGCTGCTGGCCCACCCCGAGATGCTGGAGAACCCGTTCTTCCTGCTCTACCCCTCCTGGGCGTTGCTGCCGATGGTGATCCTGGCCACCATCGCCACCATCATCGCCAGCCAGGCGGTGATCACGGGCGCGTTCTCGATCTCGCAGCAGGCGATGCAGCTCGGCGTGCTGCCGCGCTTCCGTGTGCTGCGCACCTCCGAAACGGAGAAGGGCCAGATCTACATCCCGATGATCAACTGGCTGCTGCTTGTCGCCGTGATCCTGCTCGTGGTGTTTTTCAGGACGTCGAGCAACCTGGCGGCTGCCTATGGCATCGCCGTAACGGGCGACATGGTCATTACCTCGTGCCTGCTGTTCGCCGTGGCGTGGAAGTTCTGGCGCTGGTCCCCGGCGGTCACTGTCCTGGTAATCGCGCCGTTCTTCGCCATCGAGTTGATCTTCCTGGGGGCAAACGCGCTCAAGATCCCGCAGGGCGGCTGGTTCCCACTGATGACGGGCGCGGGGCTGTTCACGCTCATGTGGGTGTGGCGCAAGGGCTCGCACCTGCTGGCCGAGATCTCGCACCGGGGCCGCCCGCCACTGCCCGAGTTCATCCGCATGTGCGAGAACAGCTCGGCGCCGCGGGTGCCCGGCACGGCCATGTTCCTGACGGGCAATGCCAACGATGTCCCGGCCGCGCTGCTGCATAACATGAAGCACAACAAGGTGCTGCACGACCAGAATGTCATCTTGACGGTGGTGA
>NZ_JAYGGN010000022.1:0-1585 GCF_036314045.1 Microvirga sp. CF3062
TGGGTCCAGGCTGTGTGGAAACGCCTTGATCTGCTAAGCTGATCGTGATCGGCGGAGGGCAGCATGAAGCGTTTCGTTGAAGGGGAAGACCGCCGGCAGACCACCCTGCTTCCTGATTGCCTGGACGACTATGTGGCGCCCGACAATCCCGTGCGCATCGTTGAAGCCTTCGTGGACGAGCTGGATCTGGCGGCCCTCGGCTTTGCCGGGGTGGCGCCGGAGGCAACAGGACGTCCAGCGTATCATCCCGCCACCCTGCTCAAGATCTACATCTACGGCTATCTCAACCGCGTCCCGTCCAGTCGCCGCCTGGAACGGGAGACCCAGCGCAACCTCGAGCTGATCTGGCTCACCGGCCGCTTGATGCCGGACTTCAAGACCATTGCCGACTTCCGCCGCGACAACGGACCGGCCATCCGTGCGGTGTGTGCGCAGTTCATCGGGCTGTGCCGCAAGCTCAACCTGTTCACTCGGGCGGTGGTGGCCCTCGACGGCTCCAAGTTCAAGGCTGTCAACAACCGCGACAAGAACTTCACGGTCGCCAAGGTGGCCAAGCGCATCGAGCAGGTGGAGGCCGGTATCGCCCGCTACCTGACCGCTCTGGATCGCGCCGACCGGCAGGGTGGCGAGGAGACTGAGGCCAGGACAACCCGCCTAAAGGAGAAGATCAAGGGCCTGCGCCGGTCGATGCAGTCCCTGAAGGAGATGCAGCAGCAGGTGGAGGCCGCGCCCGACCAGCAGATCTCTCTGACTGATCCGGACGCACGCTCGATGGCCACCAGCGGCAAAGGCACTGGCATTGTGGGCTACAACGTGCAGATGGCGGTGGAAGCCGAGCATCATCTGATCGTCGCGCACGAGGTGACCAATGTCGGCAACGACCGCACACAACTGCTGGCGATGGGGCAGCAAGCCCGGGATGTGATGCCTTGTGAGGAACTCATCGTGCTGGCCGACCGAGGCTACTACAACGGCGACGAGGTGCTGGCCTGCGAAGGAACGGGGGTCCTGCCCTACGTTCCCAAGACCCAGACCTCCGGCAATACTAACAAGGGCCTCTTCACCGGGCGGGACTTCGTCTATGACGCCGAGCACGACCGCTACACCTGCCCGGCGGGCCAGCACCTGACGAAGGGCAAGGTGCGCTCAGACCGCCGGGACAATATCGATCACTACCGCAATCTGACGGCCTGTCCGACTTGTGCTCTCAAGCCCCGGTGCACGCCGGACAAGCACAAGCGGGTGAAGCGCTGGCAGCATGAAGATGTGCTCGACCGGATGCAGGCCCGGCTCGAGCGCATGCCCGAGGCCATGAGCATTCGCCGACAGACGGTGGAGCATCCGTTTGGGACCATCAAAGCCTGGATGGGCAGTACTCACTTCCTGATGAAGACCTTGGAGAAGGTCAAAACCGAGATGAGCCTGCACGTGCTGGCCTACAACCTGAAGCGGATGATCAATATCCTGGGTGCCGGGCCTCTGCTGAGGGCTCTGGCAGTCTGAACCCTTTTGCCGCCGCGGATCACGCCCAAACAGCTGCCATCACACGTCGCTCGAAATCGCGTTTTCACACGACCTCGGTCAA
>NZ_JAYGGN010000023.1:0-1523 GCF_036314045.1 Microvirga sp. CF3062
CATGAGTGTTCATCACCAGCCTGCTGCCCGTCGTGTTCTGGATCTGAAGGACGCGTCGCTTCTGGTGGACTGGGCCTATGTGGCGGGCGCGTGGGTAGGGGCTGCCGACGGGCCCAGCTTTGCCGTCACCGACCCCTTCGACGGCGCGCTGATCCTCGAGCTGCCTGATCTCGGCGTGGAGGCCGCCCGCCAGGCCATCGACACGGCGCATGCGGTGCAGAAGGATTGGGCCAAGCGCACCGCCAAGGAGCGCAGCGTCATCCTGCGCCGCTGGTACGAGCTGATCGTCGAAAACGCCGACGATCTGGCGCTGATCCTCACCACCGAGCAGGGCAAGCCTCTGGCGGAGGCCAAGGGCGAGGTGATCTCGAATGCGGCCTACATCGAGTGGTTTGCCGAGGAAGCCAAGCGCATCAACGGCGACGTCATTCCCGGGGCTGCTCCTTCCCAGCGCATCGTGGTGCTCAAGCAGCCGGTGGGGGTGTGCGCGGCCATCACCCCGTGGAACTTTCCCAATGGCATGATCACCCGGAAAGTGGGCCCGGCGCTGGCCGCCGGCTGCACCATGGTGCTCAAGCCCGCAGCCCAGACCCCGCTCTCGGCCCTGGCGCTTGCCGTGCTGGCCGAGCGGGCGGGCGTGCCGAAGGGCGCCTTCTCGGTGATCACCACCACGGAGGCCCGGCCCATCGGCGAGGAGTTCTGCCACAACCCGAAGGTGGCCAAGATCACCTTCACCGGCTCGACCAATGTGGGCCGCTGGCTGATGCGCGAGGCCGGCTCCAGCATCAAGCGCCTGTCGCTGGAGCTGGGTGGCAACGCGCCGTTCATCGTGTTCGACGATGCGGATCTCGATGCGGCCGTGGAGGGCGCCCTGGCGTCCAAGTTCCGCAATGCGGGCCAGACCTGCGTGTGCGCCAACCGGATCTATGTGCAGGAGAGTGTGGCGCAAGCCTTTGCCGAGAAGCTGGCGGAGAAGGCCAAGGGCCTGAAGCTCGGGCGCGGCACGGAGGAAGGGGTGGCCATGGGGCCGCTGATCGACGAGCGCGCCGTGACCAAGATGGAGGAGCATGTGGCCGATGCCCTGGCCAAGGGTGGGCAGGTGCTGGTGGGAGGCCGGCGCTCGGCTCTGGGCAGCACGTTCTTTGAGCCGACCGTGATGACGGGGATCACCCAGGCCATGAAGGTGACCAAGGAGGAGACGTTTGCGCCGCTTGCGCCGATCATCACGTTTGCCGACGAGGCGGAGGTGATCGGGATGGCCAATGCCACGGAGTTCGGGCTGGCGTCGTACTTCTATGCCCGTGACATGGCGCGTGTGTGGCGTGTGGCGGAGGCGCTGGAGAGCGGCATGGTGGGGGTGAACACGCCGGCGCTCGCCAACGAGATGGCGCCGTTTGGCGGCGTGAAGCAGTCGGGGCTTGGGCGCGAGGGCTCCAAGTACGGCATCGAGGGCTTTCTCGAGATCAAGTACATCAACATCGCCGGGCTGTAGCCGGCAAGAAGCCCGGCCAAGCCGGGCTTTC
>NZ_JAYGGN010000024.1:0-1335 GCF_036314045.1 Microvirga sp. CF3062
CAGGATTTCGCGTTTGCCGGCGTGGTTTGCGGGTCCGACGATGCCCTCCTGCTCCATCCTCTCCATGAGCGAAGCCGCCCGGTTGTAGCCGATCTGCAGCCGGCGCTGGATGTAGCTCGTCGAGGCCTTCTTGTCGCGCAGCACCACCGCCACCGCCTGGTCGTACAGGTCGCCGCTGGGCGCCCCGAACTCGCCCTGGTCGAACACCGGCGTATCGGCGCCTGCTCCACCGCCCTCGTCCTCGTCCGCCGTGACCGCCTCGAGATACTGCGGCCGGCCCTGGCGCTTGAGATGCGCCACCACCTTCTCCACCTCCTCGTCCGAGCAGAACGGCCCGTGCACCCGGGTGATCCGCCCGCCGCCGGCCATGTACAGCATGTCGCCCTGGCCTAAGAGCTGCTCGGCGCCCATCTCGCCCAGGATCGTGCGGCTGTCGATCTTCGACGTGACCTGGAACGAGATCCGGGTCGGGAAGTTCGCCTTGATCGTGCCGGTGATCACGTCCACAGACGGCCGCTGCGTCGCCAGGATCACGTGAATGCCGGCAGCCCGCGCCATCTGGGCCAGGCGCTGGATCGCGCCCTCGATCTCCTTGCCGGCCACCATCATCAGGTCGGCCATCTCGTCGACGATCACCACGATGTAGGGCAGAGCATCGAGCTCCATCACCTCGTCCTCGTACACCGCCTCGCCGGTCTCGCGGTCGAAGCCGGTCTGCACCGTGCGGGTGATGGTCTCGCCGCGGGCTTTGGCTTCCACCACGCGGGCGTTGAAGCCGTCGATGTTGCGAACCCCGAGCTTGGACATCTTGCGATAGCGGTCCTCCATCTCGCGCACGGCCCATTTCAGCGCCACCACGGCCTTCTTGGGGTCGGTGACCACCGGCGTGAGCAGGTGCGGGATGCCGTCATAGACGGAGAGCTCCAGCATCTTCGGATCGACCATGATCAGGCGGCACTCGGCAGGCGTCAGCCGGTAGACGAGCGACAGGATCATGGTGTTGATCGCCACCGACTTGCCCGACCCGGTGGTGCCGGCCACCAGCAGGTGCGGCATGCGGGCGAGATCCGCGATGACGGGTTCGCCCCCGATGGTCTTGCCCAGGCACAGGGCGAGCTTCTGCTTCGAGGTCTCGAAGTCCTGACTTGCCAGAAGCTCACGCAGGAACACGGTCTCGCGCTTGTGGTTGGGCAGCTCGATGCCGATGGCATTGCGGCCCTGCACCACCGCCACACGGGCCGAGACCGCGCTCATGGAGCGCGCGATGTCGTCGGCCAAGGAGATCACCCGCGACGACTTCGTCCCAGGCGCAGGCTCAAGCTCATACAATGTGAC
>NZ_JAYGGN010000025.1:0-1186 GCF_036314045.1 Microvirga sp. CF3062
TCGTCGATCTTGTCGAGGAAGCCGGTGGTGGAGAGCCACTTCTGCTCGGCGCCAACCAGCAGCGCGAGGTCCTTGGTCATGTAGCCGGACTCCACCGTGTCGACGCAGACCTTCTCAAGGGTCTGGGCGAAGCGGGCGAGCTCCTCGTTGTTGTCGAGCTTGGCCCGGTGCGCCAGGCCACGGGTCCAGGCGAAGATCGACGCGATGGAGTTGGTCGAGGTCTCCTTGCCCTTCTGGTGCTCGCGGTAGTGGCGCGTCACGGTGCCGTGGGCGGCTTCCGCCTCGACGGTCTGGCCGTCCGGCGTCATCAGCACGGAGGTCATCAGGCCTAAGCTGCCGAAGCCCTGCGCCACCGTGTCGGACTGCACGTCGCCGTCGTAGTTCTTGCACGCCCACACATAGCCGCCCGACCACTTGAGGGCCGAGGCCACCATGTCGTCGATCAGGCGGTGCTCGTAGTGGATGCCGGCGGCCTGGAACTTCGCCTTGAACTCGGTGTCGTAGATCTCCTGGAAGATGTTCATGAAGCGGCCGTCGTACTGCTTCAGGATCGTGTTCTTCGTCGACAGATAGACCGGGTACTTGCGGTTCAGGCCGTAGTTGAGCGAGGCGCGGGCGAAGTCGCGGATCGACTCGTCCAGGTTGTACATGCCCATGGCGACGCCGGCATCCGGGAACTTGAAGATTTCCTTCTCGATCACCGTGCCGTCCTCGCCCTCGAACTTCATGGTCAGGCGGCCCTTGCCGGGCACCTTGAAGTCCGTGGCCTTGTACTGGTCACCGAAGGCGTGACGGCCGACGATGATCGGCTGGGTCCAGCCGGGCACGAGGCGCGGCACGTTCTTGCAGATGATGGGCTCGCGGAAGATCACGCCGCCGAGGATGTTGCGGATCGTGCCGTTGGGCGACTTCCACATGTCCTTGAGGTTGAACTCCTTCACGCGGCCTTCGTCCGGCGTGATGGTGGCGCACTTCACGCCGACGCCGTACTTCTTGATCGCCTCGGCGGCCTCGACGGTGACCTTGTCGTTGGTGGCGTCGCGGTGCTCGACGCCGAGGTCATAATACTTCAGGTCGATGTCGAGATAGGGGTGGATCAGCTTGTCTTTGATGAACTGCCAAATGATGCGGGTCATCTCGTCGCCGTCGAGTTCGACGACCGGATTGGCAACCTTGATCTTCGCCA
>NZ_JAYGGN010000026.1:0-770 GCF_036314045.1 Microvirga sp. CF3062
TGCCAACGGCCCTGAAGACGGCGGGCTTCGACCTGAACGACGTCTCGTTCTTCCTGTCGCGGCGGGCGCTGCAAGCGTCGGCCCAGTCCGGACTGCCGCTGTGGCAGGACTACCTCTTCATCCCGATGGCCCGCTCCGCGAGTGACGTGTCGGACCACTTCTGCATCCCGGAAGACCGCGCAGTCGAGGTGGGATCACGCATCACGATCTGACGAGAGAGCGGCTCGCATGGTGCGCGGGATCCCGTGGGTCTCGTGGACCCGTCCTTGGTCGCGGGGATTCCTTCGAGCGACAGGACCACCTATGGGATGAGCCACAGGACAGTAAAGAAAATCGAGAGCAGCGCCGTCACCCTCGAGATCTCACGCCAGTACCTGAAGTCCCATTCCCTCTGGTAGGGCACGTCACCATTGTACCGGGAGAGCGGTATCTTCAAGGCGTCCTGGAGCCGGCGCCAGGATCGTTTCGCGATCACTATGGCAACAACGGACACCCCACCGAAAGCAAGGGCAAAATACCAAACTCGATCATTGTAGGCGCCGAGTATCATGCGAGGCTCCATGTCAGGAAACAGGGAAGTCTGCCTATCCAAATAGGGCTCGGCTCCCTTTCTTCAGCGCCTAGCCATGGCGTGGGGGACCACCATGGCTCTGACTCTACCGATCCGGCTCGAAGGGCTGCTTTGGGTCCAGGCTGTGTGGAAACGCCTTGATCTGCTAAGCTGATCGTGATCGGCGGAGGGCAGCATGAAGCGTTTCGTTGAAGGGGAA
>NZ_JAYGGN010000027.1:0-716 GCF_036314045.1 Microvirga sp. CF3062
TGTTGCCACGTTCTCAGCCAGCGACGCGGATGGCGATAAGATCACGTACAACCTGGTTGGTTCCGATGGGCCCTTCGCCATCGATGGCAACACCCTCGTGCTCACCGGCGCGCTCGACTTCGAGAGCAAGCCGCAGCACTCCATCACGGTCAAAGCCACGGATGGCTTCGGGGAGGGCGTCACCAGCACCTTCACATTGAGCGTCCTCGATGCCGTCGAGACGACCCCGCAGACCCTGCGCGGCACCCCCGGCGTGGACCGCCTGACCGGCGAGGCCGGCAATGACCTGATCTATGGTCTGGCCGGCAACGACACGCTTTATGCGGAAGCCGGCAACGACAAGCTCTACGGTGGAGCCGGCAAGGACAACCTCAGCGGCGGGGTGGGCCAGGACATCTTCGTGTTCGACACCAAGCTGTCGAAGTCCGCGAAGATCAACAAGGCCAATCAGGATAAGATCGTCGACTTCAAGGTGGTGGACGACACGCTGCACCTGGCCAAATCGGTGTTCAAGACGCTGGACAAGAAGGGCGTGCTCAAGGCCTCTGAGTTCTACCAGGGCACGAAGGCGCACGACGCCTCCGACAACCTGATCTACAACAAGAAGTCAGGCGCCCTGTACTATGATGCCGACGGCACCGGCTCATCCGCTCAGATCCAGATCGCCACCCTCTCCAAAAACCTCAAGATGACCCACAAGGACTTCTTCGTCATCT
>NZ_JAYGGN010000028.1:0-503 GCF_036314045.1 Microvirga sp. CF3062
ATGAATGCCGTAACGCTTTATCATCGTCTGCCGTATTCGCTGCGCTGCGCCTCGGCGAGCGCGCGCGGGCTGTATCTGCGCTGGTGGCGCTACAACGCCGCCACCGACCGGGCCGTGGCCGAGATCCTCAGCCGCGAGACCTGGAGCCCGGCCCAGTGGCAGGCCTGGACGGACGAGGAGCTGGCCCGCCTGCTGCACCGCGCCGCGACCCGGGTGCCCTGGTACCGCGAGCACTGGGCCCGGCGCCGGCGCGAGGGCGACCGGCGCTCGTCCGAGCTTCTGGAGCACTGGCCGGTGCTCGAGAAGGCGCAGCTGCGCGCCAACCCGCGCGCCTTCCTGGCCGACGACTGCCGGCCTGCGCGCATGTTCGGCGTGCACACCAGCGGCACCACCGGCACCCCGGTGCACCTGCTGCAGAGCCGCGCCACGGTGCTGCGCCAGTACGCCCTGATGGAGGCACGCTGGCGCGGCTGGAACGGCGTCTCCCGCCGCGACCGATGGGC